>DATFHK010000138.1:0-4176 GCA_035248505.1 Gemmatimonadaceae bacterium | reverse complement strand
CGAGAAATTCTCGCCGATTCGATCGATGCCATCATGCCCCAGCAGCGAATCCGCGAAGTGCACGCAATCCGAAACGCCTACGCCGAGAGCAACCCCGATTCGGGAATCGTTTCGAAGCAGCGCGACTGGATGCGCGGCGATACAATCGTCGCACACTTCGACTCTCTTGCTGCGGCCGATACGTCGAGCAAGCCCAAAATCCGCGAGATCGTCGCCAGCGGCAACGCGAGCTCGTTCTATCAGATGAAAAGCTCGAAGGGCCCGATCGACCAACCGTCGATTAACTACGTGCGTGGCAGAATCATCGAAATCCTGTTCGAGCTGGGCAAAGTCGCCACTGTAACTGTGACCGATAAAGCCACTGGTGTCCTGATCGAGCCGGCAACCGCGTCGACACCCGCGGCGGGAACACCCGCGGCGGGAACAACCGCGGCTCCTGGAACAGCTGCACCGGGATCGAGAACGACGCCCGCCAGACCCACGCCGACCAACCCACAACCAAATCCGCCGACACCGGCCAAACCAACGGGCACTCGGCCGTGAGTGATTTCAACGCGCTGCCCGAGAGCGTGCGCTCGTTGATTGGGGATTCGTCGCCGAACAAGCAAATTGACGGCTTCGCCATCCATGCGCTCGTGCGCGCTGCCGACGACGAAGGCGTGGCCAAGGTCCGCGACGTCGCCGCCAATTACCGCGAAGACTACCTGCGCGCGCTACGAGTGAAGGGCGCGGACGCAGAGCGCGAGGCAGGCCGCCTTGGCCACGACGAGGTCCGCAGCTTCATAACCACCTCCATTCTACCGCGGCTCGCCGAGCGGGGGATAATCCTGCCCGTAGATGGGGACTTGGAACGGGACGCCGCGACGGTCCGGTTTTCGCCTACGCTCTGGCAGGACATCGCGCCCTATCGCGGCGAGTTCGCCGAAGCGATGCGGGCAACGGGTGAACACTCCCGGCTATCGCTGTCGACGCCGCCGCGGCCATCGCTTATTGGTGGAAGCACGCTGGAGGCGGCGGGACTCACCAAGATCTACCGCGGTCGTAAAGTCGTAAACGATGTCGCGGTGCAGCTTCAGCAGGGCGAGATCGTTGGCCTGCTTGGTCCCAACGGAGCAGGGAAGACGACGACGTTTTACATGATTGTGGGGCTGATCCAGCCTCTGGCGGGGAAGATAGTGCTGGACGGCGAGGACATCACAAAGCTTGCGATGTATGAGCGTGCCCGGCGAGGGATCGGTTATCTTTCACAGGAACCTTCGATTTTCAGGAAGCTATCGGTAGAAGACAACATTCTGGCAATCCTGGAGACACTTCCTATCTCCGCCGCCGAGCGGTCTCAGCGGCTGGAAAGGCTGCTCGATGAACTCAGCATCAAGAGGCTTCGCCATAGCAAGGCTTACGCGCTGTCAGGTGGCGAGCGGCGTCGATTGGAGATCACCAGAGCTCTCGTCACAGATCCAAAGTTCATGATGCTTGACGAACCATTTGCCGGCGTGGATCCAATCGCCGTTCACGACATTCAAACCATCGTTGCCGGACTGCGTCATCGCGGAATCGGTGTGCTGATCAGCGATCACAACGTGGAGCAGACCCTCGATATCGTGGACCGTGCATACATTATGTACGATGGCCAGGTGACAGTATCAGGTACGGTTCGCGATCTCGTATTCGATGACAAAGTGGCAGATATATATCTCGGACCAACACTTACCGCTCGCTTGCGCGAACGCTTCTCGCGCGCGAAAGACGACGGGGCTGTCGCGTGAAGCCTGGGCTTAACCAATCGACCCAACTCCGCCAGGAGCTCAAGATCAATCCTCGCCTCTACCAGGCGATGGATCTGCTCTACATGCCGCTGCTTGATCTCCAGCAGCACTTGAAGCAGGAGCTCCTGAATAACCCGTTTCTCGATCTCGTCGAAGCCGAAGAGGAAGAGGAGGAGGAGCAGGAGACCGAGGTCGAAGAACAGCAACAAACAGAAGCCGAGGACGACCGAAACGGCGAGATCGATTGGGAGGAAATTCTTCTCGACGGCTTCGACACTGCCGGTGGCCGTCGCGAGGAGCACGAGGAGCGCGAGTACTTCGAGCCGGTCACCGTTGCAACGCGCGATCTCAGCGATCACCTGCGCGATCAGGTGAGCCTGCTCGAGTTGACGCCGCGCGAAACCGTCCTCGCCGACGAGTTCATAGGCAACATCAACGACGACGGCTATCTCGCTTGCAGCGTTGACGATATCATCATCGCCCTCAACGACGTGGTGACGAAAACGGCGGAGAGCGCGGGGCGCGACACCGACGATCTTCCGTTGTACACCATCGAAGAAGGGAACAAGATGCTGGCGACGGTGCAGAGCCTGGATCCGCCGGGCGTCGGCGCGCGAGACCTGCGCGAGTGTCTCCTCCTCCAGCTCAAGGAATCAGGTCTCGAGCAGTCGGTTCCTTACAGGCTCGTGCGCGACTGCTTCGAGGAGTTGATCAACCACCGTTGGAGTGAGATCTCCAAGCGCTTCGGGATCAGCGCCACCGACGTGCAGAAAGCGGCCGACGAGATCGCCAAGCTCGATCCCAAGCCGGGACTCCAGTTCGGATCGCGCGACGACAACTACATCATCCCCGATCTGATCGTCGAGAAAATCGACGACAAATACCACGTCTTCCTTAACGACGCCAACCTGCCACGGCTCAAGCTGAGTCGGGCTTATCAGGAAATCGCCCGCGACAAGAAAAAGTTCGACGGCGAGAACAAGGAGTTCATCTCCAACAAGCTTAACTCCGCCAACTGGATGATCCAGGCGATCGAGCAGCGGCGTCAGACGATGCTCAAGGTCATGAACTACATCGTCGAGCGGCAGCGCGATTTCTTCGAGAAGGGAATCCAGCATCTCAAGCCGCTCACACTTCGTGAAGTCGCCGAAGTCATCAACATGCACGAGTCGACGGTCAGTCGAGTCACCAACGAGAAGTTCGTGCAGACTCCTCGAGGCGTGCTCCCCCTCAAGTTCTTCTTCTCCTCGGGACTCGCAACTTCAGACGGCGAAGACGTTTCCGCGCGCGGAATCAAAGCGCAGCTTCAGAAGCTGGTGCAGGAAGAAGATCCTCGGCATCCCCTTACCGATCAGGCGATCGTCAACATTCTGCGCGAGAGCGGAGTGCAGATCGCGCGACGTACAGTCGCCAAGTACCGCGATCAGTTGGGCGTCCTTTCAGCACGGATGCGCAAACGCGTATGACGTCAGCGCCACGGGCTGAAGCGACGGAGGCGCAGCGGTTTACCGGCAGCCAATCGCTTCAGTCGGTGTCGACTCGCCCTGACGTCAGCGTTCTCGTTCCCGCCAAGGACGAGGCAGAGAACCTCCCCTTATTTCTCGAGCAGGCCCAGGCAGCGTTTCAAAACGCACCTCACCGCTACGAAGTCGTCGTCATCGACGACGGGTCCGTCGACGATTCCTGGAACGTACTCCAGCAGCTGAGCGCGAAGTATCCGTTCATGCACGTCGTCAGACACACCGTGCGGCGTGGAATTGCCGATGCACTCCGCACCGGCTACCTGCACTCGCGCGGATCCGTCCTTGTCTTTTATCCCGCTGATCTCCAGTACAAGCCCGAGGACATTCCGCGGCTCGTCGCGCCGATTCTGGCCGGTGAAGCCGACATGGTCGCCGGCTACAAGGAAGGGAAATACGAGAAGGCATTCGTGTCCGGTATCTACAACCGCCTCAGCCGATCGTTGTTCAAGGTCAGGGTGCGCGATCTGAATTCCGTGAAGGCGTATCGCCGCGAAGTGATGGACGCGTTGCCCAATCGTCCTGATTGGCACCGCTACATGGTCGTGATGGCGTCAGCCAGTGGCTTCCTTGTCTCGGAGGTTCCGGTGCCGCTCTATCCGCGCAACGCAGGTCAATCGAAGTTCGGCATCGGCCGCATTCCCGTTGGCGTGCTCGACATGCTCGCCGTCTGGTTCGAGCTGCGCTTCGCACGCAAGCCGCTGCTCCTATTCGGCCTGCTCGGCGCGGCTTTATTCATAGTCGGCGTCATCGTCGGCATCGTCGCCATTCTCTGGCGCGTGATCGGCGGCGTCGGCTTCCGCCCGCTGATCAATCTCGTCGAAACGTGCGTCATCGTCGGCAGCGTATTCTTCGCTACCGGCTTGATTGGCGAGCTGATTGCAGCGCAA
>DATFHK010000137.1:0-8478 GCA_035248505.1 Gemmatimonadaceae bacterium | reverse complement strand
TGAAGTAGTCATGCACCATCGCGACGTAGATCAGAGAGAACGGAGGTATGATCTGCGTCAGCGACGACGGATACCGGCTGGTCGTCAGGCCTTCGGGAATCCGCGACAGGTCGAAATGCTCGATCGCCTGTCGCACCAGGCGATCGTCGCCGGCGACGTAGAGTGAGATCAGTCCCTGAATGCGCGTATCGCCGACGTACTGAAGCTGTTCCCAGTACGGCGTGTCCATGTACGTCTCGAACGCGCCAATGCGGGCGCCATTCCAGTTCATGCGCCAAACGTCTGAGAGCCACGGCAGGTCGCTGCTGAATCGCCCGCGCTCGACGAACGGATACGCGGTGAAGATTCCGTGGAAATCGTGGATCCGCAGCGGCTCGTCATGCGTGGTGATGTCCAGCTGGATGTAGCGAAACGATTTCCAGTAGAGAGTGGTGAACGTTCGGTGCGCACCGCCGTCAGGCAGAAAGACGTCGTGCACACCGTGGATGGTTCGACCTTCGATGTCGTTCCGATTTCCTTTCTGTCCCTTCGCGTCGACGAGCGCTTCGGCGTAGGTGAGACGCACGACGCTGCCCGCGCCGCCGCTCGTCTGGAGCACGGGGTAGGCATCGGTAGTGTGCGACTGGTCGAGCAGAATCGACGCAGTCGTGTGGGCGGGAATCAACAGGTCTCCACTTCCACGGAGAAATCCCGTGTCAGCGACAATTCCAGTGGCGCGGCGAATGGCGGCGAGACGTTGTACGCGCTCTTCCATCGGCGGGATCGATCGCGGCTCGAGCTGCCAGCCGGACACTTCACCGTAATCGCCGGGCGGCATTGCGTGTCGCCTGACATTGCCGACGATCAACGGAGCAGTCCACGCACGATCGTCGTACGCCGCGCGCTCCCAGCCCCATGGATAGCGCGTTCCAACTATAGAATCACCGGATGCCGCTGCGTAGTAATTCCCCATGCTGGCGCTGGTGATGACGATTGGTGCGTACGCCGAATCGATTTTCACTTTCCAGGTAGTGTCGGAATTGACGAGCGCTGCTTCGACGGGACTATCGCCCTGCATCAGAAAGCCGGTGCGGTAACTGTGCTGTGCGACGGGCCGCGCCGAGCCCCAGTTCCAAACGAGGGCAGCGATGGCGTTGCGGCCTGCATGGAGCTGCGGTGCGAGATCGATCGTCTCGTAGCGCCAATGATTGACATCGGATCGCTGTGGACCCGACGACACCTGCACGCCGTTGACATACAATCGATATCGATTGTCGGCGGACACGTGAACGAGAAATCGCGCCGGCGTCTTCTCGAGTGTAAAGCCGTGTCGTGCGTGAAACACGGTGAATGAATCGCCCGGCGCTGCTCGAGGCGCGATCCATTGTGCGCCCGGCGCGCCATTGAACACGCGCGCTTCCTGTGCGTTGGCTAGTCCGGTCAGCGCTACGATGGTGGCAAGCGAGATTCGAAAATAGCGCAGCGCGTTGGATACCATGGCTTCACCTGGCATCATGCGACCAAAGACGCGTCGACGAAACACTGCACGCATTCGACGTTCACACTATTGATCGCGGCGTGCACACTCAGCATTGGGATCAGGTGGTAGCGGCCGGGGGGCGCGGGTTCTGGTAAACGATCTTCACCGGCATCCTGCTCAATCGATCGTATAGCTTTCGCTCGGCGCGGATCGGCCACCAGTCGTAGAGGAAGATCTCCAGCGGCTTCCACATCGCGACCCAGCCGCCGATGACGATGCTCTCACGAATCAGCGCACCGACGGCGATCCCGCTGAGCGCGCGGTCGACGATACCCGCGACCACCACCGCGGCAGCGAGAGCGACAATTCCGATCAACAGACTGGTGCGGCCGATGCGAAATAGCTGCTTCAACCGGCGGTGCGCGCTCAGCGATCGCTGGTGAAAGAATTCGCGGATCGCGTCGCCAGCGAGCGACGGTCTGTCGCCGGGATCTTCGCGGTCGACGAATACCTGAAGCGCCAGCGACGCATCCGCACGAACCGATCGCGCCCAGCTGAGGATGAAATCTTCCGCCTTCGAGTCGAGATCTCTCTCTGCAAGCGGAGACGGATCGATCGGATTGAAAAGCTGCCGCAGCTCGCTGATATGAACTTCGATCAGCTCGCAGTTTCCCGGAATCGCGTCACCAATGATCCGCTCGTTTGCCATGGCAATACCGTAGCCCTACGTTATCGCAAACGCGAGCCCCACCCACGTAGCGGAGAACTTACCATGAACCGGACGATTTTCGTCGCCAGCGTCGCGCTCGTTCTAGCGAGTGCACCCGCGCGTTCACAGCAGCCGCCGGCGCAGCGGCCGTTCTACGTCGGCAATCAACTTGGATTGCCGGTCGAGCCGACTGCAAATGGAACGCTGGAGAAGACGTCGTCCAACGTGAAAGTCTACGGCGCGATCTATTCCGCGGAGAGCTGCTCGTACGATCCGCAGCGCGATCTGATCGTGGTGCCGAATCGCGGCGTGCCGCAAAACGTGCAGGCGAACAACGCGTGGATCTCGTTCATCAATCACGATGGCTCGGTGCATACTGCACGCTGGATCGGCGTGCAGAATCCGCAGGATCGCGCCAGTCTCACGCCGCCGCTCGTGCTCAACGATCCCTTCGGCAGCGACATCGTCAACGGATTTCTTTACGTCGCCGACCGTGATGGCGGCACCAGCTCGACTGACCCCAGCGTGGCCGTGATCCGCAAGTTCGACATGAAGACGGGAATGCCGGCGGGCGCGTTCCGCGTCGAGCGATCGCCGTGGCTCAACGACATCGAGGTTGCTGACGACGGCACCATCTACGCGACGCAGACAGGTGACCGCGGCCCGAATGCTGATTCGACGTGGAAGGTTTGGAAGATCACGCCCGATGGCACGACATCGGTATTCGTTCAGGGCAAGCCGCTCAATCTGCCCAACGGCATCGCGTTCGATCCACAGGGCAACATCGTCGTCGTCAATATCGGCGACAACGCAGTCCTCACTTTCTCGCGCAGTGGGCAGTTGATCAAAACCGAGAATGCGGCCCAGGCCGGCAACGATGGGTTGGTGATCATGCCGGATGGCACGAAGTACGTGAGCAGCGTCGTCAACGGCGGTGTGTCGCGCATCCGTCCGGGTCGAGCGGCTGAGCTGATCGCCCAGAACATTCCCAGTGCGGCGTCGATGTGCTACGACGCGGGCGCGAAGCAGCTGGTGATTCCGATGAATGCCAATAACGCGCTCGCGTTTATCAAAGTCGAGTAGACGGATGAGGCATGACGGATGAGGCATGAAGGATGAGGTTGCGAAGAGCCCCTTAACGGGTGCCGATCCCTAATCACCTATCCTGAATCGCCACTAAAGCTCAGCTATAAGCCCCCGCATTAACGCGGCCCCGGTGAGTGCGTCTAACCCTTTGTCCAATAAAGCGTTAGCTCATCAGTTAGGCTCGAAGAGGGGTTCAAAAACCGCTCTGAATTGATTAGATTTAAGAGTCTAAACATTTGATCGTCCCAAGCCGTCGGATCCTTTGCGCAGCGCCATAGCTTGCTGCTCGAAGGACTCTGCGCCAAGTGGCGTTTTCACTCGGAGGTTGCTGTGGACAAGATCAAGCAAATCCTGAAGTCTGATTTGGCCCGATCCAGAGATCTCGTGGCAGCGGGTCTGAATCAATCCACCAGGATTCTCAAATCCGGCCTCAGCCGGCACATCGGTCTGCTGACCGCGGCGCTGCTCGCGTCGCTGTATACCGTGCAGAACGTGCATCCGAATCTGCCGCAGGTCAGCGCAGTCGACGCTATCCTTGCACGGGATGTCGCGCCGTCGTCGTCCGGCGTGAGCTGGGATCTGCCCAATCTCAACAATCCGCGTGTCGATTCGTGGGTCAAGCTTTTCAGCACCGACCCGAAAGTGAAGTCGCGTTTCGCGCTGTGGCTCGATCGCAAGGATACGTTCGAGCCGATGATTTCGCAGAAGCTCGAACAGCGCGACATGCCGCAGGACCTGATTTATCTGGCGATGATCGAGTCGGGCTTCAACCCGAAGGCGCAGTCGCCGGCGAAAGCGGGTGGATTGTGGCAGTTCATCAGCGAGACTGGCCGTCGCTACGGTTTGACCGTCAACAAGAAGGTCGACGAGCGCAACGTGCCGGCCAAGGCAACTGATGCGGCGCTCGCGTACTTGTCCGACCTGTACGATCGCTTCGGCTCGTGGTACCTCGCTGCGGCGGCGTACAACACCGGCGAGAATCGCGTCGGTCGCATCATGCGTCAGGTTACAGGTAGTGAGAAGGGAAGCGACGAGGATTACTATCGTATCTCGAAGCTCCTGCCGAAGGAGACGCAGGATTACGTGCCGATGATGATCGCTGCCGCGCGCATCTCGAAGGATCCCGCGCGCTACGGATTCGATGACGGCGATTCATCTGCTGGCGAATAACTCGGCTTCATGATCAACAAAGGGACGTCCGAAAGGGCGTCCCTTTTTTTTTCGCCAGCCGCTCGCGGCTAACCGCTAACCTCCGTCGAGCAGCTCGAGTATCTGTCGATGTCCGCGCCGACGCGCCCATGCAATCGGAGTCGCCCACGGCTCGTCTTCGACATCGACCATCGGCGCGCCGCGCGTCAGAAGAAATCGCACCATGTCCTCGCGCCCCGCGCGCGCTGCCCACGCCAGCGGTGTCGATTGGTATTGCTCGTCGTGCGCCCGAATGTCCGCACCACGATCGATGAGCCAGCGTGCAGCGTCGACAGTGCCTTCTCCGGCGAGGATGTGCAGTGTCGTCATCCCCAACCCGTTCCGCTCGTTCGGATCGACGCCATCATCCAACAGCATCTGGGCGATATCGTAGCGTGGCTCGTTGTAGCGCAAGGAATGCATCAGTGGTGTGTACCAACACGCCCACCGCCACGGCTTGGTCGCCTTTGCGCCGTGTTCCAACAGAATGCGCACCAGCTGCGGATGATTCTGATGGACAGCTTCGTATAGCCCCGCCTGCGCAATTCCTGGATGACGTTCGATCATCTCGAGCGCAGCGCTGACGTCCCCACGATGGCAGATCCGCATCATCTCGTCCTCGAGCCCGCGCTCCGGCGTCGGCGGCGCCTTGCGCTCAGGAGCGACAGAGCGATCCTTTCCTGCCGCCGCGGCTTCGAGCAGGGCGACGATTTCTGGAAGCTCGCGGTCCCGTGCGCGTGCGAGCGGCGTGTCGTCTCTCGGCTCGCCGCCAAATCGGCCAGACCAACCTTCCGCCAATGGGTCCGCGCCCGCCTCTAGCAGCAAGCGAACCATCGACGAACTTCCGCCTTTCACCGCGTAGTGCAACGGTTGCAAGTACGCGTACTCGGCCCGCACCAGTGACGGATCGCGCGACAGCATCTCGCGAACTGTTGCCTCTTCTCCACGATGGACCGCGACGAGAAACGGCCACGTCTCGCGACCCCAGATGGGTTCGTCGTAATCGGCGGGTCGCGGAAGCGGCTCGAGCGGAATAGCCGACACAGCGTTCACGAGAGAATCCTCCTTGGCACCAACGCTAAGATTCGCAAACCTTTTATCAAGCTCGCCGTGCGATTTCTGCTGCCGTACGCTGCTTGCGCCTCGCCGCTAACTGCAGCTGCCGTTAAACCGATCGTTTACGGCCAGTGCGCGACCCGTCAGCATCGCCGGATTGCCGTCGGCATCGGTGAAACTCAGATCGAGCGTCAGCTCCAGTTGTCCCGGCAGACGGTGACTGACGCGAATGGTTCCGGTCGTGTTCGTCGCGCGATAGTTCACGTCGAAATGGGGCGGAGGAAATGTGTACGTCGATGCACTGAATGCGACCTCGGCCTGGTTCGGTTGCGCAAGATCATAGGGGCCGTACGCAGCGCCTTCATCGGCAGCGTTCGGATCGTTGGTGAAAGTCCGGCCAACCGTATAGACATCGCCATCGTGCAATCCTACCGGCAACGCCACCGATAGGAGAATTGCCCCACTGCTCGAGGCATCGTTACCGGAAAAACTGATTATGACGCCGTCGCCGTCCGCCGCGCCTTCCAGGGTGTTGAAGATGAACTCCAGCTTCGACGACTCGATTGGTGGCGAGGTCAGTTGACGGTTGGAGTATGTCTCGAGGGTCGTCGAGCCGACATTGACCGTGAATAGATCGGGCGCCGAGACCGTGACTGCGTGCTGTTCTCCGCCGCAGCAGGCGCTCGTTGCAACCGCCGCCGCGACGGCCAATGAGGCAGCGCATAATCGCCGAATGTCCATGACTCGACACTTTGCCAGATACATGCCGAGTAGAGGAATGGCAGCGGCGCTGCAATCCACGCTTGCCGTAGGCCGTCCGTGAGCGCCATTCTTGTGCTCACGACGAAGGCATCCAGGAGCCGACACCAGGTGAATCGCTAATGGCGCAGGCAACCGTCCAAAAACAGAACACCATCATAGCCAACCAGCGGGTCATCATCCGCAACGAGCAGAGGATCATCAAGCATCAGGATCTCCTGCCGCAGCTCCTGCGCAATCAGACTCGCATCCTGCGCAACCAGGACGCGATCATCAAGAATCAGAAAAAGATTTTGCGCGCCCACGCGCGACTGCTCGCGCGCGAAGCCCAGCGCCGCTGATAGCTAGTCAGCGGCGATGACCCGACCCATCGCCGCGTCGTAGCGCTGCCACTCCGCTATCTCTTCGGCAAGCGCGTGGCGGCCGGTTGCCGTCAACTCGTAGTAGCGCGCAATGCGATTGTTCTCGGTCGTGCGCCAATAGGACGCGACCCATCCGCGATTCTCGAATCGTTGCACGGCAGGATAAACCGAGCCCTGGCCAACGTTGAATTGATTCCCCGACAACTGGCGAATCCTCACGCCAATCCCCCACGCGTGAATCGGCTCGATCGCCAGTGCCTTGAGGATCAGCAGATCGAGAGTGCCTTGCATCACCGAGAGAGCGCTGGGCATGGACGGAGGGGTGGGGCAGGAGATTGCGGGGTGCGGGCAGGGTTGCGGGATGCGGGAGAAAAAAGCACCAAAAACTGATTGCTCCTGTCGGAGCAAAAGGGAAGTGTAAGGGAAATTCGTTCTTGCGCAAGGGTATCCCCTGATACGACATTGGGCGGCCGTGCTGAGCGTTCGGACCTGAACCCACTCGCCTATGCGTCGTGAATTGTTGATCGCCTGCTTTATCGCTACGCCTGCGGTGTTGTGCGCGCAGACCAACGCCGGGCCCAGTGCTCACTCTTCGCGGCCGCCGGGAGAATTGCCGCTCGGCACGACCATCGGCGGACAGCTGCGCGTGCGCGTCGAGTCGTACGACGCGGCCGGATTCAACGGCAATAACTCCGACGGCTACGCGCTAACCAGAGTTCTTCTAAACGCCCGGGTGCACCCGACACGTTCGACGGCTTTCTTTGTCGAAGGCATGGATGCGCGCGGACCATGGAAAAACAAAACACCCGCCGGGGCGCCATTCCGCGATTTCGCTGACTTGCGCCAGCTGTACGCGCAGTTCGGCGCCGACAATGCAGCGACCATCGTCCGCGCCGGCAGACAGGAGCTGTTCTACGGCGATGGTCGTCTGGTCGGACCGCTGCTCTGGGCAAACACCGCGCGCACCTTCGACGCCGCGCGAATGAGCACCAGCGGCAAAGGCTACCGCGTCGATGCATTCGCCGCGTCAGTCGTGAGAATCGATCAGACCCGCTTCGACAAGAATATTCCCGGCAACAATTTCTACGGCACCTATGTCAGTACGACGCGGCTCATTCCGCGCACGAGTCTCGAGCCATTTTTTTTCTGGCGCCGCCAGAGCGGCTTGAACACGGAAGCCGGCGTACGCAGCACCATGAATTTCGGAACGGTCGGTCTCCGTCTCGCCGGCAAGCAGTCGACCGTCGACTACGACGCACAAGTCGTCGGACAACGCGGCTCACTCGGCGACGAGCCGATTCGCGCCTGGGCCGCGCACGGTTCGCTCGGTTACACTGTCGCCAATGTCGCGCTCACGCCGAGGCTGTGGGGCGAATACAATGAGGCGACCGGGGATTCCAATCCGACCGACAATCGAAAGGAGACTTTCGACCAGCTGTATCCGACCGGTCACGATAAGTATGGATTGACCGATCTCGTCGGCTGGCAGAACATGCGGCACGTGCGCGGCGGACTCGACGTCGCGTTCACAAAGTCGTGGTCCGCAACGACGAGATACAATCGCTACTGGCTCGACGATCCGCACGATGCGCTCTATAACGGTGGTGGCGCAGTGCTCGCGCGCTCGGCGACCGGCGTTGCTGGAACCGACGTCGGCCAGGAAGTGGATTTCGTCGTGCAGGGCAAACCGCGGAACGGACTCGGATTCTCCGCCGGCATCGGTCACTTCGTGCCCGGTGATTTTCTCAAGACAACTACTCCCGGCCACACGTACACCTATCCGTACGCGATGCTCACGTTTGATTTCTGACCCTCACCGGAGAAGACATGTCAGTCGCGACCCCGATTCATTTCACTGG
>DATFHK010000136.1:0-3508 GCA_035248505.1 Gemmatimonadaceae bacterium | reverse complement strand
AGCGTTCTGGCCCGAGTTTGCGACGACCCTCAAGCCGATCTCGACGGTGTTCCTGCGGATGATCAAGTCGATCATCGCACCTCTGATCTTCGCGACGCTGGTGGTCGGCATCGCCGGCCACGGCGACGACATGAAGAGGGTGGGGCGGCTCGCCCTCAAGTCGCTCATTTACTTCGAGGTAGTGACGACTCTCGCCCTGGCGATCGGGCTATTCGCGGTCAACATGGTGAAGCCCGGCCAGGGAGTCGTGCTGGGCGCGTCGGTGGCCCAGGGGGAGGAGCTGGCGCACAAGACCCAGAGCGGGTCGAGCTTCCTCGAGCATCTCGTGCCGCAGAGCATCGTCGAGGCATCCGCGAACAACGAAGTCCTTCAAGTAGTCTTCTTCGCCGTCCTGTTCGCCGTCGCTCTCTCGAAGGTACAGGGCAGATCGAAGGAAGTGATGCTCTCGTTCTGCGAGGCGCTGTCCGAGGTGATGTTCAAGTTCACGATGATGGTGATGAAGTTCGCGCCGTTCGGCATCGGCGCTGCCATCGCGGTCGCCGTCGGACAAAGCGGCCTCGGTGTGCTCCTCAGTCTCGGAAAGCTGGTGCTCACGCTGTACGGTGCGCTGGTCGCGTTCTTCCTGCTCGTGCTGCTTCCCGTAGCAGTGATCTTCCGCGTTCCCCTGGCGCGGTTCGTTCGCGCGGTAAGATCGCCGGCGCTGATCGCGTTCTCCACGACATCATCCGAGGCTGCGCTCCCGCTCGCAATGCAGTCGATGGAGGCGATCGGGGTTCCGCGGCGAATCGTCGCGTTCGTGATGCCGACGGGCTACTCGTTCAATCTCGACGGGTCGACTTTGTATCTGGCAGTCGCGTCCATCTTCGTCGCCCAGGCGGCTGGCCATCCGATGACTGTCGGGAATCAGCTGGCGATGATGCTGACGCTCATGATCACCAGCAAAGGCGTGGCAGCCGTACCGCGCGCGTCGCTGGTGATTCTGTCGGGTACGCTCGCAACGTTTGGCCTGCCGCTCGAGGGCGTCGCGATCATCCTCGGCGTCGATGCCCTGATGGACATGGCGCGCACCTGCACCAACCTGGTTGGCAACTGTCTGGCGACAGTCGTAATGGCTAGGTGGGAAGGTGAATTCTCCGAGCCGCGGCCCGAAGTGCTCCTCGCGCAGGAAGGATTTCTTCCGATCGAATCTGTGCCCCCGGCACCGCGGACTTCAGACGCTGCTCCAGCCGCTTCCTGAGCGGGGAGCTCCGATCCATTAGTCCGCCGCTCAGCGCCACTGCAACGGCGGCGCGTTCATCGGTGAAGAGCTGACGCGCCAGGGCACGCACGTGAAGCACCAGCTCTTCGGCCGCCAGCGTTAGCAGCGCGTTCGCGCGTGGGTCGCCGCCTGCTGCGGTGGTAAACACAACGGGCACCAGAGACGCGAACATTTTCGCGTCGGCGGCGGCTGCCCACGGGATCAGATCCTGGACATCTTCGCACGCGGTGGCGGCGAGAATCGGAAAAAGAAGCGCGGTCGGCGGCTCGCGACCATCGCTGGATGCGGCGATGATGCCAAGCGCCTTCCTGCCGATCCACCCACCACTCCCTTCATCGCCGAACACCGGTCCCCAACCACCGCAACGCACGATCTCGCCCGCAGGGCTTCGGCCATAGGCAATCGACCCGGTCCCGACCACCAGCAGAATTCCGGCGCGGTCCTCGAGGGCGTCGTACATGGCGATTAGACCATCGGAGTCGACGACGACTTCCTCGGCCAGCTCCTTCTCGTCGAGCGCCGCATGCAGTGCGCGCCGCTCTTCGTCGCGGCCGGTTCCGGCGACCCCGCAGTACAACACGCGCGGGAAAACCGCTCCCGGCAACGCAATCTCGCCGAGCGCCTGCGCGACGAGCTCGGCGATCACGTCGGCGGAGCGCTGCGCTTCGCCCGGAGTCACGGCTGACTTGGGCCCTTCGGCGGTGGCCAGTATTTCACCTTCTGCAGTCCCGACGATGACGCGGGTTCTGGATCCACCACCATCGACTCCGATGACGATCTCGCTCATTTCCACCGGCTGGCGCCGCTTTGGGCGGCGTGGGTGAGAGAAGATAGAATGCCGACGCCGACGGTGAATGTCGTGCCGATCAGCACGTACCATGGCCACGCGATGGTCGAGAGTGTGGTCAACGTTCCCTTGATCGACGGAAAGAGGGGCATCATCTGCTTGGCGAATACCACAAAGCTCATGGCGACGATGCCGACCGCCATCCCGGTAATCGCATCTCGCTGGTTCGCCCTTCGCAACAACATGCCGAGGAAGAATCCCCCGAGCAGAGCCCCATACGTAAACGAGGCGATCGCCAGAGCGACAACGACAACGGGAGTGTTCTGCGCGGGATACAGCAGCGCCATGACGAGCAGGAGTACACCCCAGAACATCGTGAACAGCTTGCCGACGCGAAGCGTGCGCGGGTCGTCGGCGCTTCTGCCGGTGAGCGGAAGGAAGATGTCGTGGGTCGTCGCGGCGGCGAGCGAGTTCAGCGCGCCCGAGTGCGCGCTCATGGTCGCCGCCAGCACCGCAGCCACGAGCAGACCGCGCAGACCGGCCGGCATGCTGTCGACGACGAAGGTCGGGAAGATCGAGTCAGGGACATCGAAGTGCTGGCCGTGATACAGCGCGAACAGACCGATGCCGATCAGGAGGAAGAGCGCGAACTGAAAGAAAACCGCGATTCCACTTCCAATCAGAGCCTTGCGCGCGTCCTTGAGACTCGACGCGGCGAGGAGTCGCTGGACGATCAGCTGGTCGGCGCCGTGCGATGCCATCGACAGGAACGCCCCACCGATCAAGCCGGCGAACAGGGTCTGAGCTCTGTCGAAGCCCATGTACATGTCCACCACCCGCAGCTTGCCTGCCGCTCCGCCTTGAGACAGGATGGCGCTCCAGCCTCCGTTGACGCCTTTTCCAATGAGATAGGCGGCGCTCAGGCCACCGAGCAAATAGACACTCGTCTGCAAAACGTCGGTCCACACCACTGCGCGCATTCCGCCGTGATAGGTGTAGATGAGCGTCAGCGCACCAAGGACCAGGATGGCAGCAGGCATCACGTATTGCTGCGGCAACGCTGGCCCGATGATCAGTGCGATCGGGATCGCGGTCGCAAACACCCGCACGGAATCTGCGAGCGCCCGCGTCACCATGAATACGATCGAGGCGAAACGCCGCGTCGATACGCCGAAGCGCTTCTCGAGCAAGGCGTAGGCGGTGACGAGATCGCCCTGGTAGTAGCGCGGCAGAAGCGTGTAGGCGACTACGATCCGCCCGAGCAGATAACCCGCCGCGATCTGCAGAAAGCCGAGATCGGTGGTGTAGGCGAGCCCGGGGATGCTGATGAAGGTGAGCGCGCTCGTCTCGGTCGCCACCACTGAAAACAGCACCGCCCACCAGGGGATGCGGTGCCCGGCGACGAAGTAGTCCTTGGAGTCTTTCTGATTTCGCCCCAGCCAGATACCGAGCAGGGTCGTCGC
>DATFHK010000135.1:0-21719 GCA_035248505.1 Gemmatimonadaceae bacterium | reverse complement strand
TGGCCGGGCAGGTACATGATGTTGAAGGGCACCCAGCCGCGCGTCGGGATGTTGGCGCGGCCAGCGTCCCAGACGAACTGGTTGGACGTACCCCATGCGAAATCTCCGACAGTGTCGGCGACGAAGTGCCAGACCAGCCGGCCGTTTGAGCCCGCCGCCGTCGATCGCCCCGGACCGCGTTCCGCGGCAGTCACGACGTGAATGGTGGAGTCGGTGAGGAGGGCGCGCGAAAGTCGATCGCGCGCAGCCGCGGTCAGCACTTGATTCGGATTTTGCAGCACACCCGTCGCGCCGACGATCCATCCGGCGGGTGCGTCGATGCTCACATCGTAGTGACCGTAGTTGTAGTAGAACTCGCCATCGCCGAGGTATTCATCGGTGTCCCAGCCACGAAGATCATCATATACGGCGAGTCGCGGATACCACTGTGCGACCTGATACAGCGTGTCAGCCCAGCGTCCCATCCGGAATCCGCGGCCGCTCGGGATGCGCGGGACTTCAAAGCTCCAATCGGCCTCGAAGGTGCCGGTGCCGTGCGCAGGAATTGGTGTCGCCAGCGCAATGCGCGCGGAAGTGCCGCGCAGAATGCGTGAAAGCGGAGTGGTGCGACGCTGCGTGCCGGGGATCGCATTGCCCAGCGTGTCGGTGACGGACAGCGATTGACCGTTGACGACCAGACGCGTGAGCTTCATGCCGCTCGTGATCGCATCCATGATGCTCGTGCGCGGCGCATCGGGGCGGAAAATGTTCTGATCGAGCCGCAGCACGATGCCGCGCATCGCTGAATCGCTGTTGTTGCGGAAGCTGACGGTCTCCGTCCCCGTCACCGTCGACGTCGCGCTGTCCAGTCGCGCGTTGATTTTGTAGTCCGTCCACAGCTGCCAGTAGCGTGGTCCCGGGCGCCCGGTGAGATCGCGCGTGCCGGCCGCGTAAGCGCGGCGAATCATGTTGGTCTGCGGAATGTCGCGGCGGATCGGCCTCGTTGTCGTCGGACTCGTTTGAGTGGTGCCGCGCGCTACCGGCGCGGTGACCTGGGCGAGCGCTGCATCAAAAAGCGTTGCTGACGCAATGAGAACGAGAAAGCCGCGAAGGCGAACGGTCATTCCAACTCCGGGAGAGTGGCGGGCGACAATTTTCTTTTTCCGGCGAAGCAACAGAAAAGTAGTTGATGAGCCTGTCACTGCGTATGATTGGGGGATAACACGGAGTGATCGATGCTGGACTTCACACTCGACCAGTCAATCCCGATTCTGGAGCGGACGCCAAAGGTCTTAACCGATCTGCTCGTCGACCTTCCCGATGACTGGGCGCTCGTCACCGAAGGACCCGACACATGGAATCCGCGCCAGATCGTTCTCCACTTGATCAATGGCGAGCTGACGGACTGGATTCCACGCGCGCGCATCATCATCAAGCAGGGTGGATCGCGTCGCTTCGATCCATTCGATCGCGTGGCCGGTTTCGACTCGAAGCGATCGCTGCCGGATCTGCTCGCGGAATTCGACCAACTGCGCGCGCAAAACGTGGCGACGTTGCGCGGCTGGAACCTCAAGGAAAAGGATCTCGACCTGACCGGCGAGCACCCGGAACTCGGCGCGGTCACGATGCGCCAGCTCCTGGCGACGTGGGTGGTGCACGATCTGTCGCACGTTTCGCAGATCACGCGGATCATGGCGCGGGCCTACACCGGGGCGGTGGGGCCGTGGAAGCAATACTTCAGGGTATTGCAGAGGGTGGCCATGTAAGGCGGCCCGTCGAGATCGGGCACCCAGCCGGAAAAAAAAAGGCCTCCGTGTCCCGGGCTGGGGTACACGGAGGCCGCGTGTAGGTGAGCGTCTGCGATCGCTCAAGGGTGCGCTTTTCGGATTGAACCGAGTCAGTTTCGGCGTGAACGCCGCTGACACTTAGTAAGACAGAAAAAAGTTCATCTGGGTTTCAGGTTCCCGCCGATTTTTACAGTGTATTTCGAGCTATCGCCAAGGAGGTTGCCATGCCCGAGTATCCGTACGTAACCCGCCTCGACGTCAAATACGCTCCGCTCGAGGTGATCGACATCGACAGTGAGGTGAACGCAGTCAGGGACCGCTGGTTCAATCAGACCCTCTGCCGCGTCAACGACTCCGTCGTGCGCATGGGCGTGGTCCAGGGCGAGTATCACTGGCACCAGCACAACGATCTCGACGAGTTCTTCTACGTCGTCGATGGGAAGTTCTACATCGACCTCGAGGATCGCATCGTCGAGCTCAGACCCCGGCAGGGCTTTGTAGTCCCGAAAGGTGTTACGCACCGCACCCGCGCGCCGGAGCGAAGCGTCATTCTGATGGTGGAAGGCGCCGACATCGTTCCAACCGGCGACTAGGAAGACCGGCGGGCGCCGGCCCGACTAACGCGTGATCTGGAAATCGCGCTCGAGAACGAGGCTGCCCGGCAAAGCGAGTCGTTCTTCCAGCGTCGGGTGCCCTGCAACGCCGATTTTTGCCGTGATTTGCGCGCCACGGGTGAAGCCGCACATCAGGTAGGACCCATCGCTGTCGGTATCGGTCTCGACAGTCATCTGCCGATTGCTGGCGACGAGCCGCCCGTTCTGCTCCACCCATTGCTGCGGCCACGCCGCCCACACGTGAGCTCGTGCAATCGGTCGACCGGCGGCATCGCGTACGTATCCGGCCATCATGCCTTGCGCTTCCGTTCCGGTGGCATTTCTACCGCAGATCGCGGCGCGCAGCGTTGCATACGAGGGCACAATCAGTGACGCCTGGCCACGAGTACCACTCGGCACGGAGATCCTTTGCACACGATCGACTTGCAGCAGGCGCAGTCGCGGATGCTCGAAGACAATCGAGTCGTCGAGCGCACCGTCGATCGGCAGCTCGTAGCGTCCGGATGCGTTGGTCGATGTCCGATAACGCCCGCCCCCGGTCCAAACCTGCACGCCGGCGAGGCCACGACTCGTGCTGCTGTCGTAAACGAATCCGACGATGCTCGTCTCGCCGCCCGCCCCGCCCGCCGCGCCCGCTGCGCCCGCTGCGCCCGCTGCGCCCGCTGAAGATGTCGACGTCGCAGGTGCCGACACCATCGGACGGGGAGTACCCGCCGGTCGCGCAAGACCGCCAACTTCCTGATAGCCAATCAGGTCGTCGTGCGCCGGCGAACGTGGATCGTTGGAGGTCACGTGCGCGAGCCGCGGCATTCTGATGTACCAGTGAGGAACGATCCACTGGCCATTCGCCAACTGCTCGAACTCCAGGCGGCCGCTCGTGCGCGCAATGCGCAGCGGTATCGGCAGATTCACATAATCGAAGTTCAGCGAGCGCAGCGAATTGGTCTTCGGATCGAGCCACAGCACGCCCGTCAACTCCGGCAGTCCGCCGACTCTCGCCGGCTTGAACTCGAGACCGGCAAGCCCGGTCTCGGGACCGTACCCGCGAATCGCAGCGAAGCAGTGCGACTTCACGAACTGATCGGACACCAGCGTTGACGCGTCCGGAGCGCGGAACACGTCCGTGCCGGATGCATCGTTGCGCCTGGTGGTGTCGATCTGATCCCACGAAATGCCAAGTACCGGTCGGCGCGCAACTCTGTCGCGTTGATCAGTGCGCTCCGAGATCACTGCGCCGTTTCTGTCCAGTACGCGCTCGTACACATCCACGTCGAGCGGAACCAATCCCTGCGACTCTGTCAGCGCGCTGGCGGTCAGCGTCTTCTTGATCTCGGTCCACAGATCGCCGATCGCCGTGCCGGGTCCAACCATCTGCTGACACGCGCTCTCGTTGCGCGCGACGACATTCGTCCCGCCGCGCGCAGGGATCAGACCGGCGCGGACGTAAACGGTGCGATCGCCAATCGCCAGCTGCACGGACATCCAGCTGTCGTAGCCGACTTTATCAGCGCGCACGCGATAAGGACCGCGCACGGGCGCGGTTAAATCGATGCGTCCGTTCTGATCGCTGAATCCGCCGAGCAAAGGAATCGTGCCGGCGGAGTCGAACAGAGAAACGTTCGCACCGATGATCGCTTTCCCCGTTGCGGCTTCGAATACCTCGATTTTGAGGTCCTGGGCAGCTACGCGGGTGGCGGCGATCGCGAGTAACGCGGGAATTACTGGCTTGAATCGCATAATCCTTTCTAATGGACGCGCGACTCAAGCCCGAGGTTTTATGGACCCTGGATTACCGCGTCCTCAGCCTGGGTCGACTCCGCGCGCCGGCGCTTTGCGGACGTCGTCGCCGGCGACGGCTCCGTCGTCGCCGCGTAGTGTTCGCGCTTGCGCGCGAGGATCAGATCACGCAGCCAGCCTTCGACGCGCTCGGCCTTGTCCGCGTCGAGCAGTTCCTCCTCGTGCTGGATGCCGCCGGGGCAACTACCACCGCTCTCGGCGATCAGGGACTCGAGCATGCTCTCCCACGATCTCGACTGAACCGTCTCGCCGACCGTTCGCATCAAAAACCAGTCAGCCAGATTCGCCGGGCGATCATACAACTGCACCTGAAAGCGAAGTGCGTCGCCGATTTGCTCCGACAGGAATCGAACTGCTCCCGCCATCGGGTGTCCGGCGACCGTCACCAGCACCGCTTCCTTGGCGGTGAGCTCCTCGACGCGCACCTGGATGTTGCCGCGCAGTGGGAGGCCCATGGTGATCGTGCTTCCCTTCTCCAGAACCTTCGGCGTGTCCGGCTCCGCGTTTAGATCCATCGTGATCGGCACGACCTCGCTGAATCTCTCGCGGAAGCGAGAGAACAATTCTTCGGCGCTGAGCGTACTGCCGCTGATATCGATCCAATAGCGGCGCCGCTTGAACGAACCAACGCCTTTTTCCGGCGTTTGTTCGGGCTGGGAATCCGCCAGCTTTCGGAGACCGCTGTCGAGCGGCGTCGGTTTGATGTGAAAGACACCGGTCAGTGCATTCGTGCCGGGGGTTCTGATCCAGTTTCCTTCGCTGAGCATGGTTACCTGGCTTTCCGTCAGCGGCACTTTCACGCCGAGCATCCCAGCCATGTTGGCACCGGCGCTGGCGAGGAAGGTTGGGATCGGAACTCGCGTCGGACTGCGTCCGGTGATTTCGCTCAGATGATCGAGAATCGCGTTGAGCGATGTTCTTTCTTCACCAGCGAGCTCCAGCACGCGGCCATGGAGATCGGTGCGACGGACCGCCTCGCCAATCGCCTGCGCGAGGTCTTCGACCCAGATCGGTTGGAATTCGTGGTCGCCGCCCCCGATCACCGGGATAACGGGCAGCGTCCGCACCATCGTCAGGGTCAGCGAAATGACTTCGTCGCCAGGTCCGTAGACATTTCCCGGGCGGAGAATGATCCAGCCGCCTGCGAATCCGCGCACGATTTCCTCGGCGCGGCGTTTTGACCGATGATAAGGCGAGGTTCCCGCATCGGCCCCCAGAGAAGATAGATAAATGAAGCGGCCGACTTTGCATCGTTCCGCTTCGCGTACAATCGCGCGAGTGCCTTCGACGTTGACCGTCTCGTAGGTATTCTCGGGCGGCGATTCTTCGATGATTCCCGCCACATGCAGCACCACATCGCAGCCTTCCGCGCAGCCACGCAGCTCAGCCTGCTCGGTGACTGCCGCCGGCCACGCTTCGACCCCTTCCGGCCACTGTTCGCAGACTTCGTCCGCATTTCGACTGAGCACGCGCACGGCGTGGCCCTGTCGTAGTAGCTCCGTCACCGCCGCCTGACCGACCACGCCCGTCCCACCCGTCACCAGCACTTTCATTAGTTACCCTTACGCGAATCGTTGTGTTGGGGTTATCGAATCCAGCTCCCCCTCCGCCTCTCGCCTCTCGCCTCTCGGAGAGGGGCAGATTGGGTGCCACCTGCAGCGCCCTCGGAAAGTCAGTGACCGCATGAGCTTTGGCCTCGTCATTCGAGGAACGAAAGAGCTTCCCCGACCTGGGCTGCCTTTTGAGTTCACCCAAAGAACCAACCAGCCCAGACCGTTGGAGGGGCAAAGGTGTTGTCGAAAGCCGCTTGGTCAGTCGCGCTGCTCGCAGTCGCAGGCTGCGCCGCCACTAAAGATGCGTACGTCGTCGGTGCCGCCGGCCCGTGGAAGCAGGGCTACGGTTTGCAAAATCTGCAGGGCGTTCAACTCGCAGTCGATGAAATCAATAAGGCAGGCGGCATCAACGGCCATCTGATTCGGCTCATCACGCGCGATGACAATGGCGATGGACCCACTGCCGCCAGGATCGCGCAGGAGTTCGTGGCCAATCGCTCGATTTCAGCGGTCGTCGGACACGTGAATTCGTCCGGCATGCTGTCGGCGGCGCCGGTCTATGACGGCCAGCTCGCGGCAGTCGCGACCAGTGCCACATCTCCCGATCTGACCGGCATCTCGAGCTGGGTTTTCCGCATCATCTCCAGCGATTCACTCAACGGAATCGCGCTCGCCAATTTCGCATCCAAGTTCGGACAGCGTGCGCCGGCGAGCGTTTCCGTTCTCTACGAAAACAACACCTACGGCCGCGGACTCGCCGATTCGTTCCGACGCTCGTTTCACGGCGACATCCTCAGTCTCGATCCAATCAACGCCGATCTGCCGACCGCCGAGCCTTACATCTCGTACCTGAAGATGCGCAAGCCGCGCATCGTGTTCGTCGCCGGGCGTGTCGAGTCGGGTATCAAGATTCTCGAGGAAGCCAGGAAGCAGGGATTCAATCCCGTATTCGTTGGCGGCGACGGCTGGCAGGGAATTCTTGCCGACACTGCCACCGCTGAAGGCAGTTACATCGGCATGTCATTCACGCCGGAAGATCCGTCTCCGGCCGCAAAAACCTTCGTCGCGAACTTCACCAGGAAATTCAAGACTGCTCCTGATGCGCACGCGGCGCTGGCGTACGACGCCACGATGCTCATCGCGCAAGCCCTGAAGGAGCGCGGTCCCGACCGTCACGGCATTCGCGATTACCTGCGCTCTCTGAATCGAGAGACTGCGTACCAGGGCCTTACCGGCCCTGCTTACTTCGAGGATACCGGCGATCCGGTCGGCATGCGGTTCAAGGTATTCCGCGTTCATGACGGTTCGTTGACCGTCGCGGAGGCGAGATGAACGTCACGCCGATCCACCTTCTGAGATTCCAGACCATCCGGCAGGTTCTCACCGTCGGATTCTCTTTCCTGATCATTTTGCTCCTGGGCGCGGGCGCCGTGGGTTGGGTGTCGATGAACCGGATGGCTGACCAGGTCACTGAGACTCTCGCCGACGCACAGCAGGATGCGAAACAAGCTTCCGATTTCTCCAACGTCGTTACGCAGGAGATTCAGGCCGCCAACACCTATCTCAGCGATCAGGATGCGAAGTCGGACGCCGAATTCCGGCGTCTTGGGTGGGAAGCGCATCGCCTCCACCGCAGCTTCAGCACCCGGCGCGATATGCTGGCGGAGCAGATCGTCCGTACGGTCGCCATCGACACTACTCTCGCACGCGTCGAGGCTTCCTTCGCGCTCTCGCACCGTCTGACGGACCTCGGCCGGCTCGACGAAGCGCACGCGGAAGCACAAAAGGCGCGCAAGATGGTGCCCGGTCTCCTCGAGCAGCTGACCGGACTGGAGCACTCACGCGCCCAGCAACTGGCAGCAATGTCCGCGGATCTGCACTCACAGGCGGCGGCGCGCTCGCGACTGCTGATCGTCGTGATCAGCATTGCGACGCTGCTCGCGATCATGATCGTCGTCAGAACCGGCCGCGCCGTCGCGCGTCCACTCCGCCTGCTGGTGAAGCACGCCATTCAACTCAGTCACGGCGATCTGCAGCAGCGCACCGAAGGCGACATGCCCGGTGAGTTCCGCACCCTGGCCGAGGCGATGAACCATGCGACGGTGGCGCTGTCACGCATCGTGGCCGGTGCCGCACGCACTGCTGACGAAGTCGCGCAATCGGCAGCCGATCTGGCGTCGGCATCGAAGCAGATTTCCGCTTCGGCGGGAGAAGTAGCGGATGCCGTCGAGGAGGTCTCGCACGGCGCCGAATCGCAGGTCGCCCAACTGCGTCAGGTCAACGAAGCACTCGATGGAATTCGCACGCGTGGCGACAACCTCGTCGGCGGTGCACAGGAAGTGCACGGACTTGCCAGCGCCATCGAAGCCGAGGCCGAATCGAAGCGCATCGAGATCGACCGCGCGCTCAAGATTTTGTTCGACGTGCGTTCGATCGTCGAGCAGGCAGCAGCGCAAGTGCGCGAGCTGAATACGAGCGCCAGCGAGATCAACAAGTTCGTGGTCTCGGTCGGTCGCATCGCCGAGCAGACCAACCTGCTCTCCCTCAACGCCGCAATCGAAGCAGCGCGAGCTGGTGAAGCCGGTCGCGGCTTCGGCGTCGTCGCCGGTGAAGTGAGAAAACTGGCGGATCAGACGCAGGCGGCTGCCGACGACGTGGTGAAGATGACGGAAAGCGTCACCACGCGCGTCCTGGCGACGTCGAAGGCGATGGAACAAGGCGTGACTCAGGTCGGCGAGATCGAGCGCGTCAGCCATGATCTCGATAGCGCGCTGTCGACGATTCTCGCGGCGGCCGAGAGAACTCGTGCCGCGGCTGCAATGGTGACGACGGCAGCGACGGAGAACGCCCGCGCCGTTGATTCCGCGGCAGCGAATCTTGGACTGGTCGCACGAACGGCAGAAAGCCACGCCACGGCGGCGATGGAAGTCAGCGCGTCGACCGAGGAACAAAGCGCTGCCTGCGAGCAAATGAGCATGGCGTCGACGCAGTTGTTCCACGGCAGTCACGCCTTGCGCGATCTCGTCGGCGAGCTCAAGACCGATGGAGTGGTCGGCACCACCGAGATGCAGACTCCCGCTTCCGCCGGCGCAACCGCGCCCAACGAAGAAGCCGCACCGTCGCCCCATCCCCGGTTCACGCCCCCACAGCCGCAGCCACCGGTCAAAAAGGTCGCGTAAGCGACCTTTTTTGCGTCCCGGTCCCGCTACGAGAGGCGCAGGTCAATCGTCCTTGAGGGTACCTCCCGTACACCCTTGAGCAGATGTCGACATTGAAGATTCTCGTTGCCGAAGACGAAGCGGTAACCAGGCGCATCGTCGAGTCGACGCTTGGTCGTCTCCGCTGGGAAGTCGTAACGGCCCCCGACGGCGCCGCGGCATGGCGCATTCTGGAAAACTTCGAGGGCAGGAACGCGCCCGACTTGCTGGTGCTCGACTGGATGATGCCGGGCCTCGATGGCATCGAGATCTGCCGCAAGGTCCGGACGACACCCGGACTCGAGCTGATGTACATCATCATTCTCACTCAGCGGACAGAGAAGGAAGACCTGGCGATGGCTCTCGCTGCCGGCGCCAACGACTACATCGCCAAGCCGTTCCATCCGATCGAGCTCGAGTCGCGCGTCCGGGTGGGTGAGCGGATGCTCAGGTTGCAAAGGACTCTCGCAACAAGAGTCGACGAGCTCGAGCGCGCGCTCGCCGAGGTGAAACGTCTACAGGGGCTGCTGCCTATTTGCAGCTACTGCAAGAAGGTCAGGAACGAAGACAATTACTGGCAGCAGGTCGAATCGTACATCACATCGCATTCCGATCTCGAGTTGTCGCACAGCGTCTGCCCGCAGTGCTTCGAGCGCGTGATGAAAGAAATCGACGAGATGCCGACATGAAGCAACGCGTGCGCCGTCGCTGGAAAAGCATGGCCTCGCCAAAGCTTCACGTTCTCTATGGTGTGCTCGTCGGGCTGGTCCTGCTCACCGTCGGGTCGAGCGTCATTCTCAGTTATCGCCTCCTCACGCTGTACACGGATTCGGTTGACGAAAATCAGGAATGGGAGGATCGATCGGCGAGTTATAGAGGCCTCGCAAGAGTAGCCGGCGCCGCCACCACACCAGGAAACGAAGTCTTCGACTCGCACAGAGTCGCCCTCGAACAAATGCGGCTCGACTCGGCCGTTCGGCGCTTCGATCGCACCATGAGCCAGGTGCGCGGCGAGCTAAAAAGGGACGTCGCACCCGACAGCGAGGCCTACACCAAACTGAACTCCGATCTCTCTTCGATCGAGCGCACGATGGCCTCGATGGTGGCGGAGACTCGTCTGGTGCTCAAGGAGTACGCCGCTGGCGACATCCTCGCGGCGAATCACGACATGGCGGAGATGGATCGCCGCTACACCGTGCTCAATGATTCATTGAGACATCTGCAAACCGACCTCGCGTTGCTGGAACGTGAGCGGCTGGAAACTCAAATCGTCGAAGCGACCCGGCTGCGCACGGTCGAGCACGCCATCGCTCTCGGTGTCGCGCTCATGGTGCTCGGAATGGGCTTCTACGGCTATCGGCTGTCGCGCAATATTGCCGAGAACCTCGCGGAAAAAGATCGCAACCTGGCCGCGCTCGCCGAGAGTGAAGGGCGGTTTCGAATACTCAACGAGCAGCTCGAGCAGCGCGTGCGAGTTCGCACTGAGGAGCTCGAGGCCGCAAACCAGGCGCTGCTGCAAAGCCAGGTCGAAGCATCCGCGGCGCGCGATGCCGCTCAAAGCGCCAGCCAGGCGAAAAGCGAATTTCTCGCGAACATGAGCCATGAGATCCGCACCCCGATGAACGGCGTGCTCGGAATGTTGGAGCTTGCGCTCGATACCGACCTCACCGAAGAACAGCGCGAGTACATCGAGACTGCACACAGCTCTGCGGATACCCTGGTCGACATCATCAACGACATTCTCGACTTCTCGAAGATCGAGGCCGGCCGCCTGGAGCTTGAGGACATCGACTTCGGGCTCGCCGAGAGCCTTGCCGACGCCATCAGCACGCTGGGTCTGCGCGCCGATCAGAAAGGGCTGGAATTCGTCGTCGAGATTGCACCGAACGTTCCTGATGCACTCGTTGGAGATGTTGGCCGGCTGCGCCAGGTGATCATCAACCTCGTTGGCAACGCGATCAAGTTCACCGAGACAGGCGAGGTGCTGTTGCGAATCGTCGCCGAGAACGTGCGTGGTAAATCGGCCGATCTGCATTTCAGCGTCATCGATACCGGAATCGGCATCGACGAATCGCAGCAGGAAAAAGTCTTCGAGGCATTTCAGCAGGCCGACAGCTCGACGACCCGCAAATACGGTGGCACCGGACTCGGCCTCGCGATCTCCGCGCGGCTCGTCTCGATGATGGGCGGCAAAATCAGCCTGACGAGTGAGCCGGGAAAAGGGAGCACATTCGAATTCACGGTTCCCTTCGGACTGCAGTCAGGAGCAGTACATCAGGTCGATTCGCGCGGGGATGGCGATCTCGTCGGCGTGCCCGCACTCATCGTCGACGACAACGCAACCAACCGGCGCATACTGGACGGCATGCTGCAGGGGTGGGGGATGGTGCCCACCCTCGCGGAGAATGCCGAGGACGCGTTGCGGAAACTGGCAAACGGACATGCCAGGAAGTTCGCCGTCATTTTGACGGATTCGCGGATGCCGGGGCGGAGCGGATTCGAGCTCGTCGAGGAGATTCGGCGCGGGCCGAAGCTTGATTACCCGACCATTCTGATGCTCAGCTCCGCACGCGGGCGACAGGATGCCGCGCGCTCACGCGAGCTCGGCATTGCGGCCTATCTCACCAAACCGATTCGCAGAAGTGCGCTACTGGCGGCTATCCGCAGCGCGTTGCGCTCGTCGTCGAGCGACGCCGCGCGCGCAAAATCCGCTGGCGATGACGACAGAGCCGGACGAGCATTACGGATCCTCGTCGCCGAAGACAATGCTGTGAACCAGAAACTGGCGGTCAGTATCCTCGAGCGCGCGGGGCACGAGCCGACCGTCGTCGAGAACGGACAGCTCGCGGTCGACGCCGTGCAGCGCGGCGACTTCGATCTGGTCATGATGGATGTTCAGATGCCAGTGATGGGAGGAATGGAAGCCGCGCGCACTATACGTGGGTGGGAAACGGGTACCGGAGGTCACATTCCCATAATCGCGGTCACCGCACACGCCATGAAAGGCGATCGGGAGGCGTGTCTTGACGCGGGAATGGACGCTTACCTGCCGAAGCCCATTCAGTCGAAGAAGCTGTTGTCTTTGATTCGCGACCTCGCCGGTGGCCCGAGCTCGGAGCACGCGGACGAAAACAGGTCCGCAGTCACTGGCGGGTCCAAATCCGGGAGAGCAAGCCACAGCAATGGGGACCTGGACGAAGAGAAACTACTCGTTACTGTAGCCGGCAGTCGCGAGCTCGCTGGCGAGCTCGCTCAGATTTTTCTCAGGGAGCTGTCGCCGCGCATGAAGGACATCGAGGATGCAATCGAATCGGACGATGCTGAGCGCCTAAGGTTCACCGCCCACGCACTGCGAGGCTCGGCGGGGAGCATTAGCGCGACCGCCGTCTGGTCCCGCGCCGGAACTCTCGAGAAGATCGGCGGCGCGGGCGAGCTTTCCAACGCCCGTGCGGAATTCGACGAGCTGAAAAAAGCAGTATCCCGACTCACGAACCGCTTGCAGAAACTCGCTCGAGAAGCGTAATGGCAAACATTCTCGTCGTGGACGACGATCGGGTCTTGTCTCACCTCATCGCAAGCTTGCTGCGCGACAAAGGTCATAAAGTCGTAGCGGCGTTTGATGCCGTGCAGGCAATGATGCTGGCAATGAAGCCGCCGCACTTCGACGTGGTGATCCTCGATATCAACATGCCGGGCGGCTCCGGCGAGGACACCCTGCGCAAGCTCAAGATGTCGACCCGCACGTCGGCGATGCCGATCATAGTGTTGAGCGGGAGCATCGATGAAGCGGGTCGCAAGCGGGTCATGGAGCACGGTGCCGCCGCCGCATTGGGCAAACCGCTGGTGCCCGACGAATTGTTCGCTGCAATCGAGAGCGTACTCTAGCCGGCGGTAATGTAGTTTTCACGGAGTGAGCTCCGTGAACCGATCATCTGAAAGAGGAAGTGGCGTGCGGGCCGTAGTGTTGCTCAGCGGCGGCCTGGATTCCACCACCGTACTGGCAATCGCCCAACGGGAAGGATTCGCCGTGCACGCGCTGAGCTTCCGCTATGGGCAGCGTCATTTACGCGAGATCGACGCGGCAACGCGCATCGCTCGACGCGCAGGCGTCGCGCAGCACCATATCGTCGACATCGACTTGCGTGCGTTTGGCGGTTCGGCGCTGACGGCAGACATTCCGGTGCCGAAGGATCGCGATCTCTCCGCGGATGATGCAGCGACCGAGATTCCGGTCACCTACGTGCCTGCGCGCAACACGATTTTCCTGTCTTACGCCGTCGCGCTGGCAGAAGTCATCGAATCGTCGACGATCTTCATCGGGGTGAATGCGCTCGACTACAGCGGCTACCCTGACTGCCGTCCCGAGTACATCGAAGCGTTCGAGAAAATGGCGAACCTCGCCACGCGTGCCGGCGTCGAAGGACGAACCAGGCTCACCATTCGCGCGCCGCTGATCTCGCTAAGCAAAGCGGCCATCATTACGCTGGGAAAATCGATCGGCGTCGATTACTCGCAGACGACAAGCTGCTACGATCCGACGGCGGCGGGTGAAGCATGCGGCCGCTGCGACGCGTGTCAGCTGCGGCTTAAGGGATTCAGCGACGCCGGGTTCGACGATCCGATTCCGTACGCGAGCGCGCGCAGCGCTGGAGCGGCGCGATGACTTATACCGTAAAGGAGATCTTCTACACGCTGCAGGGCGAAGGCGCCCAGACTGGTCGCGCCGCGGTTTTCTGTCGCTTCTCCGGCTGCAATCTCTGGTCAGGTCGCGAAGAAGATCGATCGAGGGCAGTCTGCCAGTTCTGCGACACCGATTTCGTCGGCGTTGGACCGGATGGCGGCAGGTTCAAGAGCGCCGCGGATCTGGCGGAGGCGGTTGAGCGCTGCTGGTTGGGCGGGACGCGCGATGCGGGAAGCGGGAAGCGTGAAGGGGGAAGCGAGAGGCGCGAACGGCGACTGGTTGTCTGTACGGGTGGGGAGCCTTTGCTGCAACTCGACGAAGCCGCGATCGGCGAGCTACATCACCGCGAATTCGAGGTCGCCGTCGAAACCAACGGCACCAGACCGGCGCCGAAATCTCTCGATTGGATTTGTGTCAGCCCGAAAGCGAACGCGCCGTTCGTGCAGACGTCCGGCAATGAGCTAAAGCTCGTTTATCCGCAGGAGAACGCGCCGCCCGAGAAGTTTGCCGACCTCGATTTCCAGCATTTCTTTCTGCAGCCGATGGATGGCCCCGATATCACGGCGAACACCGAGCTGGCAATCGAATATTGTCTGCGTCACCCGCAGTGGCGATTGAGCATCCAGACCCACAAGCTGGTCGGAGTTCGTTAACCGCGTTGGCGCGGATGAAACAGCGCGCGCCAGTTGCCCCGAAACAGATTTCGCAGTTCACGCCACACCATCCGCACCAGTAGCGCGGTCAGCACCAGCACGATCAGCGCGACCAGGAGCGCGATCAGCGGATGATGCCAGACCAAATAGCTCACCGTCGCAAGCACGCCCAGCTCGGCGATGTTCAGCGCGCCGTTCGTCACCGGCTCCGGCGACGCATCCACTGCCACTCTCAGACCAAGTCGCGTCACATGAGTGGCGAGACCAAGTCCGCCACCGAGCAGACCAGCCGCGAGTATGAGTGACGGATCCGCGTGCCACGCCGTCGCAACCGCGAGCACGGCAGCAGCGGGCGGACGAATGAAGGTGTGCGCCGCTTCCCAGAGCGACGCCACGCCCGGAATGAGCGTCGCCAGGAACTCGATCACTGCCAGCACCGTCGCAAGACCGAGCACCAACGGGTTGGTCAGGCCGTTGAGCGCTCCCGGCAGTGAATGAATCCATCCTACACGCTCCGCGAAGCCGAGCACCGCCACCGTCGCGTAGAGCGAGATTCCGGACAGGTACGCCAGTCCCAGTGACTGTGCGAGTGTGATCAGCGAACCCATACTGGTCTCGTGGTCGCGTTACGATCGGCGAAAATCGCCGCGCTTAATTGCGCGAGTCGCCGCTAGGTGCGAAGTGCCGGGCCCAGCGCGCTCTGCCTCTGACTGCGCGGAGTCTGAGCTTTTGCTGCGCTGTCGAACAGATCGAGATACTTGATTCCCGAGCCGGTGTTAAAGAGCACGACACGGTCGTGCGGACTCACCTTGCCCCGCTCGAGCAGCTTGCGAAGCGCAGGCACACACGCGCCGCCTTCCGGCGCAGCGAAGATTCCCTCGCGTCGCGCCAGCTCCTTGGCACCCGCCAGCAGCTCGTCGTCGGTCACCGAGACCGCCATTCCATCGGATTCGCGAATCGCGTCGAGAATCAGGAAGTCTCCAATCGCCTTCGGCACGCGCAGGCCCGAGGCAACCGTCGTCGCATCCTGAACTTCCTCGGCGGTGCGCTCGCCCCTCTCGAACGCGCGCACGATCGGCGCGCACCCGGCAGCCTGTACCGAGATCATTCGCGGCCGCTTGCTGTCTATCCATCCCAGCGCCTGCATCTCATCGAACGCCTTCCACATTCCGACGAGCCCCGTTCCACCTCCCGTCGGATAGATGATGACATCGGGAAGCGTCCACGATGATTGTTCCGCCAACTCGTAGCCGAGGGTCTTCTTCCCTTCCACTCGATACGGCTCCTTCAGCGTCGAGACGTCGAACCAGCCCTCGGCTGCCTTCCGCTTCGCCACTTCTGCGCCGCAGTCTGTGATCAAACCATCGATCAGGTAGACGTGCGCGCCGGCAACCTCGCATTCGATGATGTTGGCGCGCGGCGTATCGCGCGGCATGAACAGGTGCGCCTCCATCCCCGCCCGCGCACAATAGGCAGCGAGCGCGCCTGCCGCATTTCCGGCCGACGGCGCAGCCAGCTTTTTGAGGCCGAGCTCCTTTGCCATCGACACCGCCGCCGACATCCCGCGCGCCTTGAAGCTCTGCGTCGGATTGAGGGACTCGTCCTTCACGTACAGCTCCTGGACGCCGAGTACGGCACCGAGGTTCTTGACGTGGTGGAGGGGCGTCCAGCCCTCGCCGAGCGACACGATGTTGTCCTCCCGCCGAACGGGCAGCACTTCGCGATATCGCCACATGTCGGCTCGCCGGGCATACAGCGTTTGGCGGGTCAGGAAGCTCGCGATTCGCTTGAGATCGTAGCGCACCAACAGTGGTTTCCCGCACTCGGTGCATACGTTGTGCGGTTTGCGCGGCTCGTACTCGCGATGACAGAAAGAGCACTCGATTGTCTTAACGTGCATTTGTCTCTTCGATAAACCTGCGTCCGGCAAGGAGCCGCAGTTAGCTTTACGCAAAGTTAATGACAATCGCATCCTTCGCCGCCGATCGTTTTCTCTACGCGCTCCGACTGGTCGGCGCATTGCTCGTGGCGACGCTGGTGCCGTTCCTGCTCGATCGCCGACTGCGCCGCTAGATGTACATCGGACACGTTGGCGCGGCACTCGCCGCCAAGCGGCTGCGAGTCAGCGTAAGTCTGCTCGTTCTCCTCGTTGCCACCTACACTCCGGATTGGGTCGATACCGGACTCTGCCTCGCCGGCAGTTACAACACCGGCGAGATGCTCTCGCATTCGATTCCGGCCATTCTCTTTTTCGCTGTCATTGGCTTCATCGCCTACACCCTGATGACGCGCGATCGGCTTGGTGGCGCGCTCGTCGCCGCGGTGATTCTCTCGCACATGTTCCTCGACTGGATCACCGGCATCAAGCCTACGTGGCCCGGCGGGCCAACGATTGGACTCCAGCTCTATGCGCATCCGATCGCCGACTTCATCGTCGAGGGCGTGGTGATAACGATCGGCGCTCTGGTTTATGCGCGCACCCTGCCACCACGTCGGCGGCCCTGGCTCGATATCAGCATCATGCTGGGCGCGCTGCTCGCGCTGCAGCTGACGATCGACGTCGCCCATCTTCTGTTCAAGTCGCTGCCCAAGTGCTGACGCAGGACCTCCGCGAAGTCGCACGCCAGGCGATGATCAATGCCGGCTTCGCGCCGGACTACACACCCGAGATGTCAGCCGAGATCGCCCGCATCGGCAAGAATCCCGACGCCGGTGCATCGCTCAAAGACCTGCGGAACATTCTGTGGTCGTCGATCGATAATGACGACACCCGTGACCTCGACCAGATCGAGTACGCCGAGGAAACGAGCGATGGCTGGCGATTGATGATTGCAATCGCCGACGTCGATGCGGAAGTGCCGAAGGGTTCGGCGATCGATCAACACGCGGCGCAGCAAACGACGACGGTTTATACGGGCGCCGTGATCTTCCCGATGATTCCGACGCAGTTGTCGGAAGGCGCGACATCCCTGTTCGCCGACGCGGATCGCAAGGCTGTCGTGATCGACATGCGCATCGGCGCCGGTGGCAGCGTCACTGGCGCCGACATTTATCGAGCGTCAGTGCGCAACCAGGCGCAGCTCGCGTACAACGCGATTGGCGACTGGCTCGATCGCGGCGCGGCAGCGCCGGCCAGGGTTGCAACGATGAACGGGCTGGACGCGCAGCTGCGTTTGCAGGCGAAAATAGCGGCCGCGCTCCGTCAAACGCGGGTGGAGAATGGCGCGCTTGAGATCGAGACGGTGGAAGCGCGCGCGGTATCACGTGACGGCAAGGTGACGGCAATCGAGAAGACCGAGAAGAACACCGCCACCGACATCATCGAGGATTTCATGATCGCCGCCAACGGCGCAGTGGCGCGCTTTCTCGAGTCGCACCATGTCTCGGCGATTCGCCGCATCGTCCGAAACCCGGAGCGGTGGAATCGCATCGTCGATCTGGCAAAGGAGTTCGGCAACACGTTGCCGGAGAATCCGGATCCGGTCGCGCTGCACGATTTCATGATGGAGCGGCGCAAGGCGGATCCGGAGCGATTTCCTGACCTGTCTCTGGCAGTCGTCAAACTGCTCGGACCCGGCGAATACATTCTCGATCAGCCGGGAGTCGAAGAGCCAGGACATTTTGGCCTGGCGGTTCAGGACTACACGCACTCGACGGCGCCGAACCGGCGTTACGCAGATCTCGTCACCCAGCGGGTGGTGAAAGCGGTATTGGCCGGCGCGCCACCGCCCTACACCGACGACGAGCTGTCGGCCATCGCACGCAACTGCACGCTGAAGGAAGACGCCGCGCGCAAGGTGGAGCGTGAGGTGCGCAAAGTCGCCGCCGCAATGCTGTTCAGCCACCGAATTGGCCAACGCTTCCAGGCGATCGTGACGGGCAAGAAACCGAGCGGCACCTTCGTGCGCGTCGTGGATCCGCCGGTCGAAGGAATGCTCGTGCGCGGCGCGCATGGCGTCGACGTCGGGGACGAAATCAGTGTCGAGCTGCTCTCGACAAACCCGAAGCGTGGGTTCATAGATTTTGGAAGAGTTGGATCGACGCCCACGCCCAATCCTCCAGGTAAGAAAAGACATCGATGACTGCACTGCCTTCACGCGACGACACACTCTCCCTGATGCGCGAGTACACCCAGAGCGACTCGCTGCGAAAGCACATGCTGGCGGTGGAGGGCGCGATGCGCGCCTACGCGCGCAAGTTCGGCGAAGATGAAGAACGCTGGGGGACCACCGGGCTCATTCACGATTTCGACTACGAGCGATTTCCCAACAACGCGCACTCACCGACAGAGGAGCATCCCTCGGAAGGCGTGCGCATCCTGCGCGCGCGTGGTTATCCCGAAGACGTTCTCGAGGCGATCCTTGGCCACGCGCAGTACTGCAACGTGCCGCGCGAATCGCGAATGGCGAAGACTCTCTTCGCCGTCGATGAACTAACCGGCTTGATCACCGCCACCGCGCTGGTGCGTCCGACGAAGAGCGTGCACGAGGTCGATGCGCGCTCGGTGAGGAAGAAGATGAAGGACAAGGCCTTCGCGCGCGGCGTCAATCGCGACGACGTCATCAACGGCGCCGCGGAGCTCGGAGTCGATCTCGACGAGCACATTTCCTTTGTCATCGCGTCGATGCAATCGCGCGCGGAGGACTTAGGGCTTGCGGGCGCTTCCTGACCTGGCGCCACGGTCGGTCGGCGAGGGGCGTTCTCTGAAAAAAATTTGACCCTGCGTAAGGCAACCGTATGAGTGGCGATCCGGGACGGCGGGTCTGCAGGATTTTTTCAGAGAACGCCCCTCGCCTCCCTCCCTGCCGGGATCTGTACGAGTGCGCGGGGTGAGTGTCGCTCGACGTGCTGTTCAATCGCACGGCGCGAGGGCTCTCACGCGGCCGTTTTTGAGATCACGCCGCAGGAAGGAGGCGACGTGCGGCGTTGGCGGAGGTCGCGCAGCGCCGCGTCATCTCTCAGTCGCCACTCACACCGCGGCCCCGAGGAAGCGGCGCGAGAAGCTCCGACAACCCGCACGTCGCCGACTGACCGCGCTAAAGTCTCGAACGAAAAGTCCGCAGTGAGTTAGTCCATTGCGAACGTGCGATTGAACAGCACGTCGAACGCGAAACTCTTGGGGCGCGATCTCTGTTCCAACGCGTCCGCGATTCGCTCGAGGCGCTCCGGAATCCCCATGATCTTGTCCTGCGCCTTGCGCCCGAGATCGTTCAGGCCCGTGAGCGTCTCGATCGACCAGAACTTGACCAGCTCCTGCACGATCTTGAGATAGTCGCGAGGACCGTAGATGCCGGCGCGTCGCACGACGTCGGCGAGCTCGCGGAAATGCGGCATGTTCACGCCGGGCATGTCGATCGCCGGCATTAGCTTCGCGGCGGCCATCAGCGCTTCGTTGGGATCGCGCTCGATCACCGCCTTGAACACCGATCGATAGAACGTGTAGTGCCGTGCCTCCTCCTTCGCCACGTTCTGCAGCACGGTGCCGATCGTCGGCTCGTACTCCGACGCGATTTTGCCGGTGTTCGCGTGCGAGACCTGCGTCGCGCGTTCCTGGAGCGATGTGTAGACGAATACGCGATACGGATCGCGATCCCACTCCGGCTCGAAGCCGGCCTTGAGATAATCGAACTGCATCTTCTCGATCACTACAGGGTCGAAGATGCCCGCGTCGCGCGTGTAGTCGTGGAGGATCGCGCCGTGCCGATCCTCCTCCGCCGTCCACAGGTTGTTCCACTTCGCCCAGATGCTGTCTACGCCGAGATACGCGGCGAGCAGGCGGTGAAAGTGAGGTAGCCCTTCTTCCGTGAGCAGATTGAGCGCGAGTGCAATGCGCGCCGGATCGCTGATTCCCCGCGCACGTTCCCGCAGCGACCGCAGATGATGATCTGGATCTTCCCCTGGCGCCGGCTCCAGCAGTTCCGCCGGGAACCAGAGCACGCGTTTTTGTTCGTGCGCCGTCATCAACTGCGCGACCACTGGCTCGAGATCAGCGAGCACTTCGATCTTCGACAGCGTTGCTTCTTCGACAGTGTGCAAGGCGACCTCGGTGATGGATTTATGATGCGCAGCGACGAAGAGTCGCGCGCAGACAGCAGACTGCATGCAAACACACTGCCGTCCCTGTCGCGAGAATAACCAAATTACGGACAGAGAGCGAACGCCGCCCTCCTCGCTTGTACTGCAAGCGGCGCGCGCGTCACACAAACATGAGAGTTAGCGAGTAATCCACATTGGCGCGCGCACTTGCGGGCTACTCGGACGCGCCTAGAAATTGCGGCCTGACGCTTGCGAACCTTTTTCTCACTCGCGCGGCAATTTTCGGAAATCCTTCACTCACGTGATGGATGATGCAGTCGCCGCGGACACACTCACACTCGAATTTGCGGCAGGAGATGGAATAATGGCAGACCAGGCTGACAACCAAGGGGAGAGAATGGACGAGCGAAGCGGACGCAACACTGGAATCGGTGTTGGAAATAACGGCGCCCTCTCCGGAAGCGCCGGCACTCTTAGTGGGAACAGAAATGAGAGCGGAGTGGAATCACGCAGCACTGGTAGCGTGACTCGCAAGACTCCGCGTGGATTCGCGGCAATGGATCCGCAGGCCCAGCGCGCGATTGCCGCCAAGGGCGGGCGTGCCGCGCACCAGAAAGGAACTGCACACGAATTCACCAGCGAAGAGGCGAGAATCGCCGGCCGCAAAGGTGGCGAAGCATCGCGTGGCGGGCGCAGCCGACAGAACGCGTCCACCGACGCTAATCGCTGACCAAGCCGGGACGGCGGACTAAAAAGAGGCGCGGAGAAATCCGCGCCTCTTTTTTGTCGAGGCCCGAACCTCTAGCGAAGACGTTGGTGGATTGGGCCTCGGAGTTGCGTATCTGATGTTTGGAAGAGGGCTTCAACTGAGGTTTCCGCCGCAATGATGGACCCCGGCCGGCCGACTGGTTCCGAGCTCCGCGACTTCTCGCGAAAAGTACGCGATGCGTCGAAGCGCATTGAACATCGACCTGCAAACGCGGGCGACGGCGGTGACCCGCGCGACACCGAGCTGCTCGCCGCCATCGAGGAGCTGCGAGTCGCTGACGAGGAGCTGCGCGTACAAAACGAAGAACTCGCCGCCAGCCGACACACAATCGACCGCGAGCGAATGCGCTACCGCGAGCTGTTCGACCTTGCACCGGACGCATACCTGGTCACCGACGTGAACGGCACGATTAGCGAAGCCAATCTCGCCGCCGGACGATTGCTTGGCGTCGAGCCGCGATTTCTCGCGGGCAAATCAATCCTGACTTTCTTCGAGGACGGATCGCGAGGCCAGTATCGGAAACAGCTCGATCAACTCTGCCATTTGGAGCGCATTGACGACTGGGACATCTGGATCACGCCGCGCCAGAGCAAGCGTGTCCCGGTCGCCGTTTCGCTGAGTCGCGCCAGCCCGCAGGACGAGAACAAGATCGG
>DATFHK010000134.1:0-7722 GCA_035248505.1 Gemmatimonadaceae bacterium | reverse complement strand
CTCCCGACGAGCAGGCACACGTAGTCAACACGATCGAGCGATGGTTGCGCGATCAGACTTGAGGATTCCAAATGTCGAACTCCACTGCTACTCAGCCCAGGCTGACCTCACTGGCACCGCAATTCCTCGTCGATGATCTCGATCGTTCGATGGCGTACTACAGGAAACTCGGATTCACCTTCGGTGAGCCGTGGGAAGGCTTTTATGCGATCGGCAGGCTCGATGGCCTGGAGCTCCATCTAAAGGAAGCGCCCAAGAACGCGGCAGAGCGAAAGCTTCGACTCGAGAACGAGCACCTCGACGCAGCCGCAGGTGTTGATGGCATCGACGCATTCTACGAGCGGTGCGTTGGCGAAGGCGTCAGCATCGTGCGCTCGCTTACGCCGACCGAATGGGGCACCAGGGATTTTTATATCGAGGATCCCGACGGCTACATCATCTCGTTCGGGGGACGCTGAGCTTGTACGGATCTGAACTGAGTACGCTCGTCGTCGGCCTTTGCGCCGCACTCGCCTTCGACGCGGGTGCTCGAACAGTGACGTGGCAGCCGTCGCCCGGACCTTCACTGCCGGGGCAAATCGTCGACATCGTTGCCGGCAACTATTACTTGCAGGCGCCTGACACCATTCCGGCTGGTTTGACCACGATGCGACTCCGTGTTCAGCAAGGCGCGCACATCGCGGTGCTCGTGCGTCTCGATTCACGTCATACCGCCACCGATCTGCTCCGCTCACGACGGGAAGGACATTCCCGTCCGGCATGGATGCACTTTCTCGGCGGCCCAGGCTTTCCGCCGCCTGGAAAGACAGCGAATGCCACCCTGATGCTCACACCCGGCGATTACCTCCTCCTTTGCGATGTCGAAGATCGAGACGGAGTCCATCATTTCGAGAAGGGAATGTTTCACCCGATCGTGGTTCGCGCCAACGTGCGTTCCGAAGCGCGCATGCCGAAGACAGACGTCACCGTAACGATGCGCGATTACAGTTTTGCTTTTACGCCACCGCTTCACGCCGGCAATCGCCTGTTGCGAATCGTGAATCATGGCAGCGTCATGCACGAATTCCGACTCGTGCACGTTCTGCCCGGCCACACTGGACAGGAGTCGATGACATGGACGCCACGCAGCAAATCCGCTCGACCGGATGAAGACGTAACCGCGATCGTCGGCTTGCTGCCTGGTGCCGAGCTCACGACGACGGTGCCACTCGTTGCGGGCGAGTACGTCGCGTTCTGTGTTCCGCAGCTCTCCCACCACATGATCCAGATCGTGCGCGTTCTACCCGAGACTGCGCGGTGAGCTTCCCTACTTCGATAGCTTGAACCGCATGGCTATCGAATACATGCTGGCTGCGATCGGAATCGGTGTCGGCGCAACGCTATTGATGGATTTGTGGAATCTGTTTCTCAAGCGCGCGTTCAACATTCCGTCGCTCAATTACTGCCTGCTCGGACGTTGGGTTCGGCACATGACGTCCGGCACCTTCACTCACGCCAGTATCAGCAGTGCGACCGCGAAAAGTTTCGAATGTGCACTCGGCTGGATCACTCACTACACCATCGGCATCAGCCTCACGCTCGTCTTTGTTGCAATCGCATCGACTCAATGGCTGCTGCGGCCGACACTGTGGTCCGCGCTAATCTACGGCATCGTCACCGTCGTCTTCCCGATGTTCGTCATGCAGCCTGCGCTCGGACTCGGCGTTGCTTCGTCAAAAGCGCGCAGCCCGACACAGGCGCGACTAAAGAGTCTCGCCACCCATACGGTTTTTGGAATTGGCCTCTACGTGTTCGCGCTCGGCGGCAGCTACTGGCTGAATCGGCTGCCGCCGAGTTGATGACTAGCGCGTACTCTCGAACGTCGCCGTCATCACCGCGAACAGGAATCCATCTTTCACGGTCGGATTCGTGAACACGAAATAGAGATCATGTACGCCTGACGTGGGCTTCAGCGTGATGCGCCGTGCCACCGGCGTCTGATCGTTCACCGGTTGAATCGGAGTGCTCTCACCGAGCAGTGCACCGGTCGGCGAATCGAGATGCACTTCGATCTGACCGCCCTTCGCCTGATACTGGACTGGAGCGGCCGCCGAAACCGTTACTGCGGTGATGCCGGTCAGGTCAATCTGCTTCAATCCGACCGACCCACCGGATTTGTTCGCGACGGTGATAGTGACGGGAATCTCCTCGACGCTCTGTTTCGAAACGCCCTCGGAGAGATCACCCGTAGCGACGATCACCGTCGGCGACCGAAGCACCAGTGATTTTTCGCCGGTGATCGATGGCATTCCGTTGCCGCCACGATCGGTGTACTCGGCGTGCAGCTCGACTACTCCCTGCGGCGCAGCGGCGGCATCGGCCGGCGGCAGATAGGAACCGCGCACAGGTTGCGGCGCTGCATTTCCACGCTCGGCGAGGCTGAGGATGTACGCAACGATTGCTGACGCCTGCGCGTCGGTGAGATTTGGATGCGCCGGCATGGTGGCGCTGCCCCATACTCCCGACCCGCCTTCACGAATCTTCTTCACGAGGTGCGCGACAGCCGTCTTGTCGCCGCGGTACTTCTTGGCGACATCGCTGTAAGCGGGACCGATGCTCCTGGCATTGAACTGGTGACAGGAGAGACAGTCGCTGCCCTCGATCAACCTTCTGCCGACGGTAAGTGCATTGTCGCCCGAGCCAGGCTCGTTGCCGGTCGCCGCGAGTCCACCCTTCAGATACTGCGCGGTCACGTGCACTCGACTCGCCGGAATGCTTCCCGCGCGCAGTGATCCATCTTCGCGGTCAGTCACACTCGTCGAATAGCGAACAGGTACACCGGGGAAGAAGAAAGTCCTGTTGCTCCCATTAATGGCGAGGTCGACAGCAGGCGGCTCGTTGCCGGCGACGATTGCGACGCTCGACGTTGCAGCAGCACCGTGTGCGTCGGTGACAGTCAGCAACGCGGTGTAGGTGCCGGGTCTCGTGAAGGTGTACGAAGGATTCGCTGTGGTGAGTCTCGCCACCGTGCCGCCGCCTTTGCGCGAGATCGTCCACACGTAGCGCAGCGAATCTTCGTCCAGATCCATCGTTCCCGCCGACGACAGCTTGACGCGCATCGGCAGCGCACCACTCGGCTTATCCACCGACGCGGCGACGATTGGTTTGCGATTGCCGGCGTTGTACTCGACGCGCACCAGACGCGCGTCGTCGTTGCCCTGGAACCAGCGCGTGCCGTACTCGAGGATGTACATGTTGCCGCTGGGCGCGAACTCCATTTCGATCGGAGCGCTGAAACTCGCGTTCGGCATGAAGCGCTCCATCGACACGAAGTCGCCGTTCTTGTCCATGGTGACGGCCATGATCCAGTGGCGCATGAACTCATAGATGAACAGCTTGCCGTCGTAATACTGAGGAAAGGCTGCCGGCGCACCGCGGAAATCATCGCGATAGAAAACGGGACCGGCTGCCGCTGCGCGTCCGCCGCTCCCGACCACCGGGAAATCCGTAGACGCCGCGTATGGATACCAGATAAAAGCGGCGCGCGCCGAAGGCAGCTCGTTGAGCCCCGTGTTGTTCGGCGAGTTGTTCACCGGATGCGCGGGATCGAATTGCGCGCCGGCCTCGATGTGCGCCGAGTCGATGACGGTGGTCTTGTAATACGCGTAGTTGTTGCCGACGAAGTAGGGCCAACCGTAGTTGCCAGCGGTGCGAGCCTGATTGACTTCGTCGTAACCGCGCGGTCCGCGCCCGACGGAATCGACATTGGCATCGGGCCCGACGTCGCCCCAATAGAGAAAGCCGGTGTGCTTGTCGACGGAGATTCGATATGGGTTGCGATGACCCATGGTGTAGATCTCCGGCCGCGTCTTCGGCGTGCCGGGCGGGAAAAGGTTTCCTGCGGGAATCGTGTAGGTGCCGTCCGGCTCGGGATGGATGCGAATGATCTTGCCGCGCAGATCGTTGGTGTTTGCTGAAGATTTCTGCGCGTCCCACGGCATGCGTCCCGGCCGTTCGTCGATTGGTGCGTAGCCGGTGGCGAACGGATTGGAGTTGTCGCCCGTCGACATGTACAGATTGCCTTTGCCGTCGAACGCAATCGAGCCACCCGTGTGACAGCACTTCAAACGCTGGGTGGGAATCTCGAGGATGATTTTCTTCGACGTGAGATCGAGTGAATCGCCGCGCATGGTGAATCGCGCCAACACGTTCTTCGCCTCGGGGCCGGCGGGCGAGTAGTACATATAGACCCAGCCGTTGCTGGCGAAGTTTGGATCAGCCGCCAGTCCGAGCAGTCCGTCTTCAGCCTGACTGCTGTCCGTGTACTTGTTGCTGACCGGAATCGTCGCGATCCGCCGGGTCTTGCCGTTCGATGGCGTGTACAACTTGACGCCACCACGACGTTCGACGAACAGGATCTTTTCACCGGGTAGGACGGCAAGCTCCACCGGCTCCTCGAGTTTTTCGTCGAGCACGACTCGGGTGAACCGATTCTCCTCGGGGCGGGCGCGAGTGAAATCGATCCTGCCATTCCCAATCGCGTATTTGATTCCGCCGAGTATGTGACGGAGGAATTGAGGCTCGGTGTAGCTCTGCTCAGTGTGTCCCATGTTGGTGTACCACGCGCGTCCGCCATCGAAGTCGTGGTACCAGCTCATTGGGTGATGCGCGCCGTTGGTGCCGCCGGTGTAGCTGTTCTCGTCGATTTCGACGAGGACGTGAATCGTCGGATCGATTGATTTGAAATTGTAGAACTCGTCGGTCCGCGTGAATGTGGCGGGAAATCCACGTGTCGAGATGTGCGTCGAGTCGAGGGTGCGATAGCTACCCGGTTTGACGTTGGGATTGTTCGGATGACCGTTGAAGTACGCGCCGACGAGGCGGCCGTACCAGGGCCAGTCGTATTCGGTGTCGGTTGCGGAATGAATGCCGGCGTATCCGCCGCCCGCCTGGATGTAGCGCTCGAAGTCGTCCTGCTGCGCCGCGTCGAGGACATCGCCCGTCGTGTTCAGAAAAACGACCGCGGCGTACCTGGAAAGATTTTTCTGAGTGAAAGCATTGGCGTCTTCGGTGGTATCGACGCCAAATCCGTTTTCCTGTCCGAGTTTTCGGATGGCGGCGATTCCGTTGGGAATCGAGCTGTGTCGAAATCCTGCTGTCTTTGAGAAGACGAGAACGCGCGGTTGCTGACTGTGCGTCGTGAACGGGATAAAGACGGACGCGATGACGAAGACGAGGCGGACAATTCGGTACATGGCGGCCAAAACGAGGGTGACGGACGGGTGAGTTTCGAAGCGCCAATCTGCACACTGGCCGCGGCGGCGGATAGAGCGCAGCTTAGCGTCCTCGGTAAACCTCGGCGAAACCCCGATGAAGACATTCTTCTGTAAGCTTCTCCCTCCTCGTCCAACTTTCCCGAGCGACATCACGCCGATACGAGATACAGCCGATGCCGCGGGGTGTTGTAACGCCGGCTCAGTAGATCGCCGGATGATGTAGTGCATGACGCATCGCGCTACGCGCAGCGTTGCTATTTTGAGATGTCCGATCGGCCCACCCGTCTGTTGGAGATAACCGTCATGCGAGCACGTCTGCTGTTGTTGACCGCTGTCCTCTCTGTACTTTGGCTTGAACCTGCCGCCGCTCAGCGACCAACGCGGCCCGCCACTGCCGCACGACCCGCGGGCGACAGCGCTCCCGCATCAAGAGATTCGACCGGCGTTCCCGCCGTCGAGCGCGTTTCGACGACGAAGCACACCGTGACCATCGACGGCAAGACGATTCCCTACACCGCCCGCGCCGGCACGATGGTTATCCGCGACGACGAGGGCAAGGCGAAGGGGACGGTGTTCTACATCTCCTACACCCGCGACCAGCAGAACGCGACGACGCGTCCGATCACCTTCTTCTTCAACGGCGGACCCGGCTCAGCATCGATCTGGCTGTCGATGGGAATGATGAGTCCACGGCATCCGGAGATGGGCCCGAACGGCGCGCAGCCCGCGCCACCCTACAACCTCGTCGACAATCCGTACTCTCCGCTCGACGTTACTGATCTCGTGCAAGTCGATGCGATGATGACGGGATATTCGCGGCCGGCGCCGGGAGTGAAAGCCACCGACTTCACTGGTGCGGCGAACGACATCAAGATGTTCGGACAGTTTATCCGCAATTACCTGGACAAGTACGACCGTTGGGGCTCGCCCAAGTATCTCTTTGGCGAGAGTTACGGCACCTTCCGCTCGGCTGGTCTCGCCTCGGAGCTACAGAGCAACGAAGGAATCGAGCTGAACGGGATAATGCTGCTCGGCACCGTGCTCGACTTCCAGAACATTCGACCGGCTCCATCGAACGACCTGGCGTTCGTGTCATTTCTTCCGACGTACACCGCGACGGCGTGGTATCACAAGAAGCTCGCGCCCGATCTGCAGGGCCTGACGCTGGAACAGGTCGTCCAGCAAGCGCGCGATTACGCCTTTGGCGATTACCTGTCCGCGCTGGCGAAGGGGAACAGCCTGATCGACGCCGAGCGCACGAGGGTCGCGCAACAGCTGGCGCACCTCACGGGTGTGTCGCAGCAATACATCCTGAATACCAATCTGCGAATCGATCCGGGCACCTATCGCACCGAGCTTCTGCGCGACGAGCGCGAGACGGTAGGCCGCTACGACAGCCGCATGATCGGCCTCAACGGCAACGCGTCGAGCACGCGCGCGGATTACGATCCGTCGGATGTTGCGCCTGCCGGCGCGTTCATGTCCGCGTTCATGCGTTATCTGCACAACGATCTCGCCTATACCAGCGATCTGCAGTACTACAGGGGAGGCCACGCCGGCCGCTGGGATTATTCAGACCTCGAGGGATCGAATCTCGGCAGCGGCTATCCCAGTGAAACGGAGTCGCTGCGAACGGCGATGGCCAAGGATCCGTACCTGCACGTGTTCGTCGGCGCCGGTTACTACGACATGGCGACGCCGTTTGCGAATGCCGAGTACACCTTCAGGCATTTGGGTTACGACCAGACTTACCGCGACCGCGTGGAGTTCAAGTACTACAAGAGCGGTCACATGGCGTATCTCAATCAGGACTCGGCGCGCCAGCTGAAGGACGATATCGCGCATTTCATTGCGTCGACTGAACACCCGCGCGATCTCGCACGGTGAGGATGCATCAGCGCGTCTTCCATCGTTTCGAATGAATTACATGACACGGATCACTCTTTGGCTGTTCGTCGTCGCGCTCGGGATTGACCTCGGCGCGGGCATTTACGAATCGAGAATTGTCGTTCCGCTCTGGTCGAGTGGAGTTCCAGGGACGCTGGCGGCGGGCAATCCCTATGCGCGAGTCGCTATCGACGCGGGCATGCGTTTCTGGGCTGTCATGACACCGGCGGTAGCGGTTTTCGCGATTCTGGCGTTGTTGTTCGGCGTTCGCGGGGCGGGGCCAGGACGAACGTGGCTGACCTTCGCGACGGTTGCCGAGCTCGCGGTGGTGGCGTCGACACTATTTTACTTTCGCCCGACGCTCGTGCGCCTGTTCATGGGCCATGGCGCAGGACTATCTGCAGAAGCAATCTCCAGCATTGTGCATCGGTGGGTGATGTTGAGTCGGGTGCGCGTAGCAGTCAGTTTCATCGCGTGGCTGGCGGCGCTGCGTGCGTTCACTCTCATGTGAGTAAGTGACGTTCTCCCGGTGAGCTCGAATGGCGCTTGTCGTTTTCCTTAAGGGCATCAACGTCGGCGG
>DATFHK010000133.1:0-47193 GCA_035248505.1 Gemmatimonadaceae bacterium | reverse complement strand
GACAGCATTTGCGCAGAACACGACAGCGCCGCGTCGACTCTCGGTGCACTGGGAGGAGCTAACTGCCGCCGACTTCACTGATGCAATCAGGCGCGCACAGGGTACGTGCCTGCTCCCATTCGGCATCATGGAGAAGCACGGTCCGCATCTCCCGCTCGGCAATGACTTGATCCTTGCGCGGCACGCGGCGCTCAACGCCGCCGAGCAGGAATACGCGGTGGTGTTCCCTGAGTATTACTTCGGTCAGATCTTCGAGGCGAAGCACGAGCCGGGCACCGTCGCATACAGTCGCGGACTGCAGCTCCAGCTGCTCCAGGAGACCACAGACGAAATGGCGCGCAACGGCTGCAAGAAGATCATCATCGTCAACGGCCACGGCGGGAACGGCAGCCTGCTGCCGTTCTTCGCGCAGAGCCAGCTCGAATCGCCCCACGATTACGTGGTGTACGTGCAAGGGTTTGGCGCCAGCGGCCCCGGCGAGCCGAAGCACAAGTCCGATCCGGCAGGCGACATGCACGCCGGCGAGAGCGAGACGTCGATGACCATGATCGCGCGCCCCGATCTCGTGCACCTCGATCGGGCCACTCAGGAATCGGGCGCCGACCTCGGGCGGCTCAAGGCACTGCCGCGTGGGCTATACACCGGTATCTGGTGGTACGCCCGCTTCCCCAATCACTACGCCGGCGAGGGCGGCGTCGCGTCGCGCGAGCTCGGCGAGTTCGAGGTGAAGTCGTGGATCAACGCCATCGTGGAATCGATCCGCGCCGTCAAGGCGGATCAGGTGAGTCTGCGACTCCAGAACGAGTTCTACGAGCGGAGCAAGCACCCGCTGGATACGCCGCAGTAGCGCCCGCGCTCGCTATGTTTTTCTGGCTGGAACGAGCGGCAGCCCCGGCTCATTGCGCACCCAGGCGCTTGAGCACGTTTGCCGCGTTGGTGTTGTGGGGATCCAGTGCCAGCGATTTGCGATAATTCGCGATGGCGTGCGCGGTGTCGCCTGCAGCGAGATAAGCCTCTCCCAGGCTGTCGTAGACATTGGCGGAGCCAGGGAATGCGGCAACGTTCATTTCAAAAATCTCCACCGCATCGCGCGGAGCGTTGAGGGTGTACAGCGCGTAGTAGCCGAGGCGATTCAGCCCGGCTTCGTCCAGCGAGTAATTCGCTGTATCGGCACGCATTTGCTGAAACCGACGGCGCAGGATGTCGCCATGCGATCCGTCACGGACGGATTCAGCGAGCGCCTCCGCAACAGAGCGCCGCGCCAAACTGTACGGTTCGCCGTCGAGTATATGATTGACTGCAGCTGCAAAATCGTCGAAGCGCCAGACGAGATCTCGGGTGTTGGACAAAAGAATTATCACGCGGTCTTCCGCCGGCATCCTCACCATCAGCGCCTGAAAGCCCGGCAATCCGCCCGTGGTGCGGAGAATCTTGCGACGCGTGCCATCTGGGCGCGCTTCCTCGCTCGTCTTCCAGCCGTAGGCGGTGGCTACCGAGCGCGTCGCGAACAGTCGCTCCTGCGAAGATTGCTTGACGAGCGCCTCACCATAGAGCGCGCGATCGAACCGGTAAAGGTCGCGCACCGTGGAGTACAAACCGCCCGCAGGAGACACTCCGATGTGTGGCGCGCTTTCGTATCCAGCGAAAGTCTGCGCATAGCCATATGCGCGTTTCGGAATCAGCGCGGTGATGCGTGCAATGCCTGTTTCCGACATTCCAGCGCGGTCGAGCACACGTTCCTTCAGCGCCTGCCAGTAGGGGACGCCGGTGACATGCTCGATGATCGCGCCGAGCACCGCATATGCATCGCTGCTGTAGCCGTAGCTTGTGCCGGGCTCAAAGCGGAGCGGGCGGAGCGCGATCAGTTTGACGAGTGAATCGTTGGACAAAGCGTCCGAGTTGACCAGCGCTGCAATCGCAGTTCCGGCCGCGTCATCAGCGAACGCGATGTCCTGTTGCAAACCGGACGTGTGGTTGAGCAACTGGTCGACGGTGATGCGTTCGCCTGTCTCGCGCGGATAGAACGGCACATAGTCGGCGATGTGCGCGTCGAGACGAACTTTGCCCTCTTCTACGAGCTGCATGACGGCAATTGCCGTCATCGGCTTCGTCATCGACGCAATCTCGAAACGCGTGTCGAGGCTATTCGGGATGCGCCACTCCATGTTCGCGAGGCCGAATGCCTTTTCGTAAACGATCCGCCCTTTCTGCGCCACCAGCGCGACGCCGTTGAACTGATTGAACGACGACGCGCGGCGGAAAAACTGATCGATCTGCGCGGCGGGATCGGCGGGCGCGCGCTGACCTCGAACAGGACTGACGCCCAACAGCGCAATGAGCGTCAAGATAAAAGGGACCCGCATTGCTTCTGATCGCATTACCTACTGACACCGCGTAGTCGTTTAGCGTTGAGACCTTGTCCCCGCCGCTCAATGGAGGTTCGCCGTATTGCGGCAGGAGAGCCGGGGCTCCAAAAGCGCAAGAAAGTGCAAGCGGCCGTCAGGCGCGCGCTCCAATCTGCGTGGAGAATCTTCCCTCCACACCGAGGCCGTTGCAATGTCGAAATCCGGGGCAGCGCGATTCGCGGTCTATACTCTGAGCCTGGCGTTTGTCGCCGCGATCGCACTCGGATTCGCAAGACTATCGCGCGCCGATGCTGCCTCACGGCCAGGCGAGCATCCAACGGATCCCAGGCAGGCCATGATTGCCGAGCTCGCCGCCGCGCGCGCCCACCCATCACTCGGCGATCAGGCCCAGGTGTTCGACCGACTCGTCGGCACGTGGGACGCCGATTTCAGTTTCCCGCGGGATGACGGAACTGTGACTCACAAGAAGGGCGAGATCCTGTTCGGCTGGGTGATGGATGGCTACGCTATTCAGGACCTCTGGATCGTTTTTCCGACCGAGCCAGGCAAGCAGCGCAGCATGGGAACAACGCTACGCTTTTACGATGCGAAGGAGAAACAGTGGCACATCGTCTTTGTTAATCCGCAATACGACTATGTCGTGTCGACGAAGGGCGGCGTCGAGGGCGATCGCATCGTTCTCCACGGTGTCGACTCCGACGGACTGCCGATCCGCTGGACCTTCAGCGAGATAAAGCCGACGTCGTTCCAATGGCAGGGCGAGAAATCCCACGACGGTGGCAAGACGTGGAAGCTCGAGGAAGATCACCACATGACTCGCCGCGCTTGAACCTCACACTCGATCGACTGAACACGGAGCATTACGCATGAATAGAAGATCCATTCCTTACCTCTCCTCGATCGCGCTGCTGCTTGCGATCGCGCAGTCGTTGTCTGCGCAGGCGCACTCCGTGAAGAACACAAAGAGCGAAGCAGCGCTCAAGGAATTGGCGTCGCTGGCCGGCAAGTGGGGCGGGGTTCAGGACGGAGTACCGATCGAGCTGACGTACACCGTCACTGCAAATGGCAGCGCGGTGATGGAAGAAGCGAAGCCGAGCGATGGCGGATCGATGATCACCATGTTTACGGCTGATGGCGATCGGCTGATGGCCACCCACTACTGCGCCGTCGGCAACCAGCCGCAAATGGCCAGCACAATGCCCGGCGATTTCAAGAACGGAGTCAGCTTTTCTCTGCTGCGCGTGACGGGCATGAAGACCCCGGGTGACTGGCATAACACCGGTCTGACTCTAACGCTCGACGACAACGACCACATGACTCAACGCTGGACTTATGCCTACAAGGGCAAATCCGGGGTGAACGTCTTTCACTACACGCGCAAGAAATAGCAGTCTGCTTGACAGCCGGATTCCCGGCTCAGTACGCTTTTCGCTGTGAGCTCCAACGTTGAGCCTTTCCGCGTTCGAATGCTGCGTCAGACACCGACTATCTCGCTGGCGCGTTTCGATCATCCGCACCGTGCGCGGGTTCCCGTCGAGTTTAGCGCGCGCGAAACGGTGGAACAGTACCAGATCAACGTCGTGGAGAGCGGTTTTTTCCGGCTTCGCTATGGTCGACGCGAGTGGACCCTCGGTCCTGGCACCGTCTTCATAAACCGGCCGACTGACGAATATCGTTACGGCCACCTCGAACACGTCCAACCTGATACGTGCCTGCGCGTCGATTTCCTCGGCGAATTGGCGCATCGGTTCACCGATTTATTCCAGAGTCTGCCGATCGTTCTCCCGCGCAATAACCGATTGCACTGGCTGGCAGTGCAATTGGGCGGAGTCGCGTCGGACGATCCCCAACTGGCGCTCGAGAGCGTCGCCACGGAAATGCTCGACGCAGCGTCAACAACGACGGGCAGCGCTCATCTCTATCGCGCGGATCAACTGAAGTGGTACGGGCAGCGGGTCGGTGCGGCGTGCGAGCTGATCAAGGCGAATCCCGCCGCGGATCACTCGATTTTGCGGCTCTCGTCAGAAGTCTCGATGAGTCCATTTCAGTTTGCGCGCGTTTTTCGTGAGCTGGTCGGCGTGCCTCCACATCAGTATCTCATTCGGCATCGACTCGCGCGGGCGCGGCAGCTGCTCGAAGAGGGCATGAGCGTGACCGACGCCTGCTACGCGACCGGCTTCAACAACCTCAGTCACTTCGTGCGAAGCTTTCGCCGCGCGTTCGGCGTCGCACCGTCGAGTGTGAAGGCTACGACGTCAGCCGGCGACGAATGAGAGCAACCGACGTCATTCTGCAAAACGCTCGCGAGGTACGGCGGCGGAGCGAAATTGCGTGGCGGGGAATTCCACCCGACTCGCTGGAATGGAAACCCGATGCGGCGGCAATGAGCACGATCGAAATCGTACGTCACGTGCTCGAGGGCGAGTATCTCTATATGCTAATGGCGAAAGAACGTCGTAGCGTTCCGGAGAGTCGCTCGCCCTTTGCGCGCAGACCTTTTACGAGCGTGGACGACGAGATTGCATTCGCCGCTCCCTTTCGTGTGGAATTCGAGCAGATGGTCAGTGGATTCAGTGACGCCGAGCTGGAGGCCACGGTGATCGATCGATCCGACGTCGGCTATCAGCGGCGGCTGGGTGATTTTCTGCTGCGCGCCATCTACCATGAGGCGGTGCACTGCGGCCAGCTACTCGGCTATCTCCGCAGTATGGGAGCAGCGCGGCCAAAAATCTGGGATTGAGCACCGGGCTCCCGACGACTACGACCGCGCCAGACGAAGGAATGTTTCGATAGAGCGATCGACGTCTTTCATCTGTCGTCAACCACGAGATAACTCACGCGCATTGTGGTCTGGCCGTGCCACACAGTGGGGCCGCACCAGCAGGTGCAGTCCTCCTGAATCGCCTAAGGTAAGCCTGAATCCTTGAGCAGCGCGTCAACCACCTGCGGATCGAAGTGGCGTCCGCGCTCGGACACGATCTTCCGTATAGCTCGCTCGACCGACCACGCCCCGCGATACGGGCGGTTGTGAGTCAACGCATCGAAATAATCGGCGACTGCAACGAGTCTCGACTCGAGCGGGATCTGCTCGCCGCTGACATGGTCCGGGTAGCCGCCGCCATCCCAGCGTTCGTGATGCCCGCGCGCGATTAGCTCCGCGGTTCGCACCAGCGCCGAGCGACCGCCGGCGAGCATCGCAGCACCGATGGTCACGTGCGTCTGCATGATGCCACGTTCTTCCTGAGTCAGGCGCCCTGACTTACGCAAAATCGAGTCGGGGATGCCGATTTTGCCGACGTCGTGAAGCGGAGCGGCCCGACGAATCAGGTCGACGCGATCGACGGACAATCGCATTCGCATCGCCAGCCGGGCGGCGAGATCTCCAACTCTCTGGGTGTGCTCGCCCGTCTCGTCGTCGCGGAATTCCGCTGCGGCGGCGAGCCTCTGCAAAATCTCCAGCTGCGCCTGTTCCAGCTGTCGCGTACGCTCGGCGACGTTCTGCTCGAGCTGCGCGTTCTGGTGGCGAATCGTGCTGTAGAGAGAACGGGTCTCCAACAGGTTCTCGATGCGCAACACGACTTCTGTCGCATCGAACGGCTTGAGGAGAAAATCCTTGACGCCACTGGCCAGCGCGCGCCGCTTGGTGTCCGCGTTCGAATCCGCGGTCAGCATCACCACCGGCAGATAACCCGTGCCGAGGTGGGGGCGAATCGAGTCGAGCACGGTGAATCCATCGAGTTTCGGCATGTGCAGATCGAGCAACACCAGATCGGGCGCCCAGGTGTTCACCAGCGAAACGCCCACCGCGGGGTCAGTGGTGCTGTTCACGCACACGAAGCCGGCAGTGCGGAGAATGCGCTTGAGCACATCGACATTCGCCTGATGGTCGTCGATGATCAGAATCCGCGCTTCGCCCCAGTTGTTGTGCCGGACGAGCGAAACATGTGATGTCTGCCGGAGGACCGGGTTTCCCGCGGGAGTGCGTAAAGGGACGGACATCTATTGATAGCGCTCGTTGTGGAAGCGTTGAAACAGCATAGCTCAGCAATAGGACGATCTCGTGGCGCCGCTGTATCCAAGCAGTATGAGCCCGCGGTTCCGCGGTTCGGAACATCTTCGGGCGAGACAAAAGAATGGCGTGTTACTGCGTAAGTCCAAGTCAGTCAAATGATACCAGACGTTATTGCTGAGCTTTTAACCTCGTCGCTTTACCCATGGCAAGCGTTCGCCAATTGCACCTCCGCACTCCTCACGAGAATCGCCAGCGGGTCGGGGATCTCGTGGTTGAAGTCGCGCGCCGCTACTCGGCACTGATGAATGAAAGCGAGTTCGCGGCGTTGCTCCGCTCGCGCAAGCTCGACCGCCGGCGCTACACCGCATTCATCGCCAGCCTCTATCCCTGCGTCATCGGCTTCAATCGCGCGCTGATTCGCAGCATCGCCAAAGTCGATCACGTTCTGCACAGCAGCTTCATCAAGAATCTCGCTCAGCAGCTGGAAGAAGAGCAGACGCACAACCAGATGTGGCGCACCAAGCTCGACGTGTTTGGCGTCGATCATCAGGCGCTGTACTGGGACCTCACCGATTATCTCGGCCGGTTCACTTCCCTCGAGCTGGAGCGAATGACGCGCGAGGTGCTCGTGGCACTGACAAAGGATCCGGAGAACTACGCGCCTGGTGCGTTCCCGGCGCCGCCGTTTCCCGAGCCGGTGCTGGCCCTGTATCACCACTTCTTCATGACGGCGACGTACGAGGACATCGACTACTGGGAGCACTTTGCCTGTCAGAGCTCAGTCGAGACGACGATTTACTCAGTGGTCTCGACCACCGTTCTGCCCGGCGTGAAAGGACACCCCGAGCTCGATGGCGGACCGGCGACCCTGGCCTGGTGGCTCGAGCACGCTGCGCACGAGGGAAGCGGCGTACGCACGGACGAGGAGAAACATCTCGACATGTCGCGCCTCGCGCTCAATCGCAGCGAGACCGCGAATTCGTTGAAAGACGCGGTCGTCGCCCGCGCCGATGATGCGCTCAGATTGTTCGCGGCGGCGATGATGTGTCAGATCGTCGAGAGCGAGCGCTTTCCAGTCGAGCGTTATCTGACCTCACGCGCGCTCCGTACAGGCACGCGGTGAAGCGCGTGCGTACAGTCGCGTGAGCTCGATGCTGCGACTTCTCAAGCTTGGCGGGGCAGGGCAAACTGGGGATGCGTCACCTCCGATTCTCGCGGAAGGAGATGGAAACCTCCTCGATTTCCTGAGTGACGGTGTTCTCACCACCGACGCCGAAGATCGAATCACCTACGCCAATCCCGCTGCCGCGGATGTCTTCGGACGAGACCGCGGCTCGCTCGTTGGCGAAAAGCTTCTCAGTCTTTTTGCGCGCGACAGCAGCGATGTAGTCGTGTTTGGTCAAAGCGCGGCGCGCGATGGACTCACCCAGGGTTACGACGCTCAGGTCGCCGGTCGTGATTGCACGGTGAGCATTGGAGCGGCGCCGCTGATTGGCGCGCAAGGCGTCGTCGGAACGATTCTCACGCTGCGCGATGTTACCGACATGCGACGCGCGCACCAGGACCTCGCGCGCTCGGAGTCGAGATATCGTCACCTGTTCGAGGATGCCAGCGATGCGATCATGACCTTCGACTCGCTCGGCAGATTCACCAGCGTCAACGATGCCGGAGAACAGATCTCCGGATACTCACGTGACGAGCTGATCGGCAAGTTCTTCGGGCCGCTGCTTCCGATCACGGAGCTGCCGCGCGCAGTGCTGGAGTTCAGAAAGGCGCTGTCAGGACAGCCCGGCCAGTTCGAGTCGGTCGTGGTGCGCAAAGATGGCGAGCGCCGTCACATCACCATCACCTACTCCTGCCCGCAACGCAGCCGCGAAGTGCTCTGTTTGATCCGCGACGCGACGGAAGAGAAGCAGCTGCAACAACAGCTGGTGCAATCCGAAAAGATGGGGGCGATTGGCCAACTCGTGAGCGGCGTCGCGCACGAACTGAATAACCCGCTGGCGAGCATCAGCGCCTTCGCGCAGTTGATGCTTTCGGACGGGAATCTCAACAAGGACGATCGTCACGCGACGGAAACCATCGCCAGTGAGGCGCGCCGTGCCGCGCGCATCGTGCACAACCTCCTGACCTTCGCCCGTCAGCATAAGGCGGAGAAGACATACGCCGACATCAACCAGGTCATCGAGAACACCCTCGAGCTGCGCGGCTATGATCTCAACGTGCGCGGTATTCAGATCGAGCGCTTATACGACGATCCGCCACCGAGCACGATGGTGGATGCGTACCAGCTACAGCAGGTGATTCTGAATCTCGTCACCAACGCCGAGCAGGCGATGGCCGGCGTCGAGCGTGCACACCACCGGCTGACGGTGCGTACGCGCCGCGACGCCGAGACGGTTCACATCGAAATCGAGGATACCGGTCCGGGCATTCCTGCCGAGAGTCTGGAGAGGATCTTCAATCCATTCTACACGACTAAATCGGTTGGTCACGGCACCGGCCTCGGCTTGTCGATATCGCTGGGCATCATCAGTGAACACAATGGACGGATCTGGGCGGAGAACGCAGGGGGCGGAGGCGCGAGATTTTGCGTCGATCTGCCGCTGGTAGCAGAGCCCCCCGCCAGCGCGTCGGCGGCGCCCGAGGCGACGTCAGCCGCGGCCAAGAATCTTCACATCCTGGTCGCTGACGACGAAGCCGCGATCCGCCTGGCACTCTCGCGCTTCCTCGAGAAAGCGGGTCACACGGTGGTGATGGTCGACAGCGGCAGCAAGGCGCTGGAGGCGGGACGCGACGGGATGTTCGACACGATCTTCCTCGACATCCGGATGCCCGACATCTCAGGACAGACTGTCTTCCGTCAGTGGGAGAGCAGGCGCCCCGACCTCGCCGAGCGCGTGGTGTTTCTGACAGGCGACATCGTGAGCGAGGATCTGTTCCAGTTCCTGACCGGCACCGGCAGACCGTTCATCGCCAAGCCGTTCGATCTCGACGTCGTGCTGCAAAGTCTCGGTCGCTAACCAGCCAGACGATTCGTCGAGCCTCGGCTATGAACGCGCCAGGCGGAGAATCGTCTCCAGCGAGCGATCGACGTCTTCTTCAGTAGTCATCCACGAGATCACGCTGACGCGCATCGCCGTCTGGCCGTGCCAGACTGTCGGGCCACACCAGCAAGTACCATCCGCCTGAATCGCGGCGACTACTCGGCGCGTGTGCTCGGGCTCGCCGAACGACACCAGGACCTGATTCAACACGACATCGTTGAGAACGGAATAACCGGCAGCGGCGAACCCGTCTGCGAATCGTTTGGCGAGGCGACAGTTTCGTTCGACGAGATCGGCGAGGCCGGAGCGGCCAAGTGTGCGCAACGCGGCCCACGCATCCATGCCGCGCGCCCGACGTGAACCTTCGGGCGTGTAATCCGCTGGATTCGCCGCTTCCTCGGGCAGATAGTCGGCCTTGAACGACATCGTCTTGCGCAGCGCGGCGGCATTGCGGACGATCGCCATACCGCAATCGTACGGCACGTTCAGCCATTTGTGGCCGTCGGTCGCCCACGAGTCGGCGCGTTCGATTCCCGCAGTGAGATGCGCGCGCCGCGGCGCTACACGGGCCCAGATGCCAAATGCGCCGTCCACATGCACCCACGATGGATGTTTCGCCGCGCGCACGCGATCGATGATGTCATTGAAAGGGTCGAACGAACCGGTGTTGACGTTGCCCGCCTGCAGGCAGACGATGCTCGGTCGCTTGAGCGCGGGAAACGAATCAGCGCGCATTCGTCCCTGATCGTCGACAGGCACTGTCACAAGCCGCGAGCGGCCGAGGCCGACGACGCCGAGCGCTTTGAACAGGGTGGTGTGACCTTCCTCACCGGCGATGACGTCGATCTCGGGCGCGCCGAACAATCCCTGCTGGTCGATGTTCCAGTTATTCTGCGCCAGCAGCCAATCGCGTGCGGCGGCGAGCGCCGTGATGTGGGCGACCGTCGTACCCGTCACGAACGCGCCGACGGATTCGGCCGGCAGGCCGAGCAGTTCTATGATCCAGCGCATGGCGATTTGTTCGACCGCGGTGCTGGCGGGAGATGTGGCGGCGAAGGTTCCGTGTTGATCCCACGCCGTCGACAGCCAGTTGACGGCGACGGTAGCGGGCAGCGAGCCGCCATTTACGAAACCGAAGAATCTGGGGCCGGAAATGGTGAGTGTTGCAGGCTCGGCGAAACGATCGAGCTCTTCGACGACCTTCTCTGGCGGAATCGGTTGATTCTGGAGTGGAACGTCGAGCGCCTTGAGTCTTGCCACTGCTTCAGGTGTCGGCGCAACGCGTCGCTCGTTCACGCTCCTGAGATATCTCTTCGCGCGCGCGACGACATCGTCTAACACCGACCAGGTAGAATCGTAATTCACGGGTGTTGTCATCGGCTTACCGGGAATGTCATGCATAAGCAGTCGTGAGGTTCATCGGTTTGGCGTCCGGATGTAGTCATAGCATGGCGCCCTGGCGTGCGTATTGTCGATAACCAGCTTTTGGCGCAAGGCGAGACTCAACGCTGCGACTCGTCGAGGTGTCTAGGTAGGGACCACTGGCGATAGTTCGGAGCCCAGCCTGGCAATATTTGTTCAGAAGGGCATTCCCCCAGAACAGTCGATCTGCGACAATCTAGAAATGCTTTCCAAGGGCATCGACACACTCGACGGACGCAGAGTCCGGAACACGCGTGAATGGGCCGGTCTTCATGCGTTCGAAGCGCAATATGAACCGAAAGCATCGCTTGCGGAGCACGAGCACGCCGAACCGTTTTTTACCTACGTGCTGCGCGGAAACTACACTGAGAACGCGCGTGGAATCCCTCGAGAATGTTCCGCCGGCAGCGTCATCATCCATCCGCCGGGTGACACACACTGGAATTCGGTCGGCCACCATGGAACGGTGTCGCTGAACGTCCAACTGAGTCCGGATCTGTGGGATTTTCTGGGCTCCAGCGCCGAAGCGCATGACATCACCGGTCGCGTTCTCTCCGGCGACATTCAATGGGCCGCCATCGCAGTATGGCGTGAGTTTCATCGCGATGACGATGCCTCCGCTCTCGCGCTCTCGGAGTCCGTCGCAGTGTTATGCAGCAGCCTGGTGGTTACTCACCAACGATCGACTCTCGGGATCTCGCGCCGACTGGATGCGACCGCCGAGCTGATTGGGGATTGCCGTGAACGCGCGCCGACGCTCTCCAAAGTCGCTGCGCAGGTTGGCGTGCATCCGATGTATCTCGCAAAACTCTTCCGCCGTCGCTTTGGCTGCTCGCTCGGCGAGTTCGTGCGCCGCCGGAGGGTGGCATGGGCGTGCAACGAACTGGCAAATCGCGACCGAACAATCTCCAGCATCGCGGCAGAAGCCGGATTTGCCGACCACGCTCACTTCACGAGAACGTTTCGACGATTGACCGGCTGCACCCCTGCCTGGTGGCGCGCGCATCTGCCTTAGGCTTCTGGCGTTCTAGAAAAGTCACGGTCACGCTCGTTAACGTGCTGCAAAATTCAGCACGGAGAGCGGCTGCCATGCGGGGCAGGGATTCAATCGTCGTCGTCGTTTTTCTGACCGTGATCGCTGCACCGGCCGTCGCACAGCTGATTTCACCGGGCGACTCCGTCACACGACAAATCGCCGGTCACGCGCGGGACAGTGTGTTCCTCACGCTCAACGACGGTGATTTCGCCGAGGTCGGCATGACTGGGCGCAGCGGACTGTCGGTAGCGGTGTCGAGACCCGATGGATCTCCGCTGCGTTCATTCGAAGAAGACATTCAATTGGTCGCCGAGGGGAGCGGCAGGTACGGCGTCGTGATCGTTAACGACAGCTCCGCACCGGCGAGATATGCGCTGGCGTTTCGCCGACGCGTTTCATTGGCCGAGCGAACGAGCGCGGGCGCGATACGCGACACAATCCTGAGCCCTCGGATGCGAGCGCTCCGGCGCGAGCTTGCGTCGAATGGTGGCGATACGGGAGCGTTCTGGCAGACAGTGTCGCGCGACGGCACCCCGCTCGTCGAACCATCTGATGCAAAGTACGACCTTGTGACCTTCGTTTGGCGCGCAGTGAATGAGACGAGGAATGTTTTTCTCCGCACTACATTCAGCGTTCCCAGTGAAGAGAATGGCCGCACCTATTTTTTCCAGCGGCTCGATAGCACGGACATCTGGTTTCTAACGCTCCAGATTCCGAAGGGCGCGCGCTTTTTATATCGTCTGGAGCCGAATCGCCCGTGGGAGCCGTCTGAATTTCCGTCGGCTACGGCGCAGCGTGATCCGTACAACATGCGCACGCGTTGTCCGGGCGACGGCAGCAAGTACAGCTGCAGCAGCATCGGCGAACTGCCCGATGCGCCTCCCGAACCACTGTTCGTGAGAACGCCAGGCCTGCCGGCGGGACACGTCGAGAGAAAATCAATCCGCAGCGCGCTGCAAAATGTCGAGAGACCGTTAACGATCTACACGCCTGTGAACTACAGTGCGGAGAAGGGGCCCGTTCCGCTGCTGGTGCTATTCGACGGCGACGATTTCCTGGATACCGACGATTGGCACGGTCTCGAGATCTGGGACAATCTGATCGCGCAGAAAAAGATACCGCCGACGGTGGTGGTGATGGTTCACAATCTGCCTGGCCGTCGCCTGTTCGACCTTGTCGCCAATCGGACGTTCGGCGACTTCATGGCGAAAGAGCTCGTTCCCTGGGTGCGCGCCAACTACAAGGTTTCGCCCAGCGCGGCGCGTACCGTCGTGGGGGGCGCCAGCGCCGGCGGACTCTCTGCAGCGTACCTGGGTATCGCGCATCCGGAAGTGTTTGGAAACGTGCTCAGCATGTCGGGCGCATTCTGGTGGTCGCCGGCGCACAACGGCGGAATTTGCGCGGGGCTGTGCGCCACTCCCAATGAGCGGCCGGCAGTGATCAACCAGGATGCAACGACGGAACTGAACTGGGTCGCACAGCTGGCGCTCGACCATCCGCCACAGAATGTCCGCTTCTATCTCGGGGCAGGCACATTTGAGTTCGACGATTCGGGAACTGGAGGTGCGATTCTCGAGGAGACACGACACCTGCGCGACATTCTTCGCGCTCAGCACAACGTAGTCTTCTACGAACAGTTTCCGAGCGGGCATGACGGCCGGAGTTGGCCGGCAATGCTGGCCAGCGGCCTACAGCACCTCCTTGGACAGTAGCTTTGCGATCGGAATCCTAGTGCGGGATCGTATCGCGCACCGAATCCACCGGCGGCCTCGCCTGTTCGGGCGATGGTCTCTCCCGCCGGATTGAATCGCTCGCCCGAGCACGCTCGCCGACACTCGCCGAGTCCGGTATCGCTGCATCCGCTCTCTGCTCGGCGGTGGGTGCGACGTCGGTGGAGGATTGCACGCCAGCACTCGTCGTGTCGGGCTCGTCATCAGTGAACACGCGGCTTGGCATCGATCGCACTGTAGTGCGAGGCTGCATGATGCGTGACTGGTATCGCTGGACGAATTGAACGTTCTCAGGTGGGACACGCACGTCTCCGGACGCTTTGGCGGTGACCGCTTCCGCGGCCTGCGCCAATGCAATCGTCTCCAGAACGAAGTCGCGCACGGAGAGTCCGGTTCGCTCGATCGCGGTTCGGGCGCGCGGACTTGCTTCCAGAGTTGCGACGGCGCGGTCGATAGCGTTGCCGTTTCCCCCTGTCGCGCTCGCAAAATCGGAGCGGGGAACCGCATCGAGAAACTGCTGCGCGCGCTCCCATTGCGCGTAGTTCGATTCGGTTAGACGAAAATCGATCGGAGTAGCCAGCGCCTCGCGCGCAGCGGGTGAGCTGGCGTCGAACAACAGCGACGCGAACTGATTGCCGGACGGAGGGGCGTTCTCTTTCTTGCAGCCCGCCACTGTGAGCAACACTGCCGCGGCAATCGCCGGCACCGAACGGATTGGTGAGTGAGTCATCTTCCCTCCCTTTCGACTCGCGAATTGCAGGCCACAGCGGGCTGCCGTAACGAAGGCAAAAAAAATCCCGCGATTACCCGCGGGATTTTTTTTCTGAAAGGAGCGGGACTCAGCTCGCCGGTTTCACGCCGGTTCTCACCCAGTCCACCAGCGTCTGGAAGGAGCTCACCACCAACGGCGTGCTGAAGTTGCAGTGGCCATAATTGGGGACCGCGCGCTGCAGAAGATTGCCGCTCGTACCCGCGGCCGTCACTGCCGCACGGAACGCCGGCTCGTGGAAGAACGGAACGAGCGGATCCCACAGATTGTGGACGCTCACGACCGGGATGGTGAGATTACCAGTCGGCACGTAGTTGTGCTCCAGGTAATTCTGCGCGTCGGGCGGCGAGTCATACCGGCTCACGCCAGCGTTCGAGGCATTGATCATCGACGCAATCAGCGGCGTCAGGGCGTCAGCGGGAACCGCCGGCGTGCCCATCGTATAGGTAGTGCCGCGGTTCGTGTACGGCGAATGATCGTGGGTTCGACCGAGCACGTCGGGCGCGGCGAGCAGCTGATAGTAGAGCGCGGTGATCAGCGAGCCGACCAGCGACTGAAACGCCGTGCTCGACGGATCGGCCAGACTTCCGACCGGGGCATAGGCCAGCGGCGTCTGCGCTGTGCTCGCAATCGCGTAGAGACCCAACGTCGCTCTCGGATTTGCCGCGGTTGGCGTGATCGCAGCAATCACGCGTGCCTGGACATCAGCGACCGACAGCGGCGGAGTTGGAACGGAAACCACGTTGCCCGGCAGAACACCGGGGTAGTAGTAATCGAATAGCGCGCGCACATCGCCGACGTACTGCAACTCCAGATTCGTTCCGCCGACCGCGCCGCACATCGCCAGCACACCATCGTACTCGCCCGCGTGCTTCTCGGCGATCTCCATCGAGATGAGCGCGCCGAGCGAGTAGCCGGCGAGGTAGTTGCGCCGCGGCTGCGTGGAGAGCTCGGACGCCAGAAGCCCACGCAGTTGATGCGTACGCTGCGCTCCGTCCTTGACCGCCAGGCCGTTTTCGGAGAAGCTCGAATAGGCGAACGCATAACCGAGGTTCCCGAGTGCGTCACGAACCTGGAAGAAGTTGTCCTGGTCGCCAAGGGAGATCGGCGCGTACGGAACGGGCGGTCTGACACCGTGGGCGTAATAGACTGCTTCGCCGTTCCAGTTCTGCGGGATGTAGAGGGCGTACAGTGAACCCGGTCCGGTTTCGCCCTCGACGACCCTGTTCCACGGACCGGTGCCCGGTGTCGTCACACGATCTGCTGCGACACTCGCCTCGAGTGAAGGGCCCGTCGCAGATTGGTCCGTACACGCAGCCGTCAACAATACGCCAGCCAACAACGGGATGGAAATGACTCGCATCGTGCCCTCCGAGAGGTTTGGGGTGGAGCGTCGAGCTGCCACGGTACCTGCTCAGGGCGCGCGGAGATTACGTAAAGATGACGTAGATTTGGTCGAGAATTACGTAGGATGTCCGTGACATGCAGCTTCTAAGGCCGGAACGAAGCACCGATACCGCTACGGCGTGGGCCATCCGAGTCTCGGTCGCCGTCGTGTTTTTTCTGGTCGGCATCGACAAGTTTCTTCCCGGCTCGTCGCTTTACTGGATTCACGTCTTCGACACAATCGGACTCGGCCAATCGTTCCGCTACTTCACAGGAATCGTCGAGATCGTCGGCGGCCTTCTATTCCTCGTACCGGTTGCCACGCCGTTTGGCGCAGCGATGCTCGTTGCTACCATGCTTGGAGCGATGATCGTTCAGGCTGCGATTTTCAAGCATCCGCTGGACAGCATTTTCCCAGGCATGTATCTCGTCGGGGTAGTCATCGCGTTTTCAAAAGTGCGGCGCGATGGTGCGCCCTCGGCAAAAAACGGGAGTGTGCGAGAATGAAGACTGCGTTGTTGCAGGTCACGATGCTGCTGTTTGCTGCGTGCGCTCCGCCGCCGACGCCGGCGGGTCGATCAGATAGAGTGATTGCGACGACCGACGAGGGTGTCATTCGCGCCAACGCGGAGCCGGTCACGAGCGCGTCGATAAGCGCCAGTGCCGACGCGGTATTCACCGTTCTTCCAGACGTCTATCGAGACCTCGGCGTCGAGGTCAAGTTCGTCGATCCCGCAACTCACAGCGTCGGCAACAAACGGTTCACCAAACTGTACCGATTCGCCGGCGAGCCGCTCGACGCTTACTTCGGTTGCGGAGCTTCGCCCACTGGACCGATCGCAAACAGCGATCGAATCACTATCTCGGCGGTGTCAGGGGTGACTCCGGCTGGAAGCACTTCCCAGCTCCAAACGACTGTTACGGCGTACGCCGAGGACATGAGTCTCAGCAAGGGCAAGATATCGTGTGTCTCGACGGGAAAACTGGAAGAAAAGATCCGAGCACTCGTAGAAAAGGATTTGGGGCAGTAGGCGGCGAGTACGTCTGCCAAGCGGTGTCGCGTCCCAGGCGAGACCTTAACGCGGGGGCCAGTCCACAGGAACGTGATACACCTCTGCGAGCTCGCGCGCATATTCAGCCATCGGCGGCAAACCGATCGCTGACCGACGCGCATCGAGTCCTGCCAGGTCGTCGATTGGATCGGGGACGAGTCTGCCGTTCTTCATCGAGAACGAATTGCCGTAGCGCTGTGGCTTTCCCTGATGCACCAATAGCCTGTCGGTGAACATCGCCAATTCAGTCCGCGACACATCACCCGCAGCCGCTGCGCGCTCGAGGGTCGGCAGCATCTCTTCCTGCCACGGGTTGTCAGGGCTGTGTTGGAGAATCAGCCACGCCGCAGCGACTGCCTCCCGGCCGACCAGCGCCGATGTCGGCCAGCCATGACTAGCGACGATCTGTTGTAGCCGGCGCGTGTGCGCGGAGTCGGCGCGCATGAATCGAAAAAGTGTCGCAGTATCATTGCGGGCGACGGCCGTCATCAGCCCCTCGCGTCCATTCTGATCCTCCGCCGCCAGACGCAGCAGCTCGTTGCGAAGCAGTGTATCGCGCACCGGAGGGCTCGTTGTATCCCCAGCAGCTGCGACCGTGGTCCCGCGGTTCGTCGGCGCGGATCGAGGCTGTGGAACGCAGCCGAGTAAGAGCCCGGCCAGCAAAAGCGGCGGGGTGCGGTGCGGCATGGTTCCGAAACACCTGCAAGAAAAAAACCCCGTACCCTTGCGGGTACGGGGAGTTCTACTGGCGGCCCACCCGTCCTTCATAGCACGACCAGTAGCACTTTTTCCTGGTGACAATTCAGAAACTTCGGTAACGCTTCTCGAGGGCGGACGCTGCGACGTGAATTCGCGGCTATCCTGCCGCAGGTCTGGCCGCTGTAGGGCTGGAGGTCGCTGCGAGTCGACCTGCACAGCGGCCAGAGTCTGCAGGTGCAACTAAGAAAAAACGTTGCGCAGCGCCAGCCAATCGAAGTGGAACGAAAGGGCTGGTAATGGCGCGAAAGCCACCTTCCGTGACCTGGGTTCCCGTCCCCTCACGCCCGCGTCGCCATTGTCTCATGAGCACCCGTGCGAAGAAGAAACGTGCTGACGCGCAAAACCGTAGAGCGGTTTAGGTTGTCTGATACAATGAACATGACTCGTACACGCGGCTGGTTACTCGCGATCGGCGCGGCTTTTCTCTACACCGCTGCCCAAACCTTCGAGCTCGCGCGCGCCATCAAGGACGTGCCAGTGCTCGAGCTCTACCTGTTCGAGCTGCCCGTCTGGCTTAGTGCGCTGGCGATCACCCCCATCGTATTCTGGATCGCGCGTCGTCTGCCGCTGTTCGGGCCGGGAGCGGGCCGGAACTTTCTCGCCCACCTGCCGCTCGCCAGCGTCGTGCTGCTGCTGATGTTCGTGCTGATCGAATTCACGCGGCGCGTCGTCATCCGGCCAATCGTGCTCGGCGCCGGCATTGCATCGACACCGGCGGCGCTGAAGTATGCCAATTTCGACGTGAACCTGTCCGTGCTCACCAACGCATGGGACGCGTTCCGCGTCTACGTGGTCTTCTTCCTCTTCGTCTACTTCGCTGCTGTCGTCCTCCACCACAGCATGGCGTACCGACGCGAGCTCAACGCCGAGCGATTGCGCGCGCAGGAGCTGCAGACGATGCTGGCGAAATCGCAGCTCGATTCGCTGCGACTGCAGCTGCACCCGCATTTCCTTTTCAACACTCTGAACACGGTCTCGAGCCTGATGACGCGGGACGTTTCGCTCGCTCGGCGGACGCTATCGCGACTCAGCGACTTGTTGCGCGAGACTCTGCGCGACGCCACCACGCACGAAGTCTCGCTCGGCAGCGAGCTGGAATTCCTCGACGCCTACATCGATATCCAGTCGGCGCGTTTCGGGGCGCGACTGGTCGTCGAGAAACGCATCGAGCCGGCGGCGACGAGGATCCTCGTCCCCCGCATGCTGCTGCAGCCGCTGGTGGAAAATTCCATCCATCACGGAATGCGTGACGGCGACAGCACGCTCGTCATACGTGTCTCGGCGACTGTAAACGCGGAATCGATCGAGCTCAGCGTCGTCGACAACGGCGCCGGTCTGCGAAACCGGAAGCTGGCGGAAAACGTTGGGCTGCGTAACACGCGCGAGCGACTCGAGAGGTTGTACGGCACGCAGCAGGAGATTCGGGTCGAGTCCGAGCCCGGGCAGGGATTCAGTGTGACGCTGCGTCTGCCAGCCCGCCTCGCGCCGATACGTGAGGAACAGCGGGAGCGTGGGCAGCGTGAGCGAGAAATTGCGTAGCATCATCGTCGATGACGAACCGGCGGCGCGCGACCTGATCGCGGAAATTCTTGCCAGCCGCCCCGACGTCGAGGTCGTCGGCAGTTACGGTGATTCGCGACAGGCGCTGTCTGCCATCCGGCGCGACAAGCCCGACGTCTTGCTGCTCGACGTCCAGATGCCCGGTCGCGATGGCTTCGCGCTGCTCGACGAGCTGGGCGACGACGCACCGGCAATTGTCTTTCTGACGGCGCACGAACGGTTCGCGGCCGACGCCTTCGACGTCAACGCCGTCGACTACGTGTTGAAGCCGCTCGACGACGAGCGTGTGCACCGAGCGATCGATCGTGTCTTCGCGCGGCGCGGCACCCGCACGACCGCCGAGCCTGGCGCGGTGACGCGAATGCTGCAGGAAATGCGCAGGCAGAAGGACGACTACATCAGGTTTCTGCCCATCAAGAACAAGGAAAAGGTCGTGCTGCAGAAAGTCGACGACATCTCCTGGTTCGAGGCGCACGGCAAGTTCGTGCGACTGCACACTGCGGCGGGGTCCCACAAAATTCGCCACGCGATGCATTCGCTCGCCGGCAAGCTCGACCCTACGAAGTTCATTCGCGTGAGTCGCTCATCTATCGTGAACGTCGATCACATCGTGCACTTAGAGCCTTGGTCGCACGGCGAATGGGCGGTGACGTTGCGCGGCGGCGGTCGCGTGGTGTCGACGCATGGCTACCGGGCGGGTCTGCAGCGATTGTTGCGAGGTCGTTAGAGCGAGAAGCGGGTTAATCAGATCCTCATCTTTGCTTCATCGGCGCGCAACCCGTCACTGCGATCGCTAGAGGAAATCTCAACGGGGCATCGCATGCGAGTGTCGCACTCGTGGCTGGTCTCAGTGTCCTTGTCTGCCGCTCTCTGCCTCACCGGAAAACCGGCGCAAGCGCAAACGGCGACGAACGGGTCGACTTCGGAAGGTCTGCTACTGCTGCACAAGATGCAGACGGCACTCGGCGGCGCCGACAAAATCACGGCGATTCGGGATTACGAGGAAACCATCCGCGGCGAGACCTGGAATCCCGACGGTTCACACCTCGGCGACGTTCGCAAGCGCACGCGCTGGATGAAGAGTCCCAACGTCCTGCGACTGGACCAATCAGGAGTGCGTGACACCTACGTTCTCTACTTCGATGGAGCCGCAGGTAAGGGTTGGGAAATTCTGCCCGACGTTGGCGGCCGGGATCCGATGCGGACGACAGGGAAGGTCGACGATCTTGCCGGGGGAGAGCTGCGGTTCGCGAAGCACTACCTGACAGGCTTCCAGTTCAATCTCTGGCTCGCGGACCGAATGCCGGGCTTCACGGTGACATCGCCACGCGCGAACGTCATTCGCATCGCGCACGACGGCACCGCGACGGAATTCACGCTCGATCCGACGACATGGCTCCCACTCAAAACCAACGGCGTCTCGCTGGCTAACCCTGATCGTCCCGTACCGGCGGAGATGCGCTACGAAACGTGGACAGAAGTCGCGGGCGTGCGGTTCCCGGCCAAACGCGCGAACTATCTCAACGGGATGAAGCTCGGCGAAATCACCGACGCCACGGTGCGCGTGAATGTGGGTCTCGAGCCCCAGGATCTCGCAACGAAGCCGGCGAAATTCGCGCCGGAAATTCCGCGCTAATGGTGGCGGCTCGACTAAAGCACCCGAGCCGCCACAGCGCTTCGCCCGCTATTCGCTGAGAACTATAGTAGTGGTGCCGGCCGATGATCTATTTCCGTTCGAATCGATCGCGATTACTGCGACGGTGTTGGTACCGGGCACGCCATAATTGATGCTCTGGGTCTTGCCGAACACGCTGTCACTCAGCTCACCGTTGACATAGACCTCGTAACTCAGTCCCGACGACGCGTCGACGTTGTCGCTCGCCGCGGACCACGTCACCTGAAATTCGACGCCGCTCCCGAAGTCGTAAGCCGAGACATTGGTCGGGGCAGAAGGCGGCTGTGTATCGCCCGGATCGAGAGCTTTGGTCGTCACCGTCAGCGTACCGGCGTCGGACACGTTGCCGCTGTTGTCTTTCGCGCGCACCGTGAACGCGTATGTCGTCGACGGCTGGAGAGGATAGAACGTGCGTGAGGTGTTTTGCGTCGAGGGTGGATCAACGGTGCCGTTAACGGTGATCGAATAAATCAGCGCGTACGTTCTGTCGTCGGTCGACGACCACGCGAGTGTGATGTGTCGGCGCCCGACGTCTGCGGCTTGCAGAACCGGCGTCGTCGGCGGCGTGACATCAGGCTGTGGCACGGTGCCTGGCTTCTTTCGATCCGCGACCGACGCGCCGGCATTGAAGGAGGACGCGTCGGGATTCGGACTCACCGGATCGCTGCACGCCACGGCGAAGACGGTCAAACTGGTGAGCGCTGGTGTCGAGTATCTGGCAAGTGCACGCATGTCCTTACTCCTCGGTGAAAGACCAAGCCGTTGCGCCGGGGTGGGGAGCGCCGATTGCCGCTACCGTACCGTTGCTGGCGAGATCCTTACAACGACCGTGCGGCGAGTGGCAGTTCCAAAGCGGCGAAGCGCTAGGCCGACAAGGTCACCGATCAAGGGATTACATTTTCAAAGCAATGAATCGACGGTCGTCCAAGATTTTCCAATCAGCAGTCGCTGTCGCGGTGGCCATCGCCTTTTGCGAATCCACGGCAGCGGCGCAACGGGGTCAGCAGGCTCGCAGCGATACTGCTGTACATCAGCTCGACACGATAGTGGTGACCCCGGATCGATCCGCGTCGACGATTCGTACATCGACAGTGGCGGTGAGTGCGATACCCGGCTCCTGGATTCGCGCGTTGCCATTGCGTTCCGTGGGATCCGCTCTCGCCGTCGCGCCGGGAATCGCGGTGCTCGACGTCGGCTCGGTCGGCGGGAATCCGCGCGTCATCGCCCGCGGCTTCTACGGCGGCGGCGAGACGGATTACGTCTCGGCGCAGATCGACGGCGTGCCGATCGCGGCGCTCGGATCCGGCGCAGTCGACTGGACGATGCTGTCGCCGTGGGCAATCAACCGACTCGAGCTCGTGCGCGGAGCGACGTCGTACATCCACGGCGACGCTGCGGTCGGAGGAACTCTGAACGCGCTGATTCCGGTTTCGCCGTCGGACTTGTCGTGGCGTGTGGCGTACGGCTCGTACGCGATCGGCGATGCGGCGTTGCGAGCGGGTCGCAGCATCGGCTCCAGCGTCGCCGAAATTGCCGCTGATTACCGCTCATCGAACGGCTATCGCGTCGAAGACTACCTCGCGTCGTCGAACGTGCACGCGAAGTTCGAGCGCTACGGCAGCGCGTCGTCGGTCGGCGGATTCATTCTGCTCCACGCGCGCAAGACCGACGATCCCGGTCCGCTGCTCACCACCGATCCCGATCGCCGCGCGCAGAATCCGTTCTTCCGTCTCGATCACGGCGCCGAGCGGGTCGATCGCGCTGGTGTCGACGGCGCCCGCCTGATTGGGCCGGCGAAGATTTCTGGGTACGTGGTTGGTGAGTACGCGACAGCGCGAGCCGTCAAGACGCTGCCGCTGTCGACTGATTTCGCGGACACCAAGCTTCGTCGCACCAGCGCGCCTCGCGTTCTCACTTCGGGCCAGGTTGAAATCGGAGATGATAAAGCCGGCTTCGGCAGAGTGGTTGCGGGCATCGATGCATCCGCGGGAAAGCTGACTTCGCGTTATGCCGATGTCGTCTCCGGCGATCTGAGTGCGTACGCGAGCGCAAACGGTGAAGCAGGTCCGTCGAGTCCACCGTCAAAGGCGAGCCGATCGTCGCTGGCCGGATTCGCGAATTGGCAACTGCGTCCGATCGACCCGCTGCGATTTACGCTCGGTGTTCGTGGTGACCGTATCTCAGACAAGTTCGTTCCCGCCAGCGGCTCGGGCGGCAACACCGAGCTTAAGACGCACGATGCGCTGAGCCCGCACGTTGGAGTGAACTTCGAGCTGCCGGCATCGCGACGCGCGACGACGAACTTGTTCGTCGCGGCAGGGAGGGCGTTCAAATCGCCGACCCTCGACCAGTTGTTCGACGATCGAACCATTCCTATCCCGGTGCCGCCGTTCTCGGCGACGGTGTCGAATCCGGATCTGGTTCCGCAGCGGGGCACGTCACTCGAAGCCGGACTTTATCAGTCGTGGAAAATCGGCGACGGAATGCGCATCGATTGGTCGGGCGCGTTGTACGAAGAAAAAATGCGCGAGGAGCTGGACTTCGACATCACGACTTTTCGCTACATCAACATCGGCCGCAGCCGTCATCGCGGCGGCGAGCTCGGTCTGACTGCAGAGTCCGCAGGGAAGTGGTTCGCGTTCCTCAACTATGCGAGGCAGTCGGTGATCGCGCAGAACGGACAGTTCGAGGGCAAGCAACTCAAAGCGATCCCGCGCGACGTCGCGTCAGCGGGCGCCAACGCGACGCTCTGGCGCGGATTCACCGCCGGCCTCATTGCGACGTCATTAAGTGGCGCATTCGTCGATGATGACAACGCGGTTCCACTGAGCGGTTTCACGAGAATCGACGCCCGGCTCGGCATCCCGTTCGGACCCGCGCGTGTTACAGTCGACCTCCAGAACGCACTCAACCGCCGCTACGACGTTACCGGCTTCCCCGACCCGGGAGGCTCAGCCGCGATCTACCGCTATCCCGCCGCCGGGCGGGTGCTGGTGGTCGGCCTGGAAAGCCGCTAGCCGCATCACACTGCCCCCTCCCCAGTTCCCTCTGGACGAACCGCCTCCCCGGTGCGAGAATCCCGAATATCGGCTCTCACGAATCGGAGGATTGGCGTACATGTATTTGCAAAAATCTCTGGATGTGGTTGCAGAAGCCGGCAGACGGGCTGCCGTGCTCGCCGACGAAGTCAGTGACGCGGTGAAGGACGGTCGGTCGAGCGAGTGGCTCGAGGAAACGCTGGCTTCCGCGTTACTGGAAATGATGCGTCTCGAGCGCGACAAGTGCGCGATGATCGCCGACCACCGCGCAGATCTGTGGCAGTCCGCACTCGAGCGCTACACGAATTCGGGATCGGCGGGCTACGCGATCGAGGAAGCGCGCGAGCGCCACAAGGAAGCCGTCACTATCGCCGACGCGATTCGCGTCGATCACGCGACAGCCAACGGGTAATATCCGCGGGGCAACGCTGCCCTGATGTTGTACGCCCTCTATGCGCTGTTCTTTTTGTCCGGCGCGGCGGGCCTCATGTACGAATCGATCTGGACGCGCTACCTGGCGCTGCTCGTCGGACACAGCGCCTACGCGCAGATCCTCGTACTGACAATTTTCCTCGGCGGAATGGCGGTCGGCGCGTTTGTGGTCGGCCGCACCAGCGAGCGATTGCGCAACCCACTGCAGTGGTACGCAGTGGTGGAAATCGCGATCGGGTTGCTGGGACTGCTCTTCCATCCCGTGTTTCGCGGGGTATCGGCGGCGGCGTACGATTCGATCTTCCCATCGCTAGTCGCATCGCCGGGCGCGCAATCGATTGTCAAATGGCTGTTGGCGGCTGTATTGATTCTGCCGCAGTCGATTCTGCTCGGCGCGACGTTTCCCCTCATCAGCGCGGGCATTCTCAGAAGATGGATTGACCGCCCGGGTGCGATTCTCTCCTGGCTGTATGCATCCAATTCTTTTGGAGCCGCGATCGGCGTACTGCTCGCCGGTTTCTATCTCGTCAGTCGTTTCGATTTTCCAGGCACCCTGACATTCGCTGCGGTGCTCAACTTCATCACCGCGGGCATCACACTCGCCTTGGCGGTGCAATGGAAGGAGCTGCTGCCGCCGGAAGCGGGAAGCGGGAAGGGGGAAGCGGGGGCCTGGCCTGCACGGCGGTCGTCGACTCGCTCGCGAGCGCGAGTGGCCGACGCTGCGCCGAAGCCAGCGGGAGACACGCAGCTGCTGCTCGGCGCGGCGTTCTTTACTGCAGTTGCATCTTTCGCCTACGAGATCGCCTGGATTCGGATGCTGTCGCTGGTGCTCGGCAGCGCCACGCACTCGTTCGAGCTGATGCTGTCGGCATTCATTCTCGGGCTTGCGCTCGGCGCGCTCTGGGTCAGCAAGCGCGCGGACAGTTGGCGAGAGCCGCTGCGCGCGCTCGGGTTCGTGCAATGCGTGATGGGCGCGCTGGCGGTCGCGACGATGCCGCTCTACATCGCGTCGTTCAGCTGGATCTCGGATCTGATCGATGTATTCGCCAAGACTTCGTCCGGATACGTCGGCTTCACCATCGCGCGCTATGCGATCTGTCTGGTGATAATGCTGCCGGCGACGTTCTGCGCGGGCATGACGCTGCCCCTGATTACCCGGATTCTTTATCGCAACGGCGTCAACGAATCGGCAATCGGAGATGTCTACGCGTCGAATACGGCCGGGTCGATTATTGGAGTTCAGCTGGCGGGACTGGTGCTGCTGCCGTCGCTCGGCCTCAAGTTCCTGCTGATCGGCGGTGCCGCGCTCGATGTCGTCGTCGGCCTGATACTGCTGTATATCGCGCTGCCGCGATCGACGAAGAGGGGCACGCTGGCGACAGTAGGCGTCGGATCCCTCGTCGTTTTTCTCGGCGCCGCGAGCATCCGGTTCGACAAGTCGCTGCTCGGCAGCGGCGTGTATCGCTTCGGCGGACTTCCGGCGCCCGGCGAATTCATAAACACCTTTTACAAGGATGGTCGGACCGCGACCGTCACCGTCAAACGCTATCGCGACGATGGAACGCTAATTCTTTCGACCAACGGGAAGCCTGATGCCTCAGTGTCAAAGGATTGGCTGGTGCCTGCGGCGCGGCGCAAGCTACGGCGATCGCTCAAGGACGATGTCTCGACGCAGATCCTGTTGCCGCTGATCGCGATGGCGCACGCACCGCGCGCGCAATACGCAGCGGTGATCGGGCAAGGCTCGGGAATGACGTCGCACTTCCTGCTCGGCAGCCCAACTTTGCGTGAGCTGAAAACGATCGAGATCGAGCCTGAGATGATCCGCGCCTCGACGCAGTTCCGGCCGGTCAACAATCGAGTATTCACCGATGCACGCGCGCGATTCGTGATCGACGACGCGCGATCCTATTTCGCGGGCGCGGGCCGGCGCTTTGATCTGATCGTGTCGGAGCCGAGTAATCCGTGGGTGAGCGGAGTGGCAGGATTGTTCACCGCGGAGTTCTACGCGCGCATAAAACAATATCTCACGCCACGCGGAGTGTTCGCGCAGTGGATGCATCTCTACGAGATGAACGATTCTCTTGTGCTGAGCATGCTGGCGGCGCTGCAGCAGAATTTCGCTGCATACGACATCTATCTGACAGACGACACCGACATCGTCGTGATCGCGACGAATGCTCCATCTGTACCGACGCCCGATTGGGGAGTGACCCAATGGCCGATGATCGCCGAGGATCTGCGGAGTGTGACGGCGCTGACGCCGGCGTCTTTGAACGCACTGCACCTTGCCGATGCGAATGCGCTGGCTCCCCTGGTCGGCGGCGTGAGGCCGAATTCCGACTTCGCGCCTGTGCTCGATTTAAATGGCGAGAGAGCGCGATATCTGCTCACCGACGCGACTGGATTCGAGCACCTCAACTCGACTGCGTTCGACATCGTGGCGGCGTTGAGTGAACGGCGCATGCCGTTCGCGATTAACGCCGACGTGCTGGCGAACATCCCGCGGCTCTACGCCCGCGCACATAGCACGAGGCTCCGGTTGGCTCGCGCCGACACTGGCGAGGTGGACGAAGACTACGCCCCGATTGCGCAGGTCAGACACCTGTTCGACGCGCAGACCGCGGCGAGTGTTCCGCCGCCGGACTGGCATCGCTGGGTCTCATTGTTGTACGAGGTGAACCGGGATGTCCACGCGGGGTCGCCGGGATCCCTCGACAGCGCGCTCTATCGGCAGGTAGATGCTTTTGTAAATCGAGCGAAGGCGCCAGTCAGCGTGCGACAATCGGTGAGCTTTCTCAAGGCGGCGGACGCCTGGGACTTCGCAACTGCGCAGGCTACCGGAGATGATTTGATCGGGAAGCTGCGAAAGGGCGAGCGGTGGGTCCCGCCCGACCATTTGCGGGACGTGACCGTCGTTGCGCATCTCAAGAACGGCGATCCCACCGGCGCGATGAAGGCGTTGAATGCGATGCGGCCTTTCGTCAGCCGGGACCCCGGAGTTGAACTGCGCACGCGTCTGCTGCGCGCCCACATAAAAAAAGCCCGGGAATGATCCCGGGCTTTTTTTCATGCTATCTATTTATCAGGTGCAGGTAATTACACCGTTGGTCATGTCGCAAGTCTTAGCCGACTGCGAGTGCGTCGCCGTGGCGCTCCATGAAGGCGGCGGGCCAGCAACGTTGGTGACGACAATCGTCACGTTCTGCGAAGGCGTGAAACCCTGCAGAGGGGCAGCCATCGTCGCCGTGCCACCAAAGTATGCACCCTGGTTGTCGGCAGCGTACTGCTCTTCGTAAGTCGCGAGGTTGCGCAAGTCAGACTTCATCTGCGCGACATACGCCTTGTCCTTCGTGTTCGAGAACTTCGGAATCGCAATCGCAGCAAGAATACCGATGATGACGACCACGATCAGAAGCTCAATCAGCGTAAAACCCTTTCTGTTGCTCATTGCGTTCTCCTGAAGCGTTGGAATTGCCGCGACCGAAATTGCGGCTGTGATCAACACTAGGACGCCCAAATCGTCACGCGGTAATGTAGGTATCAGATCCGGGTTATGGCCGCCGCAGCCGTCTTAACTCAGCAGTAGCGGTTATCTGAACTGCGAAATGCCGCCCATTCCTGCGGATTGCCAACCTCAACCTGACAGGCAGATCACAAATGTGATACCTGGTTTCTCATTCGCTGCAGCGCGAATTCCAGCAGCCCGCGCGCGTCAATGAGAAAACCGGGAGCGTCGCCAACTTTGGCCCCGCGATTCCCGGTGCGCTCGAGATACTCATCGACGATCAGCGCGAAGAAGCGGTCGGGCCAATTCGCGTGCGCTCCTGCCGATGAAGTGTCGACTTCCTTCATGTCGCGCCAGAGCCGTCTTCCGCCTTCACTCAACGGCACCTTGAATTGCGCGATGCGCTTGCCCGCGATGTCCACGATGTGCTCGGCGTAGTGGAGAAAAGTCGTCGAGTCGTGATCGCAGCCGAGTAGGAGGATCTTTCCATCGAGCGCGACAAAACGTTCGAGCGCGGATCCGGCGCCGAACGCGAAATCCCACGGCTGCTCCGAAAGCAGGTGCTTCGCGTTCTTGCCCCACGCCACAAACCGCGCGACGTGATTGTTCACGATCGAGCCGGGATACGTGCGAAAGAACTCGACCAGCGCGCCGTTGTCGCGCTGCGAGCGAACGGTCAGAGCGTCGAATGCCGGCATTTTGTCGAGCAGCTCTTTTTCCTCCTCCGCTGTCAGATGCCCGCGGCCGACGTCATCGTACCCCTCGGCAACGCTCGCATACATCATCAGGGTGCCGCGGTCGGTGAGCGCGTCCTTGAGCGCGAGATGAATCTGATCGGGACCGCCGGCAACGGGCCCCACGGCACGCACCGACGCGTGCAGCATGATCGTATCGGCCGGCGAGACGCCGAGCCCGCGAAAATCATCCGCCAGCTGCTGCCGGGAGTACATCCGTAAACCGGGTCACGAGGTTACTTTTGCGCCACTCATGAGAAAGAAAATACTTCTTCCGCTGTGCCTCTACGTCGCTGGTGCGTGCACCACGCCGCCCGCGATGCAGCCCTCGACGGTGCCCGCCAGCGGCGTCGAGTTGCTCACACGCATGCACGACGCCTACAACGGCAAGTGGCCCAGGACCATTACCTTCGTGCAGCGGACGATCCTCACGCGTCCGAACGGCGTCGTCGATACCACCACCTGGTATGAGGCGCTCAAGTCGCCGGATCGGTTGCGCATCGACATTGGCAATCCGTCGCAGGGGAACGGCGCGCTGTACACCACTGATTCGCTCTACGTCGTGCGCGGCGGCAAGGTCACGCGCACCATTCCGTCGGGAAATCCATTTCTGCCGTTCGTCGCCGGCGTTTACGATCAGCCGGTGGACACTACGCTGCGCCAGCTTGCGTCGTGGAAATTCGACCTGTCGAAGATTCGCGCGGACGTCTGGGAGGGCGCACCCGTGTTTGTGGTCGGAGCAAACTCAGCCACCGATCTCGACTCGCCCCAGTTCTGGGTCGAGCGCGAGCATCTGCAGCCGGTGCGCTTTCTGGTGAAGCTGTCGCCGGCGCCGGACGCCAAGCCGAACGACATCAGACTCCAGAAATACGTGCCCGTTGGCGGTGGTTGGCTGGCGACGCGCGTCGAGATCAGAGACGGAGCGATCGTTCGCCAGGCCGAGGAGTACAGCGACTGGAAGGCCGACGTTCCGCTGTCGAACGATTTCTTCGTCGCCGAGAAGTGGAGTGAGACGCCGCACTGGTTCCACGGCAGCTGACAGGCAGTTGAAGGGGCGCGCGCTCGCGATAGTTATCGCCGCGCTGCCACTGGTGGTCGCGGTTTGCGACAAAGTCGTCGGTCCGAGCCTGCCCGCCGACGCTGTCGAATTCTCGCCGCCGCCAGTGTACACGACCTGGTGGCAGATGACTCAGTCGTGCTCCGGATTGACTGGCTTGATGAACGCGGTCACGTGGTACAAGACGGACGAGGTTGTGCACGACACGCATAGCGGTGACGTCATCGCCGGATTCTGGTTGCCGGACCACAACCAGATTGTGTTGAACAGCGCCGTGATGATGGACGGCGGCATCGTCCGGCACGAGATGCTGCATGCGCTCCGTCAAAAGGGTGGGCATCCGCGGGATCAATTCCTCGGCAGCTGCGGCGGCACTGTCGACTGTGAGGAGGCATGCGTCGCCGACGCAGGTCCGTATCCAACACCGCCGGAAACTCCGCTGCCGGTTAGCGGAGATGGAATCGATCTCACCGTCGTCGTCGAACCCCCGACGCCGAGCCACTCGATCGACGAAGGCCGGTTCTCGATCACCGTTTACGCCCACAACAAGTCCACGCACTGGGTGACGGTCACGCCCAGCTCGGCGGCATCGGCTCCAAATCAGACTTTCTCGATCGACGTCCACGGCGCCAACGGGGCGACGGCGCGCGACGAGGATGCGTTGGATCCGTCGCAAACCATCTTTGCACCGGGCGAAACCAAGCGTCACGTCTTCGATCTGGTAATCGGCGACTATCCGTTCGCCAATCAGCTGCTGCCGGGCGACTACACGCTCAGCGGAGCGTTTGCGGGCTGGGCGGCGGCGGACAACTCATTCACCATCGCGCCCTAACGAAGCGAAGAAATCGTCGAAGATGGAGTCCATCTCGGCGACATCGGCGTACTCGCGAACCGTGACATCCGGGCAGCCGGAGATCATCGACGACAAAGTTCTACCGGTGCCGTTTCGAAATAGACACAGCACAGGCTTCTGCCACTGAGTCGCCCGCGCAATCTCATAACCAACGCCGAGGCTCGGCGTGGTGACTTCGGCGACGATGACGTCCGAAGATTTGAGCCAATCGAGATCGCGGTCGTGGATCATGCGCGGTGAGCCCGCTTCGCCGCTTGCAGTCAGAGCCGACGAGCCGACGTGCTCGGTGAAGACGCTACCGAATTTGCCGAGTTTGCCGATTAGTTGAGCGTAGAGAGCGGCGTCGTCGCGGCCCCCGCGAATCGATCCTGCGAAGTAGATCACGTACACAGATGTCGGCGATGCGAGGGAAACCCCTTGGATTGTGATATAAAATCGACAGTGCTGTGATATAAAATCGACATCTTCGCTGACGTTCGTTGCCCACTGCAGAGTTGTCGCGTCTGAAATGGAAGCGCCTATCACTATAGTAGCAAATCAGAGCGACATCGGTCTTACCCTCGAAACGGCAATACACCGCGACCGCGTGAGCGAATCGATCCTTCGTAGCACGGCCCTCAGCCGAGTGCCGCAGAAAAGGGAAATCGAACCGGCAGTAGCGCACGTAGCGACCTTCCAGTCGATACAGCTGCGACTGCCGTTGTCGATGACAGCGCTGCTCACTGCAGCGGTGGTTGCAGCGATGGGGTTCGCGTACGTCCAGGTGCGACGCTCCTCGATCGGCGCCGCCAACGAAAGACTGAAGCGCTCGACTGACGAAGTCGCCCAGATGCTGGGGACGACGGCTGGCTCGATGGGCGGAGCAATGCGACGCGAGGCGCAGAAAGCCGAGTGGATTGCTGCTCTCAGTGCGCCGACAAAAACCAATCGCGCACGCGCGGCGGCATTGCTCGATTCGACGCGCGCGAAATCGAGGCAGATCGTCGATTTGCAGTTGTGGGACGCGAAGGGCGACCTGGTGCTTTCGTCGACGCCGGCAAAATCGGCCGTGCCCGCTGACATCAAGGCGGAATTGCTTCGCATCAACGCTGCCAAAGACTCGGGAATTGTCGGCCGCATCCATCTGGTCGCGGACACTCCCGCGTTCGTTGCCGCCGCGCCGGTAATGCAAGATTCGAAAGTGCTCGGCTATCTCGTCGAGCGCGGCAGGCTCTCGGCGTCGCCCAAGGGAGCGCAAGCCGTTACGTCGCTGATTGGTGGCGGAGCAACGGTCTACATCGGCAACGACACGCGTGATGTGTGGTCGGATTTCTGGCTGCGCGCAGACGCGCCGCCGCTGGGCGCGAAGGCTGGAGAGATCCGCCAGTACGTGCGCGAAGGTGATGCAGGCGGCGCCAAGTACGCGCTCGAGGAACCGATCAAGGGAACGCCGTGGCTGCTACTCGTCGAATTGCCCCATGACGCGGTGCTTGCACCGGCTGACGCCTTTCTGCGCGATGCTACGATTTTCGCCGCGCTGTTGCTGGCAATCGGCGCGTTCGGGCTGTGGCGACTGAGTCGCAATATCACGCGCCCGCTCAGCGATCTGCGCGAGGCGGCGATCGCCATCACCGACGGTGACTACTCGCGGCCGGTCGAGCTCCGACGCACGGACGAGCTGGGGCATCTTGGTCGCGCGTTTGGGATGATGGCAACTCGCGTTCAGCTCGCGCAGCAGGCGCTACAGCAACAGATCGCCGCGATCGAGGAAAGTGAAACTCGCTATCGCAAGATCACGGAGGCTTCGTTCGACGGTATCGACGTCGTCGTCGATGACGTAGTTCGCGAAGCGAACCGCGGTTTCGCCCAGATCTTTGGCTACACAGTCGAGGAAGTGGTCGGACGACCTGTCACAGACTTCATCGCCGAAGAATCGGTAGCGACTATGCGCGAGAACACGGCGAAGCGGTACGAAGGCACCTACGAATTCGTTGGCAAGCACAAGACCGGCCGAAAGCTCATTCTCGAGGGGATGACCAAGATCCACACCATCAACGGTCGCCCTGGACGCATCAGCGCGCTGCGCGATGTCACCGAGAAGCGAACACTGGAGGCACAGTTCCGCCAGGCGCAGAAGATGGATGCAGTTGGACGGCTCGCCGGCGGCGTAGCGCACGATTTCAACAACCTGCTGACGGTCATCATGAGCTGCACCGATCTCCTGCTCGGCGACGCATCTGAGAACAGCACGGAGCGCGAGGATCTGGAGCAAATCAAGCAGGCGGCCGTCGCTGCGGCGTCACTGACTCAGCAACTCCTCGCGTTCAGTCGCCAGGAAATGATCCAGCCGCGGCTGCTCGAGTTGAACAGTGTCGTGTCGAGCGCGCAGGGAATCCTGAAGCGTCTGATCGGCGAAGATATCGAGCTGACGACGGTGCTGACCGTGAACAATCCGATTGTGAAGATCGATCGCTCGCAGTTGGAACAGATCATCGTCAACCTTGCCGTCAATGCACGCGATGCCATGCCGTCGGGCGGCAAGCTTACCATCGAGACGCAGGTCGTGGATGTCGACGAGGCCTACGCAACCACGCACTGGCAGGTGACTCCCGGACACTACGCGGTGATTTCGGTAGCTGACAGTGGGTCAGGCATGGACGAAGAAACGCAGGCGCGGATCTTCGAGCCGTTCTTCACGACCAAGGAAATAGGGAAGGGAACCGGACTTGGTCTGGCAATGGTGTACGGAACGGTGAAACAGAGCGGCGGCTTCATCTGGGTATACAGCGAGCTTCAAAAAGGAACGACGTTCAAGATCTACTTCCCGCTCGCCGAAGAGGGCGCCGCGGCGAGAGAACTCAAGGCGTTGCCTGAAGTTCGTCGCGGTGACGAAGTGATCGTTGTCGCTGAGGATTCGCCAGCCGTACGATCCACGGCGCGACAGATTCTGGAGCGCGCCGGCTACACGGTGCTCGAGGCGCCGAGCGGAAAAACGGCGCTGGAGATCGCGCGCAAGCGACAGTCGCCGATCCACCTGCTACTCACCGACGTGGTGATGCCGGAGATGAGCGGGCGAAAACTCAGTGAAGAGTTTTCCGCGATTCGCTCGGACGCCAAAGTGCTGTTCATGTCCGGGTATACCGACGATGCAATCGTCCGGCACGGCGTAATGACGGCAGGCGTCGAATATCTGCAGAAGCCCTTCTCCGGTGACGCACTGCTGCGGAAGGTGCGCGAGGTCCTCGACCGGAAGAACGGAACCCGATAGTCAGGGATTCACCCTGCAAAACGCCACCATTGTGGCGTGATCACCTCAAAAATTCCCGAAGACGTGGCGAAGCGCCCCGTTCGCGAGCGCGCAAAGTAGCGGCAACGTTATTGCTCAGCTACCTTCTCGAAAAATTCGAGAGGAAATCATGCGCGGAATGTTGGGGCGGGTGAACCTGGGCTTCCTGTTGGTAGTCATGACGATCGTGTCGGCATGTGCGAGTCTCCGACCCTACGATCCGGGCCCTGGCAAGCGCGTCGCAGCATTCTTCCCCAAAGACATTTACCGACTCGGTGAGCCGGTGAATGTGACGATTGCCAATCTGAGCGACATCTCGCTGTTTTACCCGAACAACTTCTGCAAGGCAAAGCTGCAGAAGAAGAGCGGGTCGGCGTGGACGACGATCAGCGAGCCCAACGGCGGCTGCCCGGTCGCGCTCGGTTTCCTCGACCCCGGTCAGACAGTGGTCCACGCGTTCCGGCTTCCAGAAGACGTAAGCGGTGGCGTGTACCGGTTCGCGATGCCGATGCCGGTGCCCGATGATTCCACGGTCGTGGTGTCGGAGTTTGTGACGCCATCCTTCCGCGTCGAAGACACTCCGCACGACTAACCGACACACCTGGCGCAGACTCACGCTCGTTTCCCGAGCTTGTGTTGAGTCTGCGCCATTGGCCCTTCGTCTGCAGCATAGGTTCAAGCCATGGCGTACCGTGAATTTGTCGATTCCGCCAACGTGCTCTGGCGGGCGTGGGCGACTTACCCGACGGTTGGAAAAATTCTATCGAAGGGTTTCGAGAACGGCTGGCTCACCTTCGAGTCGCAAACCGAGTGCAGGCGACTGGCTCCGATTCCCAGCGGCTGGGAAAATTTTTCCGACCCCAAGCTGCACCTGTTGTTGAAGGCAGCGACGGCTGCCAAGAAGAAACCTGTCGCCTCAGAAATCGCGCGCGTTCACACGAGCGATCGACAGCACAACGAAAGCGGCGGCGATGATCAGGCTGGTCACGATCTGCGCGATGGGAAACTCGCTGCCAAGAAAGAAAGTGTGCCCGACCAGAACACGTTTCCCGTCCATGGCGTCGAATACGCTCAGGAACTCGAGACTCGGCAGCTTGGTTAGGATGTAAAAGGCAGCGATGGCGGCGAGTCCTACCGCCGGCGCGGAGTATTCTCCCCGCAACAAGTGCGAGAGCAGGAATCCAACCGCGAAGAAGACCAGACCGGCGAGCACGAACATCGCCCCAAACATCAGCGCTTGAGACAGCGGATAAGATCGGTGAATCAGGGGCGACAGAATCACCACGATCAATCCTGGAATGAAGCCGAGCGCGACGGCCTCAGCTGCGCCGACGGCGGCGCGGGTCAGCACGTGAGTTCTGCGCGAAACCGGTAACCCCAGACTGAATCCCGCCGATCCAATTGCATCCTCGCGCAATAGTCCGCCGAGCCCCAGAATGACGGCGGCGATGATCCAGAGGAATTGCAGAAATCCGTGCGGCAGCGACAGCCAGATATAGAGCGGATACGACATCTGCTCGCCGCGGTGAATTCGCTCGAAGCCGGCGATTGTCGCCGGCGCACGCAGCACCGTGGAGACGCCGAGGATGGCGAGGACGATCGCGGTGGCGACGAAGCGCGCCTTGCTCTCCAGCCACGCTTTGCGGATCAGCGCATTGGTGCTCGTCGACATCAGTAATCACTCCGTTGGGTACGGCGAATACCGAGCACAGCGAGAAGACCTGCGGCTCCGAGGCTGGCGATAAAGCCGAGCCACGGAATGTCCGCCGCGCGCGTGATGTCAGCGGGTCCGGCCATCAGCTTCGGCACCGCAAATGGAACCGCGAACCAGTCGAGCGGCGCGCCGTCGACGTACGGCTGCATGACGAAATACAATAGCCCGATTGCTCCGAGCGCGATTACGACCGGTGTGTTCTCACCCTCGACGAACTCGCCGAGGCAGAGTGCGGCGGCCAGGAAAATCAGCCCGCCTGTGAATAGCGTTGCGAGATGACTGATGCCGTGATCGATCGGGTAGGGCAGCCGCATGATCGCAGATCCAATCGCGATGGCGAGCAACGCGATCGCCGCAAGCGCGAACAGTTCGGTGACAGCCACCAGCGCTCTCGTGATGAATAACTTCGCGCGACTGACCGGTAGCGACAGTGTGAAAGCAGCTGTCCCGTGCGCGGCTTCACGTTGCAGTCCGCCGATGCCGAGTAAGACGGCGAGAAAAACCCAGATCTTCTGAAAGAAGTCGGCGTAGACGAAATGATAGAGATAGAACGGGTAGTCGCGCATCACGCGCAGAAACCAGGCAGGATTGTCGTACTCGGGATGCTCGATCAGGTCGCGCTGCCAGTTGGATTCGATCCAGCTGTGGGCGAGGGTGAAGAAGCCGCAGACGGCGAGAGTGACGATGACACCGACGACGAATCGGGTGCGCGTCTCGAGCCAGGTTTTGTGAACCAGCGCGCGCGTCATGCGTCCTCGCGCTTGAGACTCTCGAGCACGATCTCCTTGAGCGTCATCGGCAGTACTTCGACGGCACTGGCCGATTCGGCCTTCATGCGTTCGGCAATAGTCACCGAGTTGTGCGAGACCATCACTGAAACGATGCGGCCGTCGACGGCAACGCGCTGGACCCCGTCGATTGCCAGCGCTGCCGGTCTCGGCGCAACGTCGTAGACGCCGCGTACGCGACGAAAGTCCGCGGAGATCGATTCGAGAGTGGTGTCGAGGATGAGTTGACCACGATCGATCAACAAAATGCGATCGGCGATCTGCTCGACTTCCGCGATCTGGTGCGAGGAAAAGAAAACCGTGGCGCCGTCGGCCGCCGCGCCCACGACCAGCTCGAGCAGTTTTTCCGCCATCACTGGATCAAGGCCTTCGGTGGGCTCGTCGAGAATCAGCAGCTCGGCGCCGCGTGCGAACGCCAGCAGCAGTGCGGTCTGAGTACGCATTCCCTTCGACAGTTTTTTCGTCGGGCGATCGAGCGGCAGCCGGAACTCCTCGAGCAATTTCTTCTCGACATCGTCGCGCCATCCGGGATAGAAGGCTTTGGTGAAATCGATCATCTGGCGGACGGTCATGTAATCGTACAAGCGCTTGTCCTCACCGACGTAAGCGACGCGCTTGCGTATCTCGATGCTCTGCTTCTCGTCCGCGATGTCGAAGTCGAGCACGCGCCCATTGCCGCGCGTGGGTCGGCTCATGCCGAGCAGCATGCGGATGGTCGAGCTTTTGCCGGCGCCGTTCTGGCCGAGAAAGCCGGTGATCGAGCCTTTTGGCACTCGCATGGTCAGACCGCGGACGGCTTCGAAGTCGCCGTAGTATTTGGTAAGGGCGTCAGTTTCGATTGGGTAGGACTGTTTCACGCTGATCTCCATTCTGTTTATGCCTCTACTGCTGTATTCCTGTTCATCCGACCAGCGGAACCCTTCCGTCATGCGAAGCCAACTCCGCCTCGACCAGTCGCCGAATCTCGTCGGATTCGATGCCACGCCGCCTCAGCTCCTGCACGAACGACTTCGCCGCTTTCTGCGCGGCTTTCATCTGGCCCGTCTTCGCTGCGGTCCAGCGCGTAGTACCGCGCGAGGCGACGAACGCGCCGACGCCGTGCCGGAGCTCGAGCAATCCCTCCTGCTCCAGCTCGCGGTAGACGCGGGCGACGGTGTTCGGGTTGATGACCATCGATTCGGCGAGCGCGCGAATTCCGGGCAGCGCGTCACCCGGTCTGAGCGCGCCCGTCTCGCAAGCGTGGCGGATCTGCTCCTTGAGCTGGAGGTAGATCGGGACGCCGGACGCAGGGTTGGGCTTGAGAAAGAGTGTCACAGTGCTAGTGGAATAGTACACCACTACTCTAGCGCCGATTCCGGTATCCGTCAATACTTTTTCGCATGCGATTATTCGTCCTGAGTGCTGGGCGCCGGATTGGCGCCACGACGGGTCTCGCCGTACTCGCAGCGCTGGGCTGTTCGCCACCCGCGCGCTCACCGTCGCCCGAACCTTACTTCGCGCCGGGCAGGGCCGACGAAGTCGACTGGCCAGCTTACGCGCATGACCCCGGCGGAACGAAGTACTCGCACGCGAACGAGATTACACGCGAGAACGTGCGCGATCTGGTTCCCGTCTGGACTTATCGGACTGGCGACTTTGGCCGCGGCGGCGGGGCGGTCCGTGATGAAACGACGCCGCTGGCAGTCGGCGGTCGCCTGTACGTCTCGACGCCGTTCGGCGGCGTGCGCGCGCTCGACGCTACTACCGGCGCCGAGCTCTGGTCGTTCGATCCAGAGCTCGATCTGAGTGCCGGCTACGGCGATCCGACCAATCGCGGCGTATCGATGTGGGTCGATCGCAATCGCGCGGTGAATGCGCCGTGTTCCCGCCGCGTCTACATAGCGACTCTCGACGCACGATTGATCTCGCTGGACGCGGAAAACGGGAAACCGTGCACGGACTTCGGAACCAACGGAACCGTCGATGTCAGCGCCGGGGTGCGCAACACGCCGGATTATCGCGGCGAGCTCGGCGTCACTTCCGCGCCGGCGATCGTGCACGATTTGGTGATCGTCGGATCTACGGTTGCCGACAATCGTCGCGTAAACGCGCCTGCTGGAGTGGTGCAGGCTTTCGACGCGCGCACCGGCGCACGACGCTGGTCGTGGGATCCGGTCCCGAATGACCCGGCTGATCCCGGTTACGCAGAGTGGCGCGCGGCGAACGCGCACCAGACTGGCGCCGCGAACGCATGGTCGACGATCAGCGCTGACAGCGCGCGCGACCTGATCTTCGTACCGACCGGAAGTCCCAGCCCCGATTTCTACGGTGGTGAACGGCTCGGACGGAACGACTACGCGAACTCCATCGTTGCGCTACGCGCCTCGACTGGAAAAGTCGTCTGGCACTATCAGGTGGTGCACCACGACCTGTGGGACTACGATGTGCCCGCGCAACCAGTACTCGTCGACCTGCGTCGCAACGGCACGACTGTACCGGCGGTCGTGGCGACAACGAAGATGGGATACATCTTCGTTCTGAATCGATTGACGGGTGAGCCACTCTTTCCCGTCGAAGAAAGACCTGTCCCGCGGAGCGACGTACCGGGCGAGCAGGCGTGGCCGACCCAGCCGGTTCCGAAACTCCCAGCGCCGCTCGGTCCAACGCGGTTGGACACCACGATCTTCGCGCTGAGCGACACCGGTCGCGCATGGTGTCGCGAACGGCTAACCGGCGTTCGCTCCGAAGGAATCTTTACTCCGCCAACGCTGCGCGGCACGGTGATTTTCCCCGGCAACATCGGCGGCTCGAACTGGAGTGGCGTCGCCGTCGATCCGACACGCCGCGTCGCCATCGTGCCATCGAACCGGCTCATCACCGTTGTCGCACTTTCGCCGCGCGATTCGGCGCAGCGCACGGGGGGCAATCGGTTCGATGAGTTCGCTCCCCAGCGCGGGACGCCGTACGCGCTTCATCGCCAACATCTCATTGGTCCCGACGGTACTCCGTGCAACGCGCCGCCATGGGGAGTGCTAACAGCAATCGATCTCGATTCAGGCGCGACGCTCTGGGAGCGGCCACTTGGCTGGATTGCAGCCGCGTCGAGCATCCCAGGGAGCGTGAAGTGGGGGTCGCCCAACCTCGGCGGCGCGATGGTGACAGCGGGCGGGTTGATCTTTGCCGGTGGGACGTTCGATCAACGATTGCACGCTTACGACATTCGAACCGGCGAAGAGCTGTGGTCTGCTCCGCTGGCGGCAGGCGTGCACGGATCGCCGATGACGTACACGACGTTCGGCAATCAATTCGTGGTGGTGTCTGCCGGCGGTCACCGCGAATTCCGCGACAAGGTGGGCGATTACATCGTGGCATTTGCGCTGCGTACGCGAGTCAATCCTGTCGTCACGCCTCGCTCGATCTCGTCCGGCCACTATCGCGGTCACATTACCCTCGACCGCAACAGGCTGCAGCTGGAGCTCGATCTCACCGTGCGGGATGCTGCAGTCGATCTCAGCTTTGCCACCATCAACCCGCGCGTCGAAGGGAAAGGAAGCGGGCGAATCGTCGGCGACACTGCGATCGTCGATGTGAACTGGAGCTTTTCCGCACAGCATTGTGCCGGCACGATGAAGATGCACGGCGGCGCCGCCAACGATGGTCGCGACTTCATTGGCGAGCTGGAATACGTCGACGCCTGCACCGACAGCACGATCAAGCCCGGCACATTTGCAGTACGCCGCCGGTGATCGAGAACTGGTTGCACACGATTCTGTTTTCGAGGTTGCGTGTGGGCGGCTGAACCGCGGCGATGTCAAGACCGCCGAGGCAGTTGAGCTAATCGACGGCGTGAAGACAATTTCCCGACATGGGCGAGCCGCCATTCTCACTGGTCGAAGCGGAGGCAATCCACCACGCGTTCGTCGACGCGATGGCGATCGCCAGTGAGCGTGACACCAAAATGCCGTCATCCGCGGCCGCATTCCGCGCCCAGGCAGCGCTGATCCTCTCGGTGCGCAACAAGATTCTGGCAACGCTGCCGGCGCACCACCGGCGCAACTATCCGCCGTTCGAGTAAAGATCAAAGCTCATCCGCTTCGCTACCTTATATATGGGATGCGAAAGCGTGCGACTACCATCGCCGAGCGGCGGTTCGCGGAGCAGAGACGAGAACTGGAGAACCTCGGATTGCAGGAGCGGTTCGAGCGGATCTATCACACCAACCTCTGGGCCGATCCCGAGACGCGTTCGGGGGTCGGCTCCAGTCTGGACTCGACGCGAGTGTTGCGCGAGAAACTACCGGACGCGCTGCGGGTGCTCGGCACTCGCGTCCTCCTCGACGTGCCGTGCGGCGATTTCACCTGGATGGAGCGTGTCGATCTTGGCGACATCGACTACATCGGGGGCGACATCGTGCGGTCGATCATCGAGTCGAATCGTGCAGAACACGCGGCACCTGGACGCAGCTTCATCGAGATAGATCTGACACACGATAAACTTCCCGACGCCGATGTTCTGTTGTGTCGCGATTGCCTGGTGCATCTCTCGTATGACAACATCGCGCGCGTGATCGCCAACGTCAGGCGATCGAGGACGCGCTACATTCTGATGACATCGTTTCCCGGGCGTGGCGACAATGCCGACGTCGACGACGGTGATTGGCGTCCGCTCGACTTCGAGGCGCCGCCATTCTCGTTTCCAAAACCGGCGCTCACGATCGTCGAGGAATGCGAGGAAGAAGGTGGATCCTACGCCGACAAGTCACTGTGCGCGTGGCCGATAACTGAGCTCCCACTTCTGCAACGCAAATGACCAATCTCTGGAAATCCGCTGACGACGCCGAGACGAGCTTGCATCAGCGTATCCACGAAGCGGTGTCGCGCATTCCGCGCGGGCGTGTTGCGACGTACGGACAGATCGCGCGCCTCGCCGGCCTGCCCGGCCAGGCGCGACTCGTCGGTTACGCGATGCACGCGCTCCCGCAGGGCTCCAGTGTCCCATGGCAGCGCGTCGTAAACGCCAAAGGAGAGATCAGCATTCCCGGTGACAACGGTACGTGGCAGCGGAGACTGCTGGAACGCGAAGGTATTCGCTTCGACGCTCGGGGACGGATCCCGCTGGCGACTTATCAGTGGCGACCGTAGGGGAATGGGGCATGCGGAAGGCCGGACCCGGGACGCGACTGCGGCGAACTAGAGTAAGTCCGGGCCATGAAACTCGCTGAGCTGGTTGAAGTATCTTCGGCGGTTGCTGCGACATCGGGCCGTCTCGAGAAGATATCGCGATTGGCGGCGTTGCTTTCGCGGCTGACGTCGGAGGAAGTTCCGATCGCGATCGGGTTTCTCGTTGGCTGGCCACGCCAGGGAAAGATCGGCATCGGCTGGTCGACGATCTCGTCGGCGCGCGGCGGAGCGGCGGCAGCTACTCCGTCGCTCGAGCTCCTCGATGTTGACGCTGCGTTCTCGGCGCTGACCAAAGTCCGCGGTAAGAATTCTGCCGGCGAGCGCGCGCGACTGCTCGGCGAGCTTTTCTCTCTCGCGACCCAGGGCGAGCAGATTTTCCTCGGCGCGCTGCTGGTCGGCGAAGTACGTCAGGGAGCACTGGAAGGCGTGATGCTCGAGGCCGTCGCCAAAGCGAGCGGCTTGCCGTCCGATAAAGTGCGGCGCGCGGCGATGATGGCGGGCGACCTCGGCACCGTTGCGCAGGCCGCGTTGGGGGATGATCGCGAGGCGGCCCTCGCCAAATACCAGCTGGAGGTTTTTCGTCCGGTGCAGCCGATGCTCGCAGATTCGGCGCCGGACATTTCGGAGGCGTTTGGCGAAGGCGGCACGTTTGCCGTCGAATGGAAGCTCGATGGCGCGCGCATTCAGGTGCACAAGCGCGACGATCGCGTCGGCGTCTACACCCGCAGTCTCAACGAGGTGACGAACGCAGTCCCCGAGGTTGTCGCCACTGTCCAGGCGTTGCCGGCGCGCGATCTGATTCTGGACGGCGAAGTGATCTCACTGGCAGCCGACGGTCGGCCGCTCTCGTTTCAGGATACCATGCGCCGGTTCGGCCGTCGCATCAACGTCGAGAAGCTGCGCGACGAGTTGCCGCTGACGCCCTTTTTCTTCGACCTCCTGCTACATGATACCGAGAGCATGATCGACCATCCGCTGTCGCAGCGACTCGAGCGTCTTGACGACATCGCGTCGAGTACGCTGCGCGTCCCGCGCATTGTGACTGCCGACGTGAACGAGGCACAGAAGTTTCAGGCCGACGCGCTCGCTCGCGGTCACGAAGGAGTGATGGTGAAATTGCTATCGGCGCCGTACGCCGCAGGTCGGCGCGGCTCGGCGTGGATTAAAGTCAAAACGGCTCGGACACTCGATCTGGTCGTGCTCGCCGTCGAGTGGGGATCGGGGCGTCGCCAGGGTTGGCTCAGCAACATTCATCTTGGTGCACGCGATCCCGCCACGGGCGGATTCGTCATGCTCGGCAAGACGTTCAAGGGAATGACTGATGAAATGCTCGAGTGGCAGACGAAGGAGTTTCTGGAGCGCGAGGTGAGTCGCGAGGGACACATCGTCCACGTGCGGCCGGAGCTGGTGGTGGAAGTCGCGTTCAACGAGGTGCAGAAGAGCCCGCACTATCCCGGCGGAGTGGCACTGAGATTCGCGCGGGTAAAAGGGTATCGGCCGGACAAAAAACCTTCGGAGGCAGATACTATCGACGCCGTGCGCGCGTATCTACCTGAGGGCCAGCGCTAAACACGATGTCGACCGGCGTCGATGTCGCGATCGTCGGCGCCGGCGTCGCCGGTCTGGCGGCGCTGCGCTCGTTGTCCGATGCTGGTCTCACAACGTGCGTGCTCGAGGCGCGCGACCGGATCGGCGGCCGCATCAACACCATTCATGATGATCGGCTATCGCATGCTATCGAGTTGGGCGCGGAGTTCATTCACGGGAGTGCGCCAGAACTCGTCGAGATAGCGCAGCAGGCTTGTTTGACGCCTTTCGTGATCGAAGGCGACCGCTGGCGGCCGCGGGATGGCCAGGTAACGCGCCTCAACGACTTCTGGCAGGCGCTGCACAAGGTAATGCGGTATCTGCCGGACGATGGCGAGGACGAATCGTTCGCGGAATTCCTCGCGCGCAAACCTGGCGGACGCAGCGGCCAACAAGCGCGCACGCTGTCCCAACAATTCGTGGAAGGATTCCACGCCGCGGAACCGGAGAAGATCAGCGTTAAGGCGCTCGCGGACGGCGGCGCGCCGAGCGAGGACACTGAAGAACAGCGACTTATGCGCATCGCTGTCGGGTATGATGGCGTGCCGCACTTTCTCGCGCGCGGACTGGAATCGCGGATCGTGACCGCAACGGTTGTCGAGTGCATCGAGTGGGCGCGTGGGACCGTGGCGATCACGGCGACTGGCCCGAACGGCCGGTCGAATGTGCAGGCGCGCGCCGCGGTCGTGACCGTGCCGTTGGCAGTCCTTCTTGCTCAACCCGGCAAAGAGGGAGCGATAGAGCTGCGGCCGCTGCCGCCGATTATAGAAAAAATCCGCACCAGGCTGGCGATGGGATCGGTGCAGAAAGTGGTGATGCTTTTTCGGGAGCGTTGGTGGACGGAGAAGCTGCGCTCCCTACCAAAGGGCGTCTCATTGGAAAATTTCAGCTTTCTCCACGGTGCGACGCGAGACTATCCCATTTGGTGGACCCTGTATCCCGCGCATTTGCCGGTGATGGTTGGTTGGGCGGGCGGTCCGTCGGCCTATGACCTCGCTGGCAAGCCGTACGCGGAGAAACGCGATCGGGCGATCGCCGCGCTCGCGAAAAACCTCCACGTCTCGCGTCGCCGAATTGAAGCACACCTGCTGGACCTGTGGACACACGACTGGGACGCCGATCCTTATGCGCGCGGAGCGTACAGCTACCCGATGGTAGGCGGTGCGACAACGGCAAAGGAGTTTGCCCGCGGGGTCGAGGGCAGCGTGTGGTTCGCGGGCGAAGCCGCCGACGCCGAGGGCCGCAACGGCACGGTAACCGGCGCCATAGGGAGTGGCAGGGCGGCGGCCGCCGCGATCAAGCGCGTGCTGGCTTGACCGGCTATCAACGACAGGTGTAGTTTGTCGGCATGGTGTCGGATCTGAGCGACCTGCAGCTCGCGATCATGCGTGTACTGTGGGACAAAAGCGAGGCGTCGGCCGCGCAAGTGCAGCGGGCGCTGGGTCGGACGCGGAAGCTCGCGATCACGACTGTCAGCACACTTCTCGTGCGGCTCGAGAAAAAAGGCGTGATCAGCCACCGCAGCGAGGGCAGGACCTTTGTCTACCGTCCGCGGGTCAGCGAGCTCGAAATGCGACGCCGCACGATCTCGAGCGTGATAACGAACCTCTTCCGAGGAAATCCCAGCGAAGTCGTAGGTCAGATTCTTTCGGAGCGCGATGTCAGCGCCGAGGATCTGGCCCGGATGAGAAAACTGATTCAGGACGCCAGAGCTGCCGAACGCAAGAAGAAATCGAGGCAGGCCGATGCCCGCTGAGTATTACGCTGCGCTCGTTTGCGCCTGGCTTGCCTCATACTTCGTGCACAGCACGGTGTTGCTCGGCGCGGCGTGGGTTGTCACGCGCCGACTGCCGTCACGTTTCGATCGACTGGCGGAGCTGGTGTGGCGGATCGGGCTCGGCGTTCCGGTAATCACGACGATCGGACACCAGCTTGCCTTTCTGCCGGCGAGCGCAGTGCCGTCTCGGGCGGCAGTACAGTACACGCCTTCTGCGCTCATGCTCGGCACTGTTCCCGGCGCCGTTTGGTTCGGGATAGCGGTGGTGTGGATTATCGGCGCAGCGATCGGCGTGGCGCACCTGGCGTTGCTACAACGGTCATTGCGTCGTGCGATTGGCCATCGCACGCTAATCGCAGTGGTGTCGCGGTTCTCCGGTCAGCCGTTGCGTACACTCACGGATGTCGTTCGCGTGAGTGTCGTCGGCGAGCTGTCCGTTCCGCTGGCGCTGGCGAGCGAAGTCTGTCTACCGACCTGGATCGTGCGCGACATGGATCCAGCCGAACGGCGCGCAGTGTTGGAACACGAGCTCGCCCACGTCCGAAGGCGTGACGCCATGTGGCGGCCCCTCGTCGCGACAATCGCCCGAGTGTTCTTCTTCCAGCCGCTCAATTGGGTAGCGAGTGTTCGACTGCGCGAGCTCTCCGAGTGTCTTTGCGACGAAGAGGCAATCCACGCGACGAACTCGCCCTTGCCACTGGCGTCGGCGCTGGAGACCGTTGCGGTGCGAACCATGGAACGTCCGGCGCACCTGTCGCTCGTGCCCGCCATGAACTCCGGGAAATCGTTCACCCTGAGGCGGGTGCGGCGGATATTATCCAGCTCCACCGCCATGCGGAGCAGGCCGGCGAGATCAGCCACCGCGGTCGCAATGGCAGTTGGCATCGCCGCAATGATGCTGGCGCCTCGCGTGATCGTGCCTGCTATTGCCTTCATGCGCTACACCATCGATGCCCAGGATCCGGCTGGACATTTCACGCTCACCGTCCAGAAGGGGAAGGTTATCGGAGCGACGATCTCTGGACGTGCGCTGGCGGCCCATCAGGTCACGCAGAGCGGGCGCGCCGTGAAAATCGTCGACCCTGCAACGGGTACTTTTTCGCTACAGCTGATGCCGGCGGGCGGTGTCAGCTGGCACGCGCGGAAAAACGGCACCTGAGATCTCACGAGTGACTTAGGAGCTATCCATGCTGCTGAGAACTACAGTAGTAGTTGGCATGTTATTGTCTCGCTCCCTCGCGGCGCAGCTTCCGCTCGACAGCGTGCGTGCGGTAGCTGCCATTCACGAGGATGTAGTCCGGCTCGGGCGCCGGTTCGGCGAATCCATCTGGCCGGGTTATCGTCCCGACACCATTCCCGTCGCTTACGTCTTTCCGCAGGGAACCGCGCTATTCAACTGGCGAGGTACGTTGCCGGCTGGATACGAGGCGATTGGCGGAATTCCTGGTGTCGCGTGGTTGAGCAGGCAGAACATCTCGGCCGCAAATACCGGCATTTCGCTCAACGGACGGAACGTGGCGCAGGTAACGGTGAATTCGTTGCGTCCCGAACTGGTGCTGCCGCTGGTGTTTCATGAGGCAATGCACGCCTTTGAGCACTCGATCCAAAAACCGGGGATGCGGTTTGGTCACGGAGAAAATTCTTTTTATGTGGCGAGCTACCCGATCTTTGACGTTCGCAACGAATCCATGTGGGCGCTCGAAGGCCGGTTGTTGGGCGAGGCGTTGTCGTCAACATCCACAACCGAAAAGCGTGAGCTGGCGAGGCAGTTCGTTGCGGTGCGCCGACAGCGGCAGCAATACCTCGGGCCAAATTATGCGGAGTTCGAGCAGGCAAGTGAGCTGAACGAAGGGATCGCCGAGTACGCACTGGTGCGAGCGTTACGACTTCTGGTTGCCGACTCCACGATCGATGCTGTCACTCGTGCCGGCGCGGCACAGACGCTCGCCAAGCGTATCACTGATCTGGCAACGCTGACTCAAAACGTGACGCAATCGTTTCGCCTGAGATTTTATCAGACGGGGCCGGCGCAGGCTCTGCTGCTGGACGCCATCGCGGGACCCGCATGGAAGTCGAAGCTGATGTCGGAAAATCAATCGCTGCAGGACGCACTGGCGGAAGCGGTCGGTCTTGACGATGCGCAGCGCGCGGCATTCCATGTCGCGGTCTCGCGACTGGATACAACGCGTGCGGCGAGCGAAGCGGCGGCACGCGTGACCAGCCTGGTTGCATTGCGCAAGCATCAAGTCGACAGCGTGCTGTCTGCGCCGGGCGTCGTCGTCGAGCTGTCCGCGGCGGAATTACCAGGCAAGGACTTTAACGCCTGCGGCTTCGATCCGCAGAATCATCTGCAGGTATCGCCAACCGTGCAGATGCAAACGCGCTGGTGGCGGCCGTGTGGCGCTGGCGTGTCGAGTGAGTTTTCAGGCGCGTCGGTACATGACGACGAAACTGGAACCGTGCGCGC
>DATFHK010000132.1:0-4268 GCA_035248505.1 Gemmatimonadaceae bacterium | reverse complement strand
ACGTTCGGATCCGCGCTGCCCGACTCATCGACGCGGAAGTAGAAGCCGTGCAGATGCATCGGGTGCGACTGGAACGTCGTGTTGATGATGCGCCAGTGAATCGTGTCGCCGACCGTGTAGTGCAGTCGCTCGGTGTACGGCCATGAGCGTCCGTTGATCGCCGTGAACTCTCGACCGGGCATGCCGCGATGATCGTCGCGAATCGGAGGTGCCTGATCGACGGTCTCGGTAATGACGAAAATCCGATCCTTCGTAGTCGCGCCCGCCGAGTCGACGACAAATGCGCCGGTGAGCTGCGAGTCGAAGCGAGGGCGCATCAGTCCGTGCTTGTGCAGCGGAAGAGGAAGCGGCACGTTGCGCTGCCATTCGGCCAGCGTCGCCCAGTATTGAAACGTACCCGGCTTCTGGCGCGAGAACGTTACTTCGCGCGACGTGCGCGGCAGCAGGATGAGCGAATCGACGGCGGGATTGCGCTCGCTGAATCCGCGCACGATCAGCGTATCGTCGAAGGTATTGCGAATGAAAACGTGGATCGGTGTACCGTCACGCACGCGAAGCAAAGGCGCGGGAATCGTTGGCGTCTTTCCTTCTTCGGCAAACGCTGCCACCGTCAGCGCGGGATCGTTGTCGTCGAGGAAATGCCAGGCGACTGTTGCGACGGTGAGGCGCAGCACGAGAGTGTCGCCGACGTAGCGTCCTGCCGGAGTGCGATTGTCGTTCGCCACCACCGTACCTGGCGCGGACGACGCGACGTGAGCGAAAGAATGCGCGGCCGCGGTCACCGTCAGCGAAGAAATCACGACTGCCGCTACGCCCATCGTCAATGAAACTCTACCGCGCATCGATCGTGGTCCTAAAAAGTCGTCCAACTTTATCGCGCCGCGCATGGAGGAACAAGCCGGCGCGCGCCGAAATCGTCGGTTTTTGAACAGGAATACGTCGAACTTTTGAACGAACCTGCTGTCCATCTTGCGCGCGTCGAAACGTCGCGCAAAGGTTCCTGTATGTCGACCAGTGGTCTGGAAGGCGTAGTCGCGGCAACTACGCGACTGAGCGAGGTTGATGGTGAGCGTGGCGAGCTCGTTATCGCGGGCTTTCCTGTCGCGGAGCTGGCAGGGAATGCGACGTTCGAGGAAACGACGTGGCTTCTCTGGCACGGCGATCTCCCGACAAGAGGGGAGCTCGATGGTTTTCGTCGCCAGCTAAGCGCGCAGCGCCAGATTCCGCACGCGGCCGTTGCGCTTCTGCGCGAGTGTGCCAACGCCCGCGTCGACGCGATGGACGCGCTGCGCATTGCAGCCGGCACAATCTCGCTCGAGTCGAGCGATCCGGCAGCGATCGTCGCCAAATTCCCCACCATCGTCGCTGCGTTCTGGCGACTGACAAACGGTAAAGAGCCGATCGAGCCGCGCTCAGATCTCGATCACGCAGCCTGCTTCCTTTACATGCTGGGCGGCGAGCAGCCAAACGCCGAGCGCGTACGAGCTCTCGAGACGTATCTGAACACCGTCGTCGATCATGGCTTCAACGCTTCGACGTTCACCTGTCGCGTGATCATGTCGACGGGATCCGATCTCGTTTCCGCTATTGTGGGCGCGATCGGCGCGCTCAAAGGACCGCTGCACGGCGGCGCTCCTGGTCCCGCGCTGGAAACTGTCTTCGAGATTGGTACTGCTGCGCGCGCCGAGGAAGTGCTGCGGTCGAAGTTGGAGAACGGCGAGCGGCTGATGGGGTTCGGGCATCGCATCTATAAGGTTCGCGATCCCCGGGCGGATGTCCTCGGCGCTGCGGCTGAAAAACTGTATCGGCGTGCGGGCGACATGTCGCTCTACACTCTTGCGCGCCACGTCGAGGCGACGGCGATCCGCCTGCTCGAGGAATACAAGCCGGGTCGTCGTCTACAGACCAACGTCGAGTTTTATACGGCGCTGCTTCTTCACGGTCTTGGCCTCGAGGTGCCGTTGTTCACGCCGACGTTTGCGATCGGCAGAGTGAGCGGGTGGATTGCCCATGGATTGGAGCAGCGCGAGGCAAACCGTCTAATCAGGCCACGCTCCGAGTACACCGGCCGAAGCGATCGGAAATGGACGCCGATTGAAAGCCGCGTCTAATCCGGACTCCAACTCGGCCAAACGTCGCTCTTGGGGGATGTACTGAGCTTTACTTCACTGCTGCCATCCGCGCGAACCTTGTAAAGCTGAAACACCCCGTTTTCATCGCGGACGAAGACAATCTCGGTTCCGTCCGGCGACCAGCGTGGCATGTCGTCGTGACCAGTCGTGATCCGTTGGGGCTCGAGATTCATGTCCATCACCCAGACGCCGCTGTTTGCATAGGTGATGTGCGTTCCGTCGCGCGACCACGACGGCGCAGAGACGATGATGCCGGTCGAGACCAAACCAGTGCCATCGACGTTGATGAAACACAGCTCCGACATGCGCCAGAAGAGAATGCGCTTTCCATCCGCCGACCATGAGGGGTCGCTGTCATAGGTATAGTCGGTGGCGTCGCCCGGTTGGGGATCCGGGGTCAATTGCCGAAGACCAGTGCCGTCGCGGTTGACGATGAAAATTCGCCCGGCGTCGCCAGACGGAGTGGTGATCGCCCTTCGAAAAGCGAGCTGCTTGCCATCGGGCGACCACGCTGGGGTGCCGTCGAGTTTGCCGCCGCCAATCAACTTCGTGCGGCCCTTCCCGAATCGATCCAGGGTGTAGATCGCATCCCACGCAGTGTCGAAGTACGCAACGGCGATCGTCTGACCGTCGGGTGACACAGACGGAGCTGCGTAAGCAGGTGGGTCGTTGGTCAGCCGCACGGTGCGCGAGCCATCCGCTCGCATCGCCATCACCGCACCGTCGAACTCCTCGCTGACGTAAACGATGGCGTTGCGCAGGTACGGTGCGCAGCTCGCCACCACCACCACTGTCGTAGTGTTACCGCGTGTAACGTCAGCCGAGTGAGGCGCAGAGACCAGATCGCAATTGAAAGCGAATCCACTGACAGCAATCGTGTGAGTGCCGGGCGCCACTGTGACACTGAGCTTTCCGTTCGCGGGCAACGTCTGCGATTGACCGTCGACCGCCACCGTGAAGCCGTCGGTGTCGATGTCGGTGCCGTTCGTCGTGACATTGAACACGATGCCTGTCGCGTTCGGTGCGGTTGTATCACCACCGCATCCCGACACAACAGCGACCGAAGCCAGCAATGCGATTTCGAGTCGCTTACGACCTCTCCTACGGCGCACTTCCAACCTGGATGAAGCCGTTTACGCCCACACCGTGCAGATGACTTTCGGTGCACGACAGCGATACCGGCGTGGTGGAGCAGCCGGGATCAGTGTAGTCGTAATCGAAGCTGAACGGCGAAAACGTCACTGTCGCAGTCGCGGCGGTCGGCACGGCATCGCCTGCGCCCTGGACGGCGAGTCGGCTCGTGAAGTCCGGACCGAAGGTGACCATCGGTCTGCTATCGGTAAAGTCGTTGACGATATACCTCTCGCACAGATTGTTCGCGCACGTCGGATCCCAATAGGTCACGTAGCTGACACTGTGGTAGCGCACCTCCGCGCCCGACCAGTCGTACTGTATCGTCGAGTAGCCGGCAATGGGCCCAGTGTCGAACGTGCAGACGTACAAATCACTGTTCGAGTGAAAGGAAGTGCCGCAGTACACCGTCCAGTCTGGCGGATACCAGTACGCGAGCTCGCTCGTAGCAAGCGTTTCATCGAGCGTATTCACTCTCGCCCCGTTGGTCTCCATCTCGCCGTGCACGGTGACTGGAAACGCCAGCTTGCGAGGCATAACACCGATCATCAGCCCCGACTGCTGCGGGCCTTGCGTCGAGATCGTCTGGTCCCAGGTCTCGACTATGCCCTCGAGCGTGGTGAGCTGGGAGATGTTGCGAGTCCAGCTATTGTACACGATCGAGTTTGCGCCCAGTGAATACGCGAGGAATTCTTCCGGCTGCACGATCTCGATGGAGCTCGACACCCGATTGCTGGCGTCATCGTAGTCGCCGGGTTGAACGTTCTCGACGCGCAGTTCGACGGCGTGATTGCCAGCGTTGCTGAAGACGTGCGCCATCTTGCACTCGACGATTCCGCCAGCGTCCACCCAGATCCCGTCAGATCGATCGGCTGCGATTCCGTCCACATAGAGAACACAGCTCGCGCGCGCTCCGACGTCACCGTTTCGTTCCATGATGAACGCATCGAAATTCACCGGCCAGCCGATCAAGCCGTTGGCCGGACCATCGATACGGAGCGCGAC
>DATFHK010000131.1:0-9515 GCA_035248505.1 Gemmatimonadaceae bacterium | reverse complement strand
GATTCCGCTCGAGGAAAGCCTCTCGATCATGCGCGACATCGCAGCCGCACTCGCGTACGCGCACAGGCAGGGAATCGTGCACCGCGACATCAAGCCCGAGAACATCCTGCTCAGCGAAGGCACCGCGGTCGTGATGGATTTCGGCATCGCCAAGGCGGTGCAGTTGGCAAGGCGGGAGGCGGGAGGCGACAAGCGAGAGGCGGGAACCGCGAAGAGCGAGGCGAATCTGCATATCACCCAGCCGGGCGATATCGCGGGGACTCCGATGTACATGGCACCGGAGCAGGCGGTGGCGGACCCGATGACAGACCAACGCGCCGACGTCTACGCGTGGGGCGTCGTTAGCTACGAGCTGATTTCGGGGCGGCATCCATTCGCCGAGCACATCTCGTCGCCGCAGAATCTGTTGGCGGCGCAGATGTCGGACACGCCGCGACCGATTACCAATACCAACTCGAAATGCCCGCGGCCGATCGCGGAGCTCGTCATGCGCTGTCTTTCGAAGCGCGCGACAATGCGGCCGCCATCAGGTGTCGATCTGCTCGCGGCGATGAACAATCCCTCGGGGATTCACTTCTCGCGCGCAACACCATCGCGACGCAGGTTGGGTATCCTCGTCGCGATTCTCGTCGTCGCGCTCGGTCTCGTCGGCGGAATGATGTGGCGCGAGCGGGCAACAACAGACAGACCGCCGCTGATTGCCGTGCTTCCATTTGAGACAGAAGGCACTGGCGCGGATCCCGGCTTTGCCGACGGACTGCGTGACGCCATCACCGGCAAGCTGGCGCGACTCGGCGGGCTAAGCGTGATCGATCGCAAGAGCGTTTCATCGATCGCCACCAAGCCCGGAGTGAGCGCGCAGCAAACCGGCAAATCGCTCGGTGCTGATTATGTGTTGCGCGCATCGGTGCGGTGGGCGAAGGGACCCGACGGGCAGCCGTTGGTGCGCGTGAGTCCCGAGCTGATACGAGTCGCGGACGCAACGACTCGGTGGGCGGGCGATCCGGACATCGTGTCGCCTTCAGATCCGTTCACCATTCAGGCGCGGATCGCCACGAGAGTCGCCGAGGCGCTGGATGTCGAGATCATCCCGCGCGAGCGGACGACGATGGCGATGCGCGCGACGAATGACACCGGTGCGTTCGCCGCCGTGGTGCGCGGCAAGCGCATATACGAAGAGAACACCATTTCGTCGTATGCGGAATACGAGCGGGCGCTGCGCGAGTTCGAGCATGCTTACACGCGCGACCCGGGCTACGCCGACGCGCTCGGCCTCGCCTCGCAGTCCCTGGCAGTGATGTCGTACTCCGGCGGGATCAGGATGCTCGATTCAGCGGCCGTGCTGGCGCGGCGCGCGCTGGAGCTCGACCCGAATCAGCCGAACGCGGTTGCGACGCTGGCGTTCCGCGGTTTCAATCGACCGGCCGAAGCACTGTCGATTCTTACGCGCGCGCTGCGCGCAAATCCCAACAGCATCGAGCTGCTCGTTCATCAGCAACACGCGCTGCTGGTCGTCGGAGATTCCGCGGGTGCATGGGCGTCAGTGAAGCGGATTCTCCCGCTCGCGCCGGCATCGAGATCCGTTTTGATCACCACATTCATTACCTCGCTGGCGCTGCGTCACTGGAAGGACGCTGCTAACATCGTGGCGCGCGAGCGCAACATCGATCCAACGTCGACAGTACCCGTTTATCACGCCGCTGTGCTCGCCGAGAAGCTGGGCGACACCGTGGCGCTTTCGCGGGCGGTGCGTGAGCTGAGGGCGCGCGGCGGAAAGATCGGTGCCGCCGATGGTGACCTGCTCCGCAAAGCAGATCGATCGCTGCAGAGCGAATTCGCCGCGGCGTCGCTGGCCTCATTCGCGCCCGGCTCCGCGCTCGACAGTGTGAACTTCTACGCCGAGAAAGCCGAGTATTACGCCGGGCGCGGCGATTACGTCCGCGCGCGTACGCTTGCCGACTCGGCGTGGCGTCTGGAGAAGCGGATGGTCGACGATCCGAACGGCTCCGCCTACGTCAGGCGATCGCAGTATGAGGTCTTGGCGTGGCTGGCAGCGTTATACGGCGATCGCGGAACAGCGCTCAGCATGTTGGACAAAGCATCGCAGAGTCAGACAATCGCGATGTATCCGCGCGGGGTTGAGGCCGTACAGTTGTCGTGCACCAAGGCAGCTGTCTACGGATTCCTGGGAGACGCCGAGACGATGATGCCGTTTGCGCAGAAATGTTTTACGAGCGCGAATGGCTATCCGATCTCGTACCTGAACGATCCAGAGTTTGCGTGGTGCAAGAAGGATCCGCGCGTGAGCGAGATTATCGCAAGCCAGACGGAGCTACCGCGCTAGCTCCTCGCGGAACCACGACTCCGTTTCAGCGCCCGCAACGTCCTGCAGCGCGGCCAGCAACTCCGGCGTCGTCCGAATGCGCTCGACCATGTAGCGCTTGAGGAATGTGTCCATTTTTTCGGCGCCGATTCGCTGTTCGAGTCGACTGAGCAGGAACGGCGCTTTCCGATAGGCCACCTGGGCCGACGGGCGTCGTACAGATTGCGGAGTCCAGATTGGCGGTTGGTTCGCGCTCATTCTCTGCCAACGCGCGACGACTGAGTCATACGCGGCCTGTCCGTACGTCGCGCGCACGTACCGCGACGACACGTATTCCGCCATCGCTTCGTTGAGCCAGTTTTCCGGACCCGACGAAATCGCGTTGCTGCTCCAGAAGTGCGCGAACTCATGGCAGATGTACCCGGCGAGCGCGGGAGCGGGCGTCGACGCAGCATCGGTGAGCACGATGTAGTTTCGGCGGGCGTATCCTGGTCCGCTGCGCGGTGCGAGCACCAGACGCACCGCAGGAATCGTATCGGTGACGCCGTAACGCCGATTCAGATAATCGCGGCAGCTTTGCGCAGTCGTCACAACACGGGACACAGTCGCCGAGTCCGGTTTTGTCCAGAACACGCTCGTGTTTTGTGCGTCTGTGTGGTTAAACGTTGGCGACGCGGTGAACGCGACATCGATCAGCGGGATCCCGGTCGTGATCACGAGCCGACCATTAGCATCACGCGTAACCTTGCCGCTGGTGACTGCGTTCCAGCGCGGCGGAAGATCGATCCACACCTGGCCGGATATTCGTTTGCGATAGTCGGCGAAAACCGGCAGCCAATAGGAGTCGAGGCCGAGCTCGACCCAGTTGGGCGAGATGCGATTGATGCTGTCGGACCCGAACACCGGGACACCGGAATAATCGACATCGAGTACTTGCCGCGTTCCCGGAGCAAGACGATGCGCGAACCGCACCGTGACGGTCTGATCTCCATCGCGGGTGCCGGATGAATAGCCGGCCACATTTTCCCCGACGACGCGTGACACCACCAGACCTCGGTTGAGGAGCAGCACGACGCTGTCGCCAGTCGCGGAATCGGCAAAGAAGCCGATCGACCACCGCGCGCTCAGTTTTCCCGACACCTGATCGATCGCGACGTCACCGATGTAACCGGCGTAGGTAGTGACGTCTCCTGTGTCGGTTAGCGATATCCTGTCGATGGCGGGTCTGTGGGTGAAACAGCCGCACAACACTGCGGCACAAGCAAACCAGCGGAGGGTCGTCATCGCTGGATTGGAAGCTATTCGCCGATCAAAGGCAGTGACAGCGTTCCAGAGATTCCTGTCGGCGGGAGATGTGCCTCGCGACGCTCGCCGCTCAAAGGATGTAGCTCGCCGATCTCGGGCAGATAAACACTTGTATCGCGCGTCGGCGCTCGCATACGTTGCGAACCGACGCGACCCATCAGGCGCGCGAAACCTTCAAGGAGTCACCAACGATGTCGAAGTTGTATCAGAACCGATTCGTCCAAACCGTATTCTTCACGACACTCATTTTCGCCGCGGCCGCTGCCTGCTCTTCAGAGAGCCAGTCAGCGACTGGACTGGTTGCCGGAACGCGAGTCAGTGCGCTCCAGGCATCGATCGCATCGACGACGACGTATACGCTTTCGTCGGTGACACCGCCGATCGTATGCACGGATGCTTCGGGCGCCGTCACCACCGTCACTGGTGGCACTCTGGTGCTTTCCAGAAATGGTAAGTTCACAGCGACGTTCAACACTCAGACTACCGCCAGCGACGGTACTGTCAGTGCCGGCAGTGTTAGTAAGAGTGGCAGCTATAGCCAGAGCGGGTCGGTCATCACGTTCCAGGTGCCCGGCGTCGGCACGTTCACCGGCACCGTCGATAGCGCCAACGGCACCATCACGATCGCGGATTATCCCTACTGCGGTTCGACGCACACCGCTGTCTTCACTCTGAATCCGTAAGCTTCAGGTGCAGTCTCAGGAGAGCGTGGCGTCAGACACGCTCTCCTGGATCAGCGGCGAGATATGATCGCTGCTGGGACGGAACAGGCGGCCGTCAGTAGTAGCTGCGTTTCTTTCCGAAGCGCGATGTAAGCCAGTGTTTGGCGATCCCGATCGCCACCGCGATGAGTACGAACCCGCCGGCGCCGAAAACTCCCTGACAGAGGTTGATGCCGCGCATCAATCCAAGGGTGTTATAGCCGAGCAGGCCAAGAGAAGTAGAACTGTGGCAGGCTTCGGGATGACCGTCGAAGGGTATCGAGGCAAACACGACTCCCATTCCCGCGCAGGCGATGAAACCGATCCATGTGCCGCGGCCGGGATTCGCTGTCGACATCTCGAGCAAACGCACGCCGACGGCAAACCACGTCAAAGCCAGCACGTACATGACCCATGGCGACGCCTTTAGCTCCGGTGGGTGAGTCACTCCCCTGTAAACGAAGTAAGCAGCGCAAATAAAAAACACAGCGCCGAAGAATCGAGCGCGAGCTGGAGAAGGCGGGGACATCGGTTCTGCCATTTCAGGATGGACGACGTACGCCGACGCTCCGAAACGCCCGTGAGCTAGCCAGTTATCCGCCGACGATTGCGGTGACAGCATTTCCAGGGGACTCGTCCTATGGTATGCGACTTCTTCTCATCATCGCGGTCATCTGGGGCTACGTGTGGGCCCGTCGCAATAACCGCCTGCCGAAAGCGCTGGGACCAAAACCACCGCACGTCTCGGCGCGGAACACCGCGATTTTCGGGATGCTGCTCACGGTTCTGATCTTTTTCGTCGCAGTGTTGGCCGACGGCGACGAAGCGCGACTCGGGAAATCGATGATGGCGGCGCTGCCGGTGGCGCTGCTTTTCCTGACGGGGTTCGGATTCGTTGCCTACAGGCTCCGCCGAGAGCCGGACAACGCGGGGCTGGCGATGGCGATCGCGTTCCCGGCGGCGATTCTGTTCATGGGGATGTACGGCATTCACGAGTCCTGGGTACACGGCGACAGCGATACCCAGAAGGGAGTGTTCTTCAGCCTGCTGTTCGCGTTCGCGATACCGACGCTGGGTTTGTTCCTGTACGTGATGGTACCGACGATGTTGCGGATGATGTACAAGTCGATCCGTGCGATCATCGCGCTGAATCCCGGCACGCGTCCCAATCTCGCCGCGTTCGCCGCTTTCGCGCTGCTCTCGGTGATGGGTTTCAAGTCGTCGTGGTCGATAACGCAGAAGACCGGTTCCAGCGGTTCCAGCGAGAATTACAGGGTCGACAAGATGGAAGAGACCCTCGATCCGCTCTACCGGTGTCTTTGGCAATTCGGGAGCGATGAATCAGCCGGCCACGCTTTTCCTGATTCGATCGGTGTGACCCGCATCTTCGACGGATCGGCGCAGAGGCTGAATTGCGCCAGAGTGCTCGACTTGCTGCCTGACCGGCCGTACACGCTTCAGTATGAGCGTCCAAACCCGCACGCGTTTCGCATAACGCTGACTGAGAAGACGTGGCGGAAGAAGCCAGTGCACAAGGCGTGGGTCGATCAAACCGGCGTCATGCGCACCGCGGTGACGGTCGACGGCAAGCTGGATTCAGTGCGCGTGGAGAACGCGGGCTCGCTGGTGCACTTGCTGATGGTGCAGCGCAAGATCGAGGAATACGCCGCGCAGAATCCGCAGCACGATTATCCTCGTCAGCTACTGCGCGAACATTCGTTGAGCGACACACTTCCGCCCGGCTCGCTTGCGCTGCCGACCTTCCGCGACTGCTACGGGTGGGACACGACGTCAGCATCGTGCGTAGAGACTTACGATCGCCGTCGCTTGATCTACGGCACCGATCGCGATTCGTCGGGAAAGCCGGTGTATGCGCTCTGGATGCTGAACAACGTGCGCATGGGATCGGAGCCAGTCGACACGCATGTGGGAGAAAGATTCCGCAGCTATTTGCGTGACGAGAGCGGAGCGCTGCACGCCTATGGCGGGACCCGCGATGCGTCGAAGGACGATCCACCACCTCAGCCCGAGGAGCTCGCGGGGGCGCAAGACCGGTTCGAGAGTTGGTGGAAGACCTTGAGGAGCTCCGAGGTATACGACTCGATCGGGAAGGTGCGGTGGGACAGCACGCGGAAGTTCAGAGCGGATTCCGCGCGGCGCGACTCGGTCAATCGGGGGTTAACGCACTAACTATTGCGCGGCTGAGCTTAGCACCTAATGTTTGGCCGTCCGAGAACCCGTCCCGGTGCCTCGGCTCCATTCGTTTTTGCGAGGTCGCCATGCGTCGTCTCTCGTTAGTAGCAGCCGCGCTTCTGATCGCGGCATGTACGGACAGTCCCGTTGCACCGAAGCAGGCATTGCGGGTGGATTCGTCGGGCGGCCGGCGCCAGATAACCAACGTCGTCTGGGAGAAGAGCAGCACCGGCATCGACGTCCTCCCCATCGGTCAATTCAACGGCCAGTACACCATACTCGTCGACATCAACGACAACGGACTCGCGGTGGGCTGGGGCTATACCGCGGATGGTCAGGAGGAGCGGGCCATCAGTTGGCAGAACGGAGTCTTCACTGACCTCGGCACGCTTGGCGGACATTTCTCGCGCGCATATCAAGTGAACAACGCGGGTGTGATAGTTGGCGAGTCGCAGGACGCCGATGGGAATTATTTGGCGGCGGTTTGGGAAAACGGAGTCATCAGAGCGCTGCCCCGGTTGTCAGCGTGGAACCCTTACGGGAGCTTCGCCGCGCGATCCATCAACGAGCACGGTGACATCGTCGGCACCGGCTTCGACGACTTCACCGGGCCCAGCGCCGTACTGTGGCCCGCCGAGGGTGGCGCCGTTAATCTGGCGAAACTGGCCGGCGCGGATATCGGTTGGGCGAACGGAATCAATCGCAGCGGCACCGTCATGGGGCAGAGCATTTACTATTTGCCCGCGGGAGGATTTTCCCGCCGCGCGACTATCTGGACGGCCGGCACACCGTCGGAGATTTCTCTGCCCAACGGGGCCGAACCGGTCGGAGGAGACGTTGCAACCGGGCAAATGTTCAATGACCGCGGGGATTTTCTGGCGGAGATCCCGGGCGACATTCAATACTATTTCGGTCACGCGATGGTATTCAGGAATGGCGCATTCGAGACGTTGCCGCAGGTGCCTGGCCCAATCCAGCAATTTTCGCGGGCGTACGGTCTGAACGAAGCAGGTGATGTCGTCGGCATATCGTTCGGGAGCTTCACCTTCTCATCGGTTCTCTGGTCGCACGACGGTACTGTGACTGACCTCGGTGCGCCGCGTGGCGGACCCGCTGCCGACGCACACGGCATCAACAACCGAGGCTTGATCGTCGGCCTGGCGCAGGTTCAGTGGACGCCCGGCGGTTTCTATACCAGCGGCGCCGTGATGTGGCGCGTGTCAGCTCCTGACGTCACACCGCCAACGATCGGTTACTCCGCGCACGCAACCAATTACACGGTCGACGAACACATCTCGATCACGTGCACTGCGAGCGACGCGGAATCCGGTCTCGCATCGAACACCTGCGCGCCGATCGAAGGCGACGCCTACGTGTTCGGCCTCGGCTCGCACACCTACTCAGCGACGGCAACCGATAACGCCGGCAATAGCGCCAGCGCATCGACGACGTTCACGGTGAGCGTGACGTTCGCGAGCCTGACGAATCTGACGCGCCGTTTCGTGACCAAGAGCGGAGTGGCCGATTATCTCGCTCGCGATTTAGCCATCGCTCAGGACGCCCGCGCCAGCGGCAGGACAAAGCAGGCCGACGCGGCTTTGGAGGACTATCGCAATACGCTGAAGGCGCAAACCGGAAAATCGATAACCGCTGACCGGGCGTTGATTCTGATTGGGTTGTCGCGAGCGCTGTAGCATCTGCCAGGTCAATCCGCCGCGGTAGGAAGGAGATTTATGACGTCCAACGTTCGGGTCAGATCGTTTGCTTTACTCGGAGTTCTCGCTGCAACTGGTGCGTGCGTAGACTCCGCCACCGCACCGATGACGACGCGTGCGCTAATGCGACGCGACGTTTCAGTTACGACACCGCGCCGAGGTCCGACCCGATTCGCCAATAGTATCAAGTATCGCGACAAGGGGAAAAAGAACGCGCGGGCTTTTGCCGGCACAGCGAGTCTCGAGGTGCGAGCGCTGCTCGGCATAGATGGCAACACCACCCTCGACGTCGCCACCGGTACGATCGACAACCCTGACGCATCTCGGCTGCTCAACAAGATTCAAGTCAAACAATACGCGCCGAACGGGACGCTGCAGACAACGAGCAATTACAAGGACCTGAGCGCACCGACATATCAGGCGACGCTCGCTGGAAGAGTGCGCGGCAGCAAGCTGGGAGTGCAGGGCACTGTGATCGGAGTCGATGGCAAGCACAGCGACGTCATATCAGCAACTGAGACTGTGAAGTTGCGGCCCGACGTTTCGGTGGATCGCGTCATCGCCCCTGTGCAGGCACGGCTGGAGACACCAATCCAGATCTCGGCGTTGATCACCGAGAACAACGGAGACGTCGGCGCGTTCACCGACTGCGTGCTGGCGGTCGACGGAGTGGATGTGGGTCGCGGGAATGGAATCTGGGTGGATGCCGGGCGCAGCGTCTCTTGTGTCTTCAATCACATCTTCACGACGAAAGGAACCTACCAGCTGTCCGTGCGCGCGGTGTCGGTGAATCCGGGCGACTGGGATGTGTCGAACAACAGCGCCACGCAGGCGATCAACATCATCGTGCCGAACGATTTCACGTGGTTCGGCTCGTACTTCAACTTGCGCGATTACGTCGGTACGAAATTGTCGGAAGGGTTTTACATCTTCAGGGACGACGGCTCACGTACTGATTATCGGGTGTTGGAGAACTGGCGCCACGCCAACAACTGGGGCTCGAACATCGGCGGTCATCTCCCGCTTATGAACGGGCCGTTGACGTTTGCACTTCACGATGAGATCGACGGGCAAGTGCTCACCGACTACCAGTTCGATCCGGCGACCGCGCTTCGTCAGCAGTTCACCAACTCGTATGAAGACCCGGATCTGGGCACCGTAGATATTCACTTCGATTGCTTCGACCAGTTTCGCCTGGAGTCAATCGTCTTCGAGGGCGTAACTGTGCAGGTTTCGCCCGCCTTTGTCAGAGTGTGCAGCCAGGTACAGACCACTGCA
>DATFHK010000130.1:0-6142 GCA_035248505.1 Gemmatimonadaceae bacterium | reverse complement strand
TCGATCATGTCGAATGCGCGTCTGACCAGCGACAGCGCGCCGAGTCCGAGGAAGTCGAACTTGGGAACACCGACGGCGTCGAGATCATCCTTGTCGAACTGGATGATGGTGCGGCCCATGGTCGTGTGCTCGACGGGCAGGTAATCACCGAGTCGCGCGGAGGAGAGCACGAAGCCACCGACGTGCGTCGAGCGCAGGCGAGGTACTCCCTCGAATGCAGCCATGGCTGCCAGGGTTGCGCGACCGCGCGGAGTACCGAAATCGATGCCGAGCTTCGGCGCCAGTTCTTCTTCGACGTACTTCGCGCCCTCGGCAGGATCGCTCCAGTGAATGCGCTTGGAGATTTTGTCCGCCATCTCAACCGGATATCCGAACGCGCGCATCGAATCGCGAATCGCATTCGGCCCGCGGTACATCTGCGTGACACAAGTGATCGCCGCCTGCGCGCGATTGTATTTGCCGTAGACGTAGTCGAGCACTTCCTCGCGGCGATCGTGCTCGATGTCGACGTCGATGTCCGGAGCTTCGGTCTGACCATCCACGCGGATCTCCGACAGGAATCGCTCGAACAACAGACCATGTCGCACCGGATCGACGGCAGTGACCGCCAGGCAATACGCGACCGCCGAATTCGCGGCGCTGCCCCGTCCCTGGCAAAGGATTCCTTTGCTCCTGGCGAAGTGAACGGCGTCCCACATCACCAGGAAGAACCCGGCAAAGCCGAGATTCTTGATGACTCGCAGCTCGTGCTCGATCTGATCGGTCTGCTTTTGATCGATCTCACCCCAGCGCTCGCGCGCACCTTCGTAGACTTTCTCGCGCAGGAAAGTGTCGTCGTTGTAGCCGGCAGGAACCGGAAACTCCGGCAATGGAGGACGAACCCACGACAAATTGAAATCGCATTCAGATGCGATGCGCTCGCTCTCCTCGAGACCCTGCTCGCGACCTTTCCATCTCTCCGCCATCTCCTCCGGCGAGACGAGTCGCCACTCGCCGTTTGGATGCAGCAGCCCGCGCGCGACTGCATCGTCGATGGTCGTGTCGTAGCGCAGTGACGTCAGGACATCGTGCACGAGTCGCGTGCCGTTATCGATGTACCGGGGCTCGTGGCTGATCACCCACGGCACTCCATGTCGCTCCGCGAGCTCGATCAGTGCAGCGGCGAGCGCTGCTTCGGTACCACTGGCGTGATGCAATTGAACTTCAATCGCGAGCCGACCACCAAATACCGATCGCCAGCGACAGAGTGTGCGTTCTGCTTCGCGGAAATCGCCGTTGCGGAGGTGTGATGCGACCGGCCCGGTCAATGGACCGGTCAGCACCTGCACTCCTTCGCTCCGCTCCGCTACCTGTTGCCACGAGAGTCGCGGACGACCGCGTGTCTTTTTCCCGTCCCCTTTTTGCCAAGTCGACAGCTCGCCGACCCGCGATCTCGTCACCAGGGATGCGACGTTGTTGAATCCGGTCTTGTCGCGGGCGATGAAAGCGACCGGACAACCATCGACATTGAGCTCAGCGCCAACGATCGCTTTCAGATTGAGCCTCCGTGCTTCGAGGCCGAACCGAATGATGCCGCCTAAATCGGCGGTGTCCGTTATGCCCAGCGCGCTATAGCCGAGCTCGGAAGCGCGGGCGGCGAGTGCCTCGGGAGACGTGCCGCCATCGCCAAAGGAGAAGGCCGAATGCGCGCGAAGCTCAACAAATCCCATATCCCCGAATATAACCCGAAAGTCCATGGTCGACGAGGGCTAGGGACGCGGGCCAACGGCATCGACATGCTTGGACTGATTGAGTACTACGGACTAACGGCATCGACAAGTTCGAACTGAGTGAGGACTCGGACTCCGAACAGGCAGGATCGAGATTGTCCGCGGTCCTTTGTGGGTCCGTGTCCCAGTCCTCAATTAGTCCGAACTCGTCGATGCCTTTAGTCCTCGGTCCTCAGTCCTCGAGAACTGATGCCGCACCGCGTCGTCTCCGTGACTAAAATTCAGTCTACAAAGTCCCCGGCATATCACTCGCGAATAAATGGCAACACAAGTCTCTTCGGATCGCGTCGGCTCCAGCTACGCGACGGCTCCCAAGCGGGCGGTCGCCGCGGCGGCTGACTACCGGCCCTCCTACATCCCCGCCTCGATCGCAGCGGGGCTGGTGTTCGTTCTCTACCTCATCACGCTCGCACCATCGGTGGCGATGTGGGACACCGGCGAGTACATGGCGGCAGTCAAAGTGCTCGGCATTCCACACCCGCCCGGCAATCCATTCTTCGTCCTGCTCGGACATGCATTTGCGTCGCTGCCGATTCCCGTCTCGTACGCCGAACGCATCAACATCATGGCGGCACTGGCCAGCGCGATCTCGGCGGGACTGTGGTTCCTGATCACCGAGCGCATCGTCGCGCGCTGGATTCCAGAGCGGTGGCAACGCCTCGTGGTTGCGAGTCTGGCGACGTTAATCGGCGCGACTGCTTTCACCGTTTGGAATCAATCGGTGGTGAACGAGAAGGTCTACACGATCTCGCTGCTGTTCTTCACGATCGTATCGTGGCTGGTAATCGAGTGGATTGAAGCGCCCGACTCGCCGCGGGCCGATCGCTACGTCGTGCTCGTGTGCTTCCTGCTCGGACTCGGCTACGCGAATCATCCGGCGGGATTTCTGCCGCTACCCGCCGCCGGCATTGCGCTTCTTACGACGCGCTGGCGCACTCTGCTGCGCTGGAAACTGGTGCTCGCATCGGTTGGCGCCCTCGCGCTTGGCTTGAGCGCGTTCGCCTTCGAACCGATTCGCGCCGCGTATTTCCCGCCGATCAATGAAGGCGCGCCCACTGCCTGTGAAACAAAGATCGAAGTCAGCTGCACCTTCAGCAAACTGACTGAGAAGCGATTGATGGACAATATCAATCGTGTGCAGTACGGAGAGAAAGTCGAGCGCGGCGCGCCGTACACGGCGCAGGTCGGGATGTGGTGGCTCTACTTCAAGTGGCAATGGCTGCGCGACTCGCACCAGGTGATGCAGGGACTGCAATTCATCATGGCGTTCCTGTTCCTCGGCCTCGGCCTCCTCGGCGGCTGGGTGCACTGGGATCGAGACCGCAAGACATTCTGGTATTTCGGGCCGCTGATGTTCACGATGACCTTGGCGCTGATCTACTATCTGAACTTCAAGTACGGATGGTCTCAGGATCCCGATCTCGGTAACACCGTCAACCGCGAAGTACGCGATCGAGACTATTTCTACATCTGGAGCTACTCCGCCTGGGGAGTGTGGGCCGCGATCGGCCTCAGCTTCCTGTGGGAACAGCTCGCGCACGTTGTCGATCGCGAGCCGGCGACGCCAGTCGTGGAGAAAAACGCCAAGAACAAGACCACGACGCGAATTGCGTGGCCGTCGCCGCGCGCGCTCAAGCTCGCGGCGCCGATTCTCCTCATCGCGCTGGTCCCCCTCTTCGCAAACTGGAAGTTTGCGTCGCGGTCCGGCCACTACTTCACTCGTGAGTGGGCGCGCGATTATCTCAATTCACTGGAGCCGTACGCGATAGTCATTACCAACGGCGACAACGACACCTTCCCTCTCTGGTATGCGCAGGAAGTCGAGGGAGTGCGTCGGGACGTGACAGTGGCCGTCACGACCTATCTGGACACCGACTGGTTCGTGCGGCAGATGATTCGCCGTCCAATCGAGACGTACGACCCGGCGAAGGGTCCGGCGATTTTCCGCGACAAAGTGTGGAAGAAACCGTCGGGTCCGCCGCTCAAGATGTCGTTCGCCGAGGCTGACGCGATTCCAGAGTTCATCCAGATCAGTCAGCCGCAGATCTTCCGTCAGGGCAACATCACCCTCAACATCGACCCGGGATATCTCGTGCGCGATGAGTTGGTGCTGCTTCGCCTGATCAAGGATGCGTTCCCCGAACGTCCGATTTATGTGTCGACCGGCGGCGGCGGTCAAACGCTGGGCGCCGCGTTGCAACCGTATCTGGTAGCTCAGGGATTTGTGCAGAAGCTGGTCGATCATCCCGCGGCCAACAGCCCGGGAATTCAGCAGGTGGCGTCAGGACTCAATCTCGACGTCGAGCGCACCAAGGAATTGTGGAACACCGTGTACCATGCGCCGGAGGCGTTGATCAAGGAAGGCGACTGGATCGATCGCGCGTCGTTCGGCATTCCGTACACCTATGCATTCACCGGTGCGATCCTGGCCGATGCGCTACGGAATCAGGGTGACACGAAGACCGCCGACGCGATCATGACTCGTGTGCGCGCCATCGCAAAGGCGGCGCGAATCGATTTCCCCGGGGTCAGCTAGCCTACTTCTCGGCTGCGACGCGATCCCAGACGTCGGACATTCTGGCGTTCGCAGCCGCTGAATCCTGCGGGAGAAGGAAGCGCTGCGCGATCAGAGAAGAAATCGCCGCTTCGACTCGCGTCATGAACCGGGTCTTGTCACCATAGAGTGACTCAATGCTCGGCCGCGAGTCGCCACTCGCGCGGCGGTCGGCTTCGGTTCTTGCCAGTGGAGTGAAGGTCCCGCGAAAACTCACCAATCGATCAGTGCCCGCCGGCATTCCCGTGCGCAGCTGCCACGGGTAGTATGTCGCCAGCGGAACCGCGATCTCGATGCTGCGAATTCCGCCGAGGTCATTGCCGATGGAATCGACGCGCGACACGTAGATGGGATACGGTGCGCCGAGTCTCGGTGGCTCTCGATCGACAATTCCCTGCCGCCACCGCGGACCGAAATCCATTCGATACACCTGATACGGGTTCCGCGCGAGCGGCAGATTGGGAATCTTCGGAAATTTCTCGTCGCGCGCAGTGACGAGCGTGTGCGACGCGAGCGTTGGATAGGTCGACGGAGGTGGTTCACGATTTGCCGCCACCCAATCGATCAACGACAACATGAGAGCGCGCAGCGCAAGGCGCTGGTCGAGCGGATCGCCGCGATAGGCGCTGGTGCCGGCGATGCGCTCGGAGTCGGACAGCGGCCAGGCCGACGGACTCGAATGTTGCGCGGAGGACATGACGTATCGCCGCTCGGTCGGCAGAAAGCCGACATCGCGCGTCCCGTCAGGTGTCGTGTGGGTGAGCGATGCACCGCGTCCCCAGTATTCGTAGCCGCCATCGACGTAAAAGACTTTCGTGTCGCGAGATCCGCTGAGATTGTCGCGGAGGCCCGCGCGTTGACCAGTTAGCGGATCAGTGGTTGGAAGGCTGGTGAACGGAAAGACGTCGGTCGGATAGAAAAACGTCGAATAGGGCTGGGCATCGCGCGAAGGTTGGGCGAAGCGATGATTGAAGCTGCCGCGTCCGGCGCCGGCGGTGTGCGCGAAGAATCCGTCGAAAGCGATCCGGCCCTGTTCGTCGGTGTTGAAGCCCTGATAGAGAAAGTGGCGAATGAATCTTCCAGTCTGCGAGACTCCGTAACCGATGCCGTACTTGACGTGGGCGATGGCCTTGGGATCGTACTTGAGATAGGAAATGATGTCGCGAATGGCGCCGAGTCCCGCGCCCACGACGACTGGATCGCGACCGCGGTAGACGACTTCGTAGATCTCGCCCGGCTGAAATCCTTTCGCCATGTAGACCGATCGCGGATCATCGACGATCTGGCCGTTTGATTCGCGTGCGAAACGCCACTCGCTGTGCGGAATGATTCTGCGAGCAGAGGTTGGTCCGTCCCGCACGGTGAGAGTGTTGGCCGGATCATTGGGATCGGCGACCGGATAACCAACTGCCCCTCCGGCCAGACTGTGTCCGAGCGGAATCGATGACGCAGGCGAATCGATGGTGATATCGCTGCGAACGATCCCTGTTATTTGCTGGGTGGGGGACCCGACGGTTGGCGCCTGAAAGTGCAACGCCGGTCCTCCTGGCTGCACATCCCACTGCCAGGCAACCGCGACGATCGTCACCCCACGATTCATGAGCAGCGCGTCGCCGTAGAACTCGGCGGATTCGGCCGACGCTCGCGGATTGCGATTGAGATTGAACACGTAGTGAGTGATGCCGCCGCGATTGACGATGTCGACGACCGCAACGTCGCCCGCCGGCTCCATGAGATTGGTTGGCCGCAGCATCATGAATTCGCTAACCGCTTCGACCTCGCCATTTGCGTTGCGCGGAGCGAGATCGAGGTCGACGAT
>DATFHK010000129.1:0-39264 GCA_035248505.1 Gemmatimonadaceae bacterium | reverse complement strand
TCCGTGTAGCTGACAGCTGACCGATACCCCTTGCCCAGCACCCGGCGCCCGACACCCGGTTCTTTTGCCTTTTGCTGAATTTATATCTCCACAGCCGAGCCACTAGGACTCCGACCGCTTGATCTGGTACAGCCTCTCCTTTGCCAACCTGCGCCCGGTAGGTGTTGCAGCGAGTCCCCCGCCCGCAGTCTCGCGGTAGCGGACATCCATCTCACGGCCGATTTCGCCCATCACATCGATCACTTCGTCGACGGGAATGGCAAACGTGATTCCCGACAACGCCATCTCGATTCCTGCGAGAGCGATCGCCGAACCAGTTGCGTTGCGAAACACGCACGGTAGTTCGACGAGTCCACCCAACGGATCGCAAACGAGTCCCAACGTTCCCTGCATCGTCAGTGCGACGGCGTGACCAACTTGCGATGGCGTTCCGCCGAGCATTTCGGTGGCAGCGCCGGCCGCCATCCCGGCTGCCGCGCCGGTCTCAGCCTGACATCCACCTTCTGCACCGGAGAGTGATGCACGCTCGGCGACGACGGCGCCAATCAGACCAGCGGTCGCAAGACCGTCGACGACTTTGTCATCGGCGACGTTCCGCGCGTTTGCCAGCCCGGTAAGAATCGCAGGCAGAACTCCCGCGCCTCCAGCCGTCGGTGCCGCCACGATCACTCCCATTGCTGCATTCACCTCCTGGACTGCCAGCGCTCGCGTGAGAATGTCGCGAAACGGAGTTTGCGCCAGCGGTCCTCTCTGATTTTGCTGCAGCTTCGCCGCGTCGCCACCCACAAGCCCCGACGCTGACTTCATCTCGCCCGTCATTCCTTTGTCGATCGCGCTGCGCATCACATCGAGTGCCCGCTTCAACGCCGCACGAATCTCTTCGACGGGACGGCCTTGATCGCGCGCTTCGGCGGCCAGCGCAATTACCGCCAGGGATTTCTTTTCGCGTTCAGCGTCCTTGATGGCGTCAGCGAGCGCCTTGTACAAATCAGCCCCCGCTCACTTTGTCGAGTCGACGCGTCCAGCGAACCCAATCGAGCGAACGGAGCTCTTCGCCCGCTTTCTTGTCCGGCTGTTCGTCGCACTCGATCACCATGAAGGCGTCGCCGCCTTTTTCCTTTCTCGTCAGCCTCAGCGTGGCAATGTTGATGTCGTGCTCCGCGAGGATTCCGGTGATTCTCGCGATCGAACCCTTCCTATCCTCAGCTACGAGAACGATGGTGTGTAAGTTTCCGGTGACTTCGACCGGATAGCCGTCGATCTCCTGCACGAGCACGCGACCGGCGCCGAGTGAGGATCCAAGCATGGTTGACTTGGTGCCGTTTCGCTCGAGATTGATTCGCACTGTGTTCGGGTGTGCGGCATCGGCGATGGTGGTTTTCTCGAAGCGGTAGTCGAGTCCTTCGCCTTCCGCGATGGTGAGCGCTTCGCGGAGGCGCTCGTCATCGGGACGGAAACCAAGAAGGCCACCCACCAACGCTTTGTCGGTGCCGTGGCCTTCGCCGGTGCGGGCAAAGGAGCCGTGCAGTTGCAGGACGGCGGACTGGGGAGTGCCGCCGACGAGACATCGCGCGAGTAGTCCCAGTCTGCACGCCCCTGCCGTATGGGAGGAGGAGGGACCAACCATTACCGGACCGATAATGTCGAGCAGACTAACCATTCTTGCTGCGCCTCAGCTGATAGCTAGTGAAGAAACACTGCAACAAAACGGGGTATCGGTTGCCGGGTATTGGGGATCGGGTACCGGGCTTTGCACCGACGCCTGGTGCCCACTACCCGACACCCCACACCCTGTTCTGTTGCAGTCCTCAGCCCGCCTTGAGTGATACTCGCCCATTCGATTTGCTCTTCGCCTTCCCAAGCAGCGGTCTCAGGTACTGTCCCGTGTACGAGTCCCGAACGTCCGCGACATCTTCGGGAGTTCCAGCAGCAACGACCTGGCCGCCACGCAATCCGCCCTCGGGCCCGAGATCCACGATCCAGTCCGCGGTCTTGATGACGTCGAGATTGTGCTCGATGACGAGTACGGTATTGCCGCGGTCAACAAGACGATGCAGCACGCTGAGCAGCATCCGCACATCCTCGAAGTGCAACCCGGTTGTCGGCTCGTCGAGAATGTAGAAGGTGCGTCCGGTGTCGCGCTTCGACAACTCGGCGGCGAGCTTCACGCGCTGTGCTTCTCCGCCGGAGAGTGTCGTCGCCGATTGGCCGAGGTGGATATAGCCGAGTCCGACATCGTAGAGCGTTTGCAGTTTCTGGCGGACGCGCGGCTGATTCTCGAAGAATGCGAGCGCATCCTCGACCGTCTGCTCGAGAACATCCGCGATACTGAGACCGCGGAAACGAACTTCCAGCGTCTCGCGATTGTAGCGCTTTCCCTTGCAGACGTCGCACGGGACGTAAACGTCGGGCAGGAAGTGCATCTCGATCTTGACGAGACCATCGCCTTCGCACGCTTCGCAGCGGCCGCCTTTCACGTTGAAGGAGAAGCGTCCCGGGCCGTAGCCCCGAATCTTCGCTTCCGGCAATTCAGCGAACAGCTCGCGAATTGGCGTGAACAAGCCAGTGTAGGTCGCGGGGTTCGAGCGTGGCGTGCGACCGATCGGGCTCTGATCGATGTCGATGACCTTGTCGAGATGCTGGAATCCGGTGATGCGATCATGCTTTCCCGGAATCACCCGCGCCCGATAGAAATGCCGCGCCATCGATCGATGCAGGATATCTTCGATCAACGTCGACTTCCCACTACCGGACACGCCAGTCACCGCGACGAACAGCCCGAGCGGAATTTCGACATCGAGATTGCGGAGATTGTGTTCGCGCGCACCTTCGATCCGGATCACGCGATCAGCGTCGGCGCGTCGACGCACTTCAGGAATGGGGATCTCGACGTCGCCCCGCAGATAGCGGCCGGTGATCGATTCCTTGTTGTCGCGCACCTGATCGACGGTGCCGGCAGCGATGACGAGTCCACCGTGCTTCCCTGCTCCGGGGCCGAGATCGATCAGATGATCGGCGGCCTGCATCGTTTCCTCGTCGTGCTCGACGACGATGACGGTGTTGCCGAGGTCGCGCAGCTGCCGAAGTGTATTCAGCAAGCGGGCATTGTCGCGCTGGTGCAGACCAATCGAAGGCTCGTCGAGAATGTAGAGCACGCCGACGAGACGAGATCCGATTTGGGTGGCGAGCCGGATCCGTTGGGCTTCGCCACCGGAGAGTGATTCAGCAGACCGACCCAACGTCAGATACTCGAGACCCACGTCGTTCAGGAAACGGAGTCGCTCCCGCACTTCCTTTAGAATCGGCCCTGCAACCTCGGAATCGAGTCCCGGTTTGCCGTTTGCGCGCACGGGAATCTTCTCGAAGAACTCCAGCGCTTCGGTGATCGAGAGCGCGACGACGTCGCCAATGTTTTGTCCCGCGACTGTCACGGCGAGCGATTCGGGCTTCAGCCGCCGTCCACCGCAAGTGGTGCACGGGCGCTCCTGCATGTATTCCTCGAGCTCGAGTCTGACGCTATCAGACTCGGTCTCGTCGTAACGACGCTGGATGTTGGAGACGATTCCTTCCCAGTGCGTGCCGGTACGATCGTAGAGGGTACCGGCCTTTCCGCCTGTACCATAGAGAAGCTTCTCGCGCACCTCGGGACGAAGCTGGCCCCACGGAGTGTTTGGATTGAAGCCGAACTGCTTCGCCAGTCCCGGCAGGATGACTTTCTTGAGATAGCCGTCAGGCTCGCCCCACGGGAGCACGACACCCTCGAGGATGCTGATGCTCGGATCGCCGAGGATCAGCTCTTCGCTGACTTCGCGCCGGGATCCAAGTCCACCGCAGGCGGGACATGCGCCGAAAGGAGAGTTGAACGAGAAGTGGCGCGGCTCGAGCTCAGGCAGTGAGATGCCGCACTTGGGACAGCCGTATCGCTCGGAGAAAAGATGCGTGCTGCGATCGTCGGCGCGATTGATCTCGACGACACCCTCGGCGAGCTTGAGCGCAGTCTCGAGCGAATCGTTCAAACGACCGCGATCCTCGCCGCGCACGATCAGTCGATCGACAACGACGGAGATGTTGTGGTTCATGCGGCGATTGAGCCGCGGCGGGTTGGCGACTTCGACGAGCTCGCCGTCGACAATCGCACGCACGAAACCCTGTTTGCGCGCGGCATCGAACAGCTCGCGGAATTCTCCTTTCCGACCGCGCACGAGTGGAGCAAGAATTTCGATCTTGGTGCCTTCGGGCCAGGTGAGAATCGAGTCGGCGATTTGTCCCGCGCTCTGTCGATCGACAGGTCGGCCACAATTCGGGCAATGAGGCGTGCCCGCGCGGGCGTAAAGCAGTCGCAGGTAGTCGTAGATCTCGGTGACAGTCCCAACTGTCGAACGCGGGTTGTGGCCGGCCGTCTTCTGCTCGATCGAAATCGCGGGCGACAAGCCCTCGATCGAATCCACGTCGGGCTTCTCCATCAACCCGAGGAACTGCCGCGCGTACGCCGAGAGCGACTCGACGTACCTGCGCTGACCCTCGGCGTAGATCGTATCAAATGCGAGCGACGATTTCCCTGACCCGGACAAACCCGTGATCACCGTCAGCCGGTCGCGCGGGATGGTGACGTCGATGTTTCTAAGGTTGTGCTCGCGAGCGCCGCGGACGATCAGGGACTCTTCAGGCATAGCCTCGTAAGGTCGCGGGTTGCGCGTCGAGACTCAAGCGGGAGGGTTATGACGCGAACAGGGCGGCGCAAACGGGCAAATGCTGTTATCTAGCTGTCAATAGAAGGTTTAGCTAAGCTCTGACCAGCAAAGCTCAGGCGCCCATTTTGCACTTGGAGGCCGCATGCTTAGAAAGCTAGTCGACGTTCTGACGCTCAAGTCTGACCGACCCGCTCGCCGCCTTACGGCATACTATGCCATCCTGGCGGTGGTGGTGGTCCTGCTCTACTACTTTTTCCCGGCCACCATCCGCGGCATCGCCGAGAAGGGTTTGGGCGATGTTTCCGAAGGTCCGCTCGTCCTGACCGACGCGCTCACGGGAACCGCGGCGAGAACCGGCGGTCCGTTTGGGGCGGGATCGATCGGCGCGCTGTCGGTGACGACGTTGATCATCCTGTTCGGGACGCTCGCGCTGATGCTGCCGGTGAGCTGGGTTTACATGTCGGCGCGGCCGGCGGTCGGCCACAATCAGGCCGTGGTGCAGACGTTGATCATCCTGCCGATTGTGGTGGCCGGCATCGTCTACATCGTTCAGAACAGCCTGGCGTTGGCGTTCAGCCTGGCGGGTGTGATTGGAGCGGTTCGATTCAGGTCGAACCTGCGAGATACACGAGACCTCGTCTACATCTTTCTCAGTATCGTCGTCGGCTTTGCCGCCGGCGTGCAATCGATGATCGTCGGCGTCATCGTGTCCGTGGTCTTCAATTACGTGATGCTGGTAACCTGGCGCTACGACTACGGTCGCAACGTCCTGACACCGACCGCATCCGCTCAGTGGTCGTGGCCGCTACAGACGCTGGCTGGACCAACTGGTGAGCGCGAGATCCCCGATCGCGATCTGGTGCTGTCGCTCACTCCCGAGAGAGCACAGGCACTCGCGCAGCGCTTTGATCGCGTGCGCAGCGTACTCGGCAAGAAGAACAAGAAGCCGCGGTTCAATGCAGTGCTAAGAGTCACTGCCGACGATGTGCCCGGTGCGCGTCGTCAGGTTGAGATCGTGCTCGATCGGATGGCGAAGCGATGGGATCTCGATGAAGTCGTCACGCACCAGGGGAAACCGTGCGAGATCTATTATCTGATCAAGCCGAGAAAGACCGTTCCGCAGGATGAGTTGCTGACCGCAATTCACGCGCAGGCCGGCGATACGATCGCATCCGCCGATCTGGAGACCGCGCAGCCGGCCAACGACAACAAGAAAGACGGAAACAAGGCATGAGCGCACTGGCGAAAATCGTCGCGCTTGCTGCGGCGGTAGTGTGGCTGCAGGGATGCGGCGAGACGCCACAGGCGCGAGCGGCCGAGGCGAAAACCATGGGCACGCAACGGCTGCAGCAGTTTGAGCGCAGGCTCGCCGAGGCCAATGCGAATCCAGCCAAGGCGGAGGAGCCGCTGGCGGAATGGGTGATGCCGCCATTCCTGCGCGAGATCTCCGGCCTGGCGCTCACCTCGCGCGGGACGGTGTTGACGCACGACGACAACATCGGTCGCATCTCGGAGATCGATCCGAAGACCGGCATTCTGCTCAAGAGTTTTTCGCTGTCGGGAAATCAGAAGGGAGACTTCGAGGCGATTGCAATCGCCGGCAGGGATCTTTATCTGCTGGAGAGCAGCGGCAAGCTGTTCAAGTTTCAGGAAGCTCCGGACGGGTACCAGGTTCCGTTCACTGTTTACGACACGAAACTGGGTAAAGAGTGCGAGTTCGAGAGCCTCACTTATGAGGCCGACAGCTCGCGACTGTTGATGGCGTGCAAGCGGCTGCTCAACAAAGCCGAAGGCAAGGAGCTCCGCATTTACTTCGTGCCGCTGCCGCTCGGCGACAGAACGGCGATGACGACGATGACGATTCCGATCGACGAAGTACGCGGCAAGAACGACTGGAAGAATTTTCATCCTTCCGACATCGCCATCGATCCGAACACCGGCAATTACGTGGTGATCGCGTCGCGAGAGAAAGCGTACGCGGTGATCACGCCGGATGGCGAAGTCCTGAAGTCAGCGCCGCTGCCCGGTGAGCACCGACAAGCGGAAGGCCTCACCATCACCAAGGACAGCATCATGATCGTAAGCGACGAAGCCAACGTCAAACCACCCAAGATCACGCTTTACCGATGGCGTCCGTGACAATAAGTGGAACCACACTGCGCGGCGCGTTGTTTGTTGCCGCGCTTTCTCTACTCGCGGGTAGCACGCTTGGCGCGCAAGCCAAGACAAAGGTCGTCCAGCGAATCGGCGACGACACCGTCGTCGTGATTCCAGGTGAGATGTTCGAGGCGGGCTCGCTGCATCGAACTCTGCTCGGCGACGAGTGGCGAGACGAATGGACGACGCCGATCAAAGTGCCAGTGCTTCATCTGGCAACCGTGCATGGCGGATTGAAACCAACCAAGGAAGGCGGTGGATTCCAGGCGCCAAATCTCCACTTCGACGCCGCGGACGGATCGGAGTGGGTGTTCAGAATGCTGAAGAAGGTACGGACGAATCTCCCCGCCGACTTCGACCACACGCTGATCGAATGGATCTTCCGCGATCAGGGCGCAGCGTCGCATCCGACGGCGTTGATGGCGGCGGCACCGATGCTGGAAGCAGCGCGCGTGCTGCATCCGAGTCCGACGCTTTACTACATGCCCGACGATCCCGCGCTCGGTGAGCATCGCCAGACCTTTGCCGGCGTGCTCGGCGAGCTGGAGCAGCGACCGGAGGTTCCAGACAAGGGGCCGGCGTTCGCCAACGCCGACAAAATCATCGAAAGCGACACGCTGCTCGCGCGCATTAACGCCGACGCGAAAACGCAGATCGATGCCCGGCAACTGCTCACCGCGCGGCTGATGGATATGCTCCTCGGCGACAACGATCGTCACCCGGATCAGTGGGACTGGGCGCGGTTGAGCAAAGATGACGACGCGACGTGGCAGCCGATTGCGACCGATCGCGACAAGGTCTTCGTCAATTACGAGGGCTTGCTGCTCGACATCGCGCGTGTCGCCGTGCCGAGTCTGGTAAAGTTCAGCGCGAAGTATCCAGATCCTTCGGCGCTGTTTGCGAATGCGGGCGAGTTCGATCGCCGGCTGCTGGGCACGCTGGGTAAATCGACGTGGGATTCGGTGGCGACGAACCTGATGCAGCGCATCACCGATCCCGTGATCGACAACGCAGTCGCGCAGATGCCGCCGGAGTACGCGCGATACTCGAGGGGCATCGCCAGCGATCTGAAAGCGCGGCGCAACGGACTGCGTGCAGCCGCCGACCGCTATTACGGAGAGTTGTGGAGAGTTACCGACATTCACGGAACTGATGCCGACGATCAGCTCAACGTCATGCGTGTCGACGACGGGATTGTCGATGTCGTCCTGCAATCCGGAAACGACAAGCCGTATTTCGCGCGTCGGTTCTATAGTGGTGAGACGAAGGAGATTCGCATCTATCTGCACGGCGGCGACGATCAGGCAGTGATCGACGGTCACGTGCCAGGCAGCATCCTGGTGCGCGTGATCGGCGGCAATGGAAACAACACCATCAGAGACATCTCGACCGTTGCTGGTCGTGCCAGTCCCACGCGCATCTACGACCAGGGGCCGGTCACCGACGTCAAGTATGCCCGCGATACGCTCGACGAAAAAGCGAACGTCGATATGGCGTTCAATCATTCCTTCAATCGTCGGCCGTGGGTGAAGGCCTACGGCACCCTCGTGCCCCCGGGAAACGATCGTGGCGGCTCGATGCGGCCGATCCTTGGAATTCATTCCCATCGCGTGCTGGGGATCTATCCGGAAATCGGCATCACCCGCTACCAGTACGGTTTCCGTGACGTGCCATATGCAATGAAGGAGGAAGTCGACTTTTCATGGGCGACGTCCGGCCGCATTCGTATCCGCGGACAGATCGACAAGCGATTCGAGGAGTCCGACACGCACATTCCGGTCGCCGCGCACTTCTCACAGTTCGAGGTCGTGCAATTCCACGGCTTCGGCAACGACGTGCCGGATCTGCGGGGACTCTTTTACAACCTGCGCCAAAAACAATTCGAGATTTTTCCGGCGGTTGGACACTCGATAAATCCGGCGAGCGAGATTTCGCTTGGTCCGGTTGTGCGGTACACGAGCACCGACAGCCTCGCCAATCGATTCATCTCGCAACTTCATCCTACCGGTTTCTCGAGCTTCGGCCAGTTGGGGGCTCAACTACGCACGCATCTCGACAGCCGATACTATCCGGACACGTTGAAGCCGAGATTCGTGTTCGATCTCACGGGCGCTGCGTATCCGGGCATGTGGGATGTGAATACGCCTTATGAGTCGCTCGACGCCTTCGCAACGGCGTTCTTCACGATTCCAATGGGAAACAAACCCGTGCTCGCGTTTCGCGCGGGCGGCAAAAAACTCTGGGGCGATTTCCCGTACTTCGACGCCGCGTTCCTCGGCGGCTCGGAGACGTATCGCGTCGAAGAGAAACAGCACTGGGCCGGCGATGCGTCGCTGTACGGATCGAGCGAATTGCGCGTACCGATCGCCAAGTTTCCGCTGATAGTGCCGCTCGATGTCGGTGCGCTGGCGTTTGCTGACGCGGGTCGAGTGTACTTCGACGGCGAATCTCCTGGTGGATGGCACACCGCGGCAGGAGCAGGATTCTGGGTTGGATTCCGGAATCCGGAGCCGGGCGTGACGGTGCTGTTCAGCAATCGCAAGGGACGCCGGCTCGTCACGAGTTTTGGGTTCGCGTTCTAGCGGCAAGCGGCAAGCGCGAAGCGGGAAGCGGTGCATTGCTTCGGCGGGCATCGCCTTGTTGATCGGGATCGTCGCGTGTTCGCGAGGGGAAAAAGCGAAGCCGACGGCAGCGGGCGCGTCGCAGCAGGAGCGGGTTCTGCCTGGCGCTTTGGTCGTACTTGCAGTGGGCGACATCGCGGTTTGTGGCGAGAGCGGCGATGAGGCGACGGGGAAGCTCGCGGACAGCTTGTTGCGAGCCGACAGTGCGCAGGCATTGCAAAACATCATCATCACGCTCGGTGACAATGCTTACCCGTCGGGCGATGAGGGAGTGAAGGACGATTTTCCACGTTGCTTCAAGCCGTCCTGGGGAGATGCGCGAATCATGGACGTCATTCACCCCTCGCCGGGGAATCACGACTTCGACAGCGGCAGCGGCGCACCCTACTTCGATTTCTTCGGCGCTCGCGCCGGCCCGCGCGGCAGAGGGTATTACAGCTACGATCTGAACGGCTGGCACCTGATCTCTCTGAACAGCGAGGTGTACTTCGGTGCCGGCGATGCCGCGCAAATCAAGGCGCAGGAAGATTGGCTGCGCGACGATTTGCGACAGCATCCGACGGCGTGCGCGCTGGCGTACTTCCATCGGCCGTATTTCAGCAACGGCGTGTACGGAACCAATTGGAGCCTGAGGACGATATGGGAGATTCTGTACGAGGGTGGCGTCGACGTAGTGTTGAATGGTCACGAGCACGACTACGAGCGGTTCCTGCCGCAGACCGCGACCGGGGCGGTCGATTCAGTTAGAGGGATGGAGCAGATTGTGGCCGGTACCGGCGGCGGCACGCTTCGTTCATTCCACTACCCGCTCTCGGCAAACTCGGCGGCACAGATTCAGGGACGCTTTGGCATTCTGAAGTTGATGCTCGGCGATGGAGAGTACACGCGGGCATTCATCGACACCGATGGCAGAATCTGGGATGTCGGTGGCCGCAGATGTCGATGAACCGCAATTCACTGTATCGCGACTCGCGTTAACCCGTCACTATTAAAGACATGGCAACGAACCCGATTCTCACGATCAGCGATGGCGGAGCAGCAGCGCCGAAGGCGGAGGCAGGGGTACGTGTGTCGGCGATCGATATTGGCTCGAACTCGATTCGGCAGACGATCGCAGACGTGTCGCCAACCGGAGCAATTCGCGTCGTCGACGAAATGAAAGCGGCACCGCGGCTCGGAGCGGGATTGCACGAGCGCAAAGTGTTGAGCGAAGTCGCCATTCAGAATGCCCTGGTTGTGTTGGGACGAATGGCGACGTTGGCCAAGCAGCTCGGCGTCGAGCGTACCGAGGTCGTGGCGACCAGCGCGGTGCGAGAGGCCACGAACGGCCCGCAGTTCCTGAAGCTGGTGCGCGAAGAGACCGGTCTCAAAGTCAAAGTGCTGCACGGCGATGATGAAGCGCGGCTCGCGTTCCGCAGCGCGCTCGCGCATTTCGAGCTGGCGATCGGACGCGCGGTCGTGATGGATATTGGCGGTGGATCGCTGGAGTTGGCGTTGAGCGCCGACGGCCTCGTCGATCGCCTTCTCTCGCTGCCGCTCGGCGCGATCCGCATGACGGAGAAGTATCTGTCGCCGGGCAAGAAGAACGGCTTGCAAAAGCTGCGCAAGCACGTGCGCAATGAGCTGCGCAGAAGCCTGGCGGTGCGGCACTGGCACACGCCGCGGATCATCTGCTCTGGTGGAACGTTCACCACGCTGGGCTCGATCTATCTGGCGCGAACCGGAATGGCGGATGCGAAAACGGTGCACGGCACGGTCGTGCCTCGCATTGAGCTCGAGCACATCGTCGACACCCTCAACAGCATGTCGATCGTCGAGCGTCAGGGCGTGCCGGGATTGAAGGCAGCGCGCAGCGACATTATCGTCGCCGGTCTGGCAGTGGCGGCGGAAGTCGTCGCGCGCCTCGATGCAAAGGAGGTCGTGGTCTCCGCCTACGGGATCCGCGAAGGCTTGCTGCTTGAGAGCGCGCAGGTGCAGCCGACACCCGCGGATCCCGGCGAAGCGCGCGAGCGCGCGGTGCGGGATCTCGCCGAGCGCTCGCACTACGAGGAACCGCACGCGAAGCACGTGCAGAAACTTGCGCTGCAGCTATTCGACGCGGTCGGTCAGCGACTCGGTTTGACGCCCGAAGATCGACAGCTGTTGAGCGACGCGGCGCTCTTGCATGACATCGGCTATCACATCAGCTACGACAAGCACAACAAGCATTCGTACCATTTGATCGAGCACGCCGAGCTGCTTGGGATGACGCCGGCGGAGCAGATCATCGTCGCCAACGTTGCCCGGTATCATCGAGGCGCCGAGCCGAAGAAGAAACACGCAAACTACGGCAGGCTGGATAAGCCGTTACGTCGCAAGATCAAGAAATTGTCGGCGATTCTGCGCGTGGCCGATGGCTTCGATCGCGGGCATGCCGGCGCGGTGGCGGAGATCAGAGCGCGCTGGATCGAGCGGGCCCTCCGACTGACCGCCGTTCCCGCCAGGCAGGGCTACAGTCTGCGACTCGAGCTGTGGGGCGCCAGCAGAAAATCGAATTTGCTGGCGGACGTAGCGCACGTTCCGGTGGAAATCGTTGCGCCCGACGGATCTGTTACGACCTACGAGGACGACGTCGGAAGCGCCGACTGATACTCGCCGGTCGTGACGACAGCGTGCTCGCCGGTGGCGCCGTTGCTGGAGGCCGTCGAGAGCGGCAACATCCCCCACGAATTAACGAGGAAAATCTCCTGCGAGGCGACGACGGGTCGCGCGCCCGGCTTGCGCTGGGTGTAGGTGCCTTCCGGACCGAGATCCCAGGCGTTGCGATTGTCGCCGAGCGAGATCTCGAGCAGGCTGCAAAGGCGATCCATGAGCCGACGCTCGTGAGCGGCGACCACGACCTCGACGCGCCGGTCGAAATTCCTCGGCATCCAATCCGCTGAGCCGAAGTAGAGTTCTTCCTTACCGTCGTTGGCGAAATAGAAAATGCGCGAGTGCTCGAGGAACCGGCCGACGATGCTGCTGACGCGAATGTTGTCGCTGACGCCGCGAACGCCGGGTCGGAGGCAGCAGATGCCGCGCACGATCAGATCGATCTGCACGCCGGCCTGCGACGCGGTGTAGAGGTGCTGGATGATGTCGGCATCGACCAGCGCATTCATCTTGGCGATGATGCGCGCCGACTTACCCGCCCTCGCGTGCTCCGCTTCGCGATCGATCATCTCGGTGAAGCGCGCGCGCATGTTGTGCGGCGCCACCAACAGGTTGCGATAGACGTTCTGTCGGGAGAATCCGGTGAGCGCGTTGAACAAATCGGTGAGATCAGCGCCGATGGTCGGACTGGCGGTGAACAAGCCGATGTCGGTGTAGATCTTTGCCGTCTTCGAGTTGTAGTTGCCGGTACCGACGTGTGAGTAACGGCGAATGCCATCCGGCTCGCGACGAACGACGAGAGTCGTTTTAGTGTGCGTCTTGAGTCCGGGCAGGCCGTATACAACGTGGACGCCGAAACCTTCCAGCGTTCTCGCCCAGGTGATGTTGTTCACCTCGTCGAAGCGCGCCTGCAGCTCGATCAGGACGGCGACCTGCTTGCCGCGCTGCGCCGCTTCGGTGAGCGCGCGCACGATCGCGGTGTCCCCCGAGGTGCGATACAGCGTCATCTTGATGGCCAGTACGTTCTCGTCCATCGCCGCCGACGTCAAAAAGTGCTCGACGCTGGCCGGGAAGGAATCGTACGGGTGATGAACGAGGATGTCGCGCTCCTTGATCGCATCGAAAATCGAGCGCGTGGTGTCGCGAAGATCCGGCGGCGTAGCAGGAACGAATGGCGGATCGCGCAGCGCCGGGATGTCGAGCTGGGCAATCAACATTAGGTCGCCGAGGTCGAGCAGCGGGCCGGTCTCGACGACGTCGCTTTCGCTGAGCGGCAGCATCTCGGCCGGCTGATCCTGTTGAAGTTCCTCCAGCAGCAGGTCGCGCAGCTCGCTCGGCGTTCCCGTCTCGACTTCGATGCGCACGACTTCGGCGAAGCGGCGCTCGAAGATCTGCTCTTCGATGATGGTGATCAAATCGTCGTCGTCATCGGCCTGCGCGATCTCGAGATCAGAATAGCGAGTGACGCGGAACGCGTGGTAACCGCGAATCTCCATCCCCGGGAACAGCGCGCTCAGGTTCGCGCCAATGACATCCTCGAGGGCGACGAAGTGATTGGGACGGCCGATCGGCACCCAGCGCGGCAGACTCTTTGGCACTTTGAGGCGCGCGAAACGGCGCTGCTCGCCGGTGACCGGATCGACGATCTGCACGGCGAGCGAAAGCGATAGGTTGGAGATGTACGGAAATGGATGTCCGGGATCGACGGCCAGCGGTGTCAAAACCGGGAACACCTCCGACTGGAAGAACTTGTCCATCGCCTGCCACTCGGTGGGTGACAGGTCGTTCATCTTCACGATCTTGATTCCGTTTTTCACCAGCTCGGGCAGCAGCAGATCGTAGAGACACTGGCGCTGCAACTCCATCAGCTCGCTGACGCGCTCGCGGATCATCGTCAGAAGCTGCTGCGGCGGGATGCCGTCGGGCGGGAGGTGCTGGACGCCGGCCGCGAGCTGGCGACGCAAACCTGCAACGCGAACCATGTAGAACTCGTCGAGGTTCGTGTTGAAGATCGCGAGGAACTTGAGGCGCTCGAGCAGGCAGTTGCGCGAGTCAAACGCCTCGTGCAACACACGGGCGTTGAACTCGAGCCAGCTCAGTTCGCGGTTGATGAAAAGTGACTGTTCGGCGGGCATTTCGTTTAAGACTGGCACCAACTTATCGCCGTAAAATTGGTGGCAAGTGTAACAAGTTTCACGTTAGATTCTGTTTTTACTCATACCCCGGATTCGAGAAGTGGGCCACACGGACGCACTTGTTGTCCTGACGACGCTGTCAAACACTGAAGAAGCGGTGAAATTCGTGCGCGCGCTGCTGGACAAGCGCATCGTGGCCTGCGGCACCATTTTACCTGGCGCGAGATCGTTGTATCGCTGGGAGGACAAGCTCGCCGACGAGATCGAGGTGGTAGTAATGCTCAAGACTCGTTCCGGCGCGATGCACGCTTTGGAGCGTGCTTTCAAGGACTTACACCCCTATAAGGTACCAGAACTGCTGGCAGTGCCGGTAACTGGTGGTCTGGACCGGTATCTGGGGTGGATCAACTCCGAGACGAGCCTCACAATCGTCTAAAACGGACAATCCGTCCGCGCTCCACAATCGTCTATATGGGGTGAACTCCCAGCCCCGAATTCTCGTCGCATTGGTCATCGTCGCGCTCTGGCTCGGGGGCATCGCGATGATGCTGCACCGCAACGCCAATCGCAGCGAGGCGCAACAGTTGGCCGAGGTCGCGTTGCGCCTCCAGCCGGCGACTTTCTACTACACAATCGAGCGCAACGGGGCGCGGATCGGAGCAGCTTCGTCGGCGCTCGACACGACGTCGAACACATTAGTCAGCGAAGACTATTTCGTCGGCGATTATCTCGCGGGCCGACAAACTCAGCGCACGTCAGCGCGTTGGCAAACGCGATTGACGCGCGGTTTTCATCTTGCGGACCTGACGATCGACATCGCGCGACAGACGCGGCCATTCTCGATCAACGCCTCGGTCGAGGAAGACACGCTGTTGTTCGTGGCGGGCAACAAGACCAGCGGTGGGCATCCGCCGGCGCACTACACCTTCAAACCCACACTTTTCACACCGTCGCTCGTTCCGGTCGCGTTCATGCTTGGCGGTCCACCGAAAATTGGGCGCGTGCAGACGTACTCGGTTTTCGATCCGACGACGAGACTGGTGGTGCGACCCGCGCTGCGCATCAGCGCGGAGTCGGTGTTCACTGTGATCGACAGCGCGATGATGGACAGAGGTGGAAAGTGGGTCGCCGCGCATCGCGACACGGTGCGCGCATGGCGAATCGATGGCGCTCCGCACGGCGTCTCGGCGTGGGTCGATGACGCCGGACGCATCGTCGTCGCTCAGGCGGGCGAGCTGACGGCGACACGCACGGCGTTCGAGCTGGCGTTCAAGAATTCATCAGCGTCGGCGGACAGCGTTCCGGCAGAAGTGGCGAAAGCCGCGGCGATCAAACGAAAAACCGGCAAACTGAAATGATAGAGCTGAAAAATCTGACCAAGAAATACGGTTCGTTCACGGCCGTCGACTCGATCGACCTCACGGTGCCCGATGGCGAGTTGTTTGGCTTTCTCGGACCAAACGGCGCTGGGAAAACGACCACGCTGCGGATGATCGCGGGCATTCTGCAGCCGACGGCGGGCAGCATTCATCTCGCGGGAATCGACCTGGCCAAGGATCCGCTAGCTGCGAAATCGCGACTGGGATTTATCCCGGACCGGCCGTTCATTTACGAGAAGTTGACGGGTGCGGAGTTCCTGCGCTTCGTCGGCGGATTGTATGGACAGAACGGTGACAAGCTCGAGCATCGCGGCCGAGAGTTGATGGCGCTGTTCGATCTCGAGGAGTGGGCCGACGAGCTGGTCGAGAGCTACAGCCACGGCATGCGGCAGAAGCTGATCATCTCGAGCGCTTTCATTCATCGTCCGGAAGTCATCGTCGTCGACGAGCCGATGGTCGGACTCGATCCCAAGGCGGCGCGCATTCTCAAGGATCTGTTCCGCGAGTACGTACGGCGCGGTCACACCATCATGATGTCCACGCACACCCTGGAGGTTGCGGAGACTCTGTGCGATCGCATCGCGATCATTCAGCACGGGAAGATCCGCGCGGTGGGAACGATCAAGGAGCTGCACGCGCAATCAGCGGGGGGCGGAAACGGGTTGGAGGAGATCTTCCTCAAGCTCACCGGCGAGCGCGCGGCGCGCGAAGCGATGGAAGTGCTGGATGCGTAGCGGGAAGCGGGAAGCGCGAGACGGGAAGCGGGGGCTGCGGGCCACGTCGGAGGTGCGCGGTGCCGAGTGATTTTGCCATGTCAGCAACGCTGCCAGTGGCAGACGAGGCAGCTCCGAGCTCGCCGAGCCTGCTGCACGTATTGTCGCCGAAGATCATATCGGCGAAAGCCCGTCCGCTAGGCAAAACTGAGAATAAATCAGGCCGGCTGATCCTCTTCTTTTTGATCGGCGCGATTTTTTGGGTCTTTGTGTTTGGACTGCTCTATCGGCTGCTGAAGTATTTCCGTGGCATTCCAGAAATTGGCGCGCTGCTGTCCGCGAAGCTGCTCGGACTGATGTTCGTCAGCCTGTTCGGCATTTTGATCCTGTCGAACGTGGTGACTGCCCTATCGAGCTTCTTCCTGGCGAAGGATCTCGATCTCCTTGTCGCCGCGCCCGTCGACTGGTTGCGACTGTACGGCGCCAAGTTGTTGGAGACGACGGGGCACTCCAGCTGGATGGTGGTGCTCGTCTCGACACCGGTGCTCACCGCGTACGGCATCGTCTATCACGGCGGCATTTTCTATCCGCTCGTGGCAGCACTGGCGGTGCTGCCGTTTCTATTCATTCCTTCCGCGATCGGCAGCGCGATCACGCTGCTGCTGGTGAACATTTTTCCTGCGCGACGAACGCGCGACATCCTCAGCGTCATCGCGATTCTCGCGGCGGCGGGCGTGGTGCTGGTGTTTCGACTGGTTCGTCCGGAGCGATTGGCGCGTCCGGAAGGATTTCGCTCGCTGGTCGAGTTCATCGCCTTGCTGCGCGGGCCAACATCGCCGTGGCTGCCGAGTGAGTGGGCGGCGCAGGGGATGATGTCGTGGCTGAGGGGCGAATCGGAGTTGCTTCCCTTCTATCTCCTATGGTCGACGGCTGCAGCGTCGATCGTTTTCGGCGCGATCCTCCACCGCTGGCTCTACACGCGCGGATTCAGCAAATCGCAGGAGGGCGGCGAGCGCTGGGCGCGCCAGGGTTTGTTCGGCAATGCGCTATCAAAGATTCTTGCGCCATGGGGCGTGATGCGACGCGAGCTCGTGTTGAAGGAGGTTCGTCTTTTCTTCCGCGACACGACACAGTGGTCGCAATTGATTCTGCTCGCCGTACTCGTGGTCGTTTACGTCTTCAACATCAAGTTCCTGCCGCTGCGCGGCGAGGGCGTGACCTTCTTCCTCGCGAACGTGATTCCGTTCGTCAATCTGATTCTCGCCGGATTCGTGCTGGCGTCGATCGCGGCACGCTTCATCTTCCCGGGAATCAGCCTCGAGGGTCGCACGCTGTGGCTGCTCCGCTCTTCACCGCTCGAGATGCGCCAGCTTCTCTGGTCCAAGTTCTGGGTGGGCACGATTCCGCTGCTCGCGCTCGCACTCATGCTCGTCTTCGCTACCGACGTGCTGCTTCAGGTCAGCGGATTCATGATGGCAGTCTCAATTTTCACCATCACGCTGATGACGTTCGCCATCGCCGGCCTCGCGCTCGGTTTCGGTGCGCTGTTCCCGAAATTCAACACCGAGAACGCGGCGCAGATTCCGACGTCGTTCGGTGGACTGGTGCTGATGATGTCGTCGGTGGTGCTGATCGGTGCGGTGATCGTGCTCGAGGCGCGCCCTGTCTACGAGTACGTCAGCGCGCGAATGATGAAGACCGATCCGAACCCACTCGAGATGTGGCTCGGCTTCGGTGGCGCGGCGATCATCTCTTTAACGGCGACTTTTGTCCCGATCAGGATCGCAGTGCAGCGGATGAGAGAGCTCGAGCGGTAACGCTCCTTGTTTGGGATCTCGACCGCTTAATTAGCGTCTTCCAAACCAAAGTCGGGCAGATACTCGATTTAGAGAGCTACTGCCCTCCCCTCTCCCGAATGAAGGCGAGGGCTTCGTCCTGCGAGGTGAAAGTCTTCTTGGCGAGCGTGCCATCCTCGTAGCGGACTTCGACGGCGATGCTGAGGGGAATCTGGGTCTCGGCTCGCGCTCTGCCCATCTCGTCATCGAGCGCTTGAGCAACGCCTTCGCCCTGCAGCAATCTCACGATCTCACGGCGAAGGGACGGCTCCGACAAACCGGCTTTGACGAGGGCGAGAGCGCCGATGCTCTGGCGCTCGCGGATGAGGCCGAGTAGCAGGTGCTGGGTACCGACGTAGCCGTCGCCGAATTCGTGGGCGACCGAGATCGCCTGGTCGAGGACGACCCGGGCACGTGGAGTGTATGGCAGGTCGGGGATGCGAGACCGGGCTGACGGCAATCCGTCTTCAACCATGCCTTCGACGATCGACCGAACTCTGGCGGGACTCGCGCCCAGATTCTCAAGCACGTCCATGACGAGGGTATCCTCTTCCCCCAACAGTCCAAGCAAAAGATGCTCGGTACCCACGTACTCATGGTTACGCCGGTGCGCTTCGTCACGCGCCTTGATCAGTGCACCGCGGACCCGGTTTGTGAAGTCGTAGCCTGCCAGGAAGCCTCCTCGTCGAGGCCAGAAAGATTTTCCATCGACCCCGATCTCGCAAGCCACGCCATTACACAGGTAACTTTTGTGTTAGCGGAGACGCGCTAAACAGGGCCAACTCAATCGTGGGGCGCCGACATGAACCTCACCAGCCGCGAGACAGAAGCACTCGACGCACTGTGTGACACGTTCTTCCCCTCCCTCGGGTTCGATAACGACGAGGACCCAACCCTGTTCAGCATGTCGGCGAGCGACCTCGGCGTCGGTGCCCGGGTTGCCAACGCCCTCGATATCATCGACGCCGACAAGGCGCGGGCGTTCCGGTTCTTTTTGACGCTGCTCGAGAATCCGGTGTTCATCGCCAGCGTCTCATCGAAAGCGACGAGATTTTCGCGGATGTCCCAGACCGCTCGCGAAAGAGTGTTGCAGAGACTCGCGCGCAGTCGAGTTCCTCAGCTGCGGACGGCGTATCAGGGGGCGCGGAGCCTGGCGCTGCTACACACTTACGCCTCAAACGGAACTCCGGAATCAGATTCCCTGCTCGCGTCGATCGGATACGCGCCGGAAATAAATCCGAAGGCGACGGCGCCGCGCATTCCGATCATGCGCGTTGGCACCGACTCGAAACTCGAGTGCGACGTCTGCATCGTGGGATCCGGAGCGGCCGGCAGCGTCGTGGCCGCGGAGCTCGCCGCGCGCGGGAAGAATGTCATCGTCGTCGATGCGGCTGGCACGTGGAGTGGCGACGAGTTCGATCAGCATGAGCTCACCGGCATGCAGCGCCTCTTTCGCGAGGGCGGGCTGGCCGGAACGCGCGACCTGAGCATGTCGTTGCTTGCTGGTTCCGCAATCGGCGGCGGGACAACCGTCAATTGGCAGTCGTGCTTCCGAACGCCGGACGATGTGCGTGAAGAATGGGCGGAGGTCTCCGGCTGCGGCTTCTTTGAGACCGATGCGTTCGCTGACTGTCTCGACGCGGTCTGGCGGAGAATCGGTGTCTCAACTGATGAAAGCGAGATGAACGAGAACAACGCCACCATTTCTCGCGCCGCTCAAACACTCGACTATCGATCGACAGCAATCGCGCGTAACGCACTTGGCTGCGATCTCTCGCAGTGCGGCAACTGCATGTTCGGCTGTCGAATCGGCGGTAAACAAAGCGGCGCCGTGACGTACCTCACGGATGCAATTCGGTCCGGCGCACAAGTCATTGCGCCCTTTGCCGCACGCAAGGTTTTGCAGAACAAAGGCAGGGTGACAGGAGTCGAGGGTCGCTACGACGATCCGCACGGAGTGATGAGGACATTGACCGTGGCGGCGCCTTGCGTCGTTCTCGCGGCAGGCGCTCTCGCTTCACCGGCGATTTTGATGCGCAGTGGACTCAAGTCAATGCATTTGGGCCAGCACCTGTTTCTTCATCCGACGGTTGGTGTCACAGGCATCTACGCTTCGCCCATCGAGGCGTGGAAAGGCCCGCCGCAGACCGTGGTCTGCGACGAGTTCAGCAACCTGTCCGAGGGCTACGGTTATCGAATCGAAGCTGCGCCCGCACATCCCGGACTTCTCGCCGTTGGCCTGCCATGGTCGACCGCGCGACAGCACAAGCGGGACATGCAGGACGTTCGACGCGCGGCGCCGTTCATAGTGTTGACCCGCGATTCATCATCTGGTCGCGTGCGCATCAACAAGCGCGGCCTGCCTTATTTCGATTATCGATTGGGCCGCGAAGAGAAAAAATTCCTGCGGCACGGCATGTCGAAGGTGGCACGGATGCACCACGCCGCGGGCGCGCAAAAGATCATCACGCTGCACAGCGAGCGTCTGGCGTGGGAACGCGACGGTCGCCAATCGATCGAAGCCTACTGCGAGGCGATCGAACGCGCTTCGATCGCGCCGAACCGACTGCCGCTATTCAGCGCACATCAGATGGGGACGTGTCGGATCGGATCGGACCGCGCATCAGCGGTGTGCGATCCGAACGGCGCTGTCTTTGGAATGAGCGGAGCGTACGTCGCAGACGCGAGTCTGTTCCCTGCTTCGTCGGGTGTCAATCCGATGATCACCGTGATGGCGCTCGCGCGCTACGTCGCGCAGCACATCACCTGATGCGCGCTCGCTCGAGGTGCACGACAGTGCCATCGCGAACTGCAAGGTAAGCAATCCCGCCTGGTCCAAAACCAACGATGATGCGGTTGGCGGGGAGCTGCACACGATCGATCAGCACACCCTTGCTGTCGACGACGTCGTAAACGGGGCGGCCGTCGACGTTCTGCGTCGTGCGAATCCAGAGGTTGCCGTCAGCGTCGACTCGCGTTGATCCGGGGATAAATGCTGGCTTGTAGTCAGGCAGCTCAGTCGGCGAGACGAGTTGCAGCGGAGGCAGCTGCGGGGCACCGGCGGGAGGCGCGCCGGCGCCGACGGTAGTCACCGTCGTCGTGGTGTTGGGAGCCGGCGTGCGGGACGCACCCGCCGGTGGGCCATCGGCAGTGACGGTGACCCGGACGCCGGGAGGGCCACCGGCCCCCGCCAGTCCGGCGGCAAAACCGGCAGCACGCTGCTTCTCGATCGCAACGCGCGCGCTGTCGATGAAGGCGACTTTGCCGGAGTCGGTGAGTCGCTCCCATGAATAGGGAATTTTGGGTGCGCTCGTAATTGCGCCGCTCGGATTCAGGAAATCGACGTGAAAGTCGCGCGTGCGCACGAGAGCGATGGTGCCATCGGGGAGGAGCGCCCAGTCATCACCCTGCGGCAGCGGATTCACGATCGCGGAAACGCGCACGTTGCCTTCGGGGGACCTCACCACGTTCATCACTACCTTCGGCGTCTTGAAGTAGGTGACGGTGTCGAGCTTTCTGGTTGCGAGATCGAATCGGACGATCGCAGCGGAATCGGGGATCACCGGCAGCGGCGGCGTGCCGTTGCCTCCGGGAGAACGTCCGCCGAACGCGGCGAAGTTTGGCGGTGCGCGGTAGACGAGTTTCCCCGATGGGTCGAATCCGGCCGTGCCGAATGGTCCGCCGATGAGGAAGTTCATATCGCGTGGGCCTGACATCACGCGCCCAAGCTTCCCGTTTGGATCGATGAGCAGCATCGACAGCGACGCCGGATCGACGAACAGCGTCGAGTCGCCGCGGAACGCGATTAACCCGCCCGGTCGCGTCCCGTACGCATTTGCGGTTGCGCTCGTCGTATCAGCGACGACGGATACCACGGTCAGGGCGGAATCGAGAAGCAACACACGCCGTCCGACGATGTCGTTGACGAGAACGCGCCCATTAGGGAGAGCGCGAATCCCTGAAACCGCGACGAGGCTGTCGTTCGATACCGCTGTGACCGGACCGAGCTGTCTGACCGGCGGTAGCGACTGCGAGAGGCAAAGAGGCGTCGCGACCGCGATCGACACGACAGTCAAAACGAAGGTGCTGAACTTTTTCATTCAGAGATCCCCGAAGAATCAGTTGCGAATGATGATTACCTGCCCGCCTCCTCCCGCTCCGCCGCCCGGAGCGGGTGTGCGGAAGGTGTCGCCGGCGGGGAACATCATTGGGCCACCGCCCGCACCGGCTGTGCCCGAGCGAATCGAAGCGAGATAGCGCGTGTCGAGATAACTGGCGATGAATGGTGGAAGCTTTCTGCGTTGTGTAGGCGTCAGCAGCTCGCGAATCGTCGGCACCAATCCCATCAGGATGTCGACCGATGCCTCACGCGCGCGACGATATCGCGAGTACGCTTCATCCTTGTTGTAATTGTCCGGAAGCGCAGCGAGATACTTCGCCACCGGCGACCAGATCGAGTCGAGCCTGACCACGTAGCGACGGTTCATGCTGGCGATGCTGTCCGCCTGCATGCCGTTCAGGCCGAGAGAATCCGCCTGGCGCAAAATCGTCGACAGCGGATTGGGGATTCCACCTGTTCCATAGATCGCTCTCAGCATTGGCTCACTCGTTCTGTTGCCGCGCAAAGTGCGCCCACGATCCAGCTGCTGGGTGAGCGCCTGTCGTTCGCGGGTCGGTCCGAGGTCGAACCGCAGTAGTGCAGTTACAGTGACAGGCGCTCGTACAGCAGTCAGAGCAGGTGTTGTCGAGCCAAATCGATCGTTGACGTCGTACAGGTAGCGATGCGACTGGGCATCAAACCCGCGAATCGCGAGCAGGGTGGGATCGGGGAACGCCGGCTGACCCCAGCCTCGCAAGTTGTCGTTGCCGTGCAGCAGAAGATCGGCGGCACCGAGTGGATTGCCGATTTGCAGTGACAGCGTGGCGCGCTGGGGCATCCGGAACTTGAGCGGATTGAACGACAGCGAGAGCGTCGCCTGCGAAGTCCACGGACCCTGGCAGCTATTCCGCGCCGCGAGATCGCCGAGCTGTTTCGCCAGGCAGTCGTGCGCATTGCCAGTGGTGCTGTTCAGCAGCGATTGCATCTGGGACGCCAGCTGCGGATCGGACGTGCTCGCCGGATTGTAGATGAACGCGCGATCGTTATTGTAGCCGTCGCCGTTGATGTCGCCCGAAACGACGGGCGTGTAAGGCGAGCCGGAGCGGAAGCTGCCGAACCAGTTCACCCGCACCGCGTCAAAGAAATTGTAGCCGACGTTGTATTGGATCTGATGCCGCGAGTCGAACGGCGACCTGCCCCACTCGATCGCCAGTGGATTTCCGACGGTGCTGTTGAAGCCCCGCGTCTGCTCGCGCACGTTCGAGTACACGTACGACAGACTCCAGTTGTAATTCGTGCTGAATTCGGCAGGCGACAGTGTGAATCGAATCTGCCTGCTGTCGGACTTGAGGTCCGATCTCAGCTCCGTCACGCGTGAGAAGAGCTGGCTCACTCGCGCATCGCGCGAAGCTATGGTTCCTGTCTGCGGAACGATGCTCGTCGTCTGCACGAACACCGGTCGCTGCGCTTCATCCGGCAGCGTGAACTGAACAACCGGGCTGAAGTTGAGATCGACAATGCTCGGCTGATTCATGTTGCGCGAGTATGTGAGCTCGACATTTCCGCTGAAGCGATTTCCGAGTACCGGACCGCTCCAGTTCAGGTTCGAGCGCAGGCTCCGTGGTGCAGTGTAATCCTTCGAGAAGAAAGTGACGTTTGGAACAGTGCTGGCGAAGACACTGCCGTCGGTGCACTGCGACGGGACGGTCGACAAATCGCTCGAGTAGGCACCCCAGTCAGGAACCGGCGACGACGGACCGGCGCACAAAACCTGTTGCAGTGCGCTGGCCAGACCCGTGTTGTCGATGGCGCCGCTGATCAGACTGGTGTTCGGCACATTCTGGAAAAGCCCGATGCCGCCGCGGATTACTGCGCGCGGGCCGCGAACCGCGCCAGCAAATCCCGCGATCTGCGGCGCGGTGCCGTAGGCCCACGAGAATCCGATGCGCGGACTCAGATAGACGTGATTTGGCGCACGGTCGTTCCGCTCACCGAACGCCGCCTCGAGGTCCGGATTGTATGTCGGTGTCGCCGAGAAGTGATTGCCGTCGACCCGGACGCCGTACTGGATCTGCAGATTGTCGCTTCGCTTGTATGAATCACCGAGCGACATGCCGCCGATAAACTGACTGCCACTCCTGATGCGCGGTGATAATTGGCGACTGAAGAAGGAGGGCGTCTGCGCATCGAGATCGGCGAGCGAATTGAAGCTGAAGGAGCCGAGAGTGTTGATCTGTTGATTGAGCCGGAATGCATCGCGTCGCAGCTCCGTCGTCAGCTTGATACGATGCTTGTTGCTGGCGCTGAACCATGAAAGCTGATTGGTCAGTTCGGTGCCGGTGTTGGTCTGGTCGGTATTGAGGTTCGAGTTTCCGCCGAACGACACCGTGCGGATGCTGCTCGTCCCATCCGGAAAGTCCGAATTGATCCGCACCGTTCCACTCGGCAGATCCAGGTACGGATTTCCGTAGTTGCGCGAACGACTCAAACCAAACGACGTCTCGCTCAACACCAATCCGCCGTAATAATTGTTGTGTCGTGCCTGCAGGCCGGCGTTCCAGTTGGTTCGGTCGCCGCTGTGCGCGGGAACCTCGTTGGTGAGCGACGACGCCGGCGTCTGTTGATTCCAGCTGCCGTTGAACGAGATGCCGACCGCCTGGCCGGTGCTCGAGGACTGCGGCGCGAAATCGAGATTGCCGAAGAACGATCCTTGTTCGCCTAGGCGACTGGACGGCAGCTCGCCAGTGATGGTCGGAACGCCCAATCGCTGCAGAATCGACAGCAGTCGGGCAACGGAGTCTGGCGAGACTCCGGACGTCTTCAATCCAATCGAGCTCGTGTTGACGAGCGATCGCAGATCGTTCGCGCGCCGGCCGAACTGATACGCGAGACTATAGAATGACGCGTCAGGTTTGACCGGACCGGCGAACAAGCCGCCGAGCGAGAGGTTGCTGTACGGCTGGCCGAGCGATCGGCCCGCGCGATCTGTCCATTGCAGCTGGGGCGCGTCGACGTTCACGCTCATCGTCCGCATCACGTAATTGGACCCGGGCCGGCTGCGAATCTGAAATTGCGCGCCACTGAATCCGCCGCGTGAAACATCGTACGGAGTCGTCACCAGCGACGTGACGACATTCGCATCGCGCGGCAAGTTCGACCCGCTGAAATTCATTCCGTTGAGCGTGGTGTTGTTCTGATCCGGCGACAGGCCGAGCACCGAGAATCCCGACGGATCGCCGTCCTGGCCGGGAACGAGTGTCACTCCCGGCAGCGATGCCGCCATCGCGGCGATGTCTCCCTGCTGATCCGCGGGAACGCCGCTGTTGTCGACCGGTCGTTCGCTACCGCTGATGTCGGGCGAGTAATCGTTCCGCTCGGGCCGATCGCGCTGGCCGACGACTCTGACGGTATCAAGCACGCCCGCCGCGCGCAGCAGTCGCGCGTCGGCAACGAGTATCTCCTGGTCGGCGGTGCGCTTCACCTCGAAGCGACGCGCGGCGTAGCCAATCGCGGAGAATTCGACGAAGTAATCGCCTTCTCCGCCTGGAAAAAGAATCGTGTAGCGACCGCTTTTGTCGGTGCGCGTGCTGCGATTCACGTTGCCGCTCAGCGACGTCGCAGTGACTTTGACATCCTCGAGCGCTTGCCCATCGGCGCCGAGTACTTGTCCGCGAATCACATCGACGCCCTGCGCGGAGAGAGGATGAGCGCAAATCGCCGCCAGCGCGGAAGCGATGATGATCGTGTGAGCTAGTCGCATGACTCTTCCTTTGACGCTAACGCGCCGAGGAAGGTTGCCCGATTCGAACGGCTACGGCGTGATCGAGTCGCCGGGTTTCGGTGGTGTGTGCTTGCCGCCACCGCGCACGGGAACTACTGCTGCTCGCTCGAGCAATCGACAGAGCTCCTTGTCGCTCATTCTTTCCCAATCTTCCGGGTAGCGGGCAAGTCGACGTCGTTCAGTGGACGACTCGAAGCAAAGCCAGCCGTCGCCGTACTCGCCGAGGTAATCTTCGGCTGCGGTTTTGGGATGGATGGAGGAACGAAGCACGGGCCACACGCGCCACTTAGTCCCCTGTTCGTCGACGAAATCCCTGACTGCCATCGCCCCAGTCTCCTTACTCGTCGGTAGTGTCCGCACCTCTACTGTTGCGAGAATCGTACGCGAAATTCGTGCGTCGACCGCAGCGGTGAAGAGTTCTGAGCCTTTCCTGACCCGATAGTGCTGGTCGACCGCTCAACGGTCAAGGGTAAACATCCGCTAAGTGCAAGAAAATCAGCGGGTTGCGGCCATCTGATATAAAAAGGGCAGTCCGTGAAACGAATTTGCACTTTGGCCTGGCTGGGAGGCCTGCGCGCGAATCAGCTGATGAGAGCGGCTCCGCACTTCGAGCAGAACTGGGCGTCGGCCTCGGGTCGCGGGCCGCATCTCTCGCAGACCGGAGTGTTTCCCGCCCGCATCACCGCCAGCGCCTGCTCGGTGTAGCGCGCTCTCAATGAGTCATAATCGGCAGCGGAGATTTTTCCCGTCTGTCGATCGAACTCGAGCTCGCGCAGCGCATCAACTGCCGTCGTCGATCGCGTCGCTCCCGCGATGCGTGCACGCGGCGCCGCTACCGGTTGCGCGCGAAACAATGGATAGAGCACGTACAGCAGCGAGGTGACCGCCAGCGCGGTACCGACAAACAGTGCGATCATGCGTCGCGCCGCACCGCGGCATCGAGAGCGTCGAGCTCCGACTGAGTGGCGTCAACGTGCGGAACGGTGGTCGCCGGCTCCGGTGCGCGCGTCTTCCATCTCTTGAGCAGCGTGTTGACGAGAACCGCGCCGCCGGCGAGCGCAACGAATGGCATCGTGTAGCCGACGAGATTGAATCCGCTCTTGTTCGGCGCCATCAGAACTTTCTCGCCGTACACTGATTTGAACGCGGCCAGGATCTCCTGGGCGGTGTGGCCGCCGGCGACGAGCCCCATCACATCCGCGTGCATCGCGGGCGAGACGCTGCACGAGAAATCGGTGGTGCGACAGGTGTACACGTCGAGATTGCAGCCGCACTGACAATGGATCTGATGCTCGAGATCGTCGCGCTGCGCATCGGTCATCGATGGCGCTGCGTTCGGCTTCGCTGGCAGGCTGACGGGGCGATACACTTCGTTCGCGTCGGCCATCGGGCCGTTGAAGGTTTGCAGGGCCTGGGCACTCGCTTGGCGACGGGAGGCCAGTAGCGCGATGGCGGGAAGGCTAAGAATGAAATCGCGGCGGTTCATTGGTTACTCGTACCGCGTATCGCGTTAAGACAGACTGCCTGTAGAAAAGCTCTCACCTGCCACCTCATACCTGCACCAGGTCCGGGACGCCAACTGGCTTCGGCTTCAAAACAGCAGCGTAGCCCGCCTGCACCCTGGCGCGATCGGCCGCCGGCCACATCACCACCAGTCCGCCGAACGCCATCAGCGCTCCGCCCAGCCACACCCAGCGCACGAGTGGATTGAATGTGACGCGAATCTCGGCGGAATCCTGGCCGCGTACCCCTGCCAAGACCACGTACACGTCCTGCTTGAACGATCCCTTGATTCCGACTTCAGTCGACGGCTCGAAGGTCGGTGAACCGCGCGAATCGACGTGCTGTCGTTTCTCGCTGGTGATCACACCCTCCGGCTTGCCATCGCGCGTGACGTCGAGCGCGATGGCGGTCACCTCGCGATTCAAGACGTTGTAGCGCGAGATGCCCTGGCTGAGGAAAGTCCACCGGTGGCCCCACGCGTCGGTGACGCTCCTGGTGTCGCCCGCATTCAAGGTGAGATCGAACTCGCGCTTGAACGCGAGACCGGCGAAGGCTGCGAAAATCACCACCACGCCCGCGTGCACGATGTAGCCGCCGTAGCGGCGACGATTCCGCGCGATCAGCCTCGGCAGCGCCAGCCATCTCGATTCGCCGTACATCTTGTGTCTGGCGTTGATGCCCTTCGAGAACTCCTGGAAGATCGTGGCGGCGACGAACGCACCGAAGGTGTACGAAAGGAGCGCGGCAAGATTGTGCACGCCAATCGCAAAGAAGCTGATGCCGATGATGACGGCCGTCACCGACGGCGCAACGAACTGTCGCTTCAGATTCGCAACCGACGCTCGACGCCACGCGATCAGCGGACCGATGCCGGTCAACAACAACAGCATCAGACCGAGCGGAATGTTGACGGTGTTAAAGAACGGTGGACCGACGGTGATCTTCGTCCCGCGCACGGCTTCACTGATGATCGGAAACAGCGTTCCCCACAACACGGAGAAGGCAATTCCCACGAAAATCAGATTGTTGTAGAGGAATGCAGCCTCCCGACTGACCATGCTCTCCAGCTCGGCGTGCGATCGCAAATCCTTGAGCCGCGTGGAAACGAGGTAAGCGGTGACGGCGATCGAAGCGATGAGGAATGCCGCGAACCACTTCCCTACCGGAGACTGCGCAAAGGAGTGTACGCTGGAGATCACGCCGCTGCGCGTGATGAAGGTGCCGAAGATCGCCAGCAGAAATGCGGAGACGACGAGGGTCACGTTCCACTTGCGCAGCATGCCGCGCTTCTCCTGCACCATGATCGAATGCAGGAACGCGGTGTTCACCAGCCACGGCAGCAGCGATGCATTTTCGACGGGATCCCAGGCCCAGTATCCGCCCCAGCCCAGCTCGACGTACGCCCACCACATGCCGAGTACGATGCCGACGGTGTTGAAGAACCAGGCGAGCAGCGCCCATCGTCTGACGGCGGCGAGCCACTCCGCATCGAGCCGGCGTGTCAGCAGCGCCGCAATCGCAAACGCAAACGGAATCGAAGTGCCGACGTAGCCGAGGTAGAGATTCGGCGGATGGATCGCCATGCCTGGATTCTGGAGCTGCGGATTCAAGCCGCGCCCATCGACAGGAATGAAATCGAGCCGCTGGAACGGATTGGAGCCGAAGCAGATCGTGGCCAGGAAGAAAACGAGGATCAGCGCCAGCGTGCCGGCGACGTAGGGCATCAGCTCGCGGTTCCGCGTGCGATTGGTGTAGAGGGCGATCGCCGAGTAGATCGAGAGAATCAGCGCCCAGAATAGCAGCGATCCTGACTGGCCGCCCCAGAATGCGGTGATCGTGTAAACCGTCGGCAGATTGGCGCTGGTGAACGACGCGACGTATTTGATCGAGAAGTCATGGGTAATGAGCGCGGTCCATAAACCGAGCGATGCCAGCACCACCATCGCCAGCGTAGCGTAGAGTGCGCGTTCGCCGCTTTCGGTGAGATCGGCGCGCCGCATTTGTCCGCCCGCAAAGGAAACCGTCGCTGACCACGCCGCCATCAGCAGCGCGACCCACAGGGAGAGTTCGCCGACGAGAATCATGCAGTCAAATATAGACTTGTGTATTGACGCGGTACGGCAACGACCTTACTAAGTAGTTCCACCCTGCTGCGAGGTCATGTGCGGGCTTCCGTCCGCGTAAGCGCCCAGCTGCTGCGACACCTGATCGCACCCGGCGTGTTGATTCTTTTCGCCTCGTGCGGCGGTGACAAGGGAACCGCGCCGCTGGTCGTGGGCAGCATCACCATCAGTCCCTCAGACCCCGTTCTTCAGGCGGGAAGCTCGGTACAACTCACAGCGACGGTAAAGAGCACGACCGGTGAGGTCATGACCGGTCAGGGCGCAACGTTTACGAGCAACGCGTCCAACATCGCAACGGTGAGCTCCACTGGCATGGTGGTTTCTCTGGGCCCCGTGGGCTCGGCGATCATTACAGCGACAGCGGGCAGCGTTCACTCGACCGTCACTTTGCAGGTTGTTGGCGGGCTTCCGACAACCCTCACACGCACGAGCCCCGATCCTGGTGAAATACGGGCGGGCGGGTCAGCCGGCGATTCAGTTCGATACCTCGCAACGGACAAATACGGCAATGGAACGAAGGGCGTAACCGTATTCTTCGCCGTCACCGAGGGTGGTGGGCAGGCCTCTCCAGCGAGTGCACAGACTGACGCGTCAGGTCGCGTCGCAACGAAATTCACGACGGGTTTGAATTCGGGGAAGAACACCCTGACGGCAAACATGAGCGGGATCGCGCAGGTGGTTCTGTCGTTAACGACGGTTGCTGGAACGGTCTTTATTACCTCGGTTGCGCCGGACGTCATCGTGCCGGGTGCAGCGGTGACGATCGCCGGCACCGGCTTCGACCCCAACAGCGCTGGCGACGTTGTCACCTTCGACGGCGTGACTGCCGCGGTCACCAGCGCTTCCTCGACACAGATCGTCGTGACCGCTCCCGCACAATTGCCCTGCGTTCCCTCGCACAAGGGCGCTGTCCAGGTTGTGACCGCGGAGGGCGGTGCGATTGCCACCCAGACGATTCGTGCAGGAACGTTGCGCACAATGGACGTCGGGACTTCGGTTTTGCTCCCCGATGGGAGCGAGACCATTTGCACCGAGCTTTCACCGGCGTCTGGCCATTATGCGGTCAACGTTTTGAATCTTGCACCGGCGCCCCTCAGCCTTGCTCCATTTCGTTTTACGGGTGCGACCTCGATCCCCGACGGTGCGACGTTTTCAGTGAGACAACCGTCGTTCACTCTGAAACAAGACTCCCGGCGATCGTCGAACGCGGCGCGCGCGGGACTGCCGGAAAATCCGCAGCTCATCGAACCCTCGGCGCACGCTCTAGAGCTCGAGCGCAATCGTCAGATTTTGACGCAGCTGAGAAAAAACTTTGGCCGCCGGGTTGCCGGAGTGGGCGGCGGGGCACGAGCGTCGGTGGTGGTGGCGGCTCCGCCGGCGGTCGGAGATACGCGAACCTTCCGCGTCGTTCAGGTCTCTACGAATCTCGGCGCCGCCGGCACGTGCTCCAACTACGTCGAGATCACGGCAAAGGTTGTCTACGTCGGCTCCAAAGGAATCGTCTACGAGGATGTGAGTAATCCGCTTGCCGGGCAGATGGACTCCTATTTCGTGCGAATCGGTCAGGAGTTCGATGCAACCATGTATCCGAACGACGCCAACTATTTCGGCGACCCGCTCGTTACCGATGCTTTCACTGACAACGACCAGCATCTGAGCATGGTCTTTACCAAATCGGTTCCATCAAACCTGGGCGGGTTTGTCATCTCCTGCGATTTCTTCCAGCGCAACACCACCGACGATCAGGCGAGCAACCTCGGCGAGATTTTTTACGCGCGCGCGCCCAGCGTTTCCGGCACGGGTTTCAGCGGCGACACACCGGACTCCTGGTACCGGCAGATACGGTCGACGATTGTGCATGAGGTGAAACACATCGCGTCGTTCGGGGCGCATCTCGTCAACAACGCGACTTCGTTCGAGGAGTCCTGGCTCGAGGAAGGAATGGCGCGCGTTGCGGAAGAAACGTGGGCGCGCGACAACATCTACCTCGGCGCTTCATGGAAGGGCAACATGGTATATGCAGGCACTCTGTACTGCGACGTGCGCCCAACGAATCCGACGTGCAATACTCCGCCGTACGTGATGTTCCAACACTTCGCCGGGCTCTACGACGTACTCAACGCGCCGGGCAGTACGTCCTTGTTCGGTAGAGTCGCGAACAACGACTTCGCATTCTACTACTCGTCGTGGTCGTTCATCCGCTACACAGCCGATCACTACGCAACCTCAGAGCAAGCATTCCTGCGTTCAATAACGCAATCGGTCGATTTGACCGGCCTCGCCAACATCGCCCGCAGCGCGGGCGCAAGCTCGGACGCCCTGCTCAGCGGTTGGTCGCTTGCAATTTTGCTCGATGAGAATGCAACGACGGCGGGCAACGCAGCGACAAGTTTTCCTTCCTGGCACCTTCGCGACATTTACGCCGGGATGAACACGGATTTTGGCAGCAATTTTCCGAAACCCTTCCCACTCGAGCCGCAAATAGTGGGTTCAGGCGACTTTGAAATCGACAACGGCGGCATTCACGGCGGCTCGTTTACGTCTTTCGATCTGCCGGGCGTCGCTGGCAACACACGCACATTCAGTCTCACTGGAAGTCCGTCTCTGAGGATGGTCATCGCACGAACGCAATGACCCGCGCACTGATGACGTTTGTAGCGCTGGTGGCCTGCAAACCAGCGGGCATGGCGCCGGCGCCGGTGTTAGTGCAACCGGCGGATACGTTGCGCGGGACGCTGATAGTCGAGGGCAGTGCGCCCTTCCCCATTTATGCGCTTCGTAGTGCGGGAGGACGCGTGGTGATCGACAGCGCCGGCGCGTCGCTCCTCAAGGTCGATCACCTCGATGTCTGGCTGCGCGGCACCCGCACCTCGGCTGATCGATTCCGCGTCAGTGACTACCGCGTTCGCTCGGCGAACGGCGCTGTCGCGTGGGATGGAATACTGCGCGGGGACAGCGACAATCTCCGACTTGATCTCGACGACGGGTCCTCGCACGCCATCCGCAGCGCTCCGGCTGGGCTCGAGCGCCTCGTTGGATCCAGAATCTGGTTTACCGAAAACCCGGACGGCAGTTTGCGGGAGTACGGGGTTCTCTAGCGCTGCCAACTCGAGATTGGTCAGTCTTCGAAAGCATCTACGATACTAAAGCCGGGAGCTCCCGGCTTTTGTTTTGTGTTGGTTGCTAGGCGCCACGAGCAGTCCGGGCTGGCTCTTTGTAGCCCGGCGTATTCCTGTACTTCTCTGGCGCGTTCTCGTAGCGGGACGCGCACTTCGCCAGCAGCGTCGTTGCGCGGAACGTGTTATCGGTGCCGAGTCGGCCTTCGACGACAACGTCGACGCCGTCGGTGAAGGTGTCGGGTGTGATGCCGCGATAAACGACGTTATAGGTTTGCGCGCCATCGGTCATCTTGAACGACACTTCGCGTCCGCCCGGATCGCGCACGATCGAACCGTTCACCACTCGCGCACCGACTTTGACACCGGTGTTGTAGAAGGTTGGGTCGGTCTTAGTCCTGGCGGATAGTTCCTGCGGCGTGAGGTAGTACACGCCGGTGTCGCGGATAGCGCTCGCGGCCAGGTAGCTCGCGGTTCCAATCACGAGCACTCCGCCAATGATGAATTTGGTGCGCGGCTTCACAGCTCAAATATAGGGGATGGGAGATAGTGGATGGGACCGGCTGGAAAGACTCGAGGCTACGTCAAATGACGTACTTCGCGATCGATTGCGAAACTCGATCTTGTACCTGCAGATAGGCAAGCCGACCCGCACGAAGGAGATCTAATCAATGCGCCTCACACTTGCTCTGGCTCTCGCCCTACTCGCACCAGCGGCGTCGTCGCAGGTCGTCCCGCCAGCGTGGCCATTGGACTCGGGTACGATGATTCGCGTGAGGGATCTGAGCCTCGGACCGACCTTTCTGCGCGGCACCCTGACATCGACGACGCAGGACTCCATAACTATCAGGTCGCCGAGGGCAGGCGTGTTTGCCGTGAGTCTGGACCGCATCAACAATGTTCAGGTCTTAACGGAATCACACACTGCAAAGGCCAAGTACACTATGATCGGTTTGCTGGTCGGTGTAGTCGGCGGCGCAATCGTGGGCGCCGCAACGTATTCCGAACCGACGTGCGATAGCTCGGTGAGTTTCTGTATCGCGGTTTTCGATCGAAGCAGTACCGCAGCCCTTGGCGCTGTGGTGACTGGAGCGGCCGGCGCTTTGATTGGATTTCTTGCCGGGGCGTCGCCCAAGGAGACCTGGGTGTCGGTTCCCGTTCCGTCGCGCTGAGTCTACGGCCGATAGTTCTTGCGTGCCCACCATATCATGACGGTGGGTATGATGATCATCACGCCGAGGCCGATGAACGCCTTCATCGTCTGCTGCACGCGCGAGCCAGGTGATGGATGCACCTGGTCGAGCAGCGCCAGCGCCGAGAAGAGCAGGTTCACCACTACCTTATAGTATGCGCAGTCAGCACTGCGCCCGCCGCAGTGCCGAGTGCATCCCACGTCAGATCGCGCACGCTGAAGAGATTGCCCGGCACGCGCATGTCGTGAATCTCACGGGCGACGCCGACCGCCATAGTGATGCCGATCGCGCCGGCCATCGCTGACCGGTGATTGACACGCGCTGCCTGCAATGCGCTGTACGAAACGGTGTTGATGAACGCTGACATGAAAAAGTGTTTGACTTTGTCGATCCCGAACCATGGATCGGGATGCGGTGGGCGCGCTGTTCCGGCCTGAGCCAGAGCGACGTTACTGGTCAGTGCGGCCGCAAGGACGACGATGAAGACGCGCGATCGGCAACGCATCAACGCCGGCGTAGCAGGACTTCGCCGGCCGGGATTCCGCCAGGATCGGTTCCAACAATGCGCGGGAATAGCCACACCGCGTATCGACCATCGGGCAGCGAATCGTCGAGCACGTCCATCGCTCTGAACGCGATGAAGCGCGACGTGACCCGAGCCCGCGGGCCCAGGTTCGCCAGCATCGTGAATGGCCGGCAAGGCGGAGAAGTAAAATCTCGGCGCAGCTGTCGAATCGAATCCATAACTGCGTAGTCCCACGTCCCGCGATACGCACCAGCGCTGCCCGAGACGAGCGTGAGCTTGACCGTGTTGCGGGGCGGGCACTGCGCGAACGCCACCCCGCGTTCCCGATTCAGTTCATTGACGAGCGTGACGCTGGTGATGATCGAATCACCGCTCCGTTCGACTGCGCCAATCACCCGTGTGCCGGTCGGCGGCTCACCACGCCCGGCATGGCATCCGATCGTGAAGACAAGCGCGAAGCCCGCGACCAGCTTGGCCAGCACGCGTCCCTTCCCGCTTCCCTCTTTCCTCTTCCCGGTCACTCCCGCCTCCTCTCCTTCCGCCGCTCTGGAAAGTACTCGTCAAGAAACGAGATCAACGCTTCCTCCTCCGGCGCATGTCCCACGCCATTGTCGGAATGCCGGAGATGCCTTGGCAAGTCTATGGTCGTCCCACTCCGCAAATACTTCATCACCACCACCGGGTGCACGTAGGATTTTCGCGCGATCGCCGGAGTGTTGCCAAGCTCCGCGGCGACGAGACGCACGGCAGTGACGACGTTCTTCTTGCGCTCGGTCTGACTCTTTCCCATGCCCAGCTCGGCGAGTACCGTCGCTGCGCGCAGCGTGCCGCCCCACGTCCGGAAATCCTTGGCCGTGTACGGAAAATCCGCGATCCGTTCGATGTAGTCGTTGACGTCGTGCGAATCCACGTCGCACCACTTCCCATCTTCGCCGACATAGCGAAACAGGCGAGGTCCGGGGGTCTTCAGCAGCGCGGAGACGAACCGGGCGAGATCTTTAGCGACAACGACGTTCCGTTGCGTGATCGAACGCTTGCCCCTGTACTCGAATTCCACAGCGTCACCTAGCACCGTGACGTGCGATTTCCGCATCGTCGTAATGCCGAAGGTGTTGTTTTCCTTCTGGTAGCGCTCACTGCCGACTCTGAAAAATCCGTGCGCAATCAATCTGACGATCCCGGCGCACACTTTCTCCTTGCCCAATCCTCGGCGGCGAAAGTCGCGGTTGATGCGCGCGCGCAGACGAGGCAGGTCGCGCGCCATTTGCCGCACGCGATAATACTTGCGCAGCTCACCCTTCTCGACGGCGCGCGGATGATACTTGTACTGTTTACGGCCGCGATCGTCGAAGCCCCAGACCTGGATGGCCGCGCGCGGATTGGTGGAAACGTGAACGTCGCGCCACGCCGGTGGAATGCGCAGCGCGTCGATCCGCTCGAGCTGCGCGCGATCTTTCACCACCGTCCCGGCCGGCGATTTGTACCTGAAGCCCTTGGTCTTCGACCCTTCGCGAACAATCCACTTCTGCGCCATTTAATCGTCAGTCCTTCTGCGTAAATTTGACCAAGCCACACGATTTCCCGCTTCCCGCTTACCGCAAAATATGGCCTTCGAATTTCTGACGTTGGAAATCGCTGACCGCGTCGCCCTTCTCACCGTCAATCGACCCGACAAGCTCAACGCGCTGAACGACGCCACCATCGCCGAGCTCGGTCACGCCATCGATCAGATTCGCGTCGACGATTCGATCGGCGGGGTGATCCTCACCGGGGCCGGGCGCGCTTTCGTCGCCGGCGCCGATATCTCCGAGCTGTCGAACCAATCTCCGGTGTTGGGCAAAGCACGTGCGCGCGCGGGACAGGACGTCTTCCGGCGCTTCGAGACCTGCCCCAAGCCCGTCATCGCCGCCGTCAACGGCTTCGCACTCGGCGGTGACTGCGAGCTGGCAATGGCGTGTCACGTCCGCATCGCATCTGACGCCGCCAAGTTCGGACAGCCGGAAAGCAAGCTCGGTATTCTCCCTGGCTACGGCGGCAGTCAGCGCCTGCCTCGACTCGTCGGTAAAGGTCGCGCGATGCAACTGCTGATGACCGGCGAGATGATAGATGCCAACGAAGCGTATCGAATCGGGCTGGTGAACAAGGTGGTGCCGGCAGCGCAATTGATGGATGAAGCGCGCGGCATGCTGAAGACGATTCTTGCCAACGGCCCGCTCGCTGTCGCGCTGTGCATTGAAGCGATCGACCGGGGACTGCAGATGTCGCTCGAGGAAGGCTTGATCCTTGAAGCGAACCACTTCGGCCTGCTCGCCGCAACTGAAGACATGCGCGAAGGCATGAAGGCGTTTCTCGAGAAGCGAGCACCGAACTTCAGGGGCAAGTGAGCACAGCGATCGAATCGGCGGTGGCTGAAACGGAGACGACAGGAAGCGAAGAGCGAATCAGGCTCAACCACATCTCGATCCGCGATTTCCGGAACCTCGAGCACGTCGAGCTCGATCTCCCGCCGGACGGTGCCGTTGTCGTCGGCGACAACGGCCACGGCAAGACGAACTTTCTGGAGGCGATTTACTACCTGCAGATCCTGCGCTCCTTTCGGGACGCGCGCGATCAGGATCTGACCCGCTTCGACGCCCCCGGATTTCATATCTCAGCGCACGCGCACACACCGGGCGCGCACGATGTCTCCGTCGGCTTCGACCGCGTCACCAGGCGCAAGAAGGTTTCGGTCGATGGCGGTGAATCTCGCCGGCTCAGCGATGCACTCGGTGCTTTTCCGTCAGTGATGTTCTCCCCGCGCGATGTCGATCTGGTGAGCGGCTCCCCGGCCGAGCGACGGCGATATCTCGATCTGGTGCTGGCGCTCACCGATCGCAGATACCTGCACGCGCTACAGCACTATCGCGCGAACCTGGCGCGACGCAACGCTGCGCTGCGGATGGCCGGCAAACGCGGCGCCATCAACGAGCAGGAAGTTGCGGTGTGGGAGCCGGCGCTAGCCGAGCACGGATCGGTATTAATCGAAACGCGTGCGCGCTGGGTCGAGGATCACGCCGAGGAGTTCGCCCGTCTGGCGGAAAGGATCGGCGAGCACGGTCGCGCCGCGATGCGCTACGCATCGCCCTTTGCGGACGCCGAGGCGAGGCACGATGTGCTGCTGGCGGCGTTCGATGAAAGGCGCGCACTCGACATGCGCCGCGGAATCACCCACGTCGGTCCGCACCGCGACGATCTGGAGATCACGCTCGATAACCGCGACCTGAGAATGTTCGGATCGGCCGGCCAGCAGCGCTCGGCTGCGATCGCCCTGCGGATGCTGGAGGCGGCGACCTTGCAGCGCCATTCCGGCGCGGAGCCGGTGCTGTTGCTCGACGATCCATTCGCCGAGCTCGACATCCATCGCGCGGGAAAGATTCTCGTGATGCTGGAGCAGCGTGGACTCGGCCAGACGATTCTCGTCGTGCCGCGCGAAGCGGACATTCCCGCCGGATTGATGCGTCTCGACAGGCTGACGATTCAAAGCGGCGCAATCAAACCGCTGGTGCCGCCCCATCTGGAGAACATGCACCTCGATCGGGAACGGCAATGATCACCGTCGCTCCGATCACGCTCGAGGGACACGGCGTTCGCCTCGAGCCACTCGCTTCAGCGCACGCGAACGCCTTGGCAGCTGCCGCGTCGGACGGCCGACTTTGGGACCTGTGGTATACGTCGGTCCCGTCGCCGAACGAAGTCGCCCAGTACATCCAGTTTGCGCTCGAGGGACAACGCGCCGGGACGATGCTACCCTGGGCCGTTCGTGAGCTCTCGAGCGGCGCGATCGTCGGTTCGACCCGTTATCACGACATCGTCGCCAGCATCGATCGCGTGGAGATTGGCTGGACGTGGTACGCAGCCAGCCATCAGCGCACCCACGTCAACCCCGCCTGCAAGATGCTTCTCCTGTCTCACGCCTTCGACGCGCTTGGCTGCGCGATCGTCGGCCTCCGCACCGACAACTTCAACTTCGCGTCGCAGAAAGCGATCGAGCGGCTCGGCGCGAAGCGCGATGGCGTTCTCCGTCACCACTACGCGCGCAGGGATGGATCAGTGCGGGATAGTTATATGTACAGCATACTGCGGGAAGAATGGCCGGATGTGCATAAGAACCTGGCGTTCAGGTTGAAGGCGAAAACCTGAGGATCGAGGCTCTGACCAACGGCATCAATGCACTTGGTCGGAGCCCTCGACCGCTGCAAATTTTAGCAGCCCACCCTTCACCTACTCGGAGACTACAATGGCCGAAGGCAGAAAGAACGAGCACGATTATAAAGCGCGGCTGATCTGGGATGGGAATCTCGGCAAGGGGACGTCGAGCTACGCGGAGTATGGGCGAAAGTATCGCGTGCAGTTCGACGGCAAGCCGGATCTGAAAGGCAGCGCGGATCCGATGTTCCGCGGTGATCGCGACGCGTACAATCCGGAAGATCTCTTTGTCGCTTCCCTCTCCGCGTGCCATCTGCTGTCGTATCTGGCGTTGTGCGCGCGCAGCAAGATCAACGTCGTCGCGTATGAGGATGACGCGAGTGGTATCCTCAAGCTGCGGCCCGACGGCGGCGGCAGTTTCGAGAGCGTGACGCTGCGGCCGATCGTCACGATCACGCCGGACAGCGACGAAGGTCGCGCGATGTCGCTCCACGAGACCGCCCACGATCAATGTTTCGTCGCAGCGTCGGTGTCGATCCCGGTGTTTCACGAGCCGCAGATCAGAATCGCGGACGC
>DATFHK010000128.1:0-4919 GCA_035248505.1 Gemmatimonadaceae bacterium | reverse complement strand
AGGTCAGGGGTTCGATCCCCCTCAGCTCCACTGCGAAAATTCAGAGATGCCCGCCGCCGATCGGTAGGACATGATGTTCCAATGACGGCGCGCGTGGCACGTTTCGGCGGGAAGCCCGCCAAATAGATACGCCGCGATCATGTGAGATCGCGGCGTTTTTGTTTCTACCCCACCGGCCGCTAGCCGAGAACGGCGAGCAGCCAGCGTTTCATCAAGATCTATTTCACTTCGAGATCCTTGGTCCCCGCCGACACTCCGTTCAAGCTTACTTCGACTTTGTAGTTGCCCTTCGGCCACGCCGTGCCTTTGGTGACGTGGAACTCGGTGACGCTCTCACCGCCAGTCGGGGAAATCGTCTGCGTTTCTTCTTTCACCGTCTGGCTGTTGTTGTACGTCCACTTGGTCGTGAGCTTCGCGTCCTTGGCAGCCCCGTCAGTCACCACTGCGACGTACATGGTATCGCGCACGCCGAACGTCGTTGTGCCGTTCGAGACCTTCTTGTCAGTGCCGATGCTCTTACCAACTTGGATGTCACTGACTTTGATCGGCGTGGTGTCGACAGAGACAGTCGCCGTCTGCATGCCGGCGGCGGTCGTATCGACCACCTGACCTTGGTCCTTCTTGCCACACGCCGCGACTGCGATCGAGAACACAAACGCTGATGCGATCGCTGCGGCTCGCGCTGAGATAGTCATCTTGCTTGAACCTCCGTCACGCCGCGGGAATTGTTAGCTGCAAACCGGGATGGATCAGATCAGGATTCGGAATCTTGTCGGCGTTGGCGGCGTGGATCTTCTTCCACTTGTTCGCGTCGCCGTAAAAATGTTTGGCGATTTTGCTGAGGCTATCCCCTGCCTTCACCGTGTAGGTCTGTCCGCCGACTGGCGCCGTGGTGGAGCTGCCGCCGCTGACATCGGAGAAATCCGCTTTGTTGGATGCTGCGGAGGATGAGCCCGCGCCTACGTCCGAGAAGTTGGTGTTGTCTGCCATGTGAACCTCGACGTCGAGTGATCATCGCGGGAAAAGGCAGAATTCATGCCTTGCTGAGGCTGCATTCTGAGCGCGGGTCTCGAGGCTGAGGCCCGCTAACTGCCGACTTTAGCTGTGAAGATCTCGGGCGTCAGCGCTCGCGATCCCGACGCCGTGGGGTTAGACCCACCAGGGATCAAAGCAATCGTAATTGTGCTGGCGGGCGATCTTGCCGTCGCGGAACTCGAAGAAGATGGAGACGTGCGCGCGGAGCTGTGAATTCGCCGGCAGACCTTCGAGCGGCACCGCTAACAGTCCACTCCAGAAAACCTCCATCGCCACGCGATCGCCGTCGGCAATCGCATTGAGCACATCGTACTTCTGGTGGCTGATGATCTTCTTGCCTTTGCGCGCCGCGTCGAGCAGCGCCTGCAGTGTTCGATGCTGGCCGATGGGTGACAACCGGTTGGGGAATTCCTCCTGGACGATGTCCTTGGTGAAAAATTCCGCCAGCGCACCGCCCTCGGCGCCATTCTCGATTGCTTCGAGATAGCGTCGCGCGATCGCGAGGTTGTCGGTCGCTGTGATCGTCGTCGTTTCCTGCTCGGTCTCGATCATGCCTTCCGCCTACTAATAGATGCAGGTTCTGACGGGAGCAAGAACCAAGACGTCACAAAGACGCTCTTACTGCAGAGCTACCGACCGAGCTCCCAGGCTTTTCGGCGCTCGATCTGAGCGCGAGACACGGATCGATCCTCGGTAATCGTCACGACTGGCCGGTGAAAACCCGGGACGTGTACGACGATCCGCTGAGGTCTTCCGTTCGAGATGATGTCGACCGGGACGTCGGCGTCGAGCCTGACGCTGCGGAAAGCACGACGCCAGTCTGGAAAAGAGTCGACCTGGATCCCATTGAACGCAACGAGATCCTGTCCGGTGTGCAAGCCGGCGCGTGCCCACGCGCTCGACGGATCCTGAATCCACACCCGCATCCTTCGATCGCTCGCTCGCGGGTAGGCCCAGATTCGCATATCGGGCAACGCGGTGCCGGCAGTATCTGTCCCCGCGACAGTATCGACGGCGATCGAGAGTCCAATGGTTTTCAGGTACGGACGGAAGTCGAGTGGTCGAGCGTTGCGAACGTGATCATCGAAGAAACGATGCAGGTTGCAACTGCAGACGTCATTGGCGGTGTGCTCGACATCGTTAGTTGTGAAACCGCGTTTCATAGCGAAGCGATCGTACATCGCGCGCATGAAATCATCGAGACCTTTGGCGCCGCGGGTTGAATCGCGGAGAATCAGATCGAGCGCGGTGCCGATCAACCGGCCCTGTACGTAGTAATTGGGTTCATAGTCGCCGTTGATACCGGTCGTGTCGACTGCGCGTGTACTGGCGAGCTCGGGTGAGATGCGGGTGTTGCCGGGCCGCTCGTAATAGATCTCGAGCTGCCTGGCGAGCAAGTCTTTGCGCGACAGGTTGTCGTCGGGGAATCCAGCCCGGCGGGTCAACGCTTCCGCGTAGTACATCGTTACGCCTTCGCTGAGCCACAGTCCGGTGGAATGTGCGGGCTGATCGACGCTTAGAACGCCGCGACCTTCCGGATACAGGCGCACCAAATTCCACGCATGAAAAAATTCGTGGGCAAGCTCAAACAGGTATGCGCGCGGATCCTTAGCCAGATCTCTGCTCGGCATGCCGATGGTGACGGAGTTCTTGTGCTCGAGCGCGCCGTAGGCGGCGTCCTCCAAAAGGAAATCGTAGCGAGGGTAAGGCGGCTTACCGAAAACGTTGACCGCCTCGCGCGCGAGTTTTTCGATCGCGTCGACGAACGCAACAGTGTCGAACGGGATGGCGCCCGGCAGCGGCCAGTAGGTGATCGCGTGCGGCACTCCGTCGATCTCGAAGCGCCAGCGATGCAGGTTGCCACCGTAAAGAATGGGATTGTCGAGCAGCGTCGCCGCGTCGGTGCGAGCAATTTGCGCGGGAACGTTCAAGCGCACATCGACTGGTGCGCGCGGGAAGTCCGCGAGGTAGAGAAATGTGTCGGTCGTATTGATCGACCCGCCGTCGCGGCGTAAGCCGGTGTGCCACGAGGGGCGATTAGTAGTGTCCTCACGCGGAAGTTGAATCCGGTAGGCGATTGTCGCTGAACCGGATTTCGCGTCGACTCGCCACTGATTCTCGGCGAGCTGTGTCAGCGTTGCCGACTCCGTCGGATCGACGATTCTCAGGTCGCGCACGTATCGCCAAAAGCGGTCGTTGTATTCCGGATGCACCGCCATCGCGAGGCGCACTGAACGCGGCGCATTGGTGATACGCATCGTGACGCCGATCTCCTGTTTCACCGGATCGACGTCCACGTTGTAGAAAATTTCCGGATTTGGGCTTCGCCGGGCAGCCGCTGTAGCGAGCAGGCAAGTGGCGAGCGCGAACACACGCGACAGGACGGGCGTCATCTTGGCATCTCGGATTCGTTTTCGATTTAAGGATGCCGCCCGTCGTTTCAAGGTTGGAATGCGCGCGCTATTTGAGGATGTCGGCCACGTCCGCTCTCAGGGCGCGGAAGGCATCGGCGTTGAACCGGTTTGCCTCGCGTTCCGACGGGCCGAGGAAGTCGCCGACGGCAGTTCCGCTGAGGCGATTGAGGAAGCGCAGGATGCCGCTTTCCTGGACGACGAGCGATGCGCGACGATTGAGAATGGTTTGCGACCCGGGGTTGTCGCGCACGGAAATGCGCACGGGGATACCAGCGCCCAGGAACGGACGGCGCAGCGGAGCTTTTAGCAGAGTGCCGATGGTCGGCGGCAAGCGCCATTCGGGTTCCTTCGCGAACCGCATCGACCAGCCGCGCTCGTGTGGGGTGTCGATGATGTCGAAGTCGCCGACCATGTCGTTCCAACCGACGGTGAAAATCAAAATCTTCATCGACATGTCGAGGTGAATCGTGAGCGACGACGGCATCTTGCGCACAGCCCCCTCGAGCGGAGCGAAATGTCCGTTCTTGCTGCGCACCTTGAAGTGCATGTAATAGTTTGCGGCCCAGGCATCGAACCAGCGCGCGCCGGTGTCGTCGGTGAGGGTGATGCGGTATTTGCCTTTGCCGATGTACTTGTCGATGTACGCGGCGTAGTGCGGCATCGTCTCCTTGAGGATGTTGGGCGTGAGACGAATGGCGATGTCGAAAGTGGTCGCGCCCTCGTTATCGGTCGTGGTGAGAAGGGTGTCGATGGTGAAGAGTCTGCCGAGCGCGGCGACGGTGCGTGGAAAGGCGCTGGTGTAATTGGCGCGAATGGCCGCTGGTGATTTTCCTTCCCCGGCGGCGAGGGATGCGGCGAGTACGTCGGCAATGCTTTTGGCGCCGATCTGTCCAATCGCGACTTCGACGTTGGTGAACCACTCGTATTCGTTATCGCTCAACCTTCGGAGTCGTACGATCTCGCGCGATTCGGTGAGCTTGTCGGGCGGATCGGTGGGCAGCGCGGTGTTGACGATGTAGCGATCGATGGAGAAATGTCCTTCGTCGCCGAACAGTCGAGCGCTGTCGGGGCCGATCGACAGCCAGATGGTCGTGTCGTTGTAGACGCCGGATGGTGTCAGGGCGTAGTGTCCGAACTGGGCGCGGGCGCGCAGGATTCTTTGGGGCCGCTGGATGCTGGTGAAGCGCGAGCCGACAGAATAGAAGAACTCGTCCGCGTTTTGTCGCGCGGAGGCGAGGCTGGGACCGAACGCGGCGGCCGACTCGCGGCACGCTGTGGTCGCAATTGCCGCAACAACTGTCAGGACGCGAACAAATTTTTGGATTGGCACCCGCGAAAGTTCGTGAGGGAAGCGGGAAGCGGGAAGCGGGAAGCGAACGGCGGACCGAGGTCTTCGGACTAAGTGCATTGCTGACTGCTGACTAATTGAGGACTCGGACGGTCGCCTCCGGCGTCCGGCGTCCGGCGTCC
>DATFHK010000127.1:0-11791 GCA_035248505.1 Gemmatimonadaceae bacterium | reverse complement strand
CCTCGGCTCTCCGATCGCGATGATGATCCAGAATCGCGACTGGAAGAACTGGCAGGAAATCATGGATCCAGCGCCGCGCGACGGCGATCCCGACCGCAAGCGAGTCGTGACCCGTCCGCGACCTGGCCACGTCGATCTGTCGGGCATGCTCAAGTACGATCGCGACGACGCGCGCGATGTGCTCGAGCGGGCGTCGGCGCGCGAAACGACCGCGCGCGTGGCAGCGGCCGCAATCTGTAAGCGACTTCTGCGCGAGTTCGACATCACGCTGGGCAGCCACGTCATCCATCTCGGTGGCGTAGATGCAAAACGACCGACGAAGATGCCGGCTGACGTCAACGCCGCCGCCGATCAATCGCAGCTGCGTACCCTCGACCCCGACGCCGAAAGAGAAATGGTCGCACGCATCGACGCCGCCAAAGCGGAAGGCAACACCCTCGGCGGAAGCGTCGAAGTCATCTGCGACGGCGTCCCGGTCGGGCTCGGCTCGCACGTGTCGTGGGATCGTAAACTGGATGGCAGACTCGCGGCCGCGCTGATGTCAATTCCGGCGGTGAAGGCAGTCGAGATCGGACTCGGCGTCGAAGCAGCAAGGAGAAAGGGCTCAGACGTTCACGATGAAATCGATCCCGATGAGAACAACGTCAAAGCGGGTCGCGTTCGTCGCAGAACCAACCGCGCCGGCGGACTGGAGGGCGGCATCACCAACGGCGAACAAATCGTACTTCATGTATCCATGAAGCCGATCAGCACGCTGATGCGTCCCCTCGGCACAATCGAAATGAAAACGCGCGAGCCGGCGCAGGCGGTCGCGGAACGAAGTGATGTCACCGCCGTTCCGGCGATGGGAGTAATTGCCGAAGCAATGACAGCATTTATCGTGGCGCAGGCGTTTCTCGAGAAATTCGGCGGCGACTCGCTCAGCGAGACGAAGCGGAACTACTCGAGTTACATTGCGGCGCTCAGTGACAGAAAGGGCCGCTGACAGCAGAGCGCCGCACTTGATCCTCGTCGGGCTTCCGGGAGTTGGGAAAACGACGATTGGAAAAGCAGCAGCGCGTCAGCTCGGTCGACCGTTTCTGGATTTCGACGCCGAGATCGAGAAGCGCGCCGGAATGGAGGTGCGAGACATCTTCAAATTGCGCGGTGAAGATGCGTTTCGCGCGATGGAGTTGGATCTGACGAAAGAGCTGAGCGAGACAGGCGGGATGGTCCTTTCACCGGGCGGCGGTTGGATCACCCAACCGAATGCAGTCGAACTTTTGCGTTCGGCTGGACGTATCATATACCTTAGAGCGTCACCCGAGGCGGTCGCTCGGAGATTGCGGCGGGTGGAGACGAGGCCGCTACTGGCGGGGCGAGATCCGGTCGTAGCGCTCCGCGACCTGTACCAGAAACGGCGGGCTTTGTACGAGACAGCTGACACGGTCCTGGACACGGAACGCTTTGCACGACAACAACTTATAGCGAAGGTCGTCGAGCTCGGATCGACGATAAAATAACGAACTAACCGCATGAACGAACGAATTCCTTCACATCCTACTTTCCGCGTATTAGGGCCACACGAGCGCGGGCGTTTTGCCCCCGACGCGTGGGGCCACCTGCTGTCGCTGAACGGGTCGGGAGCGATCAGTGGGCTAGAGCTCGAGCACATCATCGAGCGCGCGCTCATGCAGTTCGACGGGCGCATTGCGCTCGACGATTTGCGTGGGCTTCTCGAAGGGACTGGCTTGGAAGATTCGTCGGGAAGCGGCGACAACACGACGGTGCACTAGAATGGCAAAAGGCGGTAAAAGGGAAGCGGCAAGCGGGAAGCGCAAACCTGCTACCAAGGCGACTGCGAAAAAGCGGACGAAGGCGAAGGTCGCGGACATTCCGCTCGACGAGCTCGAGCCTACCAATGGCGCCGAGCCCGGAGGCACGTCGCTCGTAATCGTTGAATCGCCGGCCAAAGCGAAAACGATCGGCAAATATCTGGGTCGGTCGTATCGCGTTCGCGCGACCATCGGTCACGTGCGCGATCTGCCCGAAAAGAAAATGGGCATCGACATCGAAAACGGTTTCGAGCCTGAGTACGTGACTATTCCAGGTAAGGAAAAAACGCTCGCTGAGTTGAAGTCCGCGGCCCGCACCTCGCGCGAAGTTTTTCTGGCGACCGACCCTGATCGCGAAGGCGAGGCCATCGCCTGGCATGTCGCCCAGCAGATCAAAGCCAGGAATGCTCCGCCCGTTCGCAGAGTGTTGTTCCACGAGATCACGCGCGACGCGGTACAGAACGCCCTCGCGAACGCCGGCGACATCGACGAGCGCAAAGTCGATGCGCAGCAGGCGCGTCGCGTCCTCGACCGCCTCGTTGGCTACAAGGCGAGTCCGGTACTCTGGCGAACCGTAAAGAAGGGAATCTCCGCCGGTCGAGTGCAGACCGTCGCGCTTCGACTGCTCGTCGAGCGCGAGCGAGAGATTCGCGCGTTCAAGCCTGTCGAGTACTGGACCATCGAAGCGCTGCTCGAGGAAGATGGCCAGCAGTTCACCGCCAAGCTGCATCTGCTCGATGGCAGGAAGCCGGTGATCAACAACGAGCGCGAAGCGAAATCGATTCTCGACGCGCTGAAATCGCGGAAGACGTTCCAGGTCACCGAGATCAAACGTCGCGAGCGCAGAAAGAATCCGGCGCCGCCGTTTACGACGTCGACTTTGCAGCAGGACGCCGCCAAGAAACTCGGTTTCGGCTCCAAGCGGACCATGCGTCTGGCTCAGGACCTCTATGAGGGCATCGAGCTCGGTAAAGAGGGCGCGGTCGGCCTCATCACCTACATGCGCACCGATTCCACCAGGGTTGCAGCGTCCGCTGCAATGCAGGCGCGCGACTACATCAAGATGATGTATGGCGCGGAATATCTGCCCGACGGCCCGCGCCTCTACTCAGACTCGAAGACGAAGAACGCGCAGGACGCGCACGAGTCCATCCGTCCGACTGATCCGACGCGCCGGCCGGACCACGCGCTACTTCGCAAGTCGCTCAAGCCAGATCAGTTGAAATTGTACGAGTTGATTTGGCAGCGGTTCATGGCGTCCCAGATGGCGCCGGCGATCTTCGACACGACTACCATCGATTTCGAGTTCGATCGCTTCCTTTTCAGGGCGACGGGCAGCGTCGTCAAATTCGACGGCTATCAAAAGCTGTACAAAGAGTCGCGCGAAGCCGAGGAAGGGAAACCGCTCGAGGCAGAGCAGGGTTTGCCGGTCGTGCAGAAGGGTGAGGAGATCCCGGTCAAGGCGATTACGCCCTCTCAGCACTTCACCGAGCCGCCGCCACGTTACTCGGAGGCGAGCCTCGTTAAAGAGCTGGAGCGACTGGGGATCGGCCGTCCGTCGACGTACGCGTCGATCGTTTCGACGCTCGTCGATCGCCGCTATGCGAATCTCGAGCAGCGGCGATTCTATCCCACGGCGCTCGGTGAGCAAGTCGAGAAGGTGATGGTGAAGAGCTTTCCTGACGTGTTCAACGTCAGATTTACATCGCACATGGAAACCGATCTCGACAAAGTCGAAGACGGCGACGTGAACTGGCGTAAGATGCTCAAGGATTTTTACGGGCCGTTCGAGAAATCAGTGAAAGGCGCCGACATCGAAGCGCTGATCGGTGAGGCGCACGATTTGTCTGCTGTCGAGAACGAGAGATGCCCGGATTGCGGCGGCAAGCTCGTGCCACGGGGCGGATTCTTCGGGCCCTTTCTCGCCTGCGAGAATCACCCGAAGGCGTGCAAGTACACGCGTCCGCTTCGCGGCGATCGCAAGCCGGCCCAGCCAACCAACGAGATTTGCCACGAGTGCGGCGCACCGATGGTCATTCGCCACGGCCGGTCCGGCGAATTCCTCGGCTGCAGCCGATTCCCGAAGTGCCGCGGCACGCGCTCGATGCCGACTGGTGTGAAATGCCCCAAGGACGGCGGCGACATCGCCGTGCGCCGCTCGAAGAAACGCGGCAAGGCATTCTACGGTTGCTCGAATTATCCGAAGTGCGATTTCGTGGTCTGGGACAAACCCGTCGCCGAGACGTGTCCGGAGTGCGGATACGTCGGCGCGGAAGCCAAGTTCACCAAGACGCGCGGTGATTACCGGCGCTGCATCAAGTGCGCGAACGAGTGGGACGTGGCGCCGTCGCCGGAAACTGAAGCAGTAGCAGTGTGACGGGGCGAGACGCGAGAGGCGAGAGGCGAGAGGCGCAACCGCGCGAAGCGGGAAGAGGGAAGCCGGAAGCGCGACTGCACCCTTACGTCCCCGTCAGCGTAATCGGGGGAGGTCTCGCGGGGTCGGAAGCGGCTTGGCAGCTGGCATCGCGTGGTTTTGATGTAACCCTCCACGAAATGCGACCGGTGGTGACGACGCCGGCGCACAAGACTGATCGCCTCGCCGAGCTCGTTTGCTCGAACACCTTCAAAAGCACTGAGCTCACCAACGCGCACGGGCTGCTCAAGGCCGAGATGCGCTTGCTCGGCTCGATCATTCTCGAGGCAGCAGACGCGGCGCGGGTACAGGCAGGGAGCGCGCTGGCCGTCGACCGCGACGTCTTTTCATCCCACGTCTCTGCGAAAATTTCCGCGGAGCCACGAATTGATGTCGTCCGCGACGAAGTCTCAGCGATCACCGCGCCCAGTGTGATCGCGACGGGCCCTCTGACATCCGACAAGCTTGCCGAAGCGATTCGCGCGCGGTTGGGCGTTGGCGCGCTGGCGTTCTACGATGCGATTGCTCCGATCGTGTCCCGTGAGTCGATCGACGACTCGACCGTCTTCCGCGCTTCGCGCTATGGCAAGGAAACGATGGCGAACGCGGACGACGACGGCGCGTACCTCAATTGCCCAATGTCGCGCGAGCAGTACGACGCATTTCTCGATGCGTTGGTTGCTGGCGATCAGTATCACGGTCACGAGTTCGACGAAGCCCCGTATTTCGAGGGTTGCATGCCGGTCGAGGTAATGGCGAAGCGCGGGCGCGACACCCTGCGATTCGGCCCCTTGAAACCGGTTGGCCTGCGCGATCCAAAGACTGGGCGCGAGGCGTACGCCGTTGTCCAGCTACGTCAGGAAGACCGCGCGGGGCAAATGTGGAACCTGGTCGGGTTTCAGACGCGACTGCGCATTCCAGAGCAGCAACGCGTGCTGCGCATGATTCCTGGTCTGGAGCACGCAGAGTTCCTGCGCTACGGCTCGATCCATCGGAATTCATACGTTAATTCGCCGGGCGCGTTGAGCCCGCACCTGTCGACTCGCGACGATCCGACGGTCCTCTTCGCCGGACAGATCACCGGCGTCGAAGGCTACACGGAGAGCTCGGCGACGGGTTTGCTGGCGGGAATCAATCTCGCTCGTCTGTTGAATGGTGATGAGCCAGTCATTCCGCCGCCGACGACCATGCTCGGCGCGCTTTACCGCTACATGCGGGAAGCCGACCCCGCCCACTTCCAGCCGATGAACGCCAACTTCGGTTTGCTCGAAGATCTCCCGGAAAAAGTTCGCGACAAGAAGCGAAAGCGTGAGCTGTTCGCCGAACGAGCATTGCGCGATATGCAGAGCTGGATCGAAGAGCACGACGTGCTCGGCGCGACGGTCGGGCGCGCATGAAGAAGCGCGAAGGGGGAAGCCTCCCGCTTCCCGCCACGCCTGTCGACGATTTTCTCACTCATCTCGAGAAAGAGCGCGACGTGTCGCCCAATACGGTGTCAGCCTATCGGCGCGACCTGGAGGAGTTCGTCAAGTTCCTCGGCTCCTACTATGGAGCGCGTGAGTGGACGTGGCAGGGGCTGGATCGACTGGCGATCCGCGGATTTCTGGGACATCTCACACGCAGGAAACTCAACAAGCGATCAATCGCGCGCAGTCTGTCGGCGATTCGCAGCTTCTACAAGTATCTGCACCGCAACGAAGTCGTCGAAGCAAATCCGGCGCGCGGTGTCAACACGCCGAAGCAGGACAAGTATCTGCCGGCGTACCTCGACCGCACTCAGGTCGATCAGCTATTCCAGAACGCGCAAACTCGCGCGCAGGAAGGGCGCTTCAGCGATGTGAGAAACGCGGCGATTCTCGAGCTGTTTTATTCGACTGGTATGCGACTGTCGGAGCTGCGCGGCATCAATCGCATGGACATCGATCTGCTGTCGCAACAGGTCAAAGTGCGGGGCAAGGGAAGGAAAGAGCGCATCATTCCTGTCGGCGATCACGCGCAGCTCGCGTTACGCAATTACGAATCGAAGCGTGACGAGCTATTGCGCTCGATCGGGCAGGCGGGCGATCGCACCGCGTTTTTCCTGAGCAGTCGAGGCAAGCGCATCTCCGTGCGCGCGATCCAGAATGCGGTAAAAGGTTTGCTCGATTTGATCGACGAAGATTCGGGCCTCTCCACACATTCTCTGCGTCACACTTTCGCAACCCACTTGCTCGACGCCGGCGCGGATCTGCGCGCGGTGCAGGAGCTGCTCGGTCATTCGTCCATATCGACTACGCAGATCTACACGCACACCAGCATTGAAAGACTGAAGCAGGTTTACGAGAAGGCTCATCCGCGTGCGTAGCAAACGACATCACTGGATCGTTCGCGTCACCCATTGGGTGAATGTGGTCGCGATCATCATCATGGTCGGCAGCGGACTTCGCATCTTCAACGCGTATCCCGCGTTCGCGCGCAAAGGCGAGCTCTTTTGCTGTTATCCGTTCGAGCACAAGCCAATTCCGGATTGGCTGACCTTCGGCGGCTGGCTCGCTGGCGCGCGCCATTGGCATTTCGCGGCGATGTGGCTGCTGGTCGTCAACGGTCTTGTCTACATCACGTTCGTCTACCTCCACGGCGAGTGGCGCGATCTCGTTCCGCGAAAGGGCGACCTACGCGACAGCTGGCAGATGATGAAGTTCTACACATTTCGCCGAAAGGATCATCCGCCTCAGGGAAAGCACAACGCATTGCAGAAGACAGCCTACTTTCTGCTGCCGTTGTTCGGGTTGCTGGCGGTGCTGACCGGATTGGCGATCTGGAAACCGGTGCAGCTTGCGCCCCTGACGACGTTATTTGGCGGCTACGTATGGGCTCGTTACTGGCACTTCATTGCCATGCTGGCGATCGTCACGCTTAGCGTCATCCACGTCTTCATGGTGTTTGCGGTCGATCCATATTCGATTCCGTCGATGATCACCGGCAACTACAATCCGAAGAACTCGCCCGAAGCACGCAACGCGCGCCCGTTTTACCACATCTTCCCGCGGCGCGGGCAGGCGGCTCCGGCAACCGCACCGCCGACGGAGCCGATGTGAGCGAGCGCGATCTCGATCGACGCGCGTTTCTCTGGCGCAGTAGCGGCTTGCTTTCCGCGGCCTTGCTCGCCGCGTGCAATGCCGATCCCAAGTCAGCGCACCGCCTGCTCAAATTCGTCGAACGCAAGAATCGCGGCCTCGAGATGAAACTGTTCCGTCACACCGCCATGGATGTGGTGCAGTCAGGCGCTCACAACAGCGGCAACAAGCTGCCGGCATACTATGTCTCGCAAACGGTTCCGGTGTGGGACGAGAGCGCGCGAGGAAAGTGGGCGCTCGAGGTCAGCGGAATGGTCTCGAAACCGGTGCGTCTGACCCTGGAAGATTTGCAGAGGCTGCCCCAAGTCTCGAATCGCGTGAACCACTATTGCGTCGAAGGCTGGACGGCTGTTGAGACGTGGACCGGCGTTCCGTTTCGGGAGCTGGCCGCGCTTGTAAAACCGGATCCACAAGCCAGTTTCGTCGACTTCGCATCTTTCGACGACGACTATCACGAAAGCTGGGACATGGAAAGCGCCATGCATCGGCAGACAGTCGTCGCGTATGGTCTCGACGGAAAACTGCTCGAGCCCGCGCACGGGGCTCCGGCGCGACTTTTCTCGCCCGTCAAACTCGGCTACAAGAACACCAAGTACTTAACGAAGATCGTGTTCATGCCGCAGATGAACGGCGGCTATTGGACAGACCGCGGATACGAGTGGTACGGGGGGGTTTAGCGGATTCTCGTCTTTGGGGCGTTCGGATCGTATCGGGAATGATTCTCACCCTGGCCGCGGCGAGCGGCGCCGCGAAACAGCAGAACTTCCTTCAGGTATTCGCGGTTGAGAATTGCGCCGAAGATGAGCAGGACGGCACCGGCGAGGACCGATATAGTGCCCCAGCGCCAGGTATCCCGGCCGAGAAGTGCGGCGGCCATGCAAAGTGTGCCCAGGGCGATGAGGGTCTGACCGCCTTTACTTGGAATCGCACGCCTGCGGCGGCGGCGTTCCCGAAACGGCGCGACTCCGCCGGTCTGCCACGCGTCCAGCAGAATCGTTAAGCCCACCAGGGCCACCAGAACCCCAAGCAGCAGGGGAAATTGTTCGATCTTCATATTGGGGGTAAATGCAAGTTCGGGGCGAAGGGCGGGGCGGGAAGCGGGAAGCGGAAGGCGGCTGACCGAGGTCTACGGACTAAATGCATCGATAATAGCGGACTGAGTGAGGACGCGGACGGTCCGCGTCCTCACTCAGTCAGCAGTCAGGAATGCAGTTGGTCCGAAGACCTCGGTCCGCAGAAGCTGGGCGCTACCGCCCTCTCGCCTCTCCCCTCTCGCGTTAACTTCCTTCTATGCTCGAAAAGGTACGGTCTACCACCATTCTGGCGGTGCGCCGGGATGGTAAGGTCGCGCTGGGCGGGGACGGACAAGTCACCGTCGGCCAGACGGTTATGAAGTCGAACGCGCAAAAGGTTCGCGCGCTGCATGGCGGTAAGCTGCTCGCCGGATTCGCCGGTGCTGCTGCCGACGCGTTCACGCTGTTCGAGAAATTCGAGGAAAAGCTCGAGCGCTATCCCGGGAATCTTCCACGCGCCGCGGTCGAGCTCGCCAAGGATTGGCGCAGCGACCGCGTTCTGCGCCGCCTCGAAGCATTGCTGGCCGTCACCGATCGCGAACACAGCTTCGTGATTTCCGGCACCGGCGACATCATCGAGCCCGACGATGGAATTCTCGCCATTGGTTCTGGCGGGTCGTATGCTCTTGCCGCGGCGCGCGCGCTGATGCAGAACACCGATCTCGCGCCCAGGGAAATCGTGCAGCGCGGGCTGGAGATTGCCGCTGAGATTTGCGTCTATACTAACGCGAACATCACAGTGCTGGAGCCGAGCTGATGGCGTCGCCGCGCACGCAGCAGGCGGTGGAGAAGCTGTCCACTCTCACGCCGCGCCAAATCGTCGAGGAGCTCGATCGCTACATCGTCGGTCAGGCCGACGCCAAGAAGGCGGTGGCGATCGCGCTCAGAAATCGGTGGCGGCGCCAGCGCGCACCCGACGGAATTCGCGAAGAGATCTCTCCCAACAACATCATCCTCGTCGGGCCGACAGGCGTCGGTAAAACCGAGATCGCGCGCCGACTGGCGCGACTCGCCGGTGCACCGTTCATCAAAGTCGAGGCATCGAAATTCACCGAGGTTGGCTATGTCGGTCGCGACGTCGAGTCGATGGTGCGCGACCTGGTCGAGAGCGCGATCAACATGGTTCGCGGCGAGCGCGAAGGCGAAGTGCAGGAAATCGCCAAACAGAAAGTCGAAGAGCGACTGCTCGATCTGCTGTTGCCCGTTCCCCCCGACATCAAGGAAGCGGCCCGTCCAACTGCCGCGGCTAGTGGTGGCGCGCACCTCTTCGTCGTGTCCCCGGCTGGTACGGTGTCGAACGAAGCGGACGCATCGGAAGTGCGCTACAAGCGCACGCGCGAGAAGCTCAAAAACCTGCTGGTGAACGGTGAGCTGGACGAACGCGAGATCGAGATCGAAGTAACGGCGCAACCGCCGGTGATGTTCGACATGATGGTGCCGCAGGGAGCGCCCGAGGGCATGGACAACCTGTCCGACATGATTCAGGACATGCTGCCCAAGCGTAAAAAGAAGAGGACCGTCAAGGTTGCCGAGGCGCGGCGGATACTGCTCGGCGAAGAGCTCGAGAAATTGATCAACAAGGAAGATGTCACTGCCGACGCTCTGGAGCGCGTCCAGACCCTCGGCATCATTTTCCTCGACGAGATCGACAAGATTGCGGGACAGCGCGGACCGAACACCGGCGGCCCTGATGTCTCTCGTGAAGGCGTGCAGCGCGATCTGCTGCCGATTGTCGAGGGCTCGAACGTGCAGACCAAGCATGGTATGGTGAAGACGGATCATGTGCTGTTCATCGCCGCCGGCGCGTTTCACGTTGCCAAGCCAAGCGATCTCATTCCCGAGTTGCAGGGACGTTTTCCAATTCGAGTCGAGCTCGATTCGCTGACGGAAAAAGACTTCGTGCGAATTATGACCGAGCCGGAGAACGCTCTCACCAAGCAGTACGCCGCGCTGGTGCAGGCCGAAGGGGCAACGCTCGAATTCACGGCAGACGGAATCGCCGAGATTGCGCGAATCGCAGCGCACGTCAACGAGCGCATGGAGAACATTGGCGCGCGCCGCCTGCACACGGTGATGACGACATTGCTCGAGGAAGTGCTGTTTGGTCTGCCGGACAGCGGCGAGAAGACAATTAGCGTCGATCAGCAGCTGGTGCGCGAACGTCTCAAGTCGATTGCTGACGACGAAGATCTGCGCCGCTACATCCTCTAGCCGTTTCGGCGATGACCGCTGACGCAGGCGAAAAACCGGAGCGCCTCTTTATCGGTGTTCCGCTCACCGACGAGGCGCGTCGTGGATTGCAGAAGCTCCTGCCGGCCAACCTGCCCGGGAAAGTGGTGCCGCCACAACACTGGCATTTCACGTTGCGATTTCTCGGGTCGACGACCGCAGCGGTGCGCGACGACATCATCGCTCGCCTCCAGGCTGCAACGTGCGGCCAGTCGTTCACTGTCCGCTTCAGCGAGCTGGGCGCGTTTCCTCATCCGCGACGCGCACGCATTCTCTGGCTCGGTATCGACGAAGGCGCCGAGCGCATGAAGCAATTGGCGGCGATCGCTGAAGCATCGGCGCGCGGCGCCGGGTTCGCCGCCGAGCTCAAGGAGTTCAAACCGCATCTCACCTTGAGTCGGATCGAGCCCCCGGTGTCCGTGAAGACATTGGTAAGCAGTAAGATCAAACTTGGTATGAGAATGCCGGTGAACAGCGTCGTTGTGTTCCGCAGTCGACTCGGCGGCGGTGGACCGGCGCGCTACGAGGAGCTGGCGCGCTTCGATCTATCTCTCTAGTTGGATCCTTCCGGATGTGCCCGCGCCTCCGGCGGGCATTTAAAAAGCATGATCCGCTCGATGGGCGTATCGGCCGGCAGTTTCGCCAGTTCATTCGCACTCCAAACGCGTGGCCGGCCTGGTGGAATACCCCCGCGCACCTCGAAGCTGATGCCGCACCGGTTGCGGAAAATGAGAACGAAGTTTCCTTCTCCGCTTCGAAGCATTTCGCGGTATGGAACTGACCGATGCCGTGGCACGCTTGTGCGCAATGAATCTGACGCTTCACGGAATCGGTCCCGCTGGAGGCGAGGCTATAGATCCTCCCATTCTCGGCGGACACGACAGCCTGGCCAGTGATCCCGCAAAACGCTTCAACGTTGTGCTGACGAATCCACCATTCGGTAAGAAGTCTTCTATTCGAGTAGTGAATGAAACTGGAGAGGAAGAACGTCAGGAACTCGAGGTTTACCGCGAAGACTTCTGGGCAACGACGAAGAATAAACAGCTCAACTTTGTCCAGCATGTGAAGACGCTACTTGCGATTAACGGACGAGCGGCGGTCGTGGTACCAGACAACGTTTTGTTTGAGGGCGGCGCGGGGGAGGTA
>DATFHK010000126.1:0-3806 GCA_035248505.1 Gemmatimonadaceae bacterium | reverse complement strand
GCAGACTGGGCGGGATCACTCCGTTGGCGACGGTGCCGCGACCAGCCATCACCGCGCTAAGAATCGTGTTGACGTCGATGGCGTAGTTGAGTGCCTGTCGGACACGGACATCGGAGAGCGGACCGCGGGTGGTGTTGATGGCGACGTACCAGAATCTGAGCGCGGGCGCCGATTGCAGAAGTTTTTTCTTGTCCGGATCCGCTTCCCAGGATTTACCCGTTTCATCGGGAACCGTGAGCACGTCGACGTTACCGGCCTCGAACTCGGCGGTGGCAGTGCTCATCTCGGGGATGATGCGTGCCATCAGAGAATCTGATTTTGGCGCACCGTCGAAGTAGTCTGGATTCTTCGCGAACTTGAGATAATCGTCGTGCTTCCACTCGACGAACTTCCAGGGACCGGTGCCAATCGGCTTCTGCCCAAAATCACTGCCGGCCTTGTCGGGAACGATCGAAGTAACCGGCATCGCCAGCATCTTGGGGAAGATCGCCAGCGGCTCCTTGAGCGTGATTACGACGGTGGTGTCGTTGGGTGCTGTGAGACCGGTGATCGACTGTCCTTTGCCTCCGGCGAAATCCTCGGCGCCCTTGATTGGAAATAGTGGCCAACCGCGGCCGCCCTTCGTCTTAGGATCGAGGACGCGCTGGAAAGTCGAGACCACGTTTTTGGCAGTGAATGGAGAGCCGTCGTGGAACTTCACTCCACTGCGGAGATGGAACGTGTAGGTGAGACCATCAGGTGTCACGTCCCATGATTTGGCGAGACCGGGGACGACCTTTGCGTCGGGAGTGAAGCGTGTGAGTCCGTCGAAGATGTAGGCGACCGCGCGGCCTGTCGGAACATCGGTGCTGAGTGCCGGATCCATCGATCGCGGATCGTAGGTGTCGCGCGAGTCGATGAGAGTTTTGCGTTGAGGAGCTGATGATTCACCACCGCCACCACAGCTGAGAAGTGCGGGTATTACGAAGAGGATTAGTCGCCGCATGGTGTGCCCTGACGGTTGACATGAAGGGGCGAAATACGAGAACTTTCGCGCACCCAAAAAGGCCTCATCGTGAGCGCAGAATACTATTATCGCCGCCGACTGGGCGCCAAGGATCTGCTACCCGCAATCGGCGTCGGCATCGCCACGGGTTTGGCCGGCTTCTACATTGTGCAACTCTTAATCCAGCGCACGCCGCTGGTTCCTCAGGGCGAATTACAACGGGCGCCGACCACGCCGCCACGCAGAATGCTGGGCGATCGCACCGAACCGGAGACGGAGACGCACTACGCGCGCGAGCTGCCAGCGGGCCAACCGCCGGGAGCGCGCGCACTGAAAGGGTGAAGCTGACCCGGGTTCAACTCGGGCTCCTCACTGCATTCGCCATCCTCGCAGCGACTCCGCTGGTCAGCGCCGGCGCGCAGGACATCGAGTGCGAGCGCGGGGACCTCGAGGTGTTGCAGCTCAACTTCAACGGCAATCACGCCCTGTCCGACGCCGAGCTGGCGCGCGCGATCGTCACGACGCCGTCGTCGTGGGCGAGGCGATTTCTGCATCTCCCATTCACCACCAAACATTGTCTCGACCGCGCCGAGCTTCCGAACGACAGGGCGCGCCTGATCATTCTCTATCGACGTCGCGGCTTCCCGCGCGTGACTGTCGATACCGCGGTCACGGTGCTCGCACCCGGGGCAGTAGCGGTCACCTTCACCATCAACGAAGGGCCGCCGATGATTCTCCGTGGATTCACGGTGGTCGGACTCGACTCCGTGCCCGGTGGTCAGCGATTGCTGCGCGACGTGCGGGTGCGCGAGGGCATGCGCTTCGACCGCACCGTGCTCGACACTGTGGCGAACAGAATTCGCCAGCGTCTGCATGACAGCGGCTATCCGCGCGCAGACGCCGCCAATCGTTACGCGTTAAATGACAGCGCACTGAGCGCGGTTGACACCCTCGCCGTCTCGCCAGGTCCGCGCACGACCATCGGCGCCATCAAAATCGAGGTCACGCCGATGTCGGGAAAGAAGCAGCAGATCCCGGCGCGCGTGGTGCGACAAATCATGGGACTCGACTCGGGCGAGCTGTTCCGCGAAAGTGAGATCATCGACGCCCAGCGCGCGATCTACCAGACAGAGGCGTATCAACACGTCTCGATCACGCCGGACAGCGCGGCAGATTCCGTCGTCACCCTCTACGTGAATCTCGCCGAAGCGCCGATGCACGCGGCGCGCGTGGGCGCGGGTTACGGCACGCTCGACTGCTTCCGGATCACCGGCGAGTACACCGACTTCAACTTTCTGAACGGCGCGCGCCGGCTCGATATCAACTCGCGCGTGTCGAAGATCGGAATCGGCCGGCCGCTCGACTGGTCGCCGGAGGTTTGTCCTGCCGCCAAGAAGGACGTGTTCAGCAATCGTCTGAACTACTATGCCGGCGCCACGCTTCGACAGCCGGTGTTCCTCGGTTTGCGCACAGTGCCGACGCTCACCATCTACAGTCAGCGCGTCTCGGAGTACAATGCGTACCTGCGGACGACTTCGGTCGGTGGCGCGGCGTCGGTGATCTGGCGCAGTCAGACGCGGACGCCGGTGAATCTCACATACTCGATGGATCTCGGTCGCACGGAAGCGCAGCCCGCACTCTTCTGCGCAGTGTTCAATCTTTGCGAAGCGGCCGAGCGTGAGCGAGTTCAGCGAACGCAGCAGTTGGCGGTTTTGAGTCTGGCGGTCACACGCGACAACTCGAACAGCCTGCTGTCGCCGACGAGAGGCTCGGTCATCAGACTCGAGGCACGCCATTCGTCGCCGGCGATTCTTTCCAACAAGGATCTTCAATTCAACAAGCTGGTCGGCGACGCCTCGCGCTACATCGGGATTGGCAGCGCAGTGCTGGCGATGCGAATTCGCGGCGGCTCGGTCTTCGGTCGCAACGTCGAGTCGGCGACCGGATTCATTCCGCCGCAGGAACGATTGTACGCGGGCGGTCCGACGACGGTTCGCGGATTCTCACAGAACGAGCTCGGCTCGCTGATCTACATCTCGGGCACGTACGAAGCGTTCTTCATTGAGCAACCGGACGGAACACGAGACACAGTTCTAAGGCAGGAGCCAGCCGATACCCTGGGGCCGCGGCGCGTGGTGCCTGTCGGAGGTAACTCGCTGGCGGTCGCTAATCTGGAGCTTCGGATGCGCAGTCCGTTCCTTTCGGATCTGCTCCAGTGGACGCTGTTCACGGACGCCGGCGAAGTGTGGAACCGAGGTACCCGCCAGCTCAAGGAAGTGAAGCTCAAAGTGACGCCGGGAATTCAACTTACGGCGTTCTCTCCGGTAGGACCTGTGCGTCTAGCAGTGGGGTACAATCCGTACCGCCGGCCGCCCGGACCCATTTACTTCGAAGGGACCAATCTGGGCGGTGAGCTTTTGTGCGTCAGCCCATTTAACGAGATCAGAACACACATCAAGTACGACATGAATGGCGATCCAAGTGTTATCAGCCAGGAGGAGGGCAACGCATGTCCTTCGACGTATCAGCCGCCGAAGGACAACAGTCTACGGAGCAAGCTGACCTTTAGCTTCGCGATCGGTCAGGCTTTCTAAAGCACCGCTTCCCGCGTCCCGCTTCCCTCGTCCCGCCCAGTGACCCGCCGTCTCCGCATCGCCATCGGCAGCGCGATCATCCTCTTCGGATTGATCATGATTGTCGTGCTCGGCTTCATCGGCGTCACGCACACGAGCGTGGGGCAGGAGCGCGTGCGGAACATGATCGCGACGCTGCTCGAGGGCAAAGTCAAAGGCAAGGTCTATCTCGGCCATCTGAGCGGCGG
>DATFHK010000125.1:0-30876 GCA_035248505.1 Gemmatimonadaceae bacterium | reverse complement strand
GGTTTGCGACTGCGCGCTGGCCCGGCCGCAGGACGATCACGTGGAGCGTTGGGCAAAGACACTTCGTTTGTCAGGACTGGGTTGAGTTCGGTCATCTACAACGCCCTTAAGGGGGCCGGAGTGGTACTCGCATGAGCGAATGGCAGCAAATCATCAGGGATCAGAGCATCGCAACTCTGGAAAAGCTGGCTGAGAAGTTTGGCCACGATGCTATCGACGTCGAGGCACTAAAGCCCGCGTTCGACAATTTCCAGATGCGCATTACTCCCGCTGCGCTCGAGCAAATCAAAGAAGTCGGCGATCCGATGTGGAACCAGTACATCCCGACTGTCGAGGAGCTCGATGTCGTCGACGGCGTGATCGATTCTCTCGATGAAGACGGCGACTCGCCGGTGCCGAACATCACGCACCGTTATCCCGACCGAGCACTGTTTCTGGTGAGTCCGGTCTGCGCATCCTATTGCCGGTTCTGCACCCGCCGCCGGAAAGTCGGCGATCCAGAGAAGATTCCACTCAATCAGTACGAGTCGGCGTTCCAGTATCTGCGTGAGCATACCGAGATCCGCGACGTCATCATGAGTGGCGGCGACCCGATGATGCTGAGCGATCGCAGGCTGGAGTATCTGTTCCAGCAGCTGCGAGCGATCCCGCACATCGAGATCATCAGGATCGGCAGCCGCATCACCTCGCATTTGCCGGAGCGCATCACGCCGGAGTTCTGCGAGATGGTGCAGAAGTATCATCCGATCTTCATGAACGTCCACTTCAATCACCCGAGCGAGCTGACGCCCGCGGCTGTCGCAGCGCTCGATCGCCTGTCGAAGGCCGGCGTCTCACTCGGCTGCCAGACGGTGCTGCTCAGGGGCGTCAACGACGACCCGAAGGTGATGATGAAGTTGATGCACGAGCTGCTGAAGGCCCGTGTGCGGCCCTACTATATATTCATGGCCGACCAGGTCGCCGGCGGCGAGCACTTCCGCACCACCGTGCAGAAAGGCCTCGAGATCATTCAGGCACTCCGCGGCTGGACATCCGGCCTCGCGGTACCACAGTTCGTGATCGACTCCCCGGGTGGCGGAGGCAAAGTGCCGCTCCTCCCGGAATACGTCGAATCGATCACCGACGAAGAGGTGGTGTTCCGCAATTACGAAGGAAAGCGTTACAGCTACAAACAACCGCGTCAGGTTCCGGCCGCCCCGACGGAAGTGGAACGCGCCGCGGAACTCGACGTCGTTCCGATCTCGCGGAAGAAAACCGCCACTCCGCGACGCACCAAACGGCGCCGCGCAGCGGGAGAATAACTGGCCCACCCGAAGAGAAGGCCGCCTCGAACGGGCGGCCTTCTTTTTTTTTTGCGGTTGCGTCGCGCACGCGAACCCTGAATAGATTCTGCCGATAATGGAATCGCTCATCTTCCTCCAGAATCTCGCGGTCGTACTTCTCGTCGCGGCTGTTGCCACCGTCGTATTTCAGCGACTGCGTCAGCCGGTGGTCTTCGGCTATCTGTTCGCCGGAATGATCATCGGTCCGCATCTGCCGGTGCCGCTGGTTGCCGATCTCGAGACGGTGCGCACCCTCTCGGAGCTGGGAGTGATTCTGCTGATGTTCTCTCTCGGGCTCGAGTTCAGCATCGGCAAGCTGGCAGCGGTCAGTCAAAAGGCCGGACCGGTCGCACTATTCGAGTCGACGATCATGGTCTCGGTCGGCTACTTCGTCGGACAAATGCTCGGACTCAGTCGAATCGAGAGCATTTTTACGGGCGCCATCGTCGGCATCTCCAGTACCACCATCATCGTCAAAGCTTTCGAAGAGCAGAAAGTCAGGGGCCGGGTGACGGAATTGGTCTTTGGCATTCTGATCATAGAAGACCTGATCGCCGTCTTTTTGCTGACCATTCTGACGACGCTCAGCCAGTCGGGCACGTTCTCGGCGACCGACCTCGGTCTGACCGCGGTGAGACTGGTGATGTTTCTGGTGCCGCTGATTGGATTCGGCCTGCTCACAGTCCCGCGTGCGATACGCTACGTGCAGCACATCGGTTCGCGCGAGACGACGCTCGTCGCGAGCATCGGCATTTGTTTCGGCGCGGCGTTGCTCGCGCTCTCATTCGGCTACTCCGTCGCGCTTGGCGCGTTCATCGCTGGGTCCCTCGTCGCTGAATCCGGGCACGAGCGTGAAATAGAGACGCTGGTGCGACCGGTGCGCGACATGTTCGCGGGCATTTTTTTCGTGTCAGTCGGGATGATCATCGATCCGGTCGCACTGGCCGCGCATTGGCCGGCGGTGTTGGCGCTGACCGCGACGGTGCTATTCGGCAAAGTGCTGGCGGTGACGATCGGTGCATTCCTCGCCGGCCACGGACGCCGCACCGCAATCAAGGCTGGGATGAGTCTCGCTCAGATCGGCGAATTCTCATTCATCATTGCCAGCGTCGGAGTCAGCACTGGCGTCATCGCGTCGTGGATCTATCCGGCGGCGATTGCGGTGTCAGCGATCACTACCCTCACCACGCCGCTGCTGATCAAGCTCTCCAACAAAGCCGCCGCCGAGATCGATCACTGGTTGCCGGAGCCGATCCAGACCGTCGCTGCACTTTACGCGTCGTGGATCGAGCGCGTGCGCAGTGCACCTCGGGTACCAACTGAAACGTCAGCGACGCGACGGATCGTGCGCATCATTTTGGTCGACGCCGCATTGCTCACTGCGCTCGTGATCGGAGTCGATTTGGAGATCGACCGGGTTTCGAACATCGTCGGGCGAATGGTGTCGTTGCCGCCGGATCGGATGCGATTCGTCCTCGTTCTCGTCAGCGGTCTGATCGCGGCGCCGTTGATCTATGGCATCATCACCAGCGCGCGCTCGCTGGGCCTGCACCTCGCGAGGCGCGCCTTCGCCGAGGCGCAGAAGGGCAAAGTCGATCCGGCCGATGCTCCCCGTCGCGCGCTGGTAATCCTGGTGCAGATCGCGGTCGTGATTGCGGTCGGCATTCCAGTCGTTGCGATCACCCAGCCGTTTCTGCCGCCACATCAGGGGGCGGTGGTTCTGTCATTGTTGACGGTGGTGTTGCTGGTGGCGTTGTGGCGGAACGCGGCGAATCTGCAAGGTCACGCGCGCGCCGGCGCGCAAATCATCGCATCCGCGCTTGCCCACCAGATGGCGTCGACTGGAGAGAGTCAGGAGGGAGACAAGCTCGAGGACGTAAACCTGGTGCTTCCCGGTTTGGGCGAGCCGGTGGCGATTCGCGTCGCGCCGGAAAGCATCGCCGTCGGTCGCAGTCTCGCGCAGCTGAATCTGCGTGGCGCCACCGGCGCGACAGTGCTCGCAATCCGGCGCGGAGATCAACAGATCCCAACCCCACTTGGTCGGGAAGTGATCGAGGCCAACGACGTGCTCGCTGTAGCGGGCGCGCAGGATTCGATCGCCGTCGCGCGCGCCATCTTCGCGCCCAATCTGGCGAAGATCAGAGACGACGCCGAGGGCGCGGAGATTCAGGCTGAACTCGACGCGCTCAACGACGCATTGTTGGCGGAGAGTCCGAATCGGACGAAGTCGTTCTTGCCTTGAACGTGTACTACGATAGTACAAAGAAAAAGGCCCCCGAATATCGAGGGCCTTTTCTTCGAATGCGAAGAAGATCAAGCAGCGTTTTCTGTGTCTTCCTCATCCTCGAAGGTCAGGGCATCAGCTTCACGCACCCGGTCCAGCATTGAGTTGACCGGGATCCCGATGCCTCGGTCGTTCAGCGCAGACTCATTGGTCGATCCACGCTGAAACCAGCTTCCGATATCAGGAGTTGGCTGTGCCCCGCTGTTACCCGCCGCGCCCTCTTCATCAGGGGCGGTATCCGAACCATACACGTCCATTCAGCCTCCACGGGTTGCAGTGTGATTGCCATACGTACGGTACCCCCGAACGTGAGTTTCGAGTCACTAGCCGAAAGTACAACTCGGAACAGAAACCGTCCAATACTTCGACCACGTTCGTGGCCGATTTGGTCACAACCGGTCGCCCGGTTGTTACCGAATCGTGGCGGGGTCTATTCCCCTAGTAGCGAAAATCCGGCCAACCGCTTCGCCAATCTTGTTGTTGGGCGTGCTCGCACCCGCAGTTATACCGATGCGTACGGAACCAGACGCGGGCAGCCAGTCGGAAGACTCGATTTCTTCCTTCGATCCAAGGGGACGATGGCGAATTTTCCGCGAGTTGGGATCGATGTCGTAGGCATCCTCGACATGGAACGTGCGCACGGTTTCGGAGCAGAGTGCGGCGAGAGACATCGTGTTGCTGGAGTTGTAACCGCCGATTACAACCATCACGTCGAGGGGCTCGCGCAACAGTTCGACGACCGCATCCTGACGCTCCTGAGTGGCGCTGCAAATCGTATCGAAGGTGCGGAAATTTTCGCGCGCGTAATCCTCGCCCCATGCCGTCGCCATTGATTGACCGATCAACTCACCCACCGCCAGCGACTCACGAGCCAGCATCGTCGTCTGATTCGCGACGCCGATGCGCCGAAGATCGCGCGCCGGATCGAAACTTGGCGAGGCGGCATGTGCGAAGCGCTCCATCAACGCCTGCGAGCTGAGTCGACCTTCGATGAAGTCGCACACGAGTTGAGCTTCCTCGAGATTGCGCACGATGAAGTATTGTCCGTTCGGATACTTCTCAGCCTGCGACGCCGTCGCGCGCGTCTCCTCATGGTAGTACTTGCCGTGAATGAGCGACGTGAACCCGTCGCGCGCGTAGCTCTCGACCCGCTTCCACACGTTGAGCACTGACCCGCAAGTCGTGTCGACCATCACGCACCCGATCGTGCGTAGAGTCTGGAAATCCTTGATGGTGACGCCGAAGGCCGGAAGGATGACGACGTCTTCAGGTTTGACGCCAGAGAAGTCCAGGTGCGCAGCGGGAGGCGAGGCGCTGGAGGCGAGAGGCGAGACGCGAGAGGCGGCAATGCTGTTGTCCGAGTCCTCACTTAGTCCGCGATTATCGATGCCGTTGGTCCTCGACCCTCGGTCTACCCCACCGCTTCCGGGTTCCCCCTTCTCGCTTCCCGGCAGTAAAAAGCGGATCCCCATCGCCTCCAGTTTTGAGTTCACGTGCGGGTTATGGATGATCTCCCCCGCCAGGTAGATGGTACGATCGGGGAACTTCTTTCTGGCCTGATAGGCGTACTCAACAGCGCGCTCAACCCCATAGCAGAAGCCGAATTCCTTCGCCAAACGGATGGTTACGTCACCAGCCGTTAGCGTGTATTCCTGAGCTTTGAGGAGGTCGACCAGGTGGCCCGTATAGTCGGAATCCAGTTCGGACTGGATCTCGGATTTCAAGCCGAAACCTTTCCGAAAATACGTGGCTCCCCCACTGCCGTTTGGGGTATTGGCCTGCATATTCCGATGGGTGGGGGCGGCGGTCTCTTGCTGGCCCGGAGCCTTCACCGACGTATCCGACATACCTTGAATCTAGTAGTGGCTGACCGATAGTGCGCTTCGAGAAACGACGATGACTGAATCACTCGGAGCGTATTCCGCCGAACAGGCGCCCGCGCCAATCGACAGCGCGTCCCCGTTCGCTTTCAACCTGCCGGCGCCGATTTCTGCGCCGCGCCCCTCGGGTCTGTCCAGACCCGCACCCCTCGTCAAAGGCGACACCATCGGTGTCGTCGCTACTTCATACGCCCCGACTCCCGATTGGTTGCTCCGCGGCGTCGAAGTCATGGAGCAAGCCGGCTTCAGGGTGATTCTCGAGCCCGATGTTGAGCGCGAGCGCCATTTCCACCATCGCGAGGATGAGGAGCGCGCGGAAAGGTTGATGAGCATGTGGAGCAATCCCGACGTGAAAGCGGTGATCCCTGCCACGGGAGGCTACGGCGCGGTTCGCATCATTCCCTATCTCGATCCCAGCGTCTTTCGCCGCGATCCAAAAATCTTCGTCGGCTACTCCGACATCACCGCACTTCATCTCTGGCTGATGCGCTGCGCCCAGCTCAGAGTTTTTCATGGCCCCACTCTCGACGATCTTTTCTGGACGGGCCAACAAACCGTCGATTCTCTGCTCGCCGCACTGACGAAGCCTGACCCGCAGGTCAGACTCGGTGGATCCTCGGTTCGCGCAGTACGACCGGGTCGCGCCGTTGGTCGCCTCACCGGTGGCAACCTGTGCCTCGTTCAGCAAACGATCGGCACTCCGTACCAGATCGATACTCGCGACTCGATTCTCTTCCTCGAGGAAACTCGCGACCCGATGTCTTACGTCGACGAGCGGCTGGTCCACCTGCGCTCGGCGGGCTTGTTGCGCGGGGTCAAAGGAATTGTCTTCGGTAACCTCTCACTCGATCGCTGCGAAGAGGACGAGTTCGAGAATTTTCTGCTCGATCTCCTTCACGACTTCGATGGCCCGATCCTGATGGATTTCCCTGCTGGTCACGAAGCTCCGAATCTGACCCTACCGTTGGGTACTGAAATGGAGTTGGTAACGGATGCGTCGACGGGTTGGCTGTCGTACCGCGAAGATGCCCTCGCAGTCTCCGAGGAAAGACCGCATCTGAGCCTCGTTTAGGCCGGCGCGCGTCCGCTTCCCGCTTCCCCCTAAAGCTCCCCCGCCTTTATCGCCGCATCGACTGCGATACACCAGACGTGCAACAGCATCAGGTGCACTTCCTGGATGTACGCGCCGTTATCGCTCGGCACCGAAATGACATGGTCGGCGCTCGAGCCCTGTAAGCCCTGCGGCCCACACAGCGCGATCGTGACTGCGCCTTTCTTTTTCGCCGCGGCAAAACCGCGCAACACGTTCTCTGATTTGCCGCTGGTCGTGATCCCTACCGCGACGTCTCCTTTCGTTGCCAGCGCTTCCAGCTGACGCTCGAACAACGCGGCGTAGCCGAAGTCGTTGGCGATACAGCTGACGACGCCGGAATCGGAGACCAATGACACCGCCGGCAACGGTCTGCGCGTCTCCTTGAAACGCCCAATCAGTTCCTCAACGAGGTGACTTGCCTGGGTTGCACTGCCACCGTTGCCGAATGCCAGGACTTTTCCGCCGCCTTTGAGCGCGGCGATGATCGCTGCTGCAGCACCATCTGATGGTTTCTGCAGAGCGTTACAGGCAGCAATGACTTTCGCGTGCTCGCCGAAGTGGTTGGCGAAGATCTGATCGGGCATGCGCGGATTATACAAGGTTAAGGGCGGCGCCGGCGCTTGCCGTGTCCACCCCGACGTCGTTCTGATCTCTGACCTCGATCACGGTGTCGGTCGTGCCGACCTCCCCGATGCCGCCTGAACTCCGATGCGATCTCCTTCACCTCTCGCTCGGCACGGGACAGCATCGCGCGATCTTCGCTTGATTCGACGACTTCGTCGGGTGACCACGGCTCGGCGAGCCTCTCCTGCAATTCCTCGAGCGAATCCGCCCGCACTGCCCCGCGTTGCCCTCGCAGCACGACGAATCTCACCGGTCGATCCAGTCGAGGCACTTCTTCCTCGACCAATGTCCGGGCAAGCTTCTCAGGCAGACGGAGGCGCGCAACGCCAATGCGATCGCCGTTGCGCTCTTCGACGTCGTAGTCGATGTCGATGTCGCGGTCTCGGATCGTGACTTGATCGGGCAACCGCCCCAGTTGGTCGCGCAGCGCCGGCGAGACAAAAGCACTTCTGTCGACAACGAGCCGTTTGGCGCGGAAGTCGTCCATCGAATTCACATCCGACAACTGACGCTCGTAAAGCGAGGTCAGCTCGGGCAGTCCCAGTCGCGGAATTTTTCCACCGGATCGCTTGTACGCTTCGCGGATTTCCTCGATCGTCTCCCGATTTTTCTTCACCGCGTGATGTCGCGCCTCGCCGCGCGCGACCGCTTCCGCCAGTAGATGTCGCGCTGCCACAGCTTCATCACGTGGAAATTCGTCTACCGTTTCCAGCTCGCTCTCCAGCTCGAAACCGAAATAATCGAGCGTCGTCTTGATCATCAGCGGACCGTGCTTGCGGCGCGGATCATACATCAATTGCGACTTGCCGCGCGTGGCGTAGCGCCGAATCAGCTCCATCGGGATCTGCGTTCCTTCGATCGCCGCCCGCGGAATTCCTGAGCGATCCGCGAAATAGCGCAGCGATCCGGCAATCGCACCCCAGCTGCCACACACGCTGGTCTTCGACACCCGCGCTTCGTTTCCGTCGGCGGTTTGCTCGTCGATCACCAGATCGAACGGCATGTACTGCGCGAGTAGTTCGGTGAACTTGCGGAAGATGTGATCACGCGCATACACCATCTTCGTCGGCAGCTCCATTCCCAGACTGCGATAGATGCTGGCAGTCGCCAACGCAGCATCTTCGATCGCTTTCACCAGCACCCCGCGACGTTCGGCCCAGCGCTCGATGCTTTCATCAAAGAGGTGGCGAGGCAAACCGTACACTTCGCCGATGTAGCCGCAGTGGGTGTACGCTTCGGCGTAAAGGTTATACGACGTGAGGTGATCGCTGCCCGGGACGACCAGGTCCGATAGATCCCTGTCCTCGCGGGTCATACGGTGCAGCGACTCGATCGAGCTCATTACCGCGAGGTATGGCACGAGCTCGTCGTCGGCATTCACCAACAGTTCCGCCCAGGGACGATCGACGGGCATTGCTTCGACAGCCTTCCCGTATCGCGAGAGCCGCCCGTTCTCGATGATGCCGCGCCGTTCGAGCAGTTGAACAGCCTTGCGATAAGCCACTCGATCGAGTGGCACCGGCAAATCGAGCTGGTCAGCGGCGACACCGAGGTCCGCGCACGTCATCGCTACCCGCTCGGAGTCGCCGGCGAGCTGAAATTCCGGCGCCGTTGGGCGCAGTGAAGCGAAGTGGATGTCGCGATCCGACAAAATGAAGACGCGTCCACGCTCGACTCGACCGTGGACGCGACCCGCCATCTGCAGGATTTCATTGGCGCCGAGGTGTAATCGCGTCAACACGTTCTTTCCACGCTCGATGATGTTGCTGAACCGGGTATCATCGATGATCACGGTGTCGAGACCGTGAACGTTGAGCGCGCTTTGTCCCGCCGCTGTCATCGCCAGGAAGTAAGGCTTGGTCTCCTCACCTTCCAGAAACGGGCGGATGATGCGAATCGGCTCACCGCCATGGTAAAAAGCGCTGTTGATGCGCGGAAAGCGCACTTGCACCAGTTCCGCGGCTTCCTCCACACCGGCGCGCGTCGGCAAGAACATCCCGACGCCGCGGCGCTCCTTCACCACCTGCTGCAGAAAGCGGTCGTCGAGAAAGGTCAGCGGCTCTTTGCGCACGATCTTCACCTCAGCCGCCTTCGCCGGATCGAACGCTGAGCTCTCCAGCACCGCCGCTGCGTGCAGATAAGTCGCGTAGAACGTTGGATCGACAGTCGCCGACAGCCAGATGAAACGACATCCGACCCGTTTGCCGAGCGCGAGACACAACTCGAGCTCCGCCGAGGTTTGGTGAATCTCATCGACCACGAGCGTATCGGTCGGCAGAATGTCGCCGTCCTGAAACCAGCGCCGCGCGATACCGGTGGTGACAACGATGACGTTCCACGTCGGAGTCTCCGGTGTTGCCTCGCGCTCGCGGTTAACGACTCCGACTTTGAGCTCGGTCGTCCGTAGAATCGTTTCGGCGATGGGCCTGATCGACAGAGTCTTGCCGGTCCCGGTACCGGCGACGATGCCAAAGCCTTTACCAGCCGCGGCGAGCTCGCGGATTTCGCGACCGTGCTGTTTCTCGAGAACGGTATCGATGTGGAGGCCGAGCGCCAGCTCGATGGTTTCGCAGGCAGCGCGAGTTGGCGCGATGACGATCAGTCGGCCGCTCGCCGGCTCGGCAGCGACGAAAGCCTGATGGTCCGGCGGAAGGTATCTGTCGGTTACGATGCGCTGCATGCGCACCTGAAAAGTGCATACATCGCACCCGATGCGAAACGGTCCCAGGGACTCTCATCCACTGGGACCGTCGCTATGACTTCAAGAGACTTCAGTCTCTGCCTTTCCTTTGTCTACCCGATTCTGAATGCCGCGTTCCAGGTCAACGGTTCGGTAGTCTGCGATCGCCGTCGTGATCGCGATCGTGATCGTCACCGCGGTCGTAGCCGTAGCTGCCGTTTCGCTTCTGCGCCTTCTCATACGCTTTCTGCTGGCGCTTCTGTGCCTTCTCGTACGCCTTCTGCTGCCGCTTCTGTTCCTTTACCCATTCCTTGTCGTTCTCGTTGGCAACGCGAGTGTTCAGAATGGTGAAGGTTCCGTTTGGATTACGACGTGCGCGCTGAATGATCAGGTATCCATAGTTGTCGCGAACACGGCGCTCGTAAATCGGACTGCGTCCGTTGCCGACCTGATACCACCCACCATCGACGCGCGAGTAAACGTCGCGGCAATTGGTATTGAGGTTGGTGCGACCAAAAATGATGTCGCCGACACTGTTGGACGTGCGGTTGTAGGTACAGTCAGTACCGCGTTGGCCGGTGTTGGTGATGACCGTGCCGGGGCGTGGAACAGCTTGCGCGCTCAGCGACGCGGCGGTGGTGACACCAGCAAGGGCCAATGTGAAGGCAAAGACCTTCATCGTGAAATCCTCCTCAGTAAATCAACGAGCTCGTCGGGTGTGCTCGACTTGCTGTTGCTCGATTTTCCTTTCTTGCCTTTTTGCTCGTCGCCGAACAGCACTCTGGCGTTGGCTGGACGATTTCTGACCGCGGATGCACAGTCAGTAGGAGCCGGTTGCTGACTCGCGGGTACATCGTTGAGCCAGATTCTGCACATACCGGGCGGAGGGAAAAATCCGGGCGGTACAACCTGGTCCCGACGCTGCGTCTGCTGAGTCTTCGGCTTCTGCGGAACCGGACGCTGAGCCTCGGCGGCACCCGCCACGAGGACGAGCCCGACCAGGCCGGCAAGCGGCGCGCGAAGGCGAGAAGGAGTCGAAATGAAACGCATGAACTGCATCATGGCCCTTTAGAAGGCAGGCTCGGTGCCAGCTGCGAGCAGATTGGCTAAGTTGTTGGTGCTAAAGAACTTATATTACATCTTGGCAGCGCCAACACTGCCCGAATGTCCTCTGTTTAGGACGAATACCTCGTACACCCCGACAGCTCAACGGTGCCCCGAATAGGCGTTGCGGATTCGGTCAGGGATCACGCCTTCTGCTGCAGCAATGACATAATCTCGCCGGGTTTGGCGTGTCTGCCTAGCTTCGATTTCTCAAAGATGGGGACGCCGTCCGCAATCACTTCGAAACGCCCGCCCCTCGACGGAATCATCTTCAACTCCGCTTCTGGAAAGCGCTGCTTGATCTCTGCCGCCAAACTGGAGGCACGTGGCTGGTAGTTTCAAACGACGCAGTATTCGATGCTGATTTGCATTTGTCCGTTGGTTGTTTATTGATCGCCGGTACTGTACTGCTGAACCAACTGCTGCGCTTCCGGAGTGCCGATCTCCTTCAGCGCAGAGATCGCTGCCCGCCGGTTGACGTTTTCCCACATTTCGGGCGCCATCAGCTGCTTGGCGAGCGGAAGCGCCGCGTTTTTCTCGACGCGGATGTCGCCGGCCAGCGCGGCGCCACGCACGTAATAACTGGGGTCGTCCCGCGCTAGTTGTCGCAGTCGGATTGCAATGTCGCGCGCCGGAACTCCGCTCACGGCGAGGCTGCCGAGCGCGAAAGCTGCCTCCTCTCTAACGCGCGCGTCGATGTCGCGCGTCGCCGCCATCAGCGCGTCAGTTACGTTGCGCATCGGCGACGCGGCCGCTCTGCTGGTATCGCTGCCCCATGCCCCGAGCGCACCGACGGCGTGTGCACGCACCGCCCAGAACCGGTCGTTGCGTGCAGCACGTCTCAGCGCGTCGAGGGCGTCGCGATCTGTTACCCGTTCACCGAGTAGCTGCACCGCTTCGATTCTGCCAAGCACGTCATCGTCGTGAACCAGTTGATACTGGAGCATGGCTGTAGACCGCGGAAAATCCGCGAGATCGAAAATCCAGTCTCCCTTGTTCCAGCGAATCGAGCGCGGCGGTGCCTTGAGATTGACGCCTGCTGCGCCGGTACCGTTGCGCACCGGAACGACGAAATCGACGACGCCGCTGTCAGTGCGTGCCTCGACGTCGACATCAGCGTCGAAGAAACCGGTGAGGCTGTCACGAGGTTGGACCTCACGCGCGTCGATTGTGAGTCGGCCCGATGCTCGGTCGTAGTTCGATGATACCTGAAAGACCGGGAACCCGGCGCCGTACACCCACTGATCGAAGAATGCTTTCAAATCGCGGCCGGTGGTTTCCTCGAACGCCTTCCGAAGGTCGTCGGACACGACGTTGTCGTACGCGTGCGACGTGATGTAGTGATTGATTCCCTTCCAGAACAGCGAGTCACCGAACTGGTGACGCAGCATTTGAAGAACGGTGGCGCCCTTTTGATAGATATGGCCGGTGAAGAAGACCTCGATCGGATCGTTGTTCCACTTGCCCCATACGATCGGTCGCCGAGCCCGCCGATCGCCTTCGACCGCTTGCTCCTGCGCCAACAGTCGATCGTAGGCGCCTTCATCGACACCGAAATTCTCTTCGTGGAAAATCTCCTCCATGAAGGTCGCGAAGCCTTCATTCAGCCAGATGTTCGCCCAATTCCGGGTGGTAAGCAGATCACCGAACCATTGGTGGCCGAGCTCGTGGGACATCAAGTCGATGCTGTTTGCCTGCGGCTCCGACCACGCCGGGTGCAAAATCTCGGCGTCGTTCTGCGACGTGGCGGTAACGTTCTCCATCCCGCCGTACTGAAATTCGGGAATGACGATCTGATCGTACTTTGCCCACGGATACGCCACGCCCGTCTTGCGTGAGAAGACATCGACCGCTTGTGGAGTTTTGGCGAAACCGCGCCAGGCTGCAGCAACCGAATCCGGGTATGTCCAGTAACCAATCGGAACGTTACGCCACGGTTTATCCTGGAGCACGACGTAGTTGCCGATCACGCACGTCATCAGATAAGTGGATGCCGGCTTGTCCTGCACCCAGTGCCATTCAACGCTGTCGCCGACCGCGCGTGATCCGGCGAGCTTACCATTGGAAAGCGCGCGCTCGTCCTTCGCCGTCCAGATGTAGAACTCCCAAGTCGTTTTGTCGTTGGGGAAATCGTAGGTCGGAACCCAATAATGGTTGTCTTCGGTTTCGCCCTGGGTCCAGACGATGTGCTTGGCGGGACGGAAATAGGCGCCCTTGGTTCGATTCACGCCCTCGTATTCGACCGTGAATGAAACCTTCTGGTCGGCGAGCAGCGGACGCGCGAGCTGAATCGACAGCTCGTTGTCGTGATAGTCGTGGCGAAGCGCTGCACCGTTGGAGGTCACGCGCCGGATGGTCATGTCGCCGGCATCGATCACCGCGGTGCGCAGCGGCGCAGCGCCGGGAAGTCCGGCGATCGTCAGGGTCGTCGAGCCGACCACTGCGTGGCGCTGCCAGTCGAAGCGCACGGTCGTCCGCTGATGCTGGAGATCATAGGTGCGCTCGCGCTCAGGGTGTGCGACGCCTTCCGGCGCGGGCCCCCAGGCGATGAGCGGTTCCGACCTGAATGGCGGGACCTGATTCGCACTCCGCGCCGTGTCCATCCGAAACGGTGGTGCTGTTGGCAGCGGAGTTGGGGCTGGTACTTCAGGCTGGCGTGACGGCGCGCATGCGGCGACCACCACGCACGCGACAACGGTCTTCGATAGTAGTCTCATCCTGCAGTGAAACGGTATGAATGCATCCGGATAGATCCGATCAGCGTCAACATGAGCTTATACCGTATGGTACCCACCGACATATCCATCTGGAAGGAGCGCCAGCTGCGTCGCGCCTTTACCGCAATCGAGGTAACCATTGTCATCGGCATTCTCGCCGTTGTTTCCGCCATCGCCATGCCAACGACGATCGATCTGCTCGACCGCATTCGCATTCGCGCGGCAATTACGGAGATCGAATCGGTATTTGCCGCCGCTCGACACCTCGCCATCGCACGCACCACTCAGTCGACTGTGCAAATCGATACGGTCGACGCATCGGTATCCGTTTTAGTCGATACGACTACCGTACGCCGAGCGGCGGTCGGTACGGAGCATGGCGTGAGGATTACATCGAATCGAAGCAGCATGACGTACGCGGCAACCGGTATTGGCTATGGCGCTGCGAACCTCAGCCTCGTCGTACGCAAAGGCTCGGCGCTGGACACCATCGTCGTTTCGCGACTTGGTCGAGTGCGACACTAGCGATTCGAGTTCCTTCAGTCGAAGGTCGGCCCGTTGGAGTCGGGCGCAAGCGATTCAGTCGTCGTTCCGAAATCAAAGCCGGGAACCGAGATGCGCGGAATCTGCTTTCCGATCGTCCGCTCGATGGCGCGCACGGTCGAGATTTCATCCGGTGACATGAAGGTGAATGCGTCGCCGCTGGCAGCCGCGCGCCCCGTACGCCCAATGCGATGCACGTAATCTTCGGGCTGTTGCGGCACGTCGTAGTTGATCACGTGGCTGATTCCCGAAATGTCGAGCCCGCGTTGCGCGATGTCGGTCGCCACCAGCACCCGAATTTTTCCGTTTTTGAAATCTTCGAGCGCGCGCGTCCGCTCGTTCTGCGATTTGTCGGCGTGCATCGCCGTCGCCGGAATCCCTTCGTCGCCGAGATCTCGAACGACACGATCCGCGCCGTGCTTGGTTCGAGTGAATACCAGCACTGAATCCATTTCCGGCTTTCTCAGCAACTGCACGAGCAGCATGCACTTTCTTTCGCGCGGCACCGGATACACGGCATGAGTGACGGCACTCGCAGCCTCGCTGCGGCGACCGACCTGTATTACCACCGGTTTGCGCAGATACTTGCGAGCCAGCGCTTCCACCTCCGGCGGCATCGTGGCACTGAACAGGAGCGTTTGACGGTAACGTGGGATCTCATCGACGATACGATTGAGTTGCGGAGCGAATCCCATATCGAGCATGCGATCGGCTTCGTCGAGCACCAGCACCTCGAGATCGTCGAACGCGACGTTCCCGCGCTCGATATGATCGAGCAGTCGGCCTGGCGTCGCGACGATCACGTCGACGCCCGCGCGCAGCGCACGCGACTGCGGCTCGAGCCCAACGCCGCCAAAGATCGGTGCGATCCGCAGATCGGTGTGCTTGGCGTATTTGCGAAAGCTCGCCTCGACTTGCGCAGTCAACTCTCGCGTCGGTGTCAGCACCAGTACCCGCACACGGTGTTGCCGCTCGGCTGCGTCTGATGACAACGGTGCTGTCAGCAAGTTGTGGATGATCGGCAGCGTGAACCCGGCGGTCTTGCCGGTTCCGGTTTGGGCAAGACCGATCAGATCGCGACCCGAAAGCGCGACCGGAATCGCCTGCTCCTGAATCGGCGTCGGATGCGTGTAGCCGGCATCGCGAACCGCATCCAGAACTTCGGGAACGAGCTTCAGGTCTTCGAACGACATTCTTTTTCTACGCGAGCCAGCAAATGCAGAAGTCCTTCATTCACTTCGTGCGGTGTTTCCTCGGTGACAATGTGTCCGGCGTCGCGGATTCTCCTGAGCTCGATACCCGGAATTAGCGGAACGTAGATCGCCATTCCATCCTTCGGCATCAGGTGATCCAGGCTGCCCCACATTCCAATCGCCGGTAATTGGACAACCTTCAGCGCGCGATTGTTGGCCGCCCGCCAGTCATAAGTATGGAGCAACGTACGCACCGCGCCTGCGTATTCGGGAAACTGCGATGGCGCCAGATACTCCTCGACATCCCGTCGCGTCGGGCGAGCGCGCTTTCCGTAAACGCGCCGCAAGGCCGTTTTCACCACCAACGTCGGCTTGACGCGTCGCATGACTGGAGTCAAAAACGCGGGGGTGAGCGCACGATAGAGGTGCATCAACGGCACACCGGTGAGCCCAACTGGCGACAGCAAAGCAAGCGCCAGCGCGCGATCCGGATAACGTGATGCGAAATGGTAAACGAGCGATCCGCCGAGTGAGTGTCCGGCGAGCACCGGTCGTTCGAGCTCGAGAGCGTCAAGGATTTCAGCCACGTGTTCGACCAATGCATCGATCGTGTACTCATTGCGATGTTGTGGTTTGTCCGACAGGCCATGACCCTTGAGATCAATGGCGATGGCGCGGAAGCCGGCGCGCGCGATCGCCGGCATATTTTCACGGAAGATGTAGGCGGAGCAGCCCCAGCCATGGACCAGCAACACCGGTGGCGCACTAGCGTCTCCTCGCTCGACTGCCCGAACCTTTATTCCAGACCGCAGTCGCGGATAACTCACGCGATAAGCGAGATCGCCGGCGGGAAACATCTCGCCGGGACGCAGGTAGTCTCGGCGACTCTGTCCGGTCATCGCCTCAAATCAATTCAATTTCTCTGCCGAGGAGTCTGGCGATGAGGCCGATGCGGAAGGTGACGTCCGTCCATTTCGATTCGGTACCGCTGCCATCATCGAGCGGAAACGCCGACCACGCCCACGGATCCGACGTCGTCGGTCGATCCGTTCCCTTGTGTGGATGCCAGATGCCGTTGCGATCACGATCGTCGACGAAACGCTCGAGGAGTTTCAGCCAGTTTTCGTTGCGGCGGAGGAAATTGAGGCGCGCCATCGTCTCCAGCCAGAACAAGGCGAACGGTACGTCGGCCTCGAGGGCGTTTCGATGCGGCAGCACGTCACCCATGATCAGGTGCGGTTGCGGCACGATCTTCTTGCCGTACAGCTGCACGATTTCCTGGCGTGGCAGCGGCTGGGTGATCGCATCGTAGATGCGCTCGACTTCGCTGAAGTGCTCGTGACGGAAGATCGGCATGTGCGCGAGCATCGTCAGCGTGTAGATGGAGACCGGCGCTGCTTCCGGCGCCAGGACGTGCGCGTTGCCGACTCGAATCCACGGCTTCTCACCCAGCGGAGAATTCAGATATCCGAGCGTGCGCTCCAGGATGCGGCGCGCCGCGCCGCGTAGACGCGGATCATTCTCATAGCCCATTTGTGCGAGCGTCGCTGCCGCGGCTTCGCGGAAGATTCCACGGGTGCGACGCACGAGATCTTCGTCCTTGACCTTCCCGCCCTGTTCGAAAGTGAAGGCAGGGTCGTTGTCTTCAGCGAGCAGACGGAAGAGGAGTCGACGGGCCATAACGAGCGGCGGTGAATCAGTCGCCCATCCGTACTCGAGAAGGCGGCGAACCGCGGGAATCGTTCCGATACCCGCGAAGTCCGAGGCATGCTTACCGGGCAATGACAGCACCGAGCTGTTCCACATTCCGTCGCGCGACTGAGTCACGGCGAGTTTGATTGCCGGCCGATGCGCGTATGGAAGAGCGGCGATTTCCGCCGCCGAGGGACTCGCCGCTTGTGCGACTTCAGTGATTGCGCGGTACTTGAGCGGTTCCGACGCGTGCTCGAGCAGCCAACTCAATGGAAAAAAGAGCGGCTCGGCGGGTGCTGCTGTTATCGGTGACGCCAGTTCCGGAGTTGTACTGGGTACAGTCACAGGCGGCGCTCGGAACGAGTTGGAGAAGGCTCGTCGAACCAGCCGGCGGATGAGCCGGCCCTTTAGCGCGGGAAGAATAGCAGGTTTTCACCTAGGCGCTAGCCCTATCGATGTAACCCTTTATTCTGGAATTACTTAGCCGGCCCGGCTTCTCCACAACCAAAGTCGGCACTTGGCAGAAGCACAGTCTGCAGTCGGGGAGTATTCATACGCTCAGTCAACGCGACATTCACCCGGAATGCGTGTATAACAACTGCTACCGGCCAACAGTTAACTCAGGCTGACGACTTTGGTTTTCGAGATGGTAGTGGTCCAACCCTTTCACTCGAATCCGCGTATAACCCCCGGACACATCGTCCACACACATAATCAGGAGAGAGGATGAAGTTAGTTCGCGTCGCCACGCTGGCTGCTGCCCTTTGCGTTGGCATGACCACGGTGGCTGCTGCTCAGAGCACGCAGCCGCAAGACGGGCAGAGTGCAGGAGGTCGTGGCGGTCGGGGTGAGTGGCTCCTCAAGGACATCAATCTGACCGACGCGCAGAAAGATCAGATCAAGACCATTCGCGAGAAGTACGTGCCGCAGCAGCTGGAGCTACGTAAAGCGGCGCAGGCGACGGGCTCGATGGACGAGGCGACGCGGACCAAGATGATGGACCTGCAGAACAAGCAGGCCGCTGAGATTCGCGCAATTCTGACCGCCGATCAGCAGGTCACCTTCGACAAGAATCTCGCCGCAGCGAAAGAGCGCATGGCCGCTCGCCGCAACGGCAGCAGCTAACCGCTACGACTGCGGCTCGAGGGCCGCTACCGTATAGTTGCTCTTCGGGTTCCAGAGTATCCAGCTCTGGAACCCGTTGTCGTATCCGGCCTTTTTCTGCGCGCGAATCTGCTCGGCGTAATAGTGCGGCGGACCGAGCGTGAAGTCCTGATACCAGGGGATGATCTTGGCAGCGTTCGCAACTGGTCTGGTTCGCTCGATCGCATCTTTGAGAACGTTGTCGATCGTTGCGTAGGGATGCGCGTTTGGATTGCGCAGCTTGTAAGTGCCACGCGCGAAGTGCGACGGGTAGACCATCGGCAGGACGACATCTACCTGGTCGACGAACATTTCCCACTTCTGGCCGATGCCCATGTCTGTCGTATCCGTCGCGGTTAAGCCGAACACATCCGCTGTCACGCGCATGGGAATCGTCTTCAGCGAGCTTCTGAGAAATCCCAGCTGCTCGCGAATGACCTGTGCGCGCACACGGCCATTGGCGAGCGGGTACGTCGCCTCGGCCTGCAGTCTCTTCTCGTCGGGAAAGCGCACGTAGTCGAACTGAACTTCGCTGAAGCCGAGGTGATACGCTTCGCGGGCGAGATCGGCAGCGTACTGCCAGATCTCGCGGTGATGTGGATCGAGCCACGGATTGCCGTTCTTGTCCAGCCACGGCTCCAAATCGGATTTGCGCTTGATAGCGAGATCCAGCTTCGCGCGCGCCAACAATGGGTCCTTGGCGACGACGATGCGCGCGATCGGATAGATGTTATTCGCCGCCATGGTATCGAGCACCGCACGAACTTTCGCGCGGGACATCCAATGACCATCGGCGGTATCGGCGCCGATCTCGTGCGCAAGCTTGACGTCTGACGGATAGAGGACGAATCCGCGGTCATCCTTCACATCGATGACGAGTGCGTTGATCTCCGTCTTCTTTGCGACATCGATCAGAGCCCTGAGCTTGCTGCCGAGGGCTGCCCAGCGATTCACATAGAGACCGCGCAGAGTGTCAGGTGTCGGAACGTGCATCACCGGCGGCGGAGCCGGCACTTGCGCGCTCACTCCAGCACGAACTGTCGAACTCGCCGTTGCAGGGGCCGCCAACGTGCTGAGCGACGAAGCTGCCTGCTGCTGTCCTTCGCACGCCACGATGCCGGCGATGACGCCGAGTGCGGCGATTACGGTGAAGGCAGCTCTCATTTCGTTGTGTCGACGGGCGTGCCGCGCAGGCTGCGTAGAATCAGAGCGCGTTTAGTTCCGCGTTGGCGTCGGAGAGATAACTCATCTCTCGCACCACACTCTGCGCCTGCTGAGTAACCATCGTCAGCCCGGTTGGTTGCGCATTCAAGCCGCCGGTGCGGAATCGCACCAGCTCGAGCCGCATCGATCGCAGCAGCTGGCGGCAGTGATCGAGCTTTTCCTGCGCATCTTTCTTCTTGCGGGCGACGTCCGCCAGCGCCCGACGCTCGCGACGCAGCATCGCCAGACGGCGCACGCGCTGTTCACTGGCACCGTAGTCGAGCGGATTAGCCTGCGCTTCCAGCGTCGAGATCTCTTTCTCCACGGCTTCCGGACTCTCGCGATTGGTGCTGCGATCCATGTCCTGTAATGAGAGAGCCAGCTGCTGAACTTTGCGGAATACGGCGTCCGCCGAAGTCGCGACTTCGGGAATCTGCTCCCTGTCGTCAGGCGGCATGTTGAGCAGCTGGCGATGTATCTCGCGATGATCGCTCTCCGCGTCGCGAATGGCGGACCCGTAGCGCGAATCCGCGAACGGCGGCGGAGCACCGGCGGGAACGGGACTCAGGCTCGTGGTCGGGCCACCTGTACGTGGATACGGCTGGAACGGCTGCGCGGTAGGCACCGGCGAGATCGGAGTGAACAATCCCTGTCCACGTGCTCTGGCGCGGCGGCGAACCTCCTCACGCTTTTTCTCGTCGAAAAGAGCGCGTGCATCGTCGATGGTCTCGGCCGCGACGTCGAAGATCAGGCGATCGCGCGGCTGACGAAAGACATCGCGCCAATCGTATCCCGCTGCCCAGAGCTTGGAATAGCGGAAAGCGAGAAACACCGTCCACATCACCGTGAGGGCGATGAAATCGTGATTGGAGAACAACGAAATCGGAACGAGGATCGCGTTCACTGCGAGGTACGGCGCGAGCTTGCGACGGAACGAAACCACCATCGGTGCGTTCCACTTGCTCAGCTCCTCCGGCGTCGGTTGGCGCGGCTGGTAAGCAGCGGCGCCGGTGCCGGTGCGCCCGTAGCGCGAGCCCGCATAATCGCGAACCGATTGCTCGGCGTAGTCGCGGAAGTTTGGAGCGCTCGTCGGCGCGATGTCGCGCTGCTGCTCACGCGTGGCGGCAGTCGACGCGCGCGTCGCAAGCGTCGGCATCGATCCGCCCGTCAGCGCCTGGGCAAACGCGGCGGCGTTCGGGAAGCGGTCGTCAGGATCCTTCTCCAGCGCCATCATCACGGCCCGCGCAAGATCCGGCGGTATGTCGGGCCACCGCTCGTCGACCGGAACTGGGCGTTCCGACAAATGCTTCACCAGCATCGAAGGCGTGTTGCTGGCGACGAACGGCGTTTGGCCGCAGAGCATTTGATATCCGACGACGCCGAGCGAGTAGATGTCGCTCCGACCATCGATTGCGCGATCACCGGCGGACTGTTCCGGCGACATGTAAGCGGGTGTGCCGATCGCCATTCCGGTCGCCGTCAGCCGCGAGTCGCCACTATCTGTGAGAGCGCGCGCGATACCGAAGTCCGTCACCATCGCCCTGCCCGTTTCCTCATCGATGATGATGTTGTCGGGCTTGATGTCGCGGTGAATGACGTTGCGATGGTGAGCGTAGGCGAGCGCTTCGGCGACTTCCTTTAGAATGCGCCGCACCTCGACCGCCGGCAGCGGGCCGTGCTGCTGCAAACGCACACCGAGGTTGTCGCCTTTGATGTAGGCCATCACGAAGTACACGAGGTTGTCTCGCTCTTCGACGGTGTAGATCGGAACGATGTTCGGGTGATTCAGCTGCGCCGCCGTCTCCGCCTCGCGGAGAAATCTTTGGCGAATGTCAGCGCGGAAGCTCAGCTCCGGCGGCAGAACCTTGATCGCGATTTCGCGCTTCAGCCGGCGGTCGCGCGCGCAATAGACGATGCCCATTCCGCCACGACCGACTTCGTCCTCTAGCTCATAGTTTGCAGAGAGGACTTCGGCGACGTGCGTGCCCAGTTCGTCTTCAGGCTTAATTGGCATGTCGCCGCGTCGAATCAGCAGTTTCTGTGTTGCACTTCATGCCTGGCTGGCGTAAATCCACGAGAGCAAAAGATGCAGTATGGGAGAGCTGTAAAGTAGTATCTAAATAAGGCTTTTGGCTTTGGAAGGACAATGGCACAACGTCAAACACTCCCCGTTCTCCCGTTAAGGGGAACGGTAATTTTTCCGGGATTAACCCAGCCCATCGCCGCGGGACGGCCGTCCACACTTCGCGCGATCGAAGCTGCGCTAAAGGGTGATCGGGTTGTATTCGCCGTTGCGCAGCGCGACAACACCGAAGAGCCGACGGCAGACATTCTGTATTCGATGGGTGTCATTGCGCGCATCGGTCAGATTCAGCGCGGCCTCGGCGGTGTGCAGTTGCTGTTGCAGGGCGAACAGCGCGCAACCGCCCTTCAGTACTCACAGGCTGACGGCTATCTGAGCGCGGTCATCGTTCCAGCAGAGGAAATGACTCCTCAAACGGAAAACGATCCTGCGTTCACGGCGTTACAGAAGGAGACCCGCGAGCGCGCGGCAGAGCTGGGCGAACGACGCGGATTACCCGAAGAAGTCGTGCACCAGGTGCTCGATTCGGTGACAGATCCGGGACGGTTCGCTGATCTCGTCGCCGGCTACATCGAGCTGCCGGTTCCCGAGAAGCAGGGACTACTCGAGACTCTCAGCGTCGAGGAAAGACTGCGTCGCGTACTCGTGCACGTTCAGCGTCAGGTCGGACTGCTCGAGGCACAGGAAGACATCAAGTCGCAGGTGCAGGAAGAGCTTGGAGAGCGGCAGCGCGAGATGTATCTGCGCGAGCAGCTGAAGGCGATCCAGAAAGAGCTCGGCGACGACGACTCGAGCAAGGAAATCACCGAGCTGCGCGACAAGCTGGCGAAACTCGAGCTGCCGAAGGAAGCGCGCGCGGAAGTCGAGCGCGAGCTCGGCAGATTGGAGCGCGCCGGCCGTGAGTCAATGGAAGCGCAGGTCATTCGCACGTATCTGGAATGGATCGCGGAGCTGCCGTGGAATACGCGCTCTGACGACCAGCTCGATCTCAAGCACGCGCAGCAGGTTCTCGACGACGATCACTACGGTCTCAAGGACGTTAAGGATCGTGTACTCGAGTTCCTCGCCGTGAGACAGTTGCGCGCGTCACAGTTGGCGGATGAAGTCGAGAAGTCGGGCGAAGTTCCGGCCGCAAAATTGTTCGAAGACCGGCACGATGCGAATCCGTCGCTCGCGATCGGTGAGAAAGGCGACAAGCCGATCACCGACAAAGTGGAAGCGAAGTCGCGCGCGATGGCGAAAGGCCCGATTCTGCTCTTCATCGGGCCGCCAGGCGTCGGTAAGACATCGATCGCCAAATCGATCGCCAGGTCGCTCGGACGCGAGTACGTGCGCGTTGCGCTCGGTGGCGCGCGCGACGAAGCGGACATCCGCGGACACCGCCGCACCTACGTCGGCGCAATGCCTGGTCGGATCATCCAGGGCATCAAGCAGGCGGGCACCAAGAACCCCGTGTTCCTGCTCGACGAAGTCGACAAGCTCGGGACGTCTTTCCAGGGAGACCCGGCGAGCGCGTTGCTCGAGGTACTCGACCCCGCACAGAACGACACATTCACCGATCACTATCTCGGAATTCCCTTCGATTTGAGCGAGGTGCTCTTCATCGCCACCGCGAACTTCGTGCAGAACATTCCGGGTCCGCTGCTCGATCGCATGGAGACGGTCGATTTCGCCGGCTACACCGAGAAGGAAAAGGCAGAGATCGCGAAGAAGTATTTGCTGCCACGCCAGCTCGAGGAGTCGGGTCTCAGCGACAAGGACATCACCTTCACCGAAGACGCAATCATGTCGATCGTGTCGAATTACACTCGCGAGAGTGGAGTGCGACAACTGGAGCGGCAGATCGGTGCGGTGGCGCGCAAGCTGGCGCGCAAGATCGCGGCGAGCGAGGACGTGAAGCATACTGTCGACGCCGAAACAGTTCGCGAGTTGCTCGGCAGACCGCGGGTTCATCCCGAGCACGCGCTGGCAGAAGCCGAGGTCGGCATCGCGACCGGCATGTATTACACGCCGATGGGCGGCGACATCATGTTCGTCGAGGCTTCGATCCGCCGGTACTACGGAAATCGTCAGACCGACGGCCCCGAGACAGTTGGACCGGGCGGTGCGGTGTCGCTTATCCTGACTGGTCAGCTTGGCGATGTAATGAAGGAGTCGGCGCGGGCCGCCTTTACCTATGCGACCAATAACGCGGCATTGCTCGGAATTCCACGTGACAGGTTGGGCGCGATCGAGGCGCACATTCACGTTCCGGCGGGAGCAATTCCAAAGGACGGTCCATCGGCCGGCATCGCGATCGCAACCGCGCTGGTTTCAGAAATGTCCGAGCGTCCCGTGCGCCAGGAAGTGGCGATGACGGGCGAGATCACGCTGCGCGGACGTGTGCTACCGATCGGTGGCTTGAAGGAGAAGGTGCTCGGCGCTCATCGCGCGGGCATCAAGACCATCATTCTGCCGAAGGGCAATGAGGCGGACATTGAGGATGTTCCGGAAGAAGTGCGGAACGTGCTCGACTTCCATCCAGTGGAGACGTTGCAGCAAGTGCTCGACATTGCGCTGGTGCCGGCCGAGCCGGGAGAGAGGGCGGCGCCACTCGAGATGAAGGAAGTCGCATAGCGAAAGGCGACAGCAAGAGACAAAAAAGGGAAGCCAGGTTGGCTTCCCTTTTTTTTGTTCCAGCAGTGGCTCAGGGTACCACTTCAAAAGCATTGGTTTCCATGGACGCTTCTCGCCGCTCGTCTGTCGCTAAAAAACCACTGGTCCCCATCCGAACAGCTTCCATGGATCCGCCCGCAACGGCGGCGGCTCGGTTCCCTCGATGAAGTACTCCGTGTATCGCTGATCGGCAGGAGTTTGATCGGTGGCGAGCTGGCCCGTGCTCCGATCAAAATCGCCGTAGATGACGCCGACTGGCGGAGCCCATTGCTCGGCGGCGCGTGTGGCCAGATCCGGCTTCGACGCGTAATACCGCGCTACCATTTTGCCCCATATCGGCGCGGCGAGCGATCCACCCGCCGCGCCTGGGGCAATCGACGTCGGCTTGTCGAAGCCGAGCCACACACCGGCTACGAGATCGGGAGTCAATCCGACGAACCAGACGTCGGAGTTGTCGTTGGTGGTGCCCGTTTTGCCCGCCGCGGGAATGGAGCTCGGAAGATATCTGCGGATCGCCGCCGCCGTTCCGCGCTCGACGACGTCACGCATCATATCGCGAACGACATACGTTGCGCGCGGATCGAGTGCCGGCGCGAGCGCCCGCACTTCGCGCGAGAAGACAGTCTGGTGGTTGCGGTCTTCTATGCGGTAGATGAACCGCGGTTCGACCGGTGTGCCAAGGTTGGCAAAGGTCGTGTATGCAGCAATCAAATCGAGCGGCTGCACCACCGAGGCACCAATGGCGCTGGACGGGTACGGCGCGATCGGCGAAGTGATTCCCATGCGATACGCGACCTGCGCCACGGAGTCCATGCCCAGCTTCATCGCGACCTGAACCGCAACGACGTTGCGTGACATCGCCAATGCATCGCGCAGCGTGATTTCGCCGAGGAATTTGCTGTCGGCGTTCTCCGGCCTGTACACGGTGTTATTGGGAAGATTGATCGCAAGTGCGGTGTCGGCGAACAGCGCGTTTGGTGGAATGCTGTCGGCAATCGCCGCTGCGTAGACTATCGGCTTGAATGACGAGCCGGGCTGTCGCATACCGTCGATGGCGCGATCGAATTGCGAGTCGTTGTAATCGCGACCGCCGACGAGCGCGCGCACGTCACCAGAGGTTGGGTCGATAGCAACGACCAATCCCTGCAAATAATTCGTGTTTCGGTTCGAGTGCGTGGCTGACTTTGGCGGCACGTATTTCGGGTGCGCATAATCGGGCTGCGCTTCCAGGGCCGCCGTTTCCTGCTGCAACGCACTCACTGCAGCGTTTTGCAGCAGCGGATCGAGCCCAGTGTAGATGCTGTATCCGCCCTGCATTACCGGAATTCCCGCGCGGGTGGCCTGCACGCGCACGACGTCCACAAACCACGGCGAGTATGCGGAGTAACCGGCGTTGGGCTCGGTCACCAAATGCGATGCCTGCGCTGCTTTGGCCTGTGACTCAGTGATGAATCCCTGATCGGCCATCAGCGCCAGAACGACGTTGCGACGCTGACGCACGCGATCCGGGTACTTGAGCGGATCATACATCGCGGGCCCTTTGGGCATCGCCGCCAATGCGGCGGCCTCGGGCAAGGTCAGCTTGGACGCCGGTTTGCCGAAGTAATGGCGCGCCGCGCTTTCGACTCCGTACCAGCCGTGACCGAACGGAATCTGATTGAGATACGCTTCGAGGATCTGGTCCTTCGTGTAATGCCGCTCCATCTCACGCGCCGCTGCCTGTTCGCTGAGCTTTCGCCCCAGGCTGCGATCGCTGCGATCGATGAGCGTCGGATGCATGTTGCCGACGAGCTGCTGCGTGATCGTGCTGGCCCCGCGCCGCTCGCCGAAAATGTTGTCCTTGAGTGCGCCGGCGATGCCGACAACGTCGACGCCATCGTGCTGATAGAAGCGGTGATCTTCGACGGCGATGAAGGCCTGCGGCAGATATTTTGGCAGCGTACGGATCGAGACGCTGGTGCGAATCTCCTTGCCGATCTCGCCGATCAGCGATCCGTCGCGCGCGTAAACGAGTGATGCCTGCGGCTGTGCGACGATCGTCCACGCGACGGTATCGCGGGATGTGGTGCCCTGCGCGGCAGCCAGGGACGGGGTGACCATCGAGAGAGCAAGCAGCAGTCTGCGCAATGGTTGATTGTACCTCTGCGCTATGGCAACTTCAGGTAGATGGATCGTCTCATTCATCTCGTCGTCGTTCAGTTCAAGCCGCGCAAAGGCGACTACGCCGCCAACCTCGCTCGCCTGGCCGGTGTTTTCTCACAAATCGACAATCTCGATCCGCGCCCTGACGTAGCCGTCTTCGCCGAGACGGCGCTGACCGGATACTTCGTGGAAGGCGGAGTTCGCGATGTCGCGATGACAGCCGGCGCGCTGGCCAGAGACCTCAACGCGCAGTATCTCGCGGCAGTTAATACACCGCGGCCCCTCGATGTTTGCATTGGGTTCTACGAGGTGTGGAACAACGCCTTCTATAATAGCGCGCTCTATGTAACGCTGGGAGCCGAGCAACCCCTTATTCGACACGTACATCGGAAGCTTTTCCTGCCGACGTACGGCTTGTTCGACGAGGAGCGTTTTGTCGATCGCGGATTCGAGGTCCGTGCCTTCGACACCGATTGGGGGCGTACCGCGATGCTGATCTGCGAAGACGCGTGGCACAGCCTCACCGGAACTGTGGCCGCGCTCGATGGCGCGACGATGATCCTGATCGTGTCCGCGTCGCCGGGACGCGGAGTCTGGCCGCGCGAAGACGAGGGACCAGTGCCGGCCAATCTCAAACGCTGGGAACGTCTCGCGCGCGACATCGCCGAGGAACACGGTGTGTTCGTAGCACTCGTGAACCTCGTTGGGACCGAGGGAGGAAAGACGTTCGCCGGCGGCTCCATTGTCTGCGGTCCGCACGGCGACGTTCGCGCGCAGGCGCCGTTGTGGGATGAGGCAATTCTCTCGATTTCGCTCGACCCGCAGGATTTGACTCGCGCACGGTCGGATGTGCCGCTGCTCACTGATTTGCAAACGATGATGCCGCACCTGATGCGCAACGTCGATCGCATTCAGGCCGGTGAGCAGCGAATGTTGAATTACGACGACGCGGTAAGCGATGGCGGTCCGATGACACGAGCCGGGCATCCGGGCGATGGCGAACGCGCCGATGCGCCGTCAACGGAAGAGACGGCGCGGACGCCCAAGTCGACGGCAGCCGCACGCAAACAGTCATCGGCAAGAAAAACGTCGGCCAAGGCAGAATCGGACGCCAGTCACAATGGCAGCGAACCGCTGACGGTGATGCGCGCGCCTTCGATTGCAGCCGGCCCACCACCGCTCGACATCGATCCCGAGCTCACGGCGAAGTGGCTGGTTGCGTTTCTGCGCGAGGAATTCGAGCGTCGCAACTTCGAGCGCGCGGTTGTTGGCCTGTCGGGCGGAGTCGATTCGGCGGTCACCACTTTCCTCGCCGCCGAAGCGCTCGGCGCCGACAACATTCTCGCGGTGAGGATGCCGTATCGGACTTCAAGCCCCGACTCGCTGGCGCACGCACAGCTGGTCATCGACTCAGTCGGCGTCAAATCGCGTACGATCGATATCTCGGCTGCCGTCGATGGTTATCTGTCGAATGAGCCCGATGCGGATCCGGCACGGCGCGGCAACGTAATGGCGCGCGAGCGCATGATTGTGCTCTTCGATCAATCAGCGAAGTGCCACGCGCTTCCGGTCGGAACGGGAAATAAGACCGAGAGATTGCTCGGCTACTTCACCTGGCACGCCGATGATTCGCCGCCGATCAATCCGCTAGGCGATTTGTTCAAAACCCAGGTCTGGCAGCTCGCAAAATTCCTCTGCGTGCCGGAAGTGATCGTCAACAAACCCGCGTCGGCCGACTTGATCGAAGGTCAGACCGACGAGGGTGATTTCGGCATCAGCTATCCGGAAGCGGACAAGATTCTGAACTGGTTGATCAGCGGGTACAGCCCGGCAGCGCTTGCCGCGCGCGGATTCGATGCCAATAAAGTCGAGATCGTCCGCAAGCGACTAGCCGGCACGCACTGGAAGCGTAAACTGCCTACCGTTGCGTTGCTGAGTCCAACGGGGATTGGCGAGTCGTACTTGCGACCGGTGGACTACTAGCCTGACATGAGCTGCCGACCAGCGCAACGGTTGGCGGCATCCTGAATTCGCACGTCGAGGCGATCTGGTATCGCTGGTTGTATTCCCGCTCGGCGGCTGCGATTGCGTCGAGCTTGTGGAATAGCGCAGCTGAATCCGTCGTTTTCGCGCAGTAAACCAGATAGTAGCGTGGGCCTCCGCAAGCGCGTGAGCCCACTGGCGCGGTGCGACAATCAGCGGCGGAAGAACAGCCGTCAGTCTTCACCAATGCCTTGGCTTGATTCTCGAGCGCGGTGACCTGATCCCAGTCAGATTTCTGGTCGCCAGTGAAAACGATCTTGTCGCCATTCGGGTCCGAAGGCGTCTGATTTGCCGAGGAGCAGGCTAGAGCGGTCAGCGCGAGTGCCAAAAACGGGAACAGTCGTAATGCCATCAATCCCTCCATCCGCTATTTTTGAAAAGTATGGCTACCAGAACCATTCCAGACCGTAAAACAGCTGGCACCCCCAGCGCGCGGCTTTCCCCGCAACAGCTCGTCGGCGCATATAAGAACATGCTGCTGGCCCGGCGGCTCGACGATAAGGAAGTCCAGCTCAAGGGTCAGAACAAGATCTTCTTCCAGATCTCTGGCGCGGGACACGAAGCTATTCTGACCGCGGCCGGCATGATCCTCAAGCCGGCGTACGACTGGTTCTACACGTACTACCGGGACCGGGCGCTGTGTCTCGAGCTTGGCGTCACACCGGCTGAGATGCTGTACGAAGCCGTGGGCGCGGCGATCGATCCGGCGTCTGGCGGGCGGCAGATGCCCAGCCACTGGGGACACAAGAAATACAATATCGTGTCTGCATCGTCGCCGACCGGAACGCAGTTCCTTCAAGGTGTCGGATCGGCTGAAGCAACGCTGCGCGCGAAACAGCTTGGCATCACCGATGGCTTCCACAAAGACGAAGTCGTTTTCATCTCGACTGGTGAAGGACAGACGAGCGAAGGTGAGTTCTGGGAGTCGCTCAACACGGCGTCCAACCTCAAGCTGCCCGCCGTCTATCTGGTCGAAGACAACGGCTACGCGATCTCCGTTCCGGTCGAAGTGAATACTGCGGGCGGCAGCATCTCGAAGCTCGTACGCTCGTTCCCCAATCTCCTCGTCGAGGAGGTTGACGGCTGCGACCTGCTTGCGAGCTATGACGTGATGCAGCGCGCAGTCGATTACGCGAGACAGAGAAAAGGGCCGGCACTGGTGCACGCAAAAGTGATCCGGCCCTATTCACATTCGCTCTCCGACGACGAGAAGCTTTATCGTCCGACCGAAGAGCGAGAGGCAGACGCGGCGCGCGACCCGGTCACGCAATTCCCGAAGTGGCTGGTCAGCGAGGGCCACGCCACCGAAGAAGAGATCCAGCAAATTCAAAAAGAAGTAGAGGCGATCGTGCTCGCGGCGACAGACGATGCGCTGGCGCAGCCGCAGCCTGGCCCCGAAAGCGTGTACTTCGGCGTCTACTCACCCGACGTTGATCCAACGAGTGAGCAGTTCGACACCGAGGACGATCCGCAGTTCTCCGGCGAGCCGACGACGATGGTAGATCTGCTCAACGCCTGCATGCGCGATGAGATGCGTCGCGATCAGAAGATTCTGGTGTTCGGGCAGGACGTCGCCGACGTCTCGCGCGAAGAGTACATGGACAAGGTCAAGGGCAAAGGCGGGGTTTTCAAAGTCACGTGGCGACTGCAGAAAGAGTTTGGCAGCGCACGCGTCTACAACTCGCCACTCGCCGAAGCGAATATCGTCGGTCGCGCAATCGGGCTCGCGGTGCGCGGATTCAAGCCGGTCGTCGAAGTTCAGTTCTTCGATTACATCTGGACCGCATACATGCAGCTGCGCGACGAGCTCGCGACCATGCGCTGGCGATCGAATAACAACTTTTCCGCGCCAGTGGTGGTGAGAACGACTTACGGTGGCTACATCCGAGGGGCGATTTACCATTCGCAGACGGGTGCGACGTTGTTCACGCACTGTCCCGGTCTGCGGGTGGTTTGTCCAGCAACCGCGCTCGACGCCAACGGGTTGTTACGCACCGCGATTCGCTGCGATGATCCCGTGCTCTTCCTTGAGCATAAGCACCTCTATCGTCAGACTTACAACAAGGCGCCGTATCCCGGACCGAACTTCATGATCCCGTTCGGGAAGGCGAAGGTCGTGCGCGAAGGCTCCGATATCACTGTCGTCACTTACGGTGCGACGGTGCAGCGCGCGGTCGTCGCGGCGAACGCTGTCGCCGACAACGGGATCTCCGTCGAAGTTATCGATCTGCGTACGCTCAGCCCCTGGGATCGCGAGACGGTCTTCGACTCAGTGAAGAAAACCTCGCGCGTCATCGTCGCTTATGAAGACGCGAAATCGTGGGGATTCGGCGCCGAGATCTCGGCGTCGATTGCCGACGAGTGCTTCGCGTGGCTCGACGCGCCGGTCAAGCGAGTCGCCTCCGCGGACACGTTCGTCGGCTATGCGCCGCGACTCGAGGATGCGATCCTTCCGCAGGTCGACGATTTCAAACA
>DATFHK010000124.1:0-2062 GCA_035248505.1 Gemmatimonadaceae bacterium | reverse complement strand
ACCAGACCAGTTGAGTAACCCGTATCGCTTTCACAATCAGATGTTCGTTGGCACGATACGCGCGGCATCGGAAGCGACGCCACATTCGAGGGCGATCGTGCAAAGCTGGCTGCGACGTATTCGCGGGGCAATCGGGATGGGGCTGGCCTGGGGTGTTGCGTGGGGAGCTGTGGGATCAGTCCCACGTTGGCTATTCGGGTTCAATACCGACGCCCCGCTCCCGCTCATATTTGGCGTACTCGGCTTCCTCGCCGGCGTCGCGTTCTTCGGACTCCTGATGCTGACGGAGCGCCATCGAAGTTTTGACGAGCTGTCGCTGCCGCGCTTTGCCGGGTGGGGGACACTCAGCGGCCTTCTGCTATCAGCGATTTTCGCCAAGGCCGCATCGCTTGCGTGGGGTGACGTGCTCGTCATTGCGCCCACCTTCGCCGCTGCTTGCGCGGTGTGCGCCACTGGCTCGCTGGTTTTGGCTAGGCGAGCCGTAGGTCGAGATTTGCTCGACGGCAGTGGCGTTAGCGCAGCCCCCGAGCTCACCGATAAGACATCGGGCGTCGCAGCCAAACGGAGCTGATCCACGCTCCCGGGCGAGGTAGAGAGCAGCATCTACCGAGTCTCCGATCGCAATGCCGGCTGCAACTGAACAATCCAAGCGGCAACGTTTTCGCCAAACGCCGATTCACCAAGGGGCGGTCGCACGCATCAACCACTCTTGAACCACACAACCGTCGGCGGCGGACCCCATCGCTCCACCCAGTCCGCCGTGAGCACCGGAAATCTCGATCGAATACTTCCGATTTCGCCTGCGGGCCGAGCCACAACGAGTCGTCCGATTCGCGCTTCTCTCACTGCGTAACCGCAAAGGATACAAGGCTCGGCGGTCGAATAGAGCGTTGCTTCCTGGAGGTCGGGCCGTGGACGAAGCATCAGCGCGCGTTCAACTACCAGGACTTCCGCGTGGGCGAAAGGCCTGGAGCCCGCGGGCGTCTCCTCCGCGGCTTCGGCAATCGCGACGCCGTCGAGCACGATGACCGCGCCGACGGGTGTGTTGCCCGCCCGCTTCGCCTCGCGAGCGAGCTCCTCGCACCGCTCCATCCAGCGGGCGTCTTTCATGATGTGCGTTGCACCTTTAGCGCGTAATCGCGTACAAAATCAACCCGACCAGTCCTCCAACGACGGTGCCGTTGATCCGGATGAACTGAAGATCTCGACCAATCGCAAGCTCGATGCGTTGAGAAGTCGCGGTCGGGTCCCAGCCGCGCACCGTTGTCGCGATTAGCTCGCTCACCTCCGACTGGTATCGCTCGACGAGCCCGAGCACCCCATTCCGAAGCCAGCCATCGACGCGCTCGAGCAGATCTTCGTCGTCGAGGATCGCCGATCCGAGCCGCGCCAGGCCGCTCGAGATCGCGTCGACATCGGTCTCTTCCGCACGTTCGGCACGGCGAACGAGGGCAGCCTTGGTGTCCGCCCAGATCGACTTTGAAAAGTGCCGTACCGCATCGGCGCTCAGGATCTCCTCCTTGAGCTGCTCGGCGCGCGCGATCACTTCGGGCGAGCTGTGCAGGTCTTCGATGAACTTCGCGAGCGCGGCGTCGAACCGCTTGCGAAGCGGATGATTGACGTCGTCACCGACCTCCTGCAGAGTCCGCTCGATCCCATCGACGATCTTGCGCAGGATCTTTTCATCGACCGCGCCCGGAATCCACCACGGTGTCTCCGCCTCGATCCGTTGGCGGATGAGACCTTCATTCTCCGTCACTGCGCGCGCGGCGAGGCGGATTCCCTCGTCGAGCAGCTCCTGATGGCGGTTGTCGGCGGTGATCAGCGACAGCCCCCGTCCGATGAACGGCGCCACGTGCGCGGCCTTGATGCGGTCGAGAATCGCCGAATCGATCATCGCCTGGACATCGTCATCGCGCATCGATTCCGCGGCCGCGACAAGTCCGCGCGCGGCGTGACGCGCGACCGCCCTGCTGTTGGCCGGATCACTGAGAAATTTTGCCAGCCGCTCGCCGAGCCGCGCCTCGATCAGCCGACGCCCGATTACCTGACGGTTGAGAAA
>DATFHK010000123.1:0-2231 GCA_035248505.1 Gemmatimonadaceae bacterium | reverse complement strand
GTTCACCTTCACTGCTGCAATCGGCCGCGCGACCTTGGTGAGGTCCCTGGTGTAGCCGGGATCGACATCGACGTAGGCATTGAGCTTGTCGGTCTTGCAGTGCCACGCGTGCATCGAAGACGTGCCCTCGACCGTCAGCTCGCTGGCCGGATCGAGGCGGAGTCGAACCGCGTTGGCGCCTTGCGCGCCGGCCGTTGCCGTCGCTGCCATCAGAGCTGAGACTGTCAGAAGGGTCTTTCTCATCTTCCTATCCTCGATTGGTTGTGCGTTGATTGGTACGCACCCAGGATACGAGTCCAGCGATTCCGCTACTGTCGGACTTCACCTCAATTTTCGCGGGAAAGACGCTGAAGTTTTGGCGGGGATTCCGCACTGAGGGAGGGGGGATTCCCCTACAAGAAAAGGGACCCGTACTGCAACTAACGGCATTGATAATCGCGGACTAACTGGAACTCGGACCACAAGCTGGGGCGGTTGTCGGAGTACCAGTTAGTCCGCGATTATCAATGCCGTTAGTCAGAGTACGAGTTCACCGCCTGAATCTCGGTATGGCGAATCTGTCCCCCGAGGTTTGCCGTCCACCCCATCAAAGCACTTATCGCGAGCGAGCCGACAAGACCGGCTGCCGCCATCCACCTCGGCGCGCGCTTCGACCGCAGCCAGAGAAGCGCGAGCAATGACAGGCTGCCAAAAACGCCGATCACTATCGTCGTCAGCTCGGCGGCCTCTTCGTGCTCGTGGATCGATGTCTTCGTGACGCCGGCCAGATGTTCGACAGCCTCTTCGGCCGGTTCGCCGGTGAAGTAGACCGCGATGGCGACAGCGGCCAGAGCCGCGGTGAACGCCAGCGCAAACTTTGTGGATACCACATCGCGCAGCAGCAGCGCCGCGGCAAACAATATCAGCGCGACGAGAGCTCCGACGACCGGAACATGGTTGAGAAGCAGGTGAATGTGGACGAGACTCATTTCTACTCCGGCTCGCGGTCGAGCGTTGAAAGATTTATTGGCGAGGATCGGCTCAGGCGGCGCGCAGCGGCTGGCGCAGTGCCCTTCGGGCGAACACCTGGCCAACTAGTGCGCAAGGAATGACCAACACGAGAGCAGTGACGGTGTACCACGAGGCGTCGGTGCTCCAGAATTCACGGATGAGACCGAATCCGAAGAATGCCTGCACCACGATGAAGCCGCTCATCGTCGGACTCGAGTAGTAGAGGCGCGCGGTTACGTACGCGCCCACGATTATCGCAGCCGCCGTATAGACGAGCGCGATCATGCCGGCGCCAATGCTGGGCACGTAGTACTCGCCGCGTATCGCCGGCGCGACGAGTCGGCCGAGCGCCCAGCCCCCGGCCACGATCAGCCCGGTGGTCACGAGAAAACCCGCGAGGACTGCCTTGACACTTCGCATCGAGCGACCTCCCTGTCAGGCAAAAACGAAGGTGCGGTTCCTGATTCTCTGTTCGGCGACAGCCTTCGCCACGTCGGCTGTCGAGACGATGCCGAGCAGCACGTCGCCCATCATTACCATCACCCGGTGGATTTGCTTTCTTCCCATCAGCAGCGCCGCTTCTTCGACGCTGCAATCAGGTGGCAGCGATTCGACCTGGCGTGTCATCACGTCCGCAACGGTTACATCCTCGAGCGGGGCTGCGCGCGCTCGCCGGTCGCGGAACGCCAGGCCCCGGGGGGGACTCTGCAGGTCGGCGAAAAATGCCAGCAGATCCGTCGCCGAGAAAACCCCGGCGACTTTTCCGCCGTCGACGACAGGCGCGCCGCTGACGTGGTTTTCAGTCAGTAGCGCTAGAGCGTCCGTCAACGGCATGTCCGGCGTCGCCGTCAGCACGTTGCGCGTCATTACGTCTCTGATCCTGAGCATCGTTCCTCCGGAATTCGTCTTTGCGAAGAGATCTCGACAGCGATTGGGTGGGCCTTTCCTGGAGCCAGGTCGTCGCGCGCGATCTCGGTGGGTAGGCGACGCCGCGCAGAGCAGCAATGATCTCGTCTTCGGCGAGCTCGGCCGGCGATCGGTGCGAGTGACGGGGCGGGCTATCGTAGCATCCCATGGACGCAAAGTGCATGAAGTGACAGTTCCCGTCCGTCGGAGATGCGCTGGTTTTTTGTGAGAGTTTTCCTCACGTAAGGCTTTCGCCGGTCATTCATGGTGCATCTGCCGACATGAATTACGGCAGTTCCCGACGCCCGACACCGACGATGGCGACCAGATTGATC
>DATFHK010000122.1:0-43434 GCA_035248505.1 Gemmatimonadaceae bacterium | reverse complement strand
GAGTACGGGGTGTGGGCCGGCTACAGCTACGAATCAAAGTTCGTTGGCAACGACTTCCGAGCTAACCGCACCGGCATCGCCATCGAGCACGGGCAAGACAACCTGATCGCGGCGAACAGCTTCGCCGGCGACTCAACGGCGATCAACGTGTGGGCCGATTCCATCGAGGCCGCCGATTGGGGATACCCGAAGCACCACGACACTCGCAGCAGAGACTACGACATCAACGACAACCTCTTCTTCGGCAATCGAGTCGGCATCCGTGCGGCGTCGACAATGGGGCTGCTGGTCTCGAAGAATCAGTTCTTCGCCGTCGACTCGACGGCAGCGATTCACGATTCCACTCGCTACACGTTCATTCGCAACGCGATTCGCGACCGTGCGCCAACTGCGTCGCCGAGGATGCCGAGGTTGCCGTCGGAATATGTGCGCATGGCGCCGAAGCCGATTCCGGGTGGTTGGATGCCGACACGTTCGGATACGGCGCTCGCGCGGCGGCCGCGGTCGACGATCATCGTCGATGATTGGGGCCCCTACGATTATCGATCGCCGAAGCTGTGGCCGGTCGACAGCGCGCACGAGCTGCCGCTGCGGCTGCGGGTGCTTGGACCCGCCGGACGTTGGCGCGTCAGCGACCAGCGTGGAATCGGCGCGTTGTCGAAGACAGAAGGCCGCATTGGTGACACGATCACGGTGACACCAAAGCCGGATTCGGCGGGCAACTGGAAACTGTCGCTCGAGTACACCGGTGCAGCGTTAACTTCGCCCCGCGGCGAGAAATTTCCCAAAGGCGCGGCGTACATCTTCTCATACGAGCGGTTCGAGCCGCGTATCGATTGGTCAGCGACGTTCTATCACTGGACCGACAGCACCGCTGACCCGCGCAAAGCGCCCGACGCGTTCGCCGAGTTGTTGAAGACGACGCCGTTGCTGAGCGTGCGCGTGCCGCGACTGGATTACGAAGGGTATCGAGCGCTGCCGGGTCTACCGCGTGAGGACTTTGCGCTGGATGCAAATGGCGCGATCGATCTGCCGCCCGGCGAATACACGCTGCGCACCATAAGCGACGATGGCGTTCGTGTCTGGATCGACGGCAAGTTGATGATCAACAACTGGCAGCCTCACGAGTCCGCCCTCGACTACACGCCGCTCCTCGGCGGTCATCACGATCTGCGCGTCGAGTATTACCAGGCGGATGGCTGGTACGAGCTCCGCGTCGACATACTCCGAGGAAGGGATAGATCAGAGGGAAGTCCGCCGCCGCATGGAGCCTAGCGAGAGGAGAGGCGACGGCCGATTGACCGAGGGCCGATTGACCGAGGGCCGATGACTAACGGCATCTATGATCGCGGACTAATTGCTGATCGATGACAAAAGCGCGCTTTAGTCAGCAATCCTCAATTAGTCCGCAATTATCAATGCCGTTGGTCATCGGGCCTCGGTCAACCGCTCACCGCTTCCCGCTTCCCGCTAGAGTTGAGCCGTCGCCTCGCGAGTGACGTCAGGCTCCGTTCGCGGGCGCGAGCGGTGGCTCGGCTCGCTGATCTGCTCGACGACCAACGCGACCTCCTGTTCCGTGACCGTGTTGTCGCGCGCGGCACGGGCGATGTCGGCCTGAGAGATGATTCCCATGCAGCGGCCGCCGGCGTCGACGATGCAGATGCGGCGCACCTGAAGCTCCGCCATCGTGCGCTCGACGTCACGCAGGTCGTCGTCCTGGCTGCAGCAGTGCACGTTCGTCGTCATGACATCGGCGAGTCGGGTGTCGGGACCCTTCCCTGCTGCGATCGCACGAATCGCCAGGTCGCGATCGGTGACGACACCGATCACGCGACGGCCGTCGTCGACGATTGGCACCACGCCGCAATCGTTGTCGCGCATCACCTGCGCTGCCGTTCGCGCCGTGTCGTCGCGACGAAGGCAAGAAGGATCGCGCGTCATAATGTCTCTAGCTCTCATTTCGTGTATCCCCCTCCTTCATTAGTGGTTGATGGACTGGCAACTAATGCGCCGCCGAGGGCGGCGCGACCCAGCCGGCGGGCCGCTCGAGTTTCGCTCGATCCCATTTGGCCAGATTGGCCGCCGCCTGATAGGTGCTCTCAAGGAACTGCATCAATGCCTGCTCCGGATCCGCCGCGTTGCGCACAGCTTCATACGGTAAGATCCACTCGCGCATCTGAGTATGATAGTACGCGCCTTCCGGCTGCACCGGCGCCGCGTCGCAGCCGGCTGGCTCCGGATACGAATAGGCATAGAAGGCAGGCTCCGCCACCGGACCCCCGACGTTGCCCGGCCACCAGCCTGCGCTGATGCATTCATATGAATAGCTCTCACGCGTGACATAATCGGCGAGATTTGGAATGCCACCCGGATGTGGCGGCGCCGGCTTGCCGGAAAAGCGCGTGCACGCGATGTCGAAGCCGCCCCACCAGAAATGCGAGGGGCTGCACTTGCCGATGAACTGTCCGCGAAACTGCTTCAGCACGCGGTCAGTGAAGACCAGCACCTGCCAGCAGCGGTGCGCGGCGTCCCGATCATAGGAGCTGTGCGTATGATCTTCAGTGAATCGCAGGGTATCCGGCATCTCCACCGGCACCGGCCATAGCTTCGCCGATACGCCAATCGAGTGCAGCGTCGCCATGTATTCGTCGTAAAATTCGGCGACTGATTTAGCGCGCAACGGAACGGTGCGTGTTTCACCATCGCTGGTAAGGACCACCAGCTCGTGATTGACGAAATCGAAGCTGACCTCGAAGGTGCGGCCTTCATACGGCATCGGCGAAGTCGACAGCCCGCGCGCGCTCACGTACAGCACGACCTGCCACCAATGATTCTGCATCGGAGCGAACCTGAGTCGCGTCTTGCCGACGATCTGCGACCAGCGGTGCAGCGTGTTCTGGGTTGGCGCCCACTCGTTGAGATCGAGCTCGGGCAAGGACATTGCTTTTGCTAACTGCATCGCTATCCTCCCTATCCTCCCGGCGGATCAGGTAGCGCGACCACCCTCTCAGGATGCTAACCATGTCGTCAACGCTTCCACAGCGCCAGCTCGGCACAACCGATATGAACATTACCTGCGTCGGGTTCGGCGCGTGGGCGACGGGGGGCGGCGAGTGGGGTCCGCAGGACGACGAAGCATCTCTGGCAGCGATGAGCAAGGCGCTGGACCATGGTATCAACTGGATCGACACCGCGCCGATCTACGGGCATGGTCATTCGGAGGAAGTGGTCAAGCGATTCCTGCGCGGGCGGAGCGGAAAGGATCGACCCTACGTTTTCACGAAATGCGGCCTGGTGTGGGATCCGAAAAGTCCCGACGACGTGAAACGGGTACTGACGCCGGAATCCATTCGCCGTGAGTGCGAAGCGTCACTGCGCCGGCTTGGCGTAGAGCAAATCGATCTCTACCAATTCCACTGGCCCGACGACTCGACGGGCACGCCGCCCGAAACTTCGTGGCGAGTGATGGAGATGCTGCAGGAGGAAGGGAAGGTTCGCGCCTGCGCCGTGTCGAATTTCGATGTCTCACTGCTCAGAAGAGTCGATGGGTTGCACCACGTGCAATCACTGCAGCCGCCGTTCTCTCTGATCAAGCGCGATGTCGCGGCGGCGGAGATTCCGTGGTGTCATGCACACCGCACCGGTGTCATCGTCTACAGTCCACAGCAGGCGGGATTGTTGACGGATACGTTCTCTGCCGATCGACTGACGCAGATGGCACCGGAGGACTGGCGCAGAAGGAACGCGAATTTCCAGACCCCGCACCTCGAGAGAAACCTTCAGTTCCGCGACATGCTGCGTCCGATCGCGCAGCGACACAACACGACCGTCGGTGCCATCGCCGTCGCCTGGACGCTGGCGTGGCCTGGCGTCACCGGCGCAATCGTCGGTGCACGAAGCGCAGAGCAGGTCGAAGGCTGGATCGGTGCCGCGACGCTGACGCTGAGCGCGCTCGATCTCGAGGAGATTGCGAAGGCAATCGAGAAAACGGGCGCTGGTACCGGGCCGTCGCGTCCCCCGTTGCCGCGTGAGAAAGTCGAGTCGGCGCGACCTGAGACGTCGGCGCGCGTTTAGCTGGCAAGAATCTCGCAGCGCTTCGCAGGCAGAATGAACACCTCGATGGCGCGAACGTGACTCATCGCACTTTCAAGGACAAAGAAGGCAGGATCTGGGACGTCTGGCAGGTGCACCCGTCAGCCGCCGAGCGTCGCTTTGTGCAGCGGCGCGTAAAAGACGAGGAGCGAAGTGACACCGCCGAGCGTCGCAGCGGTGAGGAGCGGCGCGCCGGAGAAAAACCGCCCGCCGTTACGCGCGCGACGATCGCACCCGAATTCACTTATGGCTGGCTGTGCTTCGAGACCGTCGGCGAAAAGCGGCGGTTGGCGCCCGTGCCCGAGGGTTGGGACCGCGCCGACGACGAGACGATCGAGCAGTGGTGCTGCGTTGCCAAACCGGTGCCGCGCCGTAAGACGGATCCAACCCAGCGGACCATTGGGCCTCGATAGCTGAGCGACGAGTTGTTCAAAACAGAACGCCGCTGATTACGCCTCGCTAACGGTTTCCAGTCTCGTTGACCGTCGGATACGCGGCCGCCGGGTAAGGACCGATCTTGGCGACTGTGTATTCACCGGCCCAGAAGTCAGGTGGACCATCGCTGTCCTGAACGCGGTGGGAGACTGGTTTCAATCCACGTTTGAGATAAGCGGCGATCGCGTACAGCTCTTCGTTCGACATGTTGCGCCACGAGATCCACGGCATTGGTATCGCGAGATAGTGAGGGTGCAGCGGGAAATTCCCCTGTCCCGGCACCGTTGATGTTATCTCGACATCCGGAGTCTCTTCCGGCCGCAAGCCATAGCGCAGGGCATTGAAAATCTGCCGCTCGGTGAAGCTTCCGGTTCCCGTCGCGACATCAGGCGTAAGGTTTTTTGCCCGCGTGACAAAAGGCCCGATCCGGAATTGCTGCAGGGTCGTATCACGCATTCCATCCAGCCAATACGGCGCCGCGGGATTGTCACCGCCGCCGTGACACTCGCCGCAGGCGTGACTGACTACGAGCTGCCTGCCCCAGAGGATCTGACTTTGCTGGGCCTGTTCAGCCCGTGAGCTCGCGCTCGTAAATGCGGCCAGCGATACGACGACCACCAACACGGGTAACAGCGACATCAAAAACCACGCAGTCTTAGCCGATCGCCGCGCCACATTTGGCTCCTTGTGAAATGTTCAGGGCTTGACTTCGAGTACTCCCATCATGCCGTGGTCTTCGTGGTCGAGGATATGGCAGTGGAACATCCACTTCCCCGGATAATCGTCGTAGCGAACGATGATGCGCGCCGTCGTGTGCTTGGGAATGTTGAGCATGTCTTTCCACGCCACGTAGGACTCGCGTTTCCCATCCCGATCCAGGACCTGGAACTGAAAGCCGTGCAGGTGAAATGGGTGGTCCATGCCAACGATGTTGGTGATCTCCCAAATCTCGGTGGCGCCGACGTGGGTACTGACATCGACCCGCGCCATGTCCATGGTGTGACCGTTGATGATTCCCTGGCCAAAAACGATGGTGCGCACGGCCGTCACTTTGGTTGTGTCCAGTGGAATGACCTTGCGCAGTGATCCGGGAATAGTCGGCCGCGAAACCGCGCGCTGGCTCGAAGTCTCGAGTGTCAGGAGGTCGCGCGTGACATTCCAGTCCGCAGGACGGGTGTGCGGCGAGTAACGATCGTACGGCAGGTTCTCCAGCACCGTTCGCGTGCCCGGGGCACCGCCCTTCACCAGCAGCTCGGCGCGCTCGCCGGTGGCCAATAAGAGCTCCTTCACTTCGACGGGTTTTTCGAACAGTCCACCGTCGGTGCCAACCTGCAACATCGACTGGCCGGCTAGCGCGATACGAAAGATGCGACCCGCGGAGCTGTTGATAACGCGCCAGCGCTGGATCTCTCCGCTGCGAATGGACACTGTCGGCATCACCTGCCCGTTCACGAACAGGACTGGACCTTCACGCCCGTTCTCCTCGTCGATGCCGCCACGCTGCGACGCAGGATCGGGGAAGTCGATGGCGCCGTCGGCGAGGAACCGATTGTCAGAGAGGATCAACAACTTCTCGGACATCGGCGGCAGCGGATCATTAGCCGCGCGCACTACGATCGCGCCGAAGAGTCCTTTGCCAATCGCGAAGCCGGCGCGCTTGTCGGGATGGGGATGATACCAGTAGGTGCCGGCGGTGCCATTGCGCACGGTGAACACGTAATCGTGCGACTCACCCGGCTGAATCGGTTGGAACGGGCTGCCGTCGGAGTCAAACGGTAGATGGATGCCGTGCCAATGGACCGTCGTCGCTTCCGGAAGCTGGTTGCGGAAATGAATGATGACGCGGTCGCCTTCGCGCACATCGAGCGTTGGTCCCGGCACGTGTCCGTTGTACGCGAACACTTCGCTTGTCACGCCAGGCTGCAACGACAGCGTCGTTACTGCGGCCGTGAGATTCACTTCGACGGTGTGCGGGAGCTTCGAGATGTTGACGAGCAGCGGCGGATTCGACGCAACGCGGTCGACGCGCTTGCCTACCGGCGTGATCAACGTCTCGCGAGCACTAGTAGCTGCTACGAGAGTCGAGGACAACACGAGCACCGCTATCAGCGAGCGTCTGTTGGTCATCAGGCGGCCTCCCAGCCGTCTGTCGGACGCGCCAATATAGAAGAAGCCGGAATTGCGGCAATATGCAGCTTGAAACTGCGTGATCCGACAACAATCAGCGGAGGATGACGATGCAGCGCGCGATCACTGCTTTGGCTTTTTCAGTGGCGATTTGCGCGGGCGTCGCGTGCGCGACCGCGCAGTCACCGCGCCAGCAGCGCCTGTTGATCCTGTCGAAAAACGATCAGCTGATGTCGATCGTCGACCCGTCCAGTTTGAAAATCCTCGCGCAAGTTCCCACTGGTCCTGATCCACACGAGATGGTGGCGTCGGATGACGGCACACGCGCGTACATCTCCAATTACGGTGGCGGCGCGTACAACACGCTCACTGTTGTCGATCTCGTCAATCGCAGATCACTCGGCACGATCGATCTCGGTGCGCTGCGCGGCCCGCACGGTCTGCATTACTCGGGTGGCAAAGTGTGGTTCACCGCCGAAGCGGCGAAGGCGATTGGCAGTTACGATCCGGCGACGAACAAGATCGATCTTGTTCTCGGGAGCGGTCAGGATGGAACCCACATGATCTATGCGTTTGCGGATCAATCACGTCTGGTGGCGACGAATGTTGGGTCGGGCACCGTGACTTTCTTCGAGAAGCGTGCGGGGCCGCGTCCGAACTGGAGTGCGACCACTCTTCCTGCCGGTCCGCGTTCGGAGGGCTTCGATGTGACTCCGGACGAGAAAGCCGTTTGGACAGCGAACGCGGGCAACGGCACGATCACGATGATCGATGTCGCAACCAAAACCGTCGCCAACTTCTCGGCCGGCGTTCAGGGCGCGAATCGACTGAAGTTCACGCCTGATGGCTCGTTGGCGCTTGTGTCGACGCTCGGCGCGCCCGATCTGCGAATCATTCGGGTGTCGGATCATTCGGAGCTGAAGAGAATTCCAGTTGGAACCGGCGCAGCCGGAATTCAGATTCAACCCGACGGCACTCGCGCGTACGTCGCCTGCTCGCCCGACAATTACGTCGCCGTGATCGATCTCAAGTCGATGGCGGTTGTGGGAAAGATCGAGGCTGGCAGGAATCCGGATGGACTGGCGTGGGCAGCGATTCCCAGCCAGTAAGGCCACGGAATGCAAATCGAGATGAAAAGAGCCCGCCGACTTCGTTACAGTCGATTCAGCGCTCGCGCGACGTCTGCCAGCGTGCGCATTCTGCTCTGCTCTTCGCGGGTAAACTCGATTTGGAACTCCTCCTCCACTGCCATCATCAGTACGACCAGATCGAGCGAGTCGATTCCCATATCGTTCAACGATGCGTCGAACCGGATCTCCGATTCGTCGCGACCGAGCGACTCCGCGGTGATGCGACGCAAACGCGACTCGATCGAGTCGATGGCCGCGCGCTTCGGCCCGACGACTTGCTCGAAGCAATGCGCGTATTGCCTGAGGTCGTCGTACACCTCTTCATCAATGCGCTTGAAACGATCCATCATTTCCTTGACGACCGCTTCGCCATTCGCCGCTGCATAGTCGTCGAGTCTGTCTTTCACCCAGCGGATATGGCCGGTTTCTTCATCGATCAGTCGCTGCAGTGTCCGCTTGATCTCTGGATGCGTGCCGGGCAACGACAGGTGCGCGCGGAAGTGGCGCACGACTCTGCGCTCGAACACCTGGGTCAGCGCCAACACTTCGAGCAGATTGGTCGGATTCCCGACCGCGGCGTGGTAACGCGATTGGTAGGTCTCGCTGACTTTCCTGGGCGTGCCACCGACCCTGAGGATGCACTCGGTCCACGCCCAGGCGTGGCCCGCCTCCTCGGCGCAGTGTTCGGTGAGCCGCACTCTCAGGTCATCATCGTCGGTCTCGCGCGCCAGCCGGCCCATCAACAATCCACCGGCCAGCTCTGATTCACGATAGTAACTCAGCAACCAGAGCTCGTTCTCGCTGATCTGGAGCCCGGTCGGTGATTCTCCATCAAACGATGCGATTGTCGCGAGTGAACTAGACATTCCTCATTTCCTCCATCAAATGCTCCGTTGGCGACAGGCCGCAGAGCTGCCTGACCTTCCTGTTCATCGCCATGATTGCCTCGAAGTCGTTCTGCTCGGCGAGCGGGATTTCCACGACGTCGCTGCCGTAGTGGCGAAAGTTTTCCGCCGCGCTGATGATCTCGGGGACCACCCGCGCATCGGCGTTGATTCGTTTCTTCAATAGCGCTCCGGCGCCGGCGCTGTGACGCAGCTCGTCTCTCGTCATGTACTCCATCAACTCCGCCAGCACCGGCTCCCTGGTTTGATCAGCAATGCGGCGGAAGAAGTGCGCAGCAAACAACTCCGAGCACATGAAGTGAGTGAGATAGGTGACCGCAGAGTCGCGGTCGTATTTGATCGAGCTCGTGCGACGGCGCGCGTCGACGAGTGATTGCTCACTGGATCTCGTGTCCTGATCGCCCACGATGTCGAGGTAACGTCGGAGCGCTGTGTAATGCTTGAGTCCCTCGAAAAGCTCGAGACTCATGATCGCCGTCGCGTCGACGTCGTCCCATAGCAACAGCATCAGCCTCGGCGCGAAAGTCGGCAGATAGCCTTCGATCATTGCCGCGTCGCGCAGACTGGCGTGGATTTCCGTTTCGTCGCGCGCGATGCGATGGTCGATTGCATTCCAGCGAATGCTCTCGATCGTCCACGGCGCTGACTCAGCCGCGCGGAGATGCTCTTCGTAAATCATCGACCTTTCTCCGCCACCGCTAACGTTTGGAGCCCGACGGCATCGCTGGTGGTGCGAACGCCGACGAAGCCGGCCGACGTCAGCAGTGCTCTCAAGTGCTGTGTCGACCGATAGTGCGTGTGCAGCTCGGCCAGCTCGCGCGCGAGGTAGTCGGACACTCTGTCACGACTCATCGCAGACGTGATGAAGTACCCGCCAGGCTTGAGCGCGCACAGACAGCGGCGATAGAAGTCGAAGAGAATGCCATCCGCGAGAAATTCCCCGAAGCCCAGCGAGACGATTACGTCGATGCCGGTTGGGATCGTTCCAGGCGCCAGTGCGTCGGCACATGTGAACTCGAAGCACTCGTGATTGCGCGTGAGCTCCCGCGACAGCTCGAGTGGCTCCGGATCCAGATCGATGCCGAGAAACCTCGTTTTCTGATAACGGTCGAGGTCGGCGCGCCTCAGCGTCTCGGCGACCTCAAACAGATCGCGAGCGATTCCGCAGGGGATTGATAGAACGGTGACGCCGCGATCGGGAGGCGCAGCCTCAATGGCGCGCAGAATCTCCAGGCGTGAATGCAGAAAGCGACTGCGCATCGAGCGTGCACCCTTCAGTTTCAGCAGCACGCGATCGAGCATGCGGCCAACGCCGAATCTTCCACTCGGCTCGTTGCGATATATGTGATCGGCGAAACGGAAACTGCCGGAATTCCTGATGCCTTCGCGAGCCAGGTCGCTGGTGGTAAGCAGCGCGTAGACGGGAAGAAGATGGTACTTCCCTTCCGACACCAGTCGGCGCGGAATCGACGCCGAACGGCGAGTCCGATTCGGCAGCGCTGCCGGCTCTGTGGTCGAATCACGCTGAGGCTGCGACATCGTTCTCCATTGAGACCGGCCAATTCCGTTCGTCGGGGCCGTGCTGGTTTACGAATGCGATCACCCATCTTTCCCAGCCGAAAGCGATGCAGCCGCTGTTGGCGATTTCGCCATTGGGCAGCGTAATGCGAAATGCTTTGCCGAAGTGATGGTGATGGTTGTTGAACGAAGCCGCAGCGACGGTGCGGTCGGCTGCGACGCGAAGACGCAGCTCGTACTTCAAGGGTAGCAACTGTTGCATCAACAACCGTCCGCGCGCCGCATCAGTGAAGAAGGGGTCCGTCGCGGTCTCGACGACACCGGCAAGGCCAAGCTCCTTCACCCATTGTTCGACACGCGTCATCAGGTCGGATCGAACGCGTTCGACCAATTGCGCCGACCCGACGGTAATGATCTCGCGCATGGTGAATTCACGCAGGCGCTCGATTGGTTGCGCGGCGGCTGCGTCGAACTCATTGCGGTAGCAACGACCGAGCGCGGTGGTGATCGAGCCGCCCTCATCGACGGTGCGATCCTCCAATGTCGGATAATGGTGATAGCAAACGGCGGGCGAACGCGCCGCGTCATTGATGCTGACCAGTTTGTCGGGAAACGCCGACAGAAAACCCGCACGATCGAGCGTGTCGAGCGAGATCTCGTCCGGATAGGTGGCGGGAATCGCACCGAGCTCGCTGGCCCAGCGGCACACAGTGGCGTCGAAGAACTCACCTAGAAGAGCGACGCTGCCGTGCATGTGAAGCGCGCCGTCGGGAGTAATTTCCAGCGAACGCCGCGCCAGCAGCTCATCGACAGCTGAACGATTTCGCCCCACGGTAGGGCGCCGAGTCCGGCGGCGTTCGGTCAGGGACTCAACGCCGGTGAACACGCGCGCGATGGTAGAGATCGAGCGGAAGTTCGCCAGCACGATCTGCGAATCGGGAATCTTTCTGCCAAGCGTCGTCTGCAGAAACGCAATCAACTCGAGAATGCGGAGCGAGTCGATGACGCGATCCTCGAACAGCCGAGTCTCCGCCGTGATCCGCTGGGCCATTTCGCCGGGTGCCAGCTTCTCGCGAATGAAGTTCAGGAGCCGTCGCTCCAACTGGATAGCAGTCAGCACTGGCGCGTTCCCCAGTTGCTTTCCAGGCAGTACTTCACCACCCGAGGGTAGAATGTCAGTGACGGCTGCGGCGCGATTCCACTCCACGCCAGCGTCGCCGCAGCCTCTCTGGTCTCAAAAACTTTCGGATGCGCGAGTTGATAGGCGAAGGTGCGGATCGATTTCGTAGCTTCGCGGAGAACAGGATTCCCGGTCTCCTCGACGGACTTGACGAACAGCTCATACGTCTCGAGATCGACGATCAACGGTTTCTCGACGGTCCGCTTGCGCCATTGGGGGCGGTACTGCGCCAGCGCACTCATCGTCTCGTCGATGATGTCGCCGAGGGAATTGCTCGATTCTCTGCCGGCGGCGACGTGAAAGACACCGGGCCGCGGGGCGTACTCTGCCAGATGGAGTATGGCGTTAGCGACGAAGTCAGAGCTGACGATATCGACGGGCTCGTTGGGATCGCCGGGAATCATCGGCGCCAGACCGCTGTAGAGCAGCCGGACCGCGTTGTGAATCGTGTTGAAGTGCGTGACTCTACCCGTCTCTGAATCGCCGACGACGGTGCTGAGGCGAACCAGTATCAGCGGCAGCTCCTGCATTGCGTCCCGGATCTGCGCTTCCATCTCCGCTTTCGACTCCTCGTAAGTGTTGACGAAACCGAGTCCGGCGTCGCCGAAATCCGACTCCCCGAAATCGCCGCAGCGTTTGCCGCTCACGTAAACAGTGCTGAGGAACGCGCCGCACTCGAGCGCCACACAGTTGCGCGCAAAGTCGAGTACGTTGCGACTGCCGTCGACGTTGGCGGCGCGTGCTGTCGCGAGCGGAAGTGTGAATGACGTCGAGCCGGCACAATGGATGATGTGCGTCGTCTTTCGCTGCAGCTCACGGCGGACATCATCGCGGATGCCCAACGCGGGACCGCCGGCGATGTCGCCCTCGACGACGTTCACCGCGGCAGCGATCTCCCTCTGCTGCAGAACGGCGCCCACGCGCTCGGCGGCATCCTTGCCGTTGCGACGGGCGATAACGTTCACCGTTATGTCTCCACGCTGCGCGAGCGTGCGCAGCAGATCGCCGCCGACGGCGCCCGTCGCGCCAGTGAGAAGAATCGTGGTGCGACGCATCAGTGCTGCACCACCATGCAAGCCCAGTTTGAACCGTAGCCGAACGTGAAGAGCAGCATGTGCTCGCCCTTCTCGATCAAGCCGGCTTCGGTCGCGTGTCGCAGATTCATCAAATTGTCGGATGCAATGGTGTGGCCGACCTTCGAGATGTTGTTGGTGTAAATCCGGTCAGGCGGGCACTTGATCAATCGACCGAGTATTTCCCAACTGCGCAGCGAGACGTTGTGCGGAACGACGAGCGCAATGTCGTCGATGGTGAGGCCGGCGTTGTCGAGCGTGCGCTGGATCAAAGCGGCCGCAGTCGGGAAATAGGCAGCGATGATCTCATTCTCTATCTCGTCGCTATCCCAGAGCGCACCCTTCGTGATCTGGGTGCACTCGACGATCCTGTTGCGCCGCGCATCGCGACGCACGAGCGCTGCACATGCTCCATCGGACACGACGTTGTAGGCCAGATCCCGGTGCTGATCAGATGGAAACTTGTCCGCGCTGACACAAAGCACCGCGCGCAAATCGTCTTCGGTCGCAATCAACGCGCGCGCCATGCGCAGCGCCGCGAAGATCGATGCGCAGCCGACCTGATTGATGCCGACGACAGACGCGCTCCGAAGATCGAGCCGTGTCTGCAGCACTGATCCGGGATACTTGAAAAGATCGTGAACGTTGTCGAGGTCGAGGACTGACCCCGGGCGCGAAACGCCGTTGCCATTCCAGAGCGTCGAGCTGGAGTTGAGCGCGGCGGCGTAGAGAATCATCCCAATCTCATCGCGCTCGATGTCGGTTTCGTCGAGCAGTTTCTCCGCTGCCGCCACGGCCATGTCGAGATTGGATTCGCGACCGGCGAGGTGCACGGTCTCGAAACCGAACGATCTCAAAAGCCTGGCTGATCCGCGCAAGAGTCCGCGCGACTCGAGCTCACCAACGCTTGCAACCCGCGGGGGCAGATATTCGGCGACTGCTTCGATTCCTGCGGAACGATTCAACATGGCAATGAGACTACGTGTCCGTTGCGAGGCATGGGATACGTAGTGTTACGTAGCGTGAGCGGACTTAGGCCTTTATACGAGGGGTTGGGAAAGATCCGCCAAATTGTTTGGTGAACAACGAACGGATCAGCCTCGCTTTTTTTGACGCGTGCGCGCCCCTGAACCGAATGGTGTGTCCTGGCAGTCGGAGATGAAGGTTGCCGATTGCAACACGATGCCGGCTGATGCCGACGATCATCTCCATCTCTCCGCACTTCACCGCATAGTCGAGCTCGCGGCGGGTCGCCGGCGCACGGGTTTGAATGAAACAGCGTTCGAGAACCTGACTCGCTTCGGCGTGCGAGATGCCGATCAGCAGCCACTTGCGCGCGACCCATGCTGCAATCAATACCAGCGCGACGTCGAAGATGATGATGGATCGCGGGAGTACGACCTGCCCGGGCAAACCTAGATCGCTGGCGCGACGAAATCCGTCGAGGATTGTCGCGAGTACGAATAGAGCGTTGATCGCGACCAGCGATGTGCCTTTCCACAGCGTCGGATGAGAGCGGCGCGCAATGACGAGCGCCCACGCGAGCAGAAGCAGGACGTAGGCGCCGATCCAATACAGCGGCTATTCCTCGAGCAGCGCTCTCAGGTTCTCGACGACGCGCTTGCTCTCGGCTTCGTTGAGCTTCTCGAACATCGATGCTTTCATCTTCCCGAGCGCGTTGGTTGGCACTTCGTAATCGACGTTGAGACTGAGCTTGGTCCTGGAGCCCGCGCCGTCCGCGCGATAAGTGAACGTGCTCTTCGCGCCCGTCGTCGTCTTGTAAACGAATTCTTTGGCGGGCACGAAGCGGATCGTTTCCGCTTTACCGGTCAGCTCGACGCCGGCGATGTTGTACACCCAATCCCAGCTGGTGCCCGGTTTTCTGACGTCACCTTTGACGTTGGTCACTGATTTCAACGGACCGATGAACGCAGGATGATTGGTGACGTCGACGATGTACTCCATCAGCGATTCAGGAGAGCACTTCACTTCAACCGACTGAGCGACCTTTGACATAGGACCTCTGGATACGGGGATCTCGTTACTTGACCAGCTCGGCGGTCACCACTGCGCCGTTCATCTGCGGCAGGACGTTGGTGATTTTCACCACGCGACGATCGGCCTTGCTCACCCACACCGTCGTCGTCTCACCAGTGCCCTCGGCAGGCGTGATGGAGACCTTCCACGCATCGAACGTACCGGCGGGAACAGTGACACTCTCGCTGCCATTGACCTTCAACTGCCGCGGCTTCACCTGCTGCGACATGATGTCGAAGTTGCGGAATGTTGTCGTGTAGCCATCGGCGAGCGGAAGCGCGGCAATCGCGTCGTTGGAGACAGCGCCGTCGGCGTACAACACGCCACCGAGGTCCGCCGAAATTGGGCGATCCTGGCCGTTGATCGACATCGTGCCGCTTGCTTTGTTATCGGCGAATTGAACGTCCACCGTTGCCGGGCCCTGACGAATCACCCGCCTCGTGAGAAGGAGCGTTCCCTTCGAGACGGTGGATTCATCCGACATCGTGCCCATTGGCATCGTTGCTGATTCCGTCACCATCCACACTCCGGCGGTGTCCTTCACCGTGTGAGTCACATCCATCGGAATCGTCTGTCCACCGGCTTCGAGAGTCGCTTTGTACGTCGTCACACCCGGCGTGAGATCGAACGCGGGTTTCGGTGCGCTCGGCGCGACTTCGACTTTCTTCGCCACCACCACGGTCTTTGGATCTACGGTGAGCTGAGCGAGGCGAGTGCTGATCGCCGGCGTCATGCTCTCCTGATATCGGCCCCCCAAATGCCTGGCCAGGAATTTCTCGGTCGCCGCGAACATCGCGAGGTTGTTGATTGGACGCGCGAAGCCGTGACCTTCGTCCGGCGCGAGCAAATATTCGACCGGGAATCCGCGATCGCGCAGCGCGACGACGATCTGCTCGCTCTCGGCTTTGTTCACGCGCGGATCGTTGGCACCCTGCACCACTAACAGCGGCGCCTTGATTCTGCTCGCCGAGTTGAGCGGGGACTGACGAATCAGCTGCGCTTTGCCGGCCTCGGTGTTTGGATTTCCCATCCGCTCGTTGAAGATCGTGCGAATCGATTCCCAGTATGGCGGAATCGAGTTGAGCAGGGTGATCAGGTTTGACGGCCCGACGTAAGACACGCCGGCCGCGTACACGTCGGGAGTGAATGCGAGACCGGCCAGCGTCGCGTAACCACCGTACGAACCGCCAGCGATGCCGACACGCTTTGGATCGACGATGCCCTGCGAGATCAGGTAGCGGACGCCTTCAGTGATGTCGTCCTGCATCTTCTGGCCCCACTCGTTGTTGCCGGCGTTGAGGAATTTCTTGCCGTACCCGGTCGAGGCGCGGAAGTTGGGCTGGAGCACCGCGTAACCACGATTGGCGAAGAATTGCGCGTAGGGATTGTATCCCCACACATCACGTCCCCACGGACCACCGTGAATCCAGGCGACGAGCGGAAGATTCTTCGCCGGCACTCCGACAGGCAGTGTGAGATAGGCCGGAATCGTCAGACCGTCCGACGATTTGTACGAGATCGATTTTACCTGCGCCAGAGATTCGCGCGGCAGCTTGTCGAAGATTCGATAGAGGAAGGTGAGCTTGCTGGTTTTACGATCGAACAGATAGCGCTCACCAGGCTCGCGGTCGCTCGACGCCACGATCATCCACAGATTCTCATCCCTGGTTGTCGACGGAATGTTGATCTCCTTGCCGGGCAGCTTGCTCCTGATAAGCTCATAGTCTTTCTGCCACTGCGGATCCTTCCAGTACACGCGCGTGCGATCGTCGACGTACGCCGTCGCGACCAGCCTGTTGGAAACGTCGGAGAAAGTCGCCGCGCCAAAGTCGACGCGATTGTCCGGATCAGATTCCACGAGCTGCTCGGTCTTGGCGTTCGGATCGAACAGGACGAGTCGAGTCAGGTCCGGATCGCCTTTGTTGGTCTCCATGTAGACCTTGGCGTTCGTCGCGTCATACCTGATCGGGTTACACGTCTCGAATACGGTGCAGGAATAGACCTGCGTGAAGCCCGTTGGATCGACGCGCAGGATTTCCGTGTCGCCCTTGTCGGTCGTGCGAACGGCGAGCTTCAGATTGCCGGCGTTGTCGAAGATCCAGCCGGCAATTCGCTCGGTGTTCTGCTTGAGCAGCGTCTTCTGGCCGGTGGCGATGTTGAGTTTGTACAAGTCATGCCACGCTTTGTCGCGATCGTTGATGCCGATGTACATCGTGTTCGGATCGCTGCGCGGCACGTCGTAGATTATCGCGCGCACGCCCTTCGCTTCGGTGAGATTGCGCGCCGGCGGAGTGTCCCGACCGGCGGCCACCGCCGCCGACGGATCGACTGCGTAGACGTTGTAGTTCTCGTCGCCGCCCTGGTCCTGCACGTACAGAATGAACTTCCCGTCTCTGCTCCAGAAATACTGGGTCACGGGACGCCTGATGTCGTTGGTGATCAGCTTCGCTTTCGTCCACGGATCGCTGACACCCTTGACCCAGATGTTGCGCGCATCCTTATATGGTTTGAGGAACGAGATGTACTTGCCGTCCGGCGATATCTGCGCGCCCGAAATCTCCGGGTTGCCGAAGAACAGCTCGCGATCGATGAGCGGCGGCAGCTTGCCGCTTTGTGCCGGCGCGGCGACTGGAGCCGTGAACGCGAGAGAGAGTACGAGCGACCAGTGGAGCGTCTGGCGCACACGCGGTGACAACGTGCGATTTCTCATATGAACATCCGGGGCGGAATAGTGTTGCATCGGTGGGTTTGACGCAGTCATTAGCCCGACAAACGTAGTGTGCGTACAAAATTGCCACCAGCGCAAAGTTGACTGACTCAGCGCTCGTTGCACGACTTCAACGGCTATGTCTCTTCCCGAACCAAAGGTTGTAACGCTCGTCCCCACTCCCCGCCGACCTTTCGGCCCCGGACTGATGCTGATCGCAGTCGCCCTATTGCTGTTGATCGCGTTCGGCTACTGCGCGAGCCGAGTGGCGAGAAGTCCCTTCCTCGGCAGCAGCGCGCCGGTCATCACGCACGACGTCGTGGTGGAGCAGGTGAAGAACGTGGCGAAGCTCGTCTCGAGCGAAGCGACAGTGCGCGATGTCGTCTCGTATCAGAACACGTGGTACGGATCGACGAAGCGTTCACTGGTGGTTGTCACCGGTCGACTGCTGGCCGGCATCGATCTGAAAGACAATCCGGATGTGCGGATCGACAATGCCAGCCGTCGCATCATCATCCGCATTCCGCCCGCGAAGTTGATCGCGGTCGAGATTCGCGACATGCACACCTACGATGAGCGCGGCGGATTGTGGAATCCGTTCACGCCGGAGGATCGGGACGCGATTCAGCGTCAGGCGCGAGCTCAGCTTCTGGCGGCAGGATCACAGATGGATTTGCTGAAACACGCGAATGACAGCGCGGTGGAGATGCTGCGCATGTTGCTTGCAAGAGATGGGTACTCCGTTGATGTCGCCGTGCGAGGTTCGGGAGCGTAGCTGGCATCCACAGAACTAAAGCCGAGCGCTCTCGCCATAGGGAGCGAGCTTCCCGCTTCCTCTTCTCCCGCCTATTGACTCGGAGTGCTGATCTCGGCCGCGATCTTCCACTTACCGTCGACACGTTTCCAGACGTTGAGGAAGTTGCCGGACTGCTTCGTAGGTTTGCCTTTGACGTCGACAGTCTGCGAGAACGTACCGTAGTCCCACGCCATCGAGCCGTCGTTGGAGAAATTCACTCCGTCGCTGTTGAACGTGACATCGCGCGCATTGGACTTGACGGCTTCAGTGTAGGCTTTTCTCAAATCGGAAACGCCCTTTAGAGTCTTGCCGGTTCCAATCGACACCGCGTCGTTGTCGTAGCAGCACATGACCGTATCGACGTTCTTCGCCATCATGCCGCGGATGAACGTGGAGTCATTGCCAAGGATTTCCGCGCGCGCTGCGTTGCGGTCGAGCGATGCGCCGCTGGCAGTTGACGATGCCGTCGCGGAATCAGCGCTGGCTGGCGTACTCTTGTAGCAAGCGAACAGGAAGACAGAGGATACCGCGGCCAAAACGATCGTTCGTTTTTCTCGCATAACTCCTCCGGTGCTGGGAACTACTGCTGTAGCCGAATCTCCCGCGCTCCAAACGGTCGAGCAAAGTTGGCATTCCCCGCGCGCTGCGCCAGGGCATTCACGCGACTCACGGTCTGGCGCACCATGTCGGTGATGCGGTCCCACTGACCGCCACCGATCCAGTCGGACGGCGCCATCCAGCTGCCGCCGACGGCGACGACGTTCTTCATCGCCAGATACTGCGGGAACGTAGCGCCGGTAACTCCGCCCGACGGATTGAACTGCACGCCGTTGAACGGTCCGTTTAGCAGCTCGAGGTATTCGGTTCCACCAAGCGTGGTGATCGGCCACAGCTTCATCAGCCGCAGACCGGTATCGAGCACGGCTTCGATTTCCGAGGCCGTTGCGACGCCCGGAAAGACCGGCATCCCCTGCTCCAGACAGTAGTCGACGACGTCGCGCTTGAATCCGGGCGAGATCACGAACTCGGCGCCGGCCGCTTTCGCCTGCTTCGCCTGATCGACGTTGAGCACGGTGCCGCACCCCGCAAACATCTCCGGCTGCTCACCCTTGATTCGTCTCAGCGCTTCCAGCGCCTTTGGGGTGCGCAAGGTGATCTCGGCGATCGGCAGCCCGCCGCTCAATAACGCGCCTGCCAGTGGCAACGCGTTTTTGGGGTCTTCGATGACGATGACAGGGATGATCCGCCAGCGGCGGAGGGCTTCATTGATCGAGGTTTCGTGGACTTCCACTCTTGACTCCGGTGCACGCGGAAACGTGAAAACTACAAGGAAGAACCACCGGCCGGCAGCCGGCGGCCGGCTGGTCGTTCTTCTTTTGTAGTTTTTCTTTGCCCTTCTTCGTTACAGATCAGCGCAGGCGAAAGTCTTGAAGTACGATGTCGCCGACCTCCGCCAGCACCGACCACAACATCCGCACCATCACCGTCGATGGGCGCAAATACAGTGTCGTTCTCCGCGTCGGTTACGATGGCGTCGAGTTCGTCGGGCGGCTGCGTTTTACCGATACCGCCAACCCGGATCTCACGTTCCAGGATCATGGATCGATTCCGGGCGCCAGCATGCTCGAGGCGGTGCGCAAAGCGAAAGAGTTCACCGTCAGAGAGATCGAGACGCGCCTGCATCGCGCGCTCTCGGAAAAACGACGCTTCAACAAACTGCGCGACGCGACCGACGACATGATCAACACGATCAAATATCTCAACCGGCTGGCGATCGATATCAAGAAAGGCAAGCTCGATCAGGACGGCGGCAAACAGGAGCTCGAGCAGGTGCAGAATCAGCTGCTTGAGATCGTGCGCACCTTCCGCCACCACGCCGGCGTCGAAGACCACCCGCAGGTGAAACGTACGCCGCGCAGCAGGCGCAAGACGCCGGGTCGCTCATAGTCTGACGCGATTTGCGCGCCGGGTTGTCGCTGTTACAATTCGGCGTGACGAAACCGACCAAAGCGCAGGCATTCACCGCGCTCGCCGCCGCCGGCTCTCTGTGGGGAACCGGCTTTCTTTTTGGAAAATGGGCGCTCGAGGAACTGTCGGTCGGCCAGATGGTTTTCTATCGATTTGTCTTCGCATCGCTCGGTTTTCTACCGGCCGTTATCCGCGGTTTGTCGCGTCCCGCCTCCCGCATCCCGCGTCACGACTTTCTGCTGATCTTCGTCTGCGCGCTCGTTGGCGTGCCGGTTCAATTCATCATTCAATTCGCCGGGCTCGCGCGCACGACAGTCTCACACGCCTCGCTGATGGTCGGAAATCTTCCCGTGTTGCTGGCGGCGGGGTCTGCGTTGTTCGCACACGAGCGTGTAACGGTGAGTCGCTGGATTGCGCTGATCGCATCGACAATCGGCGCGGCGTTGATTGCGATCGGCGCATCCACCGGTGAAGCAGGAGCGCACGCGACATTGCTTGGTGATCTGCTCGTCGCCGCATCCCTGATTGCCGCCGTGGTCTGGATCCTCATCACGCAGCGCCTGATGAAGAGCGGACGTTACACACCAGTCAGCGCGAGCGCGTACGTGATGACACTTGGCGCGGTGCTGCTGGCGATCTGGGTCGTGGCAACCGAAGGGGTTCCGCCAATCCATCTCTCACTCAAGACGTGGGCGTCGGTGGCAGCGATGGGATTGATGGCGACGACGGTCACCACCTACCTGTGGAATTGGGGACTCTCCTACGTACCGGCGTCACAGGCCGGCGTGTTCATCAATCTCGAGCCCGTTATCGGCGCGATACTCGGCGTCGTTCTGCTGGGCGATATACTCGGCCCATTCGCTCTTGTAGGCGGCGTCCTCGTTGTCGGTGCGGCGATCTACGTGGCGACGAGCGAGAACCATCCGGAAGATCGCTCACTCGAGCGCGATCGTCCTGCTATCGCTTAGGTCCGTTCCTGCGCGAGGGGATGACGCGCGGCGGCGTCGGCAAGGCCTGCTCCCATGCGCCTGACAGCACGACGCGATTTCCACCCGCCTGCAGACTGCCGGCGAAAATCGCATACGGATCCGCGGCGGCGGAGTTGACGGTGTAGCCAAGGTCTCCGACCGATCGCACTGTCATGATGCTGAGCGGCATCGGCGGTGCATTCACGAAGCCGGTCATCAGCTCGGGGCCGAAGGTCGTCTCCCGCCAGTGCGAATTGGCGGTACCGGCACCACCCGTGTTCTCGACAGGTACCGCGTTGAGGCAGCTGTTGGTGCCGCCGACCAGAATGCAGCCGGCGATTCCACCTGCACCGTTGTATGCGACAGCCTGTGTGTCGAAGCCTGTCAGAAGATTGAGCTCGTCCCAGAAAACGCCGAAGCCGATGACGTGTAGCATCTCGTGCGTAATCACGTCCTGTAGCGTGCCGGTGTTCTGCAGCCCGGCGAGATCATCAGAATCAAATTCCATCACACCGACAACAGTGCGCAGGTCATTCACATCGCGCGTGTAACACGGTCCCGCGTGCGCGACCACCCTGCCGACTCCGTCGATCGGCTGCACTGACGCATAAATGATGACGCCCGGCACCTGCTCGGCGAGAACGGGCACGCCTGTCACCTGGCAGGTGCTGGGATCGACGCCGGTTGCATCGACCGTCGGTACGCTGCCAACCAGAAAGCCACGGATGCGCGCGGCAGCGTTGGTGAACAACTGCTGTTGCGCGGGTGTCATCGCCGGCCCCCACAAGCGCACGTCGATTACATAATCCGACGCAGCGATTGCGGTGACCATCACCGAGCGCCCGCCGATGTTGGCGATGACTTGTTGCGCGCCCGCTGATTTACCGAGTGTGAACTTCGGCATGGTAATGGTGCCGTCGGGCGCTGCTGGTGCAGTGAATGCGGTGAGCGATCCGCCGCCCGAGCTGACGGAAAAATTCGCCGTGACGCCATCGGCTCTATTGCCGTATTGATCCTGCCCGGCGAGCGTGACCGGTTGCGTCAAGGGAGTGCCGGCAAACGCGCTTTGATTGTTGCCGCTCAGGATGTCGAACGACATCACGGGACCCGCCGCAGCGGCAACCGAGTAAACGAGCGAGGCTGTGCCCGATGACAGCATCAGGGTTTGCGTGCCCTTGACTGTTCCAAGTGTCCACGACGGAACTGTGACGACGCCGGCGTTGTCGCTGGTGACTTTGTCGATTGCACTTCCGCCACCTGTGACGACGACGGTGACATCGGTGTTGGCAATCGGGTTGTTGAACGCGTCCTCGAGCGTCGCGGAAATCGGCGCGGTAACCAACTGACCGACCGTGCCGTTGATAGATGTCGAGCCAGTGGCGACGAGCTTTGCAGGTAGTCCCGGACCGGACGGGACGTCGACATCAGAAGGTGCGAGGCCGCCGACCTCGAACTTGATGGTGTTGAGTCCCGGGGTCTTGCCGAGGGTCCAGACTCCGACGGGTGTCGCCGGAACGGTCGTCTTCGTCGGTGCGTTGGCGATGGTGCCGCCGCCAGCAATGACCGTAATCGTGACCTTGACCCCCGCCATCGGTTGTCCATCCTGATCCTTGACGACGAATTCAGGCTCGACGGGAAGCGGCAGTCCGGCGTAGAAGGGTCCGCCCGGAGCCTTCACCATCTCGATGGATGTGGGTTTGTTGCGGGGACCGGAGGAGTCTCCGCAGCCGAGGGCGATAATGGTGGTCGCTGCGATTAAGAGGCGTCGCATTGAGCGCTAAAGGTATGTATGGCGGGATCGCCAATTCTCTCCCGGGGGTCCAGCCTGTCAAGCACTAACGGCGAACAGCGCTTTGGAAACGGTGGACGATTAAAAACCGGCACGTGGCAATGAATTCTGCTGAAACTTCCAACCCTTTTCGGGCATAGGGTATCAAAAGGGTATTCCCGGAACCCGTTAACCCTTACGGACTGCGCCCGTATGCTCATTACTTCGCCCACATTCGCGATCATCGGTCTTGCTCTGAATCTGCAGACTGCCGTTGCTCAAACCACCGCTGTGTCACGCGTCGATGGCAATCAAACGACACCGCGGGTGGTAGCTCCTCCGACCGATACCAGCGCCACGGCGGCGCGGGCGGAGAGCGCGATCAGCATCGACGCCAGGGATGACGACGCGGCGTGGAAGGGGGCGCCGGTGATAACCGCGTTTCAGGAGTGGCGGCCCAACGAAGGCAAGCCAGCGCGGTTCAAGACGGAGGCGAAGATCGTTTACGACGCCGCGAACCTGTACGTTTTCGTGCGCGCGTTTGACCCCCACCCAGATAGTATCAAGAAAATCCTCGAGCGTCGTGACAGTTTCACCTCGTCCGACATGATTTGGCTTTTCATCGATTCCTATCACGACAAGCGGACGGGTTACGAGTTTGGCGTCAACGCCGCCGGCGTGAAAATGGACGCCGCGATCTACGACGACGGCAACGAGGATTTTGCCTGGGACGCGGTCTGGGACGTGGACACCAAGATCGATTCGCTCGGCTGGACCGCCGAGTTCAGGATTCCGCTGTCACAGATGCGCTACGGCAAGGGCCGCGAACACACCTTCGGCATCATGGTCGATCGCGACGTCTACCGGTACAACGAGCGTTATATCTGGCCGCTGCTGCGCCAGTCGAAGCCCGGCTTCGTCTCGCAGTTTGGATCGCTGCACGGCATGGACGATCTCGAGGAGCCGCGCAAGCTCGAGCTGATGCCCTATGTGGTGACCAAGAGTGCATCGACGATCACCAACAATGCGTTCAATCAGAAACAGAATGTCGCGATTGGCGGCGACCTCAAGTATCGGCTGGCACCCAACGTCACGCTCGACGCGACGATCAATCCGGATTTCGGACAGGTCGAATCGGATCCGTCGGTACTGAATCTTTCGGCGTACGAGAGCTTCTTCGACGAGCGGCGTCCGTTCTTCGTCGCCGGTCGCGGACTGTTCCGCGCTGACGTGAATTGCAGCGCAGTGAACTGCTGGGGCGAGACTCTATACTATAGTAGACGCATCGGCCGTACTCCCGAGTTGGCCGGCACCTACGGTGACACCGTGCCGCAGCAGCCGATCACGATCCTCGGCGCCGGCAAGCTGCTGGCGCGATTCCCCACCGGAACCACGATCGGCGCGCTCGAGGCAATCACCCAGCGAGAGACGAATCCTGGTGATACCACGTATTCGCCGGGGACCAACTACGCCGTGCTCCGCGCGTCGCAGGATTTCCGCGGCGGTAACAGCGGCATCGGCACCATGATCACCGCGGTCAACCGCAGCAACGACCAGTGGACGACGCCGTATCTGGCATCGAGCGCATACGTCGGCTCGATTGATTTCCGTCATCGCTTCTTCAAGAACAACTACGAAATCTCTGGCGCGTTCGACCAGAGTCTGGTGCGCGGATCAACAGACGTGATTACGGCGTTGCAGACCAACGGCGTGCACGGTTTCCAGCGCCCCGACGCCAATCTCCCGCTCAATGAAAGCCGTACCGAGCTGAGTGGCAACGCCGAGGAATTCAGACTCGGCAAGATCGGCGGCCAACATTTGATGTTCGAGTCAGCGTACTCGCGTCGTTCGCCTGGCTTCGAGGCCAACGATCTCGGTTACCTGCGCCGCGCTGACCAGATCTCCTGGAGCACGTGGATGGGATACTTCGATCGCCAGGATCGACTCTTCTATCACCGCTTCCAGTTCAACGACAACTGGTGGCAGTGGTGGACGTCCGACGGTCTGCCGCTGGAGAGAGCGTACAACTACAACACCCACATCACGCTGAAGAACTACTGGGGCTTCCACCAGGGCGCGACTTTCGGTCAGCTGGGTAAGACCTACGACGATCGCCAGACACGCGGTGGGCCAGCCGTCCGCCAGGACATGTACTACGCGCCGTGGCTGTCGATCAACGGCGACGATCGCAAGGCGTGGGTTCCTTACTTCAACGCCAGCTATTTCCAGAGCTCTGACAAGAGAAACTGGTCGGTGAATTTCAGCCCCGAGCTCGACCTCAAGTTGATGGGCCGCTTCAGCTCGGTGGTCGCGCTCAACTGGTCGCACAACGTTCAGGACAACCAGTTCTACGGTCAGTTCACCGACGCAACGGATGTCGTGCATTACACGATCGCGCACCTCGATCAGCAGACGACGGCGTTGACGACGCGCTTCAACTACACTTTCACACCGGCGCTGTCGCTGCAGACATACCTGCAGCCATTCATCTCGAAGGGCACCTACAGCAACGTTCGGCAGTTGTCGGCTAACCCGCGCGCCGATAAGTACGACGATCGTTACGCGCCCTACAACGATCCGTCGGTAACCGACGATCCGGGTGGATTCAACTTCAAGGCGCTGCAGTCGAACGTCGTGATGCGCTGGGAGTACAAGCCAGGCTCGACGTTGTTCCTCGTCTGGAACCAGGGACGCCAGGGCTTCAACAACATCGAGGGCGACCGGGCGTTCACCGGGGACATACGCGATCTCATGAGCCTGCATCCGGCGAACACTTTCCTGATCAAGGTGTCCTACTGGCTTAACCGGTAACGTTTGCAGAACATCTTCATCGCGGCGGCGGTATTATTCGCCGCCGCGATTGTATTTTCGACCTGCCTCTCCACCCTCCTCAACTCAAGCCTCCAAGAATGAGCCCCGCCGTCAGACGAAGCAGTTTTCTCGCTGCCATCGCCGTGCTTGCCGCGTGCAGCACTCCCGCCGTAACCACCAACAATTCGTCAGCACCCTCGACCGCCTCCGGCGATTTCCTCGCCGGTGATCTCGACACCACTGTCAGCCCGGCCGTCGATTTTTTTCAGTACGCCAACGGTGGCTGGCTGAAGCGGCATCCGATTCCGACGTCTGAAGCGTCGTGGGGAATCGGCAATGAAGTGCGCGAGCAGCTGTACGTGAACCTGCGCAAGATCAACGAAGAGTCGGCCGTCGCCAACGCCACCAAGGGCAGCGACGCGCAGAAGATCGGCGATTTCTGGGCGATCGCGATGGACACCGCCAGGATCGAGCAACAGGGTATCCATCCGCTCGACGCCGAACTGTCCAGGATCGATGCGATCAGGAGCGCGAACGACGTGATGGACGTCGCGTTCGCGCAAGGTCCACTACAGGTCGGTCCGTTCTTCGGCTTCTACGTCTACCAGGACGAAAGACACAGCGACGTCCAGGCCGCGCACCTGTCGCAGGGCGGACTCGGCATGCCGGAGCGCGATTTCTATTTCAACCCCGACACCGGCGTCGCGCGTATCCGCGGCGAGTACGTGAAGCACATCGCGCGTACGCTGCAGCTGCTCGGTCGCGATCAGGCATCGGCAGGCAAGGCGGCGCAGGATGTGATGACATTCGAGACTGCCCTCGCCAAAGCGTCGCGCAAGCTCGAGGATCTGCGCGATCCCGTCGCCAATTACAACAAGATGACGCCGGCCGTGCTGACGTCGAAGTACACGCCGAACATCGACTGGTCGGCGCGACTGGCGACTTGGGGCTTGCGTCCCGATTCAGTGATCGTGGGGCAGCCGGAGTTTTTCACCGCTCTGCAAGGGTTGATCAACTCGACGCCGATTCCGGTGCTGCAGGATTATCTGCGCTATCAGCTCGTCACGACGTATTCGCCGTATCTGAGCAATCAGTTCTACAACGAATACTTCGATTTCTACGGTCGGACCCTGAATGGCCAGCGTGAGCCGCGCGCGCGGTGGAAGCGCGTGCTCGATGTACAAGGCAACGCGATGGGAATGGTGCTTGGCAGATTGTTCGTGAAGGAGTATTTCTCCCCGACGGCGAAGCAGCGTTACACCGACATGGTCGAGGCAATTCGGTCAGCGTACCGCGATCGCATCAACCACCTGACGTGGATGAGCGATTCGACGAAGGCGCGGGCGCTGCAGAAGCTGGCGACGGTGAATCCGAAGGTAGGCTATCCGGACAAGTGGAAAGACTACTCGGCCCTCGTCATCGGCAGGGATTCGTACGCGCAGAACATGATGAACGCGAATCGTTGGGCGTTCGCCGACAACATCTCCAAGTTCGGCAAGCCCGTCGATCGCACCGAGTGGGGCATGACACCCCAGACGTACAACGCGTACTACAATCCGTCGAACAACGAGATCGTGTTGCCGGCGGCGATCTTCACGATTCCCGGAGTCCCCGATTCGGCAGTCGACGACGCAGTCGCCTATGGCTACGTCGCCGCCAGCACCATCGGCCACGAGATCACCCACGGCTTCGACGATGAAGGCCGCCAGTTCGATGCGAAAGGCAATCTGACCGATTGGTGGACCGCCGCCGACGCCGCCAACTTCCAGAAGCGCGCCGACATGATCGCAAAGCAGTTCGATGCGTACGAGCCGCTGCCAGGACTGCACGTCAACGGCAAGGCCGGCACCGGCGAGAACATCGCCGACCTGGGCGGCGTGCTACTCGGTCTCGATGCGTTCAAGAAGACTCGTCAGTATCAGGAAGGCAAGAAGATCGGCGGCCTGACTCCGCTTCAGCGCTACTTCCTCGGCTATGCGATCGGCTGGATGACGCAGCAGCGCGACGAATCGCTGCGCAGCCAGTTGCTGAGCGACGTGCACTCGCCGGCGAAGTACCGCGTGCTCGGCCCGATGTCGAACGTTCCGGAGTTCTACGAGGCGTTCGGCGTGAAGCCGGGGCAGCCGATGTGGCGACCCGATTCTCTTAGAGTACAGATCTGGTAAGGACTGAACAACAACTGCAACAGAACGGGGTGTGAGTTGCGGGTTCCTGGTTGCGGGTTGTGGGTTGACTACGAGTAGCTCGCGGGGTCAACTCACAACCCGCAACATGGAACCCGCAACTCAGACCCCGTTCTGTTGCTTTTGCTCTCCTTCGAGATAACGCTCGATATTGCGCGCCAATCTTCTCGAGGCCCGATTAGCCTCGAACAAGTGTCCTCGCAGGCTGTGGACGAATCCCATGAAGTAGAGCCCGGGATGCGATGTTGGCTCCCCCGCCGCAGCGATTGGCTCTCCGACATCGTCCAGAACCCCGTCAGCCTGGATCAGATTCTGTAGCCCAGTCTCGAATCCAATGGCAGCCACAATCGCGTCGAATGATTCTTCGACGCCATCGGCGTAGACAGCCCCCAGCGGTGCAAGGCGCTCGAGCGCGGGCCGGATGTGTACCAGGCCTCGCTTCACCGCGCTGACGAATCCGACATCGATCAGCGGGATGCGCTTCGCGGAGTAAGGACCCCATGCGGGTCGAGGAATTTTGTATTTCGTGAGATCGCCGAGTGTGATGCGGGCGGTGAGTCGTCCAATTCGATCGGCGATCGCGGACGGTAGAAAACTCAGCACGATGCCGGTGCGCTGGACCGGCATGCCGAACGGATCGCGCGGTACGATCGTCGGTGGCGTACGAATGCTGATTGCGACGAACTTGCCGCCATTCTCGGCGATGTCCGTGGCAATCTCGGCACCGCTGTTGCCGGCGCCGACGACGAGCACGCGCTTACCGGCAAACGGTTTTGCATTCGAGTAGTTCACCGAGTGCGACAACGCGCCGCGATAGGTGTCAAAGCCAGGCCAGTGCGGCTCGATTGGTTTCCGATATTGCCCCGTCGCCACGACGACTGCGCGTGCTCGCCACGTTTTGCCATCCGACGTCGCCGTTTGCCATTCAGACTTCGTTGGGTCGGGGCAGATCGCAGTCGCCTCGGAGCGCGAGACGACGTTGAGACCGAAGTGCTCGGCGTACTCGCGCAAGTAGCCGACGAACTCGTCGCGGGACAAATAGAGGGGATATCGTCGCGGAATGCCAAAGTGCGCGAGGCCCGAAAATGCGCGGACGGTGTGCAGGTGCAAACGATCGTATCGTCGCGCCCAGGTGCCACCGATCTGCGGATCGCGCTCGAGCACCACTGAGTCGATTCCCTTTTGCTTGAGCGCAGCGGCAGCGGACAACCCCGACGCGCCACCGCCGACGACGATCACTGACGCGTGCGGCATGCGCAAATCTTGACGCGGGCAACGGCGCGGTGCAATCTCGCTACAACCTGAGGGGGACACATGATGAGATTCCTGCGCTCGATCATCCTGGTGGCTCTGCCGACAATTGTCGCGACCGCGTCAGCCCAGAGTAATGATGAACGCGCAATCCGCGCGGCCGGCGAAGCCTGGATGAGCGCGCTCAACGCGCACGATGTCGACAAAGTGATGGCTCTGCACGCGCCGGACGCCATCTACATGCTGTCGCACCAGCCGCTGATTTCCGGAAGTGACGCGATTCGTTCCGGGTGGACGGAAGCGTTGAAGATTCCGAACTACACCGTGCACTGGACGCCGACGAAAATCGAGGTTGCGAGCCCGACTGTGGCAACCGAGTACGGCACCTACACCGAGTCTTACAATGGTCCCGACGGCAAGACCGTGACGGATGGTGGCAACTACATCACCGTCTGGCACAAAATCAACGGACAGTGGCGGGTCGCGCTCGACGCACCGAACACGACGTCGCCGCTGCCGACCGCGGCGCCTTGCGCCCCCACCAAGACGGGAAGCGACTAACAGGAGAACCAACCTATGCTACTCATCATCATCATCGTGCTGCTCATCCTCTGGGCACCCGGCTACTATGGCTACGGACGGCGACGGTGGGGACTCGGCTACGGCGGCGACATTCTGACGCTGCTGCTGATCATCGTCCTTCTCTGGGCGATCTTCGGCGGCAGAATCTGAGAAAGAGCCGGGAAATCTTCGCCTGAAGCGGTTGCGTGCACGCAGCTAAATTTCCTCCGTCGAGGAGGAGCTGCATGCACAACCGGAGTTTGCTGTGCCTCGCGATCGTCCCGCTTTTCGCCGTGGCCCAATCGGCGCCGGCGCAAACGCGCGACGAGCGAGCAATCAGAACGCGCTCGGAAGAGTGGCAGAAGTACATCGCGGACAAGAACGTCGATCGCATCGTCGCGTTGCACACGAGCGACGCTGTCCTGATGCCATCGAACATGCCGGCGGCCAAGGGCGCAGGAGCCATTCGAGCCGCGTATTCGGATCTCGTCAATACGCCAGGGCTGAGGCTGCATTGGGTGCCGACAAAAATCGACGTCGCGAGTCCGAGGGTCGCCACTGAATACGGCACCTACACCGAGTCGTACGAGACACCGCGCGGTAGGATCGGCGAGAGCGGCAACTACGTGACGATCTGGCACAAGGTGAACGGCGAATGGCGTGTCGCTGTCGACGCACCAATCACCACGTTGCCGATGCCCGCCTCGATGCCGGCGGAAGCAGCACAGATGGTGTCGCGCTCCAACGATCAACTCACCTGGACAGATTTCGCGCCGACTGGTTTCCCACCGGGCGCCAGGATCAGCGTGCTACAGGGCGATCCGTTCAGCCCTGGCCTTTTCGTTCTGCGACTGCAACTGCCTGACGGTTATCAGATCCCCCTCCACTGGCATCCGACCGGAGAATACATGACGGTGATCTCCGGCGACGCGCAATTCGGGATGGGGAACTCTGTCGACATGCGCTCGACACAGCGGTTTCATGCCGGCGATTTCGCGTTCATTCCGGCGCGGCAGCCGCACTACGGACGGGCGACGGGAACGACGGTGCTGCAGGTCGCCGGCCAGGGTCCATTCGTACTGAATCTCGGAGCGCCCAGGTAAACGCGGACCGAGGGCCGACGACCAACGGCATTGATGATCGCGGATTGATTGAGGACGCGGACTAACTACTTCCGCGTCCAGGTGTTGGTGGTCGAATCGGCGTCGACCCAGATCCCCGTCTCCAGTTTCAGCGACTGCAGCGTTTTGTTTGTAGCAATCGGGACGGCCGCACTCTTCGGATTCGCCGACCACACGGCAGCGGTTTGATGAACAGTCTGCGTAGTGCCGTCTGAGTAAGTCGCCGCCACGTCGAATGGCGCGGGCATGCCGCCAACGTTGCTGACTCGCACGGTGTAGCCGTCGCCGCTCTTATCCGCGCCGGCAATCGCCAGATCGATGTAGCCGTTGCTGAAGAACCAGCCGTTCCAGAACCAATTCAGGTTCTGGCCGGTGACGTTGTTGAACGTATTGAAGAAATCCCACGGAATTGGATGCTTGCCGTGCCAGCGACTCATGAATTCCTGCAGCGAATTCTTGAACATCGTGTCGCCAAGCATGTCCTTGAGGGCGAGGTAGCCAAGGGCAGCCTTGCCATAGGCGTTGTCACCGTAGGCGAATGGACTCAACGCATCGGCAGGTGTAATGATCGGCAGATCCTCGAGCGGTGACGGGTTGAATGCCCAGCCATTGGTCCTGAACTGCTTGAAGAATTCTGATGCGTGCTCGAAGCCCACATCGGCAATGCCGATCAGATACTCGAACGTCGTCGCCCAGCCTTCGTCCATGAACGCGTAGCGACTCTCGTTGATCCCCATGTAAAACGGGAAGTACGTGTGCGCGATCTCGTGCTCGGCGACGAAGCGCGAGAACACGGTGTCGGCGTACGGCTCATCGTTCACCATCATCGGGTATTCCATCCCCGCGAAACCCTGCACGACTGTGCTCTTCTCATACGGATAGGGTACTCCCGGCCAGTTGTGCGACAGCCAGGACAAAGCGTGTTTGGCGAAGCCGACCATGTGATGGAAATCGGCGGCGGTGTCGTTGTACGACGACTGCGCGCTGGCCCGGCGACCAGTGGCGTCGTCGACGATGACACTCGACGCGTCCCACACGTAGTGATCGCTGAGATTGAAGGTCATGTCGGGGATGTCGTTCGCGCGGAATCGCCACGTGTTGCGATCAGCTTGCGCCGTCACGCGATGCGCGCGCATGTCGGCCAGCGATGCGACGTTGATCACCTGGTCCGATGTCATCGATTGAGCCAGCTTCTGCGCAACGGCCGGCTGAAGAACTTCCGACGGATTCAACAGCGTGCCCGTTCCCCACACGACGTAATTGGCGGGGACGGTGATGGCGACGTTGTAGTCGTTGAAATCGCTGTAGAACTCCTGAACGTCGGTGAAATCCATCGTGTCCCAACCATTGTAGTCGTCGAATACGGCGACACGCGGATAGAAGTAGGCGAGGTACCACGTCGTCGAATCGATCATTCCTTCGCGGCCGCTCTCCTTCGAGATCTCGTAGTGCCACCTGATCGCGAAGTGAATCGAGTCGTGCGGAAGTAGCGGCTTCGCCAGAGTCAGACGCACGTTGGTATTGCCGGTGTTCGCGTTGCGCCACGCCGTCGGCTGATTGTTCACCAGCAGCGTGTCGATGCGCACCCCCGGCGTCAGATAATCAGCTGACGCCGTCGACCCGCGACGTGCGCCAGGCTTGTGAATGTTCAGCAGAAACTTGAACACTGGACCGCGGAGGGTGTCCGGACTGTTGTTGAAGTAGGTGATCTGCTCGCTGCCACGAATCGTCCGATCGGGCGGCAATGCGGAAATCTGGATGTCGTATCGACCGCGGTTCTGCCAGTAGTTGGGGCCCGGTCGCCCGTCAGGCGAACGCGTTCCTTTTCGATACGCTTCCGCAACGCCGCGCGGCATGTAGAGCGCGTTCGGGGCCGTTGATTGGGGAGCGGGAGGCAATGAAGGCGCCGGCGCGCAGCCGACGATTGAAGCGATGACAAGACCGACGATCGAGATCCGCATGGGACTCCTTACGAATTGCGTTTTGTAAAGCAGGCCGGAACGTGATACGTTAGCGACGATGATGCTCCTGCACGAGCGGTGGTTCCTCGACGAATCGAAGTTCCCGGTGCAATTCGACACCTGGAACTCGGCAAATAGTTTGGTGCCGATCGCGGTCGCAGTCGGCGTTACTGCAATTGCAACCATCATCTACCGGGCCCGCGGACGACGCAACGTCGTGCCCGGTCCGGTGCAGCTTGGGATGCCGTGGGAAAATTACGTGCGGCTACTGACGTGGGTTCCACTCGTCATCGGTGTTCACATGGGCGTGACATTGTTGGTGAGTGGTGTCAGCCGCGAGCTGTTCATCCCCAACCTCGTGTTGCCGGTGAATTTGCTGGGCGGCGTACTTGGCATGATCGAGATCGCGATCGCCCTCAGCTTCATCTACGGCGCGCTCGCGCGCCCAGCCGCCGCGATGCTCGCCGCCATCTGGTTGATTGGCGTGCTCATGTTCGGTCCGCTGCGTCTCATCGAGCACACCGAAATACTCGGCATTGCCTTTTTCGTTTTTGCAACCGGACGCGGCCCGCTCGCCTTCGATCAGGCGCTCGACCGCCTCAACAAACCAGTCGCGCCGCTGATTCCGTATGCGGTGCCGGTGCTCCGTGTCGCGCTTGGCATCGGAATCACCGTCGTCGCGTTCACCGAGAAGATCTGGAACGTGCCGATGGCGCTCGCATTCTTGCAGGATCACCACTTCAATTTCTTCCCTTACATCGGGATGACATCGATCGATGACGTGAAGTTCACGCTCATCGCCGGAACGATCGAGCTCATTGTCGGCCTGATGATCATAAGCGGCGCGTACGTGCGGCTGGTGATCGTCATCACGCTGATACCGTTCAATCTGACGTTGCCGTTCATGGGATGGCGGGAGCTGGTTGGACATCTGCCAACTTACGGGATCCTTGCATTGCTGCTGTTGTGGGGCGACGAGAGGCCGGGTGAACGTGGAGCATTAGTGAGAGCTTTGCTCGGTGCACGCGTGTGACCGAGGGCCGACGACTAACGGCATTGATAATCGCGGACTAATTGAGGATTGAAGGCCGACGCCGTATGATATAGGCCGCTTTTTCACTCTGGCTGCGAGGTGATATGCGCCGTCTCTTCGTGTTCGGTTGTGTTCTCGCATTCGCAGCAGTTCCCCTTCGCGCGCAGTCGCTGCGCGACAAGATTTCTGACCTTTTCATATTCGGCCCTGGACAGCAGCCGCTGTTTCTGGCGGGATCGGGCGATCCGAACAATCCGACTTCGCTGCAGGTCCACGGCTCGCACTTCATTCCCGCGTCGAGCGCCGAGAACTCCGCGCTGATTGCATTCCTCACCGACGCGCTCGGCACGAGCATCGGCAGCATTCCAATTGGATCGACGAGCGGCGGCGAAACGTTCCGCTTCGAGGCCGGATTGCCAGTGCTCGTGTCGACTTCGTCGGGACCGATCTTCGCCGAGCGTGCGCAAACGCTCGGGCGCGGCCACATGCTGGCCGGAATCAGCAGGACGGGGTTTCGTTTTGCCACGCTGCGCGGCGTCGACATGAGCGACATCAATCTGGTGTTCACTCACCAGAACGTCGATTTCCCGGGCTGCAGCCAGCAGTTCGGCGCCGACTGCGCGAAGTACGGTGTGCCGCTGCTCGAAAACGATGCGATGGATTTCCATCTGTCGATGGACCTCGATGTCAGAGTGACATCGATGTACGTCACCTACGGACTCGGCAGCAAGTTCGACTTTGGGGTCGTGGTGCCGATCGTGCAGTCGGAATTTCGTGGAGAGAGCGACGCGCAGATTCGTCCGTTCGGTGCGCCCGGCGACAGCGCCTTCCACTACTTCTCGGGCACGCCGACGAACCCGGTGCTTACGGCTCACCGTGAAAGCCTGGGATCCGCCGCCGGACTCGGCGACGTCGCATTGCGCTTGAAATTGAACTTCCGCGACGCTCCGGAAGGCAGTTTTGCAATGCTGGTCGACGGGAGATTCCCTACGGGCAGTAAGGAAGACCTGCTCGGCTCGGGCAAATTCTCCGGTCGTGCGTTGATGATCTTCAATTCACGGTTCGGAGATTTCTCACCGCATCTGAACGCCGGCTTTTTGTATCACGCCAACAAGCAACAGAACAACGCGGTCCTGGGCACGGTTGGGTTCGATGAGCGGCTCTCGGACGCGTTCACGCTGGCGGCAGATCTGGTGACGGAGCTGCAGGTTGGCGACAGCAAGCTGCCGCTGCCGGGAATCGTTACCTACGAGGTGCCGTTCCTGCGTACGCTGAACCCGACGAACATTCCGGACATTCGCGACGACATCGTCAATGGCTCGTTCGGATTCAAGTTGGCACCGGCGCGCAAGACGACGATCGTGCTGAATACGTTGTTTCCGCTGAATCGGGGCGGGCTGCGACCGAATCTCGTCTACACCGCCGGCATCGAGTACACGTTTTAGCGACGGCGCCAGCGGGCGTGCGCTATTAGCGGAGTCCCGTCAGGCGCCACACGTTGCCGTCGCGCTGAAAACTGGCGGCGAAACTGACCGGCACGTGCTTCTGATCGTTGGTGGTCGTGTTGACGTAATCGTAGGTGCCGGCAAGCGTCGCTTCGGCTGACGTCGCATTACTCGACAGATCCTCGATGCGAAACGTGACGTTGAGATCGCGCGCGATCTGGAAGAACGCCTGCAGATTGCGCTGCTGCGCGCCGCTGATGCCTGGATAGATGCGCCGCACCGCGCCCATGTCCTTCGACTCGAGAGCGCGCGCGTAGGATTCGACGACCGGGGACAGATCGCCGACGGTTGCCGCTTTGGGCGGCGTGGGGGTCGGGGGCGTCTCTTTTGGTGGGTCCACCACTCTTTGTGTCACTGGCTGTTGCTGCGTCGGCGTCGTGGTCACGACCGGCGCCGCGACACTTTGCGTTGCGGTTTGCGTTGAAGGACTCGGCGGATTTATCGCCGGCGCGGACTGTCGCACCACCGTCTTGGCCGGCGGTTTTGGTTGCGGCTTTGGCGGTGGAGTAGTGGTGCGAGTGTTACGCGCAGCAGCGGTAGACTTTTCCGGCTTCGGCGCCGGCGGCAATGAGTTCGGCGTCGGCAGCGCTTTGGTCACTGTCGCTTCGGTTGCCGGAGGCTGAGCACTTGTTGTGGGAACGCTCGCAGCCGGTGCACTGATTACTGAATCACGGCCCGCGGCAGGCGCAGTCGCAATCGGTGAATTGTCAGCGCGCGATTTGCCGGCCTCGCTCCAGACAATGAACAGAATCACCGCCGCCAGGACACTGACGCCGGCGATGGCGAAGTTCTTCGATCGCGCATGTGCTTTCTTCCGAGCCTGCTCGATGGCGCTCGATACGGACGCGCTCAACGAAACCGATTCCGGATATGCCGGCCCGCTGAGTTTGGCGCGCACCGCGCTCAGCTCGTTCGCCATCTCCAATGCGCTGCCGTAGCGATCCTTCGGATCCTTTGCCATCGACTTGGCGACGATGGCGTCGAGCGCGCGTGGCAGATTCGGCATCAGCTCGCTGACGCGCTTCGGTTCTTCGGTGATGATGCGGAAGAAAAGATTTTGCAGCGTCGGCCCCTCGAACGGCTTCAGATTGGTCAGCAGCTGATACATCACGCCGCCAACGGCAAAGAGGTCGGTCTGCTCTGTCGTTCTGCCTTCGGTGATCTGCTCCGGCGCCATGTACGTCGGGGTGCCAAGCAGCGATCCCGTCGTCGTCATGCTCGACGACGCCAGATGCGCGACGCCAAAATCCATGATCTTCGCTCTGCCATCTTCAGTGACGCGGATGTTTGCCGGCTTGATGTCGCGGTGAACGATGCCGCGTTTGTGCGCGAAGCTGAGTCCGGTGAGGACGTCGATCATGATGTCGAGCTTCGCCTGGAGCGATAGCGGCTGCCCCGAGTCCATCAGCTTCTCGAGATCGATGCCCTCGACGAACTCCATCGCGATGAAGAGATGTCCTTCGACGTCGCCCAGGTCGTAGATGGTGACGACGTTCGGATGTTGGAGCGAAGCTGCGGCCTGTGCTTCGTGGAGGAATCGGCGCCGCAGATCGTCCTGCCGCGCGATCGACTCGTTCATGACTTTGATCGCGACAGATCGGTCGAGCACGGTATCGCGTGCCCGATACACCACGCCCATCGCGCCCTCGCCAACGAGCTCGACGATTTTGTACTTCCCGATGTCGGGTATTTGTGTTTCGGGCATGGACGTGCCGGTGCGCGACCGATCTCAAGGCGGCCGAATCTAGGGGGGAATATTGGGGGGAGGACGGGTTCCGGCAATGACGAGGACTGAGGACGCGGACTAACGGCATCGACAAGTTCGCACTAATTGAGGACTAGGACTGGGACTCACAGAGGACCGCGGACAAAAGAGGACTGCGCGTCTTCGGTCCTGCTTGTTCGGAGTCCGAGTCCTCACTCAGTCCGAACCTGTCGATGCCGTTAGTCCGAGTCCTCAGTCCTCGGTTAAACTGAGGCCTTTTCTTTCAACGCATTATCAAACAGCTCGATGAGCTTCTCGAACCCTCTCTCCGCATTCCCGGAATCAAACATCTCGCGCCCCGGAATCATCCAGCCATGCCGAGCGTTGTAGGTCTCGCTCGAGTATTCTCCTCCCCACTTCTCGAGCGCGCTCTCGAACATCTCGATCTGGCCAGCGGTCATGCTGTTGTCATTCGTGGCGTGGCCGAAGTAGAGATGCGCTTTGATGCGAGGCAAAAGACGGTGCGGGCTGCTCTCCTCGTCCTTGTATAAACCTCCGCCGTGGAATGAAGCGGCGGCGCCAATGCGGTCGGCGCGGGCGGCGGCAACGCGCAGCGCAAAGGATCCGGCAAAACAGAATCCGACAACCCCCATCGGTCCGCCGCTCACTGAGGGTTGCCCAGCGAGAAAATCGACGTACGCCGCGCCGTCTCGCTCCATTGCGTCAGGTGTCAGCGGCCGCGTGAGTCCGCCGATTTTCTCACGCGTGCGCGGATCCTGAAAATCGCCCGGCTCGTCAAAGATCGGTGCCCGGCCGCTGCGATAGAAAATGTTGGGCAGCAGCACTGCATAACCGTGGTCGGCGATGCGCTTGCAGAGATCCACAAAAGCCGGTCTGGTTCCCCAGATGTCCGTCAGGACAATCACTCCAGGGAAAGTCTGATTTCCCTCTTGCCGCACCAGCACGGCGTCGGCACTTCCGTCCGCTGTGCGGACGTCAACATTTTTCTCGATCATTGCTCCTCATACTGGCGATGGAGAACGGGAACTCTAGAATACGCGGCAAAGGAGGATTTCGATGAGAAGACCCGTCCGCTTCTTCGTCATGCTCGCTGTCGCGCCCGCACTACTGTCTGCACAATCCGCGACAAGCGTACCGCCGGCGCGGATTATCGATGGGTTCGACGCCAGTCGCCTGGCGCGCATCGATCAAGCCCTTCAGGGCTACGTCGATCGGAATGAAATCGCGGGCGCGGTGGCGCTGGTGCTGCGCGATGGCCGCCCGATTTACGAACGCGCCGTTGGCTGGGCGGACAAGGAAGCAGGCCGCCGGATGACAACCGATGCGATCTTCCGCATCGCGTCGCAGACAAAGGCACTGACCAGTACCGCGGTGATGATGCTGATGGAAGAGGGCAAGATTGGACTGCAGGATCCGGTCAGTCGATTCATTCCGCAGTTCGCGCACACAACGGTCGCGACGCGATCCGACACCGGTCGCGTCATCAGACAGGCCAAACGGCAGATCACCATTCACGATCTGCTCAGTCACACGTCGGGAATCTCCTACGGCGTCGATTCCATCGTCGCTCCACTCTACGCGGCGAAAGGGCTCGGTCCCGCTGCCGGTTGGGGCTGGTACACCGCCGACAAGAACGAGCCGATCTGTACAACGATGGAGCGGCTGGCGTCATTGCCATTCGTCTCGCAACCCGGTGAGAGATGGGTTTACGGCTACAGCATCGACGTACTCGGCTGCGTCGTCGAGCGCGCGTCGGGGATGCCGCTCGATCAGTTCATTCGCACGCGGATCACCGAGCCGCTCGGAATGAAGGACACTTTCTTTTTCATTCCACCCGACAAGAAGCAGCGATTGGTGGCTGTCTACATGAACGACAGCACGGGTTTGCGGCGAGCGCCGGAAGGTGCCAAAGGCCAGGGACACTATGTCGACGGACCGCGACGCAGCTTCGCCGGCGGTGCTGGACTGCTATCGACCGCGCACGATTACGCGCGGTTTCTGCAAATGATCGCCAATGGCGGGCAACTGGACGGCGTCAGAATTCTCGCCCCGCGCACCATTCAGTTGATGACGACGAACCAGGTCGACACGCTGCTCAAATCGTGGAATGCGTGCACAGGTTTCGGTCTCACCTTCGCCGTCCACACTCAATTCGGCTGTGACGAGCTCACGTCCGCCGGCTCCTATTACTGGGGTGGGGCGTACGGCAGCGCGTACATGGTGGATCCCAAAGAGCACCTGATCGTCGTCTTCATGGAGAATCGCCTGCCGAGGAAGTCCGACATCGGCGGCACTTTCTACACGCTGGTGTACCAGGCACTGGTCGAGCCGCGAACGTAACATCGTCAGCGCGGCCAGACGTTATTCTGGCGATTGATGTCGGGTAGCGCGCGACGCGGATCGATTTCAGCACGCACGACGCGCTTGCCACCGGGCACCCGATAGACAAACACGTTCCCGAGGTTCCACATCTCGATCGGCAGTTTCACGGTGCTGCGAGAGCCGTCGCTGAACGTGAGCGCGATCTCTGTCGGCAATACCATGGTACCACGATTCGACAAGTACACCGCGGAGCTGTCGCCGCGCACGGTCACCAAATCGACGGATTGATCGAGACGCGCTGTAGAATAGATCCAGCCGCGCCAGAACCAATCGAGATCCATTCCCGATTGGTCGCGCATCATGCGAAAGAAATCCGCCGGCGTCGGATGCCTGAATGCCCACGCTTTGATGTATTCGCGGAATGCCTTGTCAAAGCGATCCCTGCCGAGCACTTCGTAGCGCAGCGTCTGCATCATGAGCGCCGGTTTCTGGTAGCCAACCCAGAATAGATCGCGCACCTGAGTCGGATTGGTAATCAGCGGCTGTTCTTCGCCGGGCTTGGCGTGATCGGAGTAGAGATGCAGCGGATGCACTTCGATGCTGTCGCCGTAGGGAGTGCCGCGGAAATACGCAGCCGCATTGCCGAGGTCGATGAAGGTGTTGAAGCCCTCATCCATCCATGGGTAGAGTCGTTCGTTCGAGCCGACGATCATCGGGAACCATTCGTGTCCGAACTCGTGCCCGATCACCCACTGTTGATCTTCGCGGGTGCCCGCATTGGGTGTGAAGGTCAGCATCGGGTACTCCATCCCCGCGATCGGTCCTTCGACGGTTGTGGCATGTGACCACGGATAGCGATACCACTGCTCGCTGAAGTACTTGATCGTCTCGCGGCCGATGCGATTCACTTCCTTCCATTTATCCGCGCTCGGCCGATAGAGATCGTCGATCAGAATGCCGTTGTAGCCACTGGCATCCCAGCGGAATTTGGGACCGCCAGCGAAGGCGAAGTCGCGCACGTTGGTGGCGGTATAGTGCCAGGTCAGCGACGAATGTGGATATAGCGCCGACAATTCGCCCTGCGCGTAGATGCGTGGACGGGTCCTGTCGAAGTTCCCTGCTTCGTCGCCGCGAATGATCGCAATTGCCGTATCGGATTTGCGGGCGAGGGTCAGACGCGCGCGCTGGGTCGGCGTCAGCACCTGTTCCGGGTTCATCAGCTCGCCGGTGGCGGCGATGATGTACGATGCGGGAACCGTCAGCGAGACGTCGAAGTTCCCGTACTCGAGATAGAATTCACCGGCGCCGATGTATGGCTCGTGATTCCAGCCGCGCACGTCATCGTAGACTGCCATCCGCGGATACCATTGCGCGATCTCGTAAAGCGGACCATCGCGGCCCATCCGTCCGCCACCGTTCTCCGGAACCTTGAACTTCCAGACAGCATCGATGTCGACCGCACCGCCGGGCGCGAGCGGTTTGGCGAGATCAATGCGCATCGTGGTGCCGTAGATGGTGTGGACAGCATTGACGCCGCCAACGCGCAGCGAGTCGAGCGTCAGACCGCCGTTGAATCCCTGACACGAGAAATCGAATGCCACGTCGAGAAAAACGAGTGGTGGTTGATTGAGCTGATTGGTGATGCCGTTCGGCGCGCAGAGATTCTGCTCGACGAACATCCACAGGTAGGGCAGCGAATCCGGCGAGTGATTGGCGTAATGAACCGTCTCTCGTCCACGTACTTCGTTGTTGGCCGAATCGAGGATCGCCGAGATTTTGTAGTCGACGCGCTGTTGCCAGTATTTTGGGCCGGGCCGACCGCTGGAGCTGCGAAACTCGTTCGGCGTCGGCAGGATCAGCGGCTGAAACGGCGACGAGTCGGCGACCTGAGCCAGCGAACCCTGCGCGGCAGACACGGTCGGATACGCAGCTGTTAACAGGGAAACTACCGAGCAGATTAAAACGCAACGCATCATTCTTGTCTCCGCTGACAGCTACGTCGACTTGTGTTGACCGGTTCGGCGGAGAAATATGGCTGCGCTTTCAACCTTCCGGGCGACTGGGACTGTCCAACTGATCTCATAACGCGAGAGAACCGTGCGCCGCATTGGCGTTCTCATAAGTGTTGCGTCCCTTATCGTACCGACGCTCAGCGCGCAGACAGCGCGACTGGATTCAGTCGACGCGCGTCGTTGGCGCGAGGATCTGGAATTCCTGCGCAAGGAAGCACCGGCGCATCACGCGAATCTGTTTCACGACATGACGCGCGCGCAATTCGACAGCGCGATCAATTCCATCGAGGCGCGGCTGCCGACTCTGGCGCGCAATCAGGTGATCGTGGAGCTGCAGAAATTGGCGGCACTGATTGGCGACGCACATTCGAACGTCGGACCATGGCGCGACAGCGTCATCGCGTTTCACACTTTGCCGGTCGCGTTCTACTGGTTCAGCGACGGAATGATCGTTCGTGCCGCCGACTCCGCGCACGCCAACCTTGTTGGGGCGCGAGTGGTCGCCATCGGCGGCATGCCAGTCGATTCTGCGATCGCGCGCGTGCGACCGCTGATCAGCCACGACAACGAAATGGGAATCCGTGCCTTCACGCCGTTCTTCCTGGCGATGCCCGAAATTCTCCAGGCGACGGGCGTCGTGAGTGACATGCAACGCGTCACCCTCACCCTCGACGGAAACGGCGAGCAGCGCACGGTCACACTGGCGCCAGCCGGATTGTTCCCGATGCTGACTGGAGATGCGGATCGCAGCTGGCTGCGACGACCAGGTTGGGTCGACGCCAGAGATGGAAAGGCGGAAGCGCTGTGGCTCAGTGATCCGCTCAACATCTATTGGTACAAATATCTGCCGGATCGCCGTGCGATGTACGTGCAGATCAACACCATTCAGCAGAAGCGTGACGATTCTCTACGCACCTTCATCAGGCGTGCGATCGCCGCCGCCGACTCAGTGCGAGCCGACAAATTCATTCTCGATCTGCGACTGAACGGGGGAGGTAACGGCGATTTCAACAAGCAGATTTTCCTGCCGATCATCAAGTCTCGTTACGACACGACGGGTCGCTTTTACGCCATCACCAGTCGCCGGACCTTTTCCGCAGCGCAGATGCTGGTGACGGAGCTGATGAAATACACGACGGCGATTTTTGTCGGCGAGCCGACCGCGTCGCACGGCAATCACTTTGGGGATTCCTATCGGATCGTGTTGCCGAACAGCCGCGTGACGTTCCGGGTTTCCACCCTCTGGCACCAGTACCTGGATTCGCGCGACAAGCGGTTGATGATTGACCCCCAAATCAAAGCGCCGCTGTCCTTTGCAGAGTACAGCGCGGGGGTAGACCCCGCGTTGGCAGCGATTCCTCGCTGAGAGAGGCTGATGGGGAAGGGTGTGCGGACCGAGGTCTTCGGACTAACGGCATTGCTGACTGCTGACTAAGTGAGGACTCGGACGGTCCTGGTCCTCAATCAGTCCGCGATTGTCGATGCACTTGGTCCGTAGACCTCGGTCCGCACACCCATCCCTCTTAGCGCTTCCCGCTCTGGTCTCGCTCCTGCAACATGTAAACTCGCCAGACAATCGGGTTGTCTAACCCCTTGCCTCGAGAACCTGCGTCGAAACCGTGGTTCGCCTGGTCTCGTAGAGGGGATTGGAGGTCGTTCGATGCCTTATCCTCATCATAATTCGATGAGTAATCCGAGCACCTACGTGGTGCGACCGGGAAGTAGTGCCGCGCTCACCGCGCGCACCATTGACGCAACCCAACGACCTGTCCTCACCCGCGCGTCGGAATCCGTCAGTCAGGCGGTGCCTCAGCTCACCGACAGCTTCCGCAATGCGTTCACGTCACCAGTTTTCCTCAGCGGGCTGGCGCTGTCCCTGATCGCAATCTGGGTTCTCTCCCGCATGCGTCGACAGCTCTCAGGATTGGCGCTGGGCGCGATGCTGGTGGTTGCTCTGACTTCTTTCACTGCCCCGCGCAAACCCACGCCGAAACGAGTCGTCGATCTCACACACACGCCGAGGACGACGCGGAATCGGATGCAGTCGGCTTCATGGAATGGATACGGCTACATTGCGCCGCGGCCCCAGGAAGATACGGGACCTGTCGGATACGGAGACTCCGACCCCGTTGTGGTGACGCCGACGACACCGATGTATCCCGATCCGGTGGATATCGTTTTGCCGGCGACGCCGATCCCGCCGATGCCGGAGTGGCGCGACGAAGTCATGCGCAACGTGCAGCG
>DATFHK010000121.1:0-3603 GCA_035248505.1 Gemmatimonadaceae bacterium | reverse complement strand
CGTAACGAGATCACGCCCGGCAATTTCATCTTCCGCACGCGCGAGTTCGAGCAGATGGAGATGCAGTTCTTCGTCGAGCCTGGCACCGACATGCAGTGGTTCGAGTACTGGAAGGCGCAGCGCATGGAATGGCATCTCGCTATGGGTCTTCAGAAGGACAGGCTGCAATTCCATCAGCACTCGAATGAGGAGCTTGCGCACTATGCGCGCGCAGCGTTCGACGTGCAATTCGATTTCGGTGGCACGCTCGGCTTCCAGGAAATCGAAGGCGTTCACAATCGCGGCGACTTCGATCTCACGCAGCACCAGAAATTCTCGGGCAAAAAGCTCGAGTACTTCGACCAGCCCAACAATCGCCGTTACGTGCCGTACGTGGTGGAAACGTCAGTCGGCGCGGATCGAACCACGCTCGCCGTGCTCGTGAATGGCTACCACGAGGAAGCGGTGCCCGGCGAGTCGGAGGGGCGCACGGTGCTGAAGCTCGACGCGTCGTTGGCGCCGATCAAGGCAGGCGTGTTTCCGCTGGTGAAGAAAGACGGAATGCCTGAAATGGCGACGCGCATCGCCGACGATCTTCGGAAAGCGTTCCCGATTTTCTACGACGACAGCGGCGCCATCGGACGACGCTATCGCCGGCAGGACGAAGTTGGAACTCCGTTCGGCATCACCATCGACGGCGAGTCACTGACGAACGCGACGGTGACGGTGCGTGACCGCGACACGCTGCAGCAGGAGCGTGTCGAAGTCGGCCAGCTCAAAGATTACCTCACGCGCAAACTCGCACTGTGACGACGCTCGACCTTCAGCGCCTGCGAGCTGAAGGCCAGGCCTTCATGGAAGCGATCTCGCGCGAGAGCTACCTCGCGTTCGCCGGGCTCAAGAAGTCAGCCGAGCTGCGACCGATTTACGAAAAATACGATCGGGTGCTGAGCACGGAAGCGTTCGAGCTGACGCTCGATCTGTTCCGCTCGGCGCCGGACAAGAGCGAACAGCAACGCTCGGCACGCTTGCTACTCGAGTGGGAAATCGAGTCTCAGGCCGCGAAGCCGCTGGCCGCGCTCGATGAGCGAGAGATCGAGTGGGAGAATTCGGCGATCGTGAAATCCCCCGATGGTCGCGTCATTCAGTATCAGGCCGTGCCGATCGAAATCGGCAACACCCGTGACCGGACCCTGCGTCTTGGCCTCGACAAGGCGAGGGCGAAGCTCGTCAAGGAAGAGCACGCGCCGCTTCGCCTCGAACGGTTGCAGCGCGAGAAGGATTTCATCGAGTCGCTCGGCGTTGCGCGCGACTACAACTCGTCATTCGAGGCGGTGACGGGCATTTCGCTGTCAGGGCTCGCCGCCGAGTGTGAGCGATTTCTGAGCGAAACGAAATCGATGTGGGATGACACGTTGCCCGGCATGCTCCGCAAATCGCTCGGTATCCCAGCCTCGGATGCGCGCCGCTCCGACGCGCTCGCACTGTTTCGCGCCTACGAATATGACGACGCGTTTCCCGGCGGCGAGATGGACCGCACCATCCGCCGGCAGGTATCGGAGATGGGAATCGATGCCACGGCCAAAGGCCGCATCATCTTCGATGTCGGCGAACGGGAAGGGAAGCGGGCGCGAGCGTTCTGTTCGCCGGTGCGCGTACCCCAGGAAGTTTACCTCGTGCTGCGGCCGCACGGCGGTCAAAGCGATTACAACACTTTTTTGCACGAGCTCGGGCACGCACTGCACTTTGGATATGCGAGTCCGGATTACGCGTTCGAATACCGGTGGCTCGGCGACAACTCCGTAACCGAGTCGTACGCGATGCTGTTCGATCATCGCATGCAGGACAAGGGGTGGTTGATGCGCTACACCGGATTGAGCGGACCGCGCGTCGGCAAATTCCTGCGCACCGCCGGTTTCGAAGAGCTGCACTTCCTGCGTCGCTATTGCGCCAAGTTTCTTTACGAGCGCGCACTGTACAGCGGGGAAGTGAGCTGGTCGGAGCTTCCCGACCTGTACGTGTCGCTACTCAGTAACGCGACCGGTTTCGAGTACGATCCTGCCGATGCTTTCGTCGACGTGGATCCGCGATTCTACTCTGCCCGCTATCTGCGCGCATGGCAGCTGCAGTCGATTCTGAACGAGGGACTCACTGCGCGATTCGACATCGATTGGTGGCGAAACCCTGGCGCGGGGCCGTGGATGGTGCGCGAGCTGTTTGCGCAGGGACAGCGAGAGAACGCTGAGGAGATCGCGAGCCGCGCTGGCGCCGAGAAGCTGTCGTTCGATCCCTTGATCAGAAAAGTCGAGGCATTGTTGGATGCCTGACACGGATCGCACTCGCTCGGAGACCGTCGAGCGGCTGCAAACCATCATCAGGTTCGACACCACCAATCCTCCTGGCAACGAGCTGCCGTTGGCGCTTTATCTCGAGGATGCGCTCAAGGCAGAAGGAATCGAGACGTCGATTCTCGTGCCGGAGAAAGACCGCGCCCAGTTGATTGGGCGCATTCGCGGGAGCGGTGCTGAGCGGCCGGTCATTCTGCTGGCGCACATGGATGTCGTGAGCGTGCAGCGCACGAGCTGGAGTCACGATCCATTTGGTGGCGAAATCAGCGATGGATACCTCTATGGGCGCGGCGCCATTGACGATAAGGGGATGCTCACGGCAAACCTGATGGCGATGCTGTTGCTGAAGCGCGAGCTCGCTCACAGTCGCCGCACGCTAACGCGCGATGTCGTCTTTGTTGCGACTTGTGACGAGGAATCTGGCGGCGAAATGGGCATGGGATGGCTGGTCGACAATCATCCGGAGGTGCTCGACGCGGAATACGCGCTGAATGAAGGCGGCCGCACGCGCATCATCGAGGGAGGTCGATGCTACCTGGCGGTGCAGGCCGCGGAAAAGATCTCGCACGTCGTGACGGTCACGGCGCACGGTACCGCGGGTCACGCGGCCATTCCGCTTCCGGACAACGCCATTGCGCGACTCGGACGAGCCGTCGCTCAGCTATCGAAGCACGTCGAGCCGCTCGTTCTGACGGATATTACGCGTCAGTTCTTCGCGCGCCTGGCGGACATCTGGCCGAACCAGGTCGCACGCGACGCGATGGTCGACCTTGTCGACGCCAAAGGTGGCCGTTCCGCCGATGCCGGCAGAATCCTTTCCGAAATCCCGGTCTTCAACGCTGTCCTCCGCAACGGTATCTCGCCGACTGTGGTTAGCGGTGGAAAACAATTCAACGTCATTCCGGATTCCGCCGGAGTGGTGCTCAACGTGCGCACTCTTCCCGGTCAGTCGATCGATGCCGTGGTTGGCAGGTTGCGCGCGGTGATCACCGAGCCCGGCGTGACGGTCGAGGTCACCGAGCGCGGAGTCGAAGCTCCCGCATCAGACCCGCAGTCGACGATGTTCGCGGCGATCGCCGAGACTGCTCACGAGCTCGACCCGAAAATCGCCGTCGTTCCCTACCTGAGCACCGGGGTTACAGACAGCGCGCGCCTGCGTCGCCTCGGCGTCCAGGCTTACGGCGTCCTCCCATTTCCGATGGTCCAGTCGGACGAGGAGCGAATGCACGGGAACGACGAACGGATCCCCCTCGACTCTCTACACTTCGGCGTCCGT
>DATFHK010000120.1:0-9923 GCA_035248505.1 Gemmatimonadaceae bacterium | reverse complement strand
TCGGTATCGACGAAGGCGCCGAGCGCATGAAGCAATTGGCGGCGATCGCTGAAGCATCCGCGCGCGGCGCCGGGTTCGCCGCCGAGCTCAAGGAGTTCAAACAGCATCTCACCTTGAGTCGGATCGAGCCACCGGTGTCCGTCAAGACGCTGGTGAGCAGTAAGATCAAGCTTGGGATGAGAATGCCGGTGAACAGCGTCGTTCTGTTCCGCAGTCGACTCGGCGGCGGTGGACCGGCGCGCTACGAGGAGCTGGCGCGCTTCGATCTATCTATCTAGTTGGATCCTTCCGGATGTACCCGCGCCTCCGGCGGGCATTTGAAAAGCATGATCCGCTCGATGGGCGTATCGGCCGGCAGTTTCGCCAATTCATTCGCACTCCAAACGCGTGACCGGCCTGGTGGAATACCCCCGCGTACCTCGAAGCTGATGCCGCACCGGTTGCGGAAAACGAGAACGAAGTTTCCTTCTCCGATTAGTCCCTGTGCATCGCCGTGCTTGATCACTTCGCCGAGCGATGAGCCAACCTGTAGTGAATCGATGGTACTTATGCCAGGCGTGCGGACGTCGAGCCGCCAGACGGTGTCGTTCACAATCTCCGCTTCGACGCCTGAGGGTGGAAACGCGACCATCATCACGCGCTGAGTCTCGCCTTCAGGGCCCGGCCTCAGAGTATCGAAAGCAATTGGGCAGATCGCCTTTAGCGAATCCGCGGTCATGCCGAGTTTCAATTTCCCGATACCATCGGCGGTGATAATGGGCTCGCCACATGAACGAGCCTGCGACTCCGTGGTCGACGCAGTCACTTTGACGGAATCATCACCCGCGTCACGCTTCGGTGAACACGCCACAATGAAAGCGAGAACAGCCATGCACAGAGATTTCGTCAAGTCCGGCTTAGCTAAAGTTGCCTACGCGTCGTTCGCTTTTCGCTCCCCGCTTTCCCGCTTCCCGCTTCCCGCTAATGGGCCACCCGACCATGCATGCGCGACACCACCACGCCGTATGCCGCCAGATTCACCAGCAAAGCCAGACTGCCGAGCACGATCTGCGTCCCGCGCGTCAGTCCGTGTGGATAGAGCAGGGGCTGGATGTAGTGCTCGATGAATCCGCCGCTGTACCCGGCTTCGCCGCCGCGCACTCGCAACGCGTTCTCCAGCGGAGTCAGCGGGCAAATCCAGCCGCTGTACTCGATCAACACTCCCCAAATCGCCGCCGGAATGTGCAGCAACGCCACCCGCGACCAGCGCAGGACCAACAGTCCTCCCAAAACGACGAAGAGGACGAAAGCGAAATGCAGTACGAGTACAAGATCCGCTAGGGCGCGGTAAATCAAGCGGCGGGCGGAACGAACGATGGCGGCAGCACCAGCGCCGGGGCAGCGGGTGCCTCGAATGTCATCTTCTTCAACAGTTCGGCGAAGCGCGGCTCGTCGCGCAGTGGATCGACCATCGGATGAACGCGCAGGTACGCCGCCCAGCCGCGACGCTCGGCGATCGCGCGCTCGATCCAGTCGAGCGCAGTTTGCTTATCGCCGAGTCCCAGATAGACCATCGTCATGTCGACCGGTGAGATGTATTCATTCTCGCGCCGCTTTTGAAATTCGGCGGCGACATCGCGCGCGAACGACCGATCACCTGCTGCCGCGAGTGAGTATGCGAGCGTCGCCTTCGTCGTCGCGCCAGTGGGCGGTGCCAGCGACAATCCTTCGCGCAGCGCGCGCTCGGCGCCGGCGAAATCTCTGGCGAAGGTCAGGATGAGCCCCTGGATGCGATAGCTCTCTTCAGCCACCGGATTCATCGCAATCGCGCGGTCCAGATGATAGCTGCCCTGATCGTATCTCCGCGCGTATAGATAGCAGTAGCCGAGGCTGCGTCTGACGGAGACCGATGAAGGATCGTTGTCGAGTGCGGTGTGTGCCTCGATCAACGCTTCGTCGAAGCGGCCCTGGGACGCGAGCAGAAACGCGTACCATTGATGCGCAGGGGCGTAGCGAGGATCGAGCTCGATCGCGCGCCGGAACTCGCGATTCGCCTCGTTCCATTTCCAGTCGTAGATGAAAAGACTCCACGCCAGTGACGCGTGTGCTTCCGCCAGGGACTCGTCGAGCGCGATTGCTTTGCGCGCGTACAGTTTCGCCTTTTCGTGTCCTTCGTATACGGGCACGTTTCGATAGTCGAGCCAGAGCGAATAACAATCGGCCAAGCCCGTGTAAGCGAGCGCGTAGCCGGGATCGAGCGCGATCGCTTGCTCGAAGTACTTGATGCCCTCGGCAACTCCCTTGGACGTTCGCTTGTTCCACTCGTAGCGACCGCGCAGATACAGTCCGTACGCCTGGATGTTGTCTGTGTGACGATTGGCGGCCGCGGGGAAAAGATCGGCGAAGGTCGTCGCGCGCAGCGTCGTTACGATCGTGCGTGCGATCTCATCCTGAATGGCGAACACATCGTGCAGCTTGCGATCGTAACGTTCCGACCACACCAGGCGACCGTCGTCGGTCGACGTCAGCTGCACCGTGATGCGCAGATTGTCGCCGGAGCGTCGCACTGAGCCTTCCAGAACCTCCGTCGCCTCGAGCAGCGCACCGATTGCGCGCACGTCCTGCGCCTTTCCCTTCAGCGCGAATACCGACGTGCGAGATGCCACGCGCAGACCTTCGACTTTGGCGAGCGCGTTGATCAGCTCGTCGGTCATGCCGTCGCTCAGATACTCGTTATCGGGATCCGGACTGAGATTGACGAACGGCAATACGGCAATCGTTCGTTTCGTGGTCGCGAATCGACGCGCTGGCTCCATGCGCGCCCGATCGAGAGCATTGCAGAACTCGACGACGCTCTGGTACCGCTGCGAAGGATCCTTGGCGAGCGCCGTCTCCAGAACACGTTCGAAGCCCGCTGGGGCGTCGGGGCGGAGCGCGCGCAGCGGACGTGGACGCTCGGTGACTTGCTTCGCCATCGTCGCGCGCGGCGTCGCGCCGCGGAACGGCGGCTCGCCCGCGAGCATCTCGTAAAACACGCACGCCAGCCCATACACATCGCCGGGTACACCGATCTCGCTTTCACCGGCGGCCTGCTCGGGACTCATGTACTCCGGCGTGCCGAGTGCGAGACCGCCGGCCGTCAGCGTCTGTCCGGGCGCGGATGACGAAACGTGCGCGATTCCGAAGTCTGCCAACAGCGCGTGATCATCAGCGAACAGGATATTCTCTGGCTTCACGTCGCGGTGCACGTACCCGTTGCGGTGCGCGTAGTCGAGCGCGGCGGCGACCTCATGCGCGATGCGCAGCGCATCTTCAATCGGAAGTCGGTGCTCGCGATTGAGTCGGTCGCGCAGCGAGCCGCCGGGGATGAACGGTGAGACGTAGTACAGCGATCCGTTCGACTCACCCGAATCGATGAGCGGCACAATGTGCGGATGCGACAACCTGGCGGCGATGCCGATCTCGCGCAGGAATCGCTCGGCGCCGACCGAAGCCCCGAATTCCGGTCTCAGCACCTTGATTGCGACCTTGCGGTGATGCTTTTGCTCTTCGGCGAGATGGACGGTGGCCATCCCGCCATGGCCAATCAGTCGCTCAATGGTGTAGCGGTCGGCGAGAGGCGAAGAAGGAGTGAACTTCGTGTCAGCGGGATCCGTCGACGGCAGCGGTATATGCGTCAAGTCGATCACTTCACGGCGGTGAGATTTGGCCAGCGGAATGGACTCGTTTCGCGCCGGGTGTCGGCTTCGATGCGCATCCGCGCCGACTTCGCGTGGAGGAGCAACGTCTCGTACACGGAGACGTGCCCGCGATTCTTAGCGGCCGCTTTCGAGAGCTGATGCGCGGGTAAGATTTTCTCGACCTTCTCGCTCTGCGCCTTTGCCATACGTTCGATCTCGGCGAGCGGGCTGGGATCGCCCGCGTCCTTACCAACGCGCTCGGCGGCGTGGAGCGCCGCCATCAGCGCATGATACGCGACCTCGAACTCCCCAACGTCGGCAGCTGCGCTGCTGACACTCAGCAATCGCCGCATCAGTGACCGGAACGAGACGTTGGACGCCATGACCACAAGTTATGTTCGGTCCGACGAGTGCGCACCAGCCAAATGGCGCGTTGCTCGTGCCTCAGACTCGCGCTAGCCGTGCTTGAAAAACTGTACCGCGCGCTCGTGTTTCTTGGCTGCCGCCAACGACTTGAACGTACCGAGATTCTTGCGACGGCCGGTCTTACGGTCCTTCTTGCGCGAGTACAGGCGGTACTCGCCCGATTTCAGCTTGCGAATCATCCTCGACTCCGATTTCAGCCCTGTGCCAACTTGAGAATAGTGTTGCCGGAGATCATGTAGAGCTCACCAGCGAAATCGACGCCAAACGACGTGACAGTGCCGTTGGTGAGACTCCAGTCTTTCTGATCGAGAGCGCTGCCGTTCGAGTAGCGGAGGCTCTTGAGAAAGCCGGCGCAATAGTCCGAATAGAAGTAGTGGCCGCGAATGTCGGGAATGTCGCTGCCACGATAGACGTAGCCGCCGGTGATGGAACAGCCGGGACTGTGCGGATAATCAATCACCGGTTTCTGCAAGCCCGTCTGGTCGCAGCTCGACGCGTTGTAGCACGCAAATCCCTCCATGATGTTCCAGCCGTAGTTCACGCCGCCCTGGTTGGCGGGAACGACATCGACTTCTTCTCGCGCGTCCTGGCCGACGTCCGCGACATACAAGAGACCTGTTGGGGCATCGAAGGCGTAACGCCACGGGTTTCGCAACCCCTTTGCCCAGATCTCGCCGCGTTTGCCGCTTTGATTGACGAACGGATTGTCGGCGGGGATTGCGTAAGGATCGCCGTGATCGACGTCGAGTCGCAGCAGCGAGGCGAGCAGTGAGTTGAAGTTTTGCCCGTTCTGAAATGGATCGCCGGCCCCACCGCCGTCGCCGACACCGGCGTACAGCATTGCGTCGGGTCCGAACGTCAGCAATCCGCCGTTGTGATTGGACGCGGACGAATGCGGAATGGTGATGATCAGTTTCGACGACGCAGGATCAGCAACTTCGGGATTCGAAGTAGTGGTGAAGCGCTCGATACGGATGTCACCGTTGGTCTGCGTGGTGAAGTAGACATAGAAGTAGTGATTCGTCGCGTACTGCGGGTGGAATGCGACGCTCAGCAATCCACGCTCGCCGCCGCTGAGCACTCTGCTGGTGAGGTCCAGAAACGGTGTTGACTGCAGGACGCCGTCGCGCACGACGCGAATGCGACCGGGCTGCTCGACGACGAAAATTCTGCCGTCGTTGAGCGGCTGTGTGAGGAACACCGGATTGCTCAGTCCGCTACCGATGAAAGTGTTGAACTTGAGCGTGAGCCCAGGCGGCAGCGGGTTGCCGCCATCGCCCGGACCAGCCGAGCCACTATTGCAAGCGGCGACTGAAACCGTCGCCGCGCAACCAAGGAACAGACGAGTCAGTGAATGCATGGTGCGGGAAGGGAGAAGTGGGAAGAGGGAAGTGGGAAGAGCGGTTAGTCATCTCGGTCACCACTATATTTCCGACGCATAATACCGCCGCGTAAAGGGATTGTTGTTGCACTTCCCGCTTCCCGCCAACGCGCAACTCACATGCCCCAATGAGCCAAAGACTCACCCCGACTTCGGAAAAACCACACCGCGATTTCCTCCAGATCCCGGATCTTTCGGCGAAGGAAATCGAGCATCTATTTGCGCTCGCCGAGAAAATGCGAGCGGGGAAGTACAAGAAGAAACCGCTCGCCGGCAAATCACTGGCGATGATCTTCATGAAATCGTCGACGCGCACTCGCGTGTCGTTCGAGGTCGGCGCGTGGCAGCTCGGCGGACACGCGTTGTTTCTCTCGCCCCGCGATGTGCAACTCGGACGCGGCGAGCCGATCGCGGACACTGCGCGGGTGCTGTCGCGCTACGTCGACGGCATCATGATCCGAACCTTCGCGCACGCGGAGATCGAGGAGCTGGCGCGATATGCGTCGGTGCCGGTGATCAACGGACTCACCGATCTCGTTCATCCCTGCCAGGTGCTCGCCGACGTGCTCACCATCAAGCAGCAGCTCGGGGACTACAAGGGCAAGCACGTCGCCTGGATTGGTGACGGCAACAACATGGCGAACTCGTGGCTGAATGCGGCGTTCGTCCTCGGCTTTCAGCTTTCACTCGCCTGCCCGGAAGGGTACGACCCGAACCCGATGATTCTTCAGCGCGCGAACTCGAAGACCAAGGTGCAGTTGGTGCGCGACCCGATCGCTGCCGCCGAAAAAGCCGACGTGGTCACGACCGACGTCTGGGCGTCGATGGGGCAGGAAGAAGAGCAGGCAGTGCGCGCCAAGGCCTTCGCGAAATTCAAGGTCGACGACGCTCTGATGGCGCGTGCCCGGAAGGACGCGATTTTCCTCCACTGCCTGCCCGCCCACCGCGGTGAAGAAGTGTCGGCATCGGTAATCGACGGCCCGCAGAGCAGGGTATGGGACGAAGCCGAGAACCGGCTACACGTCCAGAAGGCGATCCTGGCGGTGCTTATGGGCGGCGAGCGGATCTAGAACCCGCCGCTCCATTCGTGAGCGGTCCCGGACCCACGGTGCGCAAAGGAGCGCGGCCGGCCTGACGACCACCTCAGAAAAAGGGAAACGAAGGTTCCCTCGACCGGAATAATTGTGAGATCGTCAAATCACAAACCTGATACTCGAAACTGGTCTGTGAGAACGGGTTAAGTCGCTCTAAAGGGCCTTAACTCCTGTTGAGCTTGAGCTCGGTGTTCGTCTTATAGGTGTTACTAAACCTTCTCACACCGCCGAGTTCGCGATGATCCGCCGTACAGGTCTTTCGGGTTTTCAACGGTATTTTGGAATCATGACGATTAGCGCCGCCGCGCTTGTCGTCGTGTCGTCCTGCTCTGAGAGCACTGCTCCGGAGATGACTCCCCAGCCGTCGAGCGACGGAGTCGCCGTGATCCAGTTCAATTATCCGGACTCGATCAAAAGCCCCCTGTTCGCCGCGAGCGCCTCCCGACTCGCCGGCAACGCTGTGAGCGCAAACCTCGTCGCTCCTTCGGCGGGCTCCTTTGCAGCCGGCACCGACGCGCCGATGTACACCGTTTCGGCGGTGCCTTTTGAGCCGGAAGCAGCTCCCGGTGTCAGAGTGCCGAAGATCTGCGACGACTGCGTCATCACCGGCGTGCCGCTTGGATTCACCTTCGCATTTTATGGCCAGAGCTACGACAAGCTGACGATTGGCTCGAATGGAATCGTCGGATTTGGCGCGCTCGACGCGAACGGCAATCCGACCAACATGACCGACGGTTGCTGCTGGAGCCGCTTCATTCACCTGAAGGACGCCAACAACAACATCATCGCGCTGGGCTGGGCCGACTGGGTTCCGGTAACGACGAACCAGGTCAAGTACGAAACCCGCGGCTCGGCGCCGAATCGCCGCTTCATTCTGCAATTCACCAACGTTGGTGAGAACGGCGGTAACGGACACATCACCGCGCAGCTGGTGTTGTACGAATCGTCGAATGAGATCGCGCTGTACACGACCGAGCTGAGCACGACGGTCACCAAGCGCGCCTTTACGCAAGGCATCGAAAACCTCGCCGCGACCGAGGCCGAGTATATCGCCGGTCGCGACAGCGCGAAGTTTTCCCTCGCCAACGACGGACTGAAGTTCACGCCCGTCTCGCCGAACAAGCCGCCGGTCATTACGGCGCCTTCGAATATCTCGATCAACACTGACGCTAACGCCTGCGTTGCCAGCTCGGCGCTTTCCGCACCGGCCTTCACGGACGACGCCCCGGGCGCCAGCATCTCCGGTGTCCGTAGCGACGGCCTCGACCTGAGCGCTGCGTATCCGAAGGGCGCGACCACGGTTACCTGGACGGCGATCGACGTTGAGGGACTGAAGTCAAGCGTCACTCAAACCGTCACTGTTACCGACAATGAAAAGCCTGCGCTCACCGCTCCCGCCAACCTCGCGGTGAGAGTGAACGTCGCGGTTTCCTTTGCTTCACTAAGCGTGGGTACTGCGACCGTCACTAGTGACAACTGTCACGACGCCGTCGTCTCCGGCGCGCGCAGCGACAATGCTCCGCTCAACGCCGGCTACCCGCTCGGCGTCACGACAATCACCTGGACGGCGACCGACGCGGCCGGCAATTCATCGACCGCGACACAGACTGTCACCGTCTCCCCGAACGTCGCCCCGAAGCTGATGGTGCCGGCGAACATCGTCGTGGGCACTGATGCGCGCGCCTGCGTTGCGACCATTGCAAGCCTGGGCACGCCGGTCTTCAAGGACGATCTCGATGGAGTCAAGCTCGTCGCCGAACGCGGCGATCAACTGAGTTTGGACGCGCCTTATCCGAAGGGCCTGACCACGGTTCACTGGACGGCGACTGACGCCGACGGCGCGAGTGTGTCAGCAGATCAGCTCGTGACTGTGAACGATCTCGAGACGCCTTCGCTGGACGCGGTCTCCAACATCTCGGTGCGTCAGGATCGCGGTGTTCCGCGCGCGGCAGTCGCGCTGACTCAGCCGGGTGCGTCGGACAACTGCGGCAACGTCGAAGTGTACGGCGTGCGCAGCGACAACGCGCCGCTCAACGCGGTATTTCAGGTCGGCGTCACAACCGTCACCTGGACGGCAAAGGACGCGTCGCAGAACGTCGCCAGGGTTTCGCAGACTGTAACGGTCGTCGGCAACGTCGCTCCGGTCGTGACTCCAGCCGCGAACATCGTCGCCAACACTGATCGCGGCGTATGCGTCGCTTCCGTCAAGCTGGCGAATGCGTCAGTGACCGACGACATCGATGGCTGGTCGCTGGCTGCTGAAAGGAGCGATGGTCAGCCGCTCAACGCCGTTTACCAGAAGGGCGTGACCACCGTCAAGTGGACCGCCACTGACTACGACTATGCAACTTCGTCGGCGAATCAGACGGTAACGGTTGAAGATCACGAAAACCCGAGCATCACTGCGCCGCTCAGCGTGACAGTGCCGAATGACCGTGGCCAGCCGAGCGCTGTTGTCGCGACCGGTTCCCCGTCTGTGGAAGAGAACTGCCCGCTGGTGCGAGTTGATGGATCGCGCAGCGACGGCGCTGGGCTGGCCGCGGCATATCCGGTTGGCGTGACCACGATCACATGGAAGGCGACGGACGCTTCAGGCAACAGCGCGTCCGCTACGCAGACGATCACCGTGCGGGATGTAGAAGCGCCGGTCGTTGTCGTGCCCGCCGATTTCACCGTCAACGCGACGTCGCCGTTCGGTGCCGTCGTCAAATACTCGGTGACAGCCACGGACAACGTGGGTGTAGTGTCGCTGGCGTGTGAGCCCGCGTCGGGCAGCGTTATACCGATCGGATACAAGCACATCGACTGCGTGGCTCGCGACGCGGCCGGAAACAGTGTCTCGAGCGAATTCGGCGTGAAGGTGCTGAGCGCTCACGAGCAGATCCTGAACGTGGTGACTTACATCGGCTCACTCAACTTGAGCAACGGTGTGAGCAACCCACTGGTCAATCAGCTGAACGCCGCCGACCACGATGGTTCGAGTGCGCAGGCGTGCAAGAAACTCGACGACTTCGTGCACATGGTTTCAGTGAAGGACGGTTCGCTCAGTGCGGCGCAGTCCGCCTTCCTGGTGAGCGAGGCGAGACGTATTCAGTCCGTGCTCGGCTGCGCCGGGGTACCGGCGCCAGCCAACGCGCGGGGCGGTTTTTCGCGCTTAAACGGGCGATAAGGCCATCACAAACCTGATTCTCCAAATGTGTCTGTGAGACGGAGTTAAGGCCCGTTACGGGGCCCTAACTCCTGTTGAGCTTGGGAAGCGTGGTCGTCATTCTAGTGACCCTCTAGATGAGAGTTACTATGCACCGCCCGAGCGTTGTCTCGACCCTCTTTTCGTCCTTCAGAGCGGTTTCCGCCGTGGCCATT
>DATFHK010000119.1:0-13521 GCA_035248505.1 Gemmatimonadaceae bacterium | reverse complement strand
GCCACACGCGTTACAGCACTGCCGGTTCGTCCACGATCGAGAACGCGCAACCTGTGCTGGCCCGTGTCAAAGACGGTCACATTGCCCTGGCGCACAACGGCAATCTCACCAACGCCACCGAGCTGCGTCGCGAGCTCGAGGATGCCGGTTCGATCTTCACATCCACCATGGATTCCGAAGTGCTGGTGCATCGGATGGCTCGTTCCACGGCGGAAAATCCGGAACAGCGATTGGCGGATGCGCTCCAGGGTGTTGAAGGGGCATACTGTCTCGTTGTCGTCGTCGGTCGAACTCTGATTGCTGCCCGCGATCCGAGAGGATGGCGGCCGCTGGTGATGGGCCGGCTCGGTGACGCAGTCGTGTTCGCGTCGGAGAGCTGTGCTTTGGATCTCGTCGGTGCCACGATGGAGCGTGAAGTACAGCGCGGGGAGATCATTGCCGTCGACAGCGATGGCATGCGATCGATGACTCCGTTCGAGCAAAAAGAGTCGCGCAAGTGCGTGTTCGAGTACGTGTATTTCTCACGACCGGATAGCTACGTCTTCGGCGGTTCCGTCGATCGCGCCCGGCGCGAGCTGGGCCGGCGTCTGGCGCGCGACTTCCCCGCTCCGAACGCCGACCTCGTCTTCAGCGTTCCGGATTCATCGAATTCAGCTGCGCTCGGCTTTGCCGAAGAGTCTGGTCTGCCGCTCGAGCTCGCCCTCATTCGCAACCACTACGTCGGCCGCACATTCATTCAGCCGACGCAGACCGGTCGTGATGCCAAGGTGAAAGTGAAATACAACGCGGTCCGCGAAGTTCTCAACGGCAAGAGCGTCGTGATGGTGGACGATTCCATTGTTCGCGGGACGACTACGCGCGGACTCGTCAGCATGGTGCGCTCTGCCGGTGCGCGGGAAGTACACCTGAGGGTGAGCTCGTCGCCGGTGACTGGTCCGTGCTACTACGGCATCGACACGCCGACGCGGGAAGAGCTGATCGCCGCCAATATGAGTATCGAAGAGATCACCCAGCACGTCGGCGCCGATTCGTTGGGTTACCTCTCTCTCGATGGAATGCTCGAGTCTGTTCCCGGCGGACCCAGCGGCTTCTGCCACGCCTGCTTCTCCGGCGATTATCCAACGCCACCACCTGCCGATCCAGAGAAGCTACGCTTCGGCTGTGGCTGCTGATCTGAGAAATGGCGCAAGCGGTTTTCTTCTTCGGCAACGGATCCGCCGAGGGAACGCGAGACATGACGAGCGTTCTCGGGGGGAAAGGAGCAAACCTCGCCGAGATGACGAACCTCGGCGTTCCCGTTCCGCCTGGGTTCACCATCGCCTGCAGCGAATGCATCGAGTACCTGCGTAGCGGGAAATACTCCGACAAGCTGCGGGCGGAAGTCGAAGGCAACGTCGCTCGACTCGAGCAGGTCACTGGCAAGAAGCTCGGCGACCCAAAGAATCCGTTGCTGGTGTCGGTGCGCTCGGGCGCGCCTGTTTCGATGCCGGGAATGATGGAGACCATTCTCAACCTCGGTCTCAACGATCGTTCGGTCGTCGGTCTCGCGGAGCAAAGCAATAATCCGCGCTTCGCTTACGATTCGTATCGCCGCTTCATCCAGATGTACGCGAACGTGGTGCTCGGCGTGCCTATCGGCGACTTCGAGCATCTACTGAAGGCGAAGCGGATGACCGCCGGCGTTAGCTCGGATGCCGAGCTCAATGAGAACGCGCTGCGCAATCTGGTCGAGGAGTTCAAGGCAGTCGTGCGCAATCGCACCGGCGAGGAATTCCCGCGCGATCCAGTCGTGCAGCTGTGGGGCGCGATCGAAGCGGTCTGGAAGAGCTGGACACTCAAAAAGGCGCGCGACTATAGAAAGGTGCACGGCATTCCCGAAGACCTCGGCACTGCCGTGAGCGTCGTCGCGATGGTGTTCGGCAACCTCGGCGACGATTCAGGTACGGGCGTCGCCTTCACCCGCAATCCGTCAACGGGCGAGAAAAAGTTCTACGGCGAATTTCTCGTCAACGCGCAGGGCGAGGACGTCGTTGCCGGAATGAGAACGCCGCTCGACATCGACGACATGGCCGAACGACTGCCGGAGTCGTATCGCGAGCTGCTCGATACACAGGCGCGGCTCGAGAAACACTACCGGGACATGCAGGATCTCGAGTTCACCGTCGAGCGCGGAAAGCTATATCTCCTGCAGACGCGTAGTGGAAAACGAACAGCCGCGGCGGCGGTCCGCATCGCTCGCGACATGGTCTCCGAAGGGCTTCTCGATAAGAACGAGGCCGTCCAGCGAGTACCGGCAGCGCAGCTCGATCAGCTGCTTCATCCGATCATAGATCCATCTATCAGCGCGACGCCGTTGTGCACCGGTTTACCGGCCAGTCCTGGCGCGGCGAGCGGTCGCGCGGTGTTTGATCCGGACACGGCCGAACAACGCGCGCATTCAGGTGAGAACGTGATCCTCGTGCGCGAGGAGACGACTCCTGAAGATTTTCACGGCATCGTCGCCGCTCGCGCTGTTCTGACATCGCGCGGCGGTATGACCAGTCACGCCGCCGTCGTCGCGCGCGGCATGGGCAAATGTGCGGTCGTCGGATGCAAGGACATTCATGTCGACGCCGACCACCGATCGTTCAGCGTCGATGGCACCCAGATCCTCGAGGGAGACTGGCTTACTCTCGACGGAGCCACCGGCCGCGTCTTTTCCGGTGATCTCTCGACGATTCCCAGCGAAGTAGTGCGAGTCACGAGCGGCGCGCTGAGTCCATCTCAGGCGCCGCTTTATCGTTCCTACGCCGATTTGCTCGGCTGGGCGGATGAAGTGCGCAGACTGCGTGTGCGCGCGAATGCGGAGACTCCGCGCGATGCCCACATTGCGCGCAGCTTCGGCGCCGAGGGAATCGGACTGTGCAGAACCGAGCACATGTTCTTCGAGGGCGATCGCATCACGGCCATGCGGGAGATGATCGTTGCGCGCGAAGAGGGTGGTCGCAGGCGCGCACTGGCGAAGCTATTGCCAATGCAGCGCGCCGACTTCGAGGGAATCTTCGAGGCAATGGATGGCTTGCCGGTTACAGTCAGATTACTCGATCCACCGCTGCACGAATTTCTGCCGCACGGCGGCGAGGAGACAAAGCTTCTCGCACGCACACTGGACCTGCCGCGTGCGGATCTCAATCGCATCATCGAGTCGCTGCGTGAAACGAATCCAATGCTCGGGCATCGCGGCTGTCGACTCGGGATTTCTTACCCTGAGATTACAGAGATGCAGGCGCGTGCAATACTCGAGGCGGCCGTGCGTGCCATGCGACGAGGGATCGTCGTCAAACCAGAGATCATGATCCCACTGGTTTCAACGGTCAAGGAATTCGAAAATCAGCGCGCGATCATCGAAGATGTCGCACAGAAAGTGCTCGGTGGCATGGGAGAGCGCATCAACTACTTGATCGGTACGATGATCGAGCTGCCGCGCGCGGCCCTCACCGCGGCACAAATCGCGCAGTCTGCAGAGTTCTTTTCGTTCGGAACTAATGATCTTACGCAGACGACAATGGGGCTGAGCCGGGACGATGCGGGGCGATTCCTTCCTTCTTACATTGATCGGGGTATCTTAGCCGACGATCCCTTCCAGGTTCTTGACACCGAAGGGGTAGGAAAACTCGTAAGGATCGCTGCTGAAGAAGGACGCAAGGTTCGGCCAAACATCAAGCTGGGGATTTGCGGGGAGCATGGCGGCGAGCCACGCTCCATTTCTTTCTGTCATCGAATTGGTCTCGATTATGTGTCTTGCTCACCCTTCAGAATTCCAATCGCGCGCCTAGCCGCCGCACATGCCGCTCTTGACGCGTAGACTGGCGCGCCAGCGCCACATCGAATTGATGCCCGCGGGATCACTCCCAATGGCGCGCGTTCAGCACGCTAATCCGCTGCGCATCGCGCTGGTGACTGAGTACTACTATCCGCACCTCGGCGGCATTTGCGAGCACGTGCATTTCTTCGCGCGGGAAGCGCGCAGGTTCGGACACCAGGTCGACATCATCACATCGAACATCAAGGGCGCGAGACCGGAACCGCACGTCGTGCGCATCGGTAAGAGCCAGCCGGTGTACGCGAACGGATCACAGGCGCGATTCACCTGGGGACTCGAGCTCCGCAAAACGCTACGTCGCGTTCTCAGCCTCGGCGACTACGACATCATCCACGTTCACTCGCCGTTGAGTCCGGTCCTCCCGGTACTGGCAATCGAGGAAGCGAATTGCCCAGTCGTCGGCACGTTTCACACTTACTTCGACAATTCGATCGCGTATTCGATCGGCCGTCGCTACTTCCAGAAACGTCTCGATCAACTCGCTGCTGCGATCGCAGTTTCGCATTCGACCACCATCGCCCTGAACCGGTACTTCGAGGCCAACTGGACGATCGTTCCGAACGGAATCGATACCGACGTATTCCAGCCCCATGTCCCCCGCCCTGCGGCGCTGCGCACGGACGTGCCGGTCATCCTTTTCCTTGGCAGGTTCGATCCACGCAACGGTCTCACCACTTTGATCGAGGCATTCAAGAAAGTGCGCGGCAAGGGTCGCGAAGCGCAGCTGGTCGTGGTTGGCGACGGTCCACTGCGCAAGCATTACTATCGCGCGGCTGGCGGCGATCCGGACATCACCTTCGTCGGCTCTGTACTGAGCGGACGGCCCGGTTACTACGCCCATAGTGCCATGTACGCCTGTCCAACTACCAAAGCATCGTTCGGCATCACGCTGCTCGAATCGATGGCGTGCGAGACTCCGGTAGTGTGCTCGGATATCTACGGCTTCCGCGATGTCGTCAAGCACGAGCGCGAGGCACTAATGGTGCATTGTGGGGACCAGGAAGCGCTCGCCGACGCGCTCGTCAGGTTGCTCGACGACGAGACGCTGAGAGCGAGACTCGGCAAACGCGGTCGTCAGGAGGCGCAGCAATATTCCTGGACCAGAGTCACCGAGGCAGTGCTGGACATCTATACCGCGGTTCTGGGAAGGGCGACCTACGAATGATCGGATTTGCGCTGCTTGGAGTTTCGGTGGTCGGCGGAGCTGCAATCCACGGCGCCTTTCACCGCAACAGTCCGCTCTTCGGCCCCACCCTCGGACGCATTCCCAGCGATCGAAAAGTCGTCGCGCTTACGTTCGATGATGGTCCAAATCCCGATGCGACGCCGCTGATTCTCGACACGCTGCGCGAGAAAGGTGTGCGCGCAACGTTCTTCGTGCTCGGCAGCCACGCTGAGCGCTGGCCGGAGCTGGTGCGTCGGATTTCGCACGACGGACATCAACTCGGCAATCACGGGTATTTCCATCGCAAGCTGCATTTCAAGAGCCCGTTCTACGTGAGTCGCGACATACGCCTCGGCGTGCGCGCGATCAAGCGCGCCGGTGCGCCGGCGCCGAGATTATTCCGCGCGCCGCATGGTTTTCGTAGCCCGTGGACGACGCCCATCGCCAGCTCGTACGGGGAGAGAACCGTCGGTTGGTCACTGGGCGTCTGGGACAGCGATCGTCCCGGCGCGGATGAAATCGTGCGCCGTACGCTCGAAGGCGTGGAACCAGGGTCTATCATACTGCTCCACGATGGCGACGGGTACAATCCGGATGGCGATCGGATGCAGACGGCGGCGGCACTGCCGATCATCATCGATCGTTTGAAAGAACAGGGTTACGAGTTCGCGACGCTGCCGACTGAATGAGCCCTAAGCTGAAGAAAGGAATCCGCTGGGCCCTCTCCGCGGCAATCCTCGTCTTCCTCATTGTTTTTGCCCGCACAATCGATTGGCACGAAGCATGGAACTCCATGCGCCACGCGTCGCTGCCGCTGCTGTGGGCAGCCATTGGCGTCAATATCCTGTCGGTGATAATCAAGGCAGTGCGATGGTGGCTGTTCCTGCGCCCGACGGGAATCACCTCCCTGCCACTCGCCATCCGCGCCACAGTTGCCGGCGCCGGTCTCAACAACATTCTGATTGCCAGCGGCGGCGACGCGGCGCGTGTTGTCTTCGTCTCGCGCGTCAGCGGAGTGTCCAGCTCCACGGTCCTGGCGACGATGGCGCTCGAGCGTCTGTTCGACCCAATCGGCTTCGTCATCCTGCTCGTTGCCGGCGTGCTGGTGTTTCAGCTCCCCGCGCAATTCGAGGCGTGGAAGGTTCCTGCCGAAATCTTGCTGGTCGTGATCGTCGTCCTTCTGGCGCTGTTCGTAGTGCTCGCGCGCAGAATGAAACCGGAGCACGTGCCGGAGAGGCGTGCGAAGCCGCGAACGCTCAAGGGAAAGATTCGCGCTTACTTCACGACGTTCGGAAAGACTGCCGGCCGTCTGGCGACGGGCCCACGTTTTCTCGCGGCCATCATCCTGTCTCTCGGATCCTGGGCTACCCAGCTATGGACCTTCGAGCTCGCCGCCGCGGCAGCGCACGTGAATATGCCGCTGGCAGGCAGCCTCGCCTGTCTGCTGGCGATCAATGTCGGATTGATTCTGCGCGCGACACCCGGCAACGTCGGATTTTTTCAGTTTGCCTACGCGCTGATGGCGGAACAGTTCGGCGTCTCACGTGACGACGCCATCGCCGTTTCGCTGTTGATTCAGACTTTGCAGATTCTTCCACTCACCCTTTTGGGCGTGGCGCTTGCTCCGGAGTTCATTTTCCGCCGCGGGAAGAAAGACAAAGAGACGGAAGCGGTGGCGAAGAAGATCGAAGAGGAACGCGCTCTGCATCACGGCCCGCTCTCGACTGCCGACGAAGTGCTCACGCGCGCCGACGAGGCCGGCGTCGTTCCGGAATCCTGAGCTTTACGCTGCCGGCTTCTCGAGAAACCGAATAAACTCAGCGGGATCGCGCGTCAAACCGGAGAAGGTTGCGCGGATTTTTCCATCAGCATCGACAATCGCGTAGAGCGGAAGCGCGACGGTGCCGAAACTCTTCTCCTGAAAAGCCTGCTGCTTCGCGTAGATCGGCCCTTCACCATCGGTGTAAAGCCGAGCCAGCACAAAACGATTCAGCTGCGCGCTGACGTCGGGCCGGCTGAAGATGTTGGCTTCCATCCAGCGGCAGTTGGTGCAGGTGTAGCCGGTGAAATCGATGAAGACGAGTTTCCCTGACGAACGTGCGGCGTCCATCGCGCGATCGTAATCGTTGAGAATCCAGCTCTCGGCGCCCGTGTTTGCGCTGGCAAGATTGGCGATCGGCAAAGCGGGTGGAAGATAGGCATCGAGCTGTTTAATCGGCCTGCCACTCACGCCCGTTGCAAGCCAGATCGCGATCGCGAACGCCGCTGCGGCCGGCACAAAGGAAGCCGCTTGCACGCGCGTCGCTTCACCGCGGCGGGCCGCTGGCCTGGCGAGATACAATGCAGCGAGGATTGCCAGTGCTGCCCACAGCGAGAGTACGACACCGCGCGTAAAGATTCCCCAGCCAAGAACGAGATCGGCGTTGGAGACGAACTTGATCGCCGCAGCAATCTCCAACAGGCCAATGATTACGCGCAGCTTCCGAATCCATTCGCCGCTGCGCGGAAGTCGGGCGACGTAGCGGGGGGCCATCGCCAGCAGCACGAACGGAATCGCAAACGCAGTCGAATACACCAGCATGCCGATGATCGGCGTCGCCCACGAGCCTTGCGATGCGAGAACGAGCAGCGTGCCGACGAATGGCGCCGTACACGTAACCGACGTCAGCGTGAACGTCGCGCCCATCAGCAACGCGCCAAGCGAGCTACGTCGCGAAATCTCCTCGGCGGATCGCTCCGCTGCCGTCACCATCCGCCATGGCAGGGTGAGCTCGAACCACCCGAACAGGTTTGCGGCAAATACGAGAAAGAGAAACGCGAGCAGGAGATTGACGACTGGATCAGATGCGAACCGCGTGAGGCCGGCTGCGCCAAAAATCCACGCCAGCACGAGCCCCAGAACGGTGAAGGTGCCGACGATGCCTGAGCCAAACAGAAGCGCGGCGCTCACGCCGGAGCGCTGACCTTTCTCCGAGGAAAAGTACGCAACGGTGACCGGGATCATCGGAAAGACACACGGCGTCAGGAGCGACAAAACTCCGGTGCTCGCCGCCAGCCAGAGAAACGGTCCGTTCATCTTGCCGCGATGCGGAGTGCCACGTGCACCGTGTCAGTGCGCGGCGGCAGACACAGTTTGTCGCTGCACACCTGATAGCGAGCAGTGATATCAAGGCGTCGAACTCCGGACGCACGTCCGGGCACGCCGACTGGAATGATGAACTGCGCCTTGCCCGAATACAGCTCGGTGGTCATGCCGAAGTTCTCGTCGAAGTGCGCCGAAGGCTTTGGTGCCTTGATCAATCCGCGCACGGTGACGTCAGGTGCACCCTGCACTGCAATTCGTAACGGGATCGGCCCACCCGCTTGCTGGGTCAAAGAATAGATGTGCCAACCCTTGGCAATGTCCGCCTGAACCGCGATCGGCACTGTTCGGCCAGCGACGACGGAACGCGGCACATTCTTGCCGACGAGTGTCCACTTGACCGGCCTCAGCGACAGTGTTGCTCCGGCAGTCACCAGCGGCGCAAATAGTAGTAGAGCGATCTTCTTCATCAGCATGAAAAATAACGCGTGGGGCGCGATCCCTGCGGTAGTTTCGGCCGATGACTTCGGAGCACGCGCCGCTTTTCTTTAACGGCTGGTACAACCTTGGCCGGGCCGCCGTCCTCGCGCTACTCGGCTTCACCGCGCTCATCATTGTTCTGCGGATGTCCGGCAAACGCACGCTCTCGAAGTTAAACGTCTTCGACTTCGTGTTCGTGGTCGCGGTGGGATCAGTATTCGCCGCGTCGATCGTCGAAAAAGACGTGACGCTGCTCGAGGGATTCGTCGCGATGGCAACGCTGGTGATTTTCCAGACGGTCCTTGCTCACATCGCGGCGCGCTCGCGCGGCTTCGAGCGGCTGCTCAACGGAGAGCCGACGCTGTTGTTCTCCCACGGACAATTCCTGCACCGTGCGCTGCGGCAGCAACGCGTGACGGAAGAAGAAGTGAGGGCGGCAATCAGAGAACAGGGTGTAACTCGCGTGGAGGATGTCGACGCGGTGGTGCTGGAGAATGACGGCAGTCTTACGGTCGCTTGGACGGCGAAGAAGCCCGGCGAGAGTAGTCTCGTCGATGCCGCTGTTCCGAGGGATGAACGCGCGCACAAACACCGAAAACGCGGTTGACGGTGTACGTTTTGCGACTGTTTGCGTCTGCCTCGAGCGATCAAAAGCGTGCAACTTCACACCGCAAAGAACTCCGGCTATCGCACCTTCCTTGACCCGCGTGGACGTCGCTGGGAAGTATGGATGGTGCATCCCTCATCGATCGAGCGGCGCAAAATGGAGCGGCGCTCGCCCGTTGAGAACGCCGTCTTCCTGATCGAGCAACGCGTGTTGGGAGATCGCCGCTCCCACACGGGCACGCGCGGAGCAGTGGCGTCGGAATTCAGCAACGGCTGGCTGTGTTTCGCGAGCAATGGCGAGAAACGGCGGCTGGCGCCAGTACCAGTGAACTGGATGAGCGCGCCCGACACTCAGCTCGCGGAGTGGTGCCGAATCGCCAGGCGCGTCCTGAAGTGCGGTCCGGTGTGGGACCCGGGCGATGAAGAAGAGGCACCCCGGCCGAAGGGCAAGCACGTTGATTCGGGGTCGAAACACTCCGATCGGGACGTAGACCGCCGCGCCTGAGCCTCGGCTGACCAGGACGGTCAGCCGGCCCCGCAGGGCCAGTGTTGCGCCGACGCAACGGTATCGGGCAGGATTGCGTTTGCCGCACATCTGACCGAGCCCTTAGAGCAGCCTAAGGCCCTGATACATATGGTCCCCGACTTGCCCCCCGCACTGCGCGGCGCGAAGGTGCGGTCCGCGCGCCACTGAGCCGGACCCGGTCGGTATCCAGCTTGGTCGGTTAGGACCGTTGGAGAACCAGGTATGGCTGACTCCGCCACTGGGCTTGAGCGCAGCTTCGACCCGTCCGCATACTCGCCCCTTACGTCGGGTGCGGCATCCCGCGCGGACGTTCCGCGCGGCCAACCGCCAGTCGACGACCGGCAGTCCGATCTCGCGTCGCTAATTCGACTTGGCGCAAGCAAGCAGGAAGCCGGAGAGTTCGCCGAAGCAGCGGAATGTTTCCGGCGCGCCCTTGAAGTCGGTGATCAGACTTTCGGTCCCGAGAATCCGGATCTCGTAATCCTGCTCAACGACCTGACGCGACTGTACCTCAAGCAGTCGGCGTACGCGTCAGCAGAACCGCTGCTGCTCCGATTGTTGGAGCTGAAACGGAGCAAAGGCGACGATCACCCGGAAGTCGCCACCGTCCTCGCCAGTCTGGCCGCTGTCAGACGCGCGCTCGGCATGCACGAGTCCGCCGAACAGCTTTGGCGGCGAGTTCTGGAAATCCGCGAGCGCACTTTGGCGCCCAATCACTTTGCCATTGCCAGCGCACTCGAGCACCTCGGCGACGCCTGCGCGGCTCGCGGGAAAATTCGTGAAGCCCTGGCTGCATTCCAGCGCGCTCTCAGCATCCGTGAAAAAACGCTGGGCATCGAGCATCCGAGCTTGCGCATCGCGCGAGAACGGATCGCCGATTTACAGCTTCAGGCCGCTGAGGACATGCTCGATCCATCCGCCCTCAACGACCCACCGGCGGCCCCCGAACGTTATCGCCTCCTTTCGGGCGGAGACACGGCATCGGTGCCACCACCAGTTCCGATCGCTCCAGCACCGCAAATCAAGCTCGCGCCGGCAAGTTCGAAATCACCCGCCGTTGCGGAGCCGCGACCGGCCCGTGAGCGCAAGACCTCCCTGAGCATCCCGCGGACTTACACGCCGCCGGCACTGCCCGCGGAGGAAGCACCGTCGGAAACCAACGTCCGCGAAACCGTCGTCATGCCGATCCCCGCCGTCGAGAGTCACGCGAGCGACGAAGACGATGCGCCTGCTCTGGCAACGGCAACGGTTGCCTATCGCGACACGCTCGACAGCATTCGCGAAGAGCTGGAAGAGTCCGCCGAGACGCAATCATTCGGCGACCGGGCGAGAGCAATGGTCTCATCGCTGACTGCGTTGCTGGGCAAGCGCGAAATCGTCGCGGGAATCACCGTCGTCACAATGGCGTTATTGGCGGTCGCTGTTGCAACCGATAGACATGCTTTCGGTGAAAGCGCACCACCAGTGATGGAGCGGCCGACCGTTGCGCCACCGACGGCACCGCCGGTTACCGCGGCGGCCAACGCCATTCCGGAACGCGTAATCACGTCACCGGTTTCAAACGACGAAAGCAATTCGGCGAAGGCGCAGAAAGCACGCGTGTCGGAGGAGCGCAGCTCCGCGAAAAAGGTCGCCGACAAAAAGAACAACGATCAGCCGGCGCGAGTCTCGATTCCAGCGCTTTCGACGGCCGTTCTGTCTCGTCTTGATTCCGTGGCGGCCAAGGCTGGTGCAGTCGGCACCATCTCTCCCGCCCAGTTCAACCTGCAGCCGGCTCCGCCCGTTGTCAGCCAGCGTCGCGCTACCTTCGACGAAGATCCGAGCAGCGGAGCGCAGCGCGCGCGCTTGATCGGCGAGCTGCCCACTCCGAAGGTTCCGAATCAGGTGATGGACGTCGAGGGTGAAGTCCGCGTGCGTTTCAACGTCGATTCGCTCGGCAGACCGGTTCTCGAGACATTCACCGTCGTCAGCTCACCGAACCCACTGCTCACCGACGCGGTGCGCAAAGTCATTCCCGGAATTCGGTTCGAGCCGGCGAGAACAGCGGGTCCCGATTCGAAGGCAATCGGGGATATTGTACAAATCGGTTTCCAGTTCGCCCGGTCGAGATAGCCGACCAACTCGCACTCGGGTGATGCAAAAAGGCTGGCTCGCAAGAGTCAGCCTTTTTGATTTCGTACGATGATGTCCGCCCTCGCGGCCAGCCGGGCGTTGCCCGGTGTGTAAGTCGCCCGTCATTTCTGCGGCGGGATCTTAGGCATCGCTGTACTGGACCAGCATCGCTGATCTCGCAAAAACTTTATTGGAGAGGCATGATGGTGAAGAACGTAGGAAAGTTGATCGCGATTTGTGCGATCGCCGCGGCATCAGCCGCGGGAACTGCGCAGGCACAGCGCCAGGCCCCGAACGCATCGGGACGTGACGGCTTCTGGATCAGTGGTGGCCTCGGATACGGCTCGCTCGGCTGCGACAACTGCGGCTCGCGTGAGGGCGGCATCAGTGGCGGGCTCTCGCTTGGCGGCACGATCACGCCGCGCTTCCTGCTCGGCGTCGGCACGTCGGGTTGGACCAAAGAGGAAGGGGGCGCGAGACTGACGGTCGCTGAAATCGACGCGCGTGTGCGCTTCTATCCCTGGACGACCGGTGGATTTTTCCTCACCGGCGGCGTTGGCTACGGCAGCGTGACGGGTAGTGTTGGTGGTTTCAGCGCCACGGAAAACGGTGCCGGCGCGATTCTCGGAATGGGCTACGATGTACGCATCGCTCGCAACATGAGCATCACGCCATTCTGGAACGGCTACGCGATGAAAAATTCCGACACGGATGCAAACGTCGGTCAGATCGGGCTGGCACTCACGCTCCACTAAGCTGGCGCCGTCTCCACTGTGAATGCAAAAGGCCCGTTCCAACGAACGGGCCTTTTTTTTATCACCCCTGAGGTCAGTCCGCGGGCTATCGGTTCGCTCGGCTTCGATCCGCCCTTGCCACGCAGTCGAAAATGCTCTGACGAGAGACGATGCTGCGCGCGGAGCTGAGACACGAAACACCGGCAGCCGAAAAACGTTTTGCAGGCGAAGTGGGAACGTTAAGATTCCCACGCGCTGCGCTCGACGCCGACCGCCAGATCACAGCGTGACTGGCATCGGTGGAGACAACGGCCCAGCCTGCGATGGTGCCGGTATTGTTGATTGCCACCGCCACGCTCGCATTGGGATCGTTGGCAGTGAGTCGCGTAGCTGTTCCCTCAGTCGACCAGGCAGTGGCGACGATCGAGCCCGAGACAGGATCGAGATCGGCGCCGACGATTAATCCGCTGCCGTTCACAGCGGTCGCGTAACCGTAGCCGTCGTTAGTTGAAGACAAGTGCGGCAATAGCGCGAAGCCGCTGGTAGCAGTCCAGCGATACGCAGCGGCCCCACCGAGATCAGTGCTTGCCCACCCAACGACAGTTCCGTTGTCGTTGAGTCCGAGTCCAGTGACGTCAGCCTCTGATGCATTTCCGGGTGTTCCGAGCGGCGTGAAACCGGTGGCCTTACTCCACAGGTAAGTCCGCCAACATTCCGGCGCACGCGAGCAGGTCGATGCCCGAGCTGAGAAAAGCACGCGTCCAGATGCAGTGATCGCCGATGCTGCACCTTCGTTCGAACCCCCCTCGAGGCTCGCCGACAGATCGTATTTGCCCTGCGCCGACGACCAGATCCACCCGTGCTGAATCTCGCCGCCCGTATCCCAGCCGACGACCTGACCTTGCGAGTTGAACCCGGTCGGCGCCAGCAGATCGGGCACCGCTGCGATCGGCA
>DATFHK010000118.1:0-3099 GCA_035248505.1 Gemmatimonadaceae bacterium | reverse complement strand
GGTTCCCGCGCGACGATCATCTCGCGCATCGCGGTGATGCGATCGCCCTCGAAGAACATGTGCTCGGTTCGACACAGACCGATGCCTTCCGCTCCGAACGCTCTCGCGATTCGCGCGTCGCGCGGGGTCTCCGCGTTGGCGCGGACACCGAGCGTCCGAACATCATCGGCCCAGTCGAGCAGCTGGGCGTACGCCTGGTAGAGCGGTGCCTGCGACGCGGGCATCGATCCGCTGGTGACGCGAACGACCTCGCTCGGCACCGTCGAGAGATCTCCGGCGAAGACACGGCCAGTCGCCCCATCGAGAGTGAGCCAGTCGCCCTCGGCGATGTGGGTGCCGTTGACATTGAACGCCTTGTGCTCGAGATCGACCTGGATGTCCTTGCAACCAACAACCGCGCACTTGCCCATGCCTCGCGCGACGACGGCGGCGTGGCTCGTCATTCCTCCGCGCGCAGTGAGCACCGCGCGCGCGGCGACGATTCCGTGGAAATCCTCCGGCGTTGTCTCATCTCGAACGAGAATGACGCTGTCACCGACGCTCGCCCGCTTCTCGGCGGTGTCGGGATCGAACACGGCGCGACCGCTGGCAGCTCCCGGGCTGGCGGGTAAGCCGAGGCAAAGTGGATCCGCGCGCACCGACGGATCGATGATCGGGTGCAGAAGCTGGTCGAGCTGTCCGGCAGGTACGCGCCGCACGGCCTCGACCTTGTCGATCAATCCTTCCGAGACCATGTCTGTTGCGATCCTTACCGCCGCCGCCGCGGTGCGTTTGCCCGACCGCGTCTGCAACAGGTAGAGCTTTCCGCGCTCCACGGTGAACTCGAGGTCCTGCATGTCGTGGTAATGCTGCTCGAGGCGCTGCTGGGTATCCATCAGCTCCTTGTAGGGCTCGGGAAGCCGCTCCGCCATCTCGTCGATCTCGAGTGGCGTGCGAATTCCAGCGACCACGTCTTCGCCCTGCGCATTGACGAGGAACTCGCCGTAGAACCGGTTCTCGCCGGTGGACGGATTTCGGGTAAACGCGACGCCGGTGCCTGAGTCGTCACCAAGATTTCCGAACACCATCGCGACGACACTGACGGCGGTGCCGAGGTTTTCGGCAATCCCATTTACGCGGCGGTAGTCCTTCGCTTTTCGGAGCGTCCACGACTTCCACACCGCTTCGATCGCGCCCCACAGCTGCACGATCGGATCGCGCGGGAAATCAGCACCGGTTCGATTCCTGACGAGCGCCTTGTATTCCTCGACCAGATTGCGCAGATCGCTTTCCCCGAGCTCGGCATCCGTTGCCGCGCCGGCCGTCATGCGCTTCGCCTTGAGTAAATGCTCGAAGTCGTGGATGGAGACGCCGAGCACCACATCGGAGTACATCTGAATGAAGCGCCGATAGGAATCGTAGGCGAAGCGCGCGCTCTGGCTCTGCGTCGCGAGGCCCGCGACGGTGCGGTCGTTGAGTCCGAGATTGAGGATGGTCTCCATCATTCCCGGCATCGAAACCGGGGCGCCCGATCTCACCGAGACCAGCAGCGGATTCGTCGGATCTCCGAGTTTCTTTCCGGTCGCTTCCTCGAGACGTGCGACATTGCCCTCGACCTCAGCGCGTAGCTTGTCCGAGTACTTCCCGGTGTTCAGGTATTCGATGCACTCGGCGCACGCGATGGTGAAACCGGGGGGCACGGGCACGCCGAGGTTGGTCATCTCGGCGAGATTGGCGCCCTTGCCGCCGAGGACTGCCGTCATGTCCCGGGTGCCCTCGGCCGCTCCGTTGCCGAAGAAGAAGACCGATTGTGCCACTTGCTTCAGCAGCCGCAGCCGAAGCGGAGCTTCTCCGGGTCGGCGGGAGGTGGCGTCGGATAGTCGCCGGAGAAGCAGGCGTGGCAGAATCCTGCCGGTCCGCCGGGGACTGATTCGAGCATGCCATCGAGAGTGAGATAACCCAGAGTATCGGCGCCGACCTCCTGGGTGATCTCTTCGATGGACATGTTGGCGGCGATCAGCTCCTCGCGCGTGGGAGTGTCGATCCCGTAGTAGCATGGGCCCGTGACCGGTGACGAGCTGACGCGGAGATGAACTTCGCGCGCACCCGCTGCACGAACCATGTTGACCAGCCCACGAGTGGTGGTGCCGCGAACGATCGAATCGTCGACCATCACTACGCTCTTTCCGTGCAGGACTTCGCGCACAGCGTTGTACTTCACTTTCACCTTGGCGTCGCGGCCAGCCTGGGTGGGCTGGAGAAAGGTCCGTCCGACGTAGTGATTGCGAATGAGGGCGAGCTCGAGCGGCAAGCCCGATTCCTCAGCGAAGCCGAGCGCAGCAGAGTTCGATGAGTCGGGAACGCTGAACACGAGATCGGCAGTGGGCGCTGGAAAATCCTTCGCCAGGCGCCGGCCCAGCTCACGACGGGCGCGATCGACGGAGCCACCGAATACGTAGCTGTCGGGGCGTGAAAAATAGACGTACTCGAAGACACATTTGCGGGCGTCCTGTTTTCCGAGCGGGAAGATCGACCGCATGCCGGTTTCATCGACGGCAATGATCTCGCCGCGCTCAACCTCGCGCTCGAGCGTTGCGCCAAGAAGGTCCAGCGCACAGCTCTCGGAGGCGAAGATGGTGGTGTCGCCGAGCTTGCCCATTACCAGCGGCCGCCAGCCGCGTGGATCGCGCGCGGCCAGAAGGGTGTTGCCGACTACGACTACAAGGCAAAAAGCTCCTTCGACGTCCTTGAGCGCGTCGGCAAGGCGATCCTCGGGCCTCTCGGAGCTCGAGCGGGCCATGCGATGGACCAGGACTTCAGAATCCATCGTCGAGCTGAAGATCGATCCAGCGTCCTCCAGCTCACGCCGCAGCTCGCTGGCGTTGGTGAGGTTGCCGTTGTGCGCAAGCGCGATGTGACCATCGCGAAAGCGCGCGAGCACCGGCTGGGCGTTCTCGATGGTCGAAGAGCCCGCGGTGCTGTAGCGGGTGTGGCCGATGGCAATGTCGCCGCGCAGGGTTTGCACGTCCGGCGCAGTGAAAGCCTCGGAGACGAGCCCCATGCTCTTGATCGCGCGTGCGCCGGTTTCGCGGTCGACGGCAACGATGCCTGAAGATTCCT
>DATFHK010000117.1:0-5815 GCA_035248505.1 Gemmatimonadaceae bacterium | reverse complement strand
AAGCGCGGAAGTTTCTGGACTGGGCGCCGCCTTTCACGCTTGGACGTCACAGCGATTGTCTCGATTGCTACCGCGTCGACCGCGAGCAGTGCGGCGATCAATCGCTGCCGACGGTCGATGAAGTGGTCACCTTTCTTGGCGGTCACCGCCTGATGGATCGTCTGCGCGCGGAGCGCTCGGCGACGAGCCGATATCCCGAGACGATGGCGAGACTGCGGCGACTGATCGAAGCTTGCGCGAAAGGCGAGCTACCGGCGCAGATCTGCGCGTTTCTGGAGCGAGCAGTGCTGTCGCGTTATGACGGCGCCGATACCGAGCACAACAGAGTGAATCTTCTCACCATGCATTCGACGAAAGGGCTGGAGTTCTCACGGGTGTACATCGTGGGGGTGGAGGATGAGCAGCTGATTCCAGTCCCGCGGGACGGCGCACTGAGCAAGCAGGAGCTTGAGGAAGCGCGGCGACTGCTTTATGTCGGGATCACGCGGACGCGCGATCGGTTGGTGATGACGCGGACTCGGACTCGCGGCGACAAGCCCACTGGCGGGCATCGGTTTCTGGATGAAATGGGGATCAATCCGCGGACACCTCTGGCTTAGATCGAGGACTCGGACTAAGGGCATCGAGTACCTGGACTAACGGCATCGACGATCGCGGACTGATTGAGGATCGAGGAACGACACAATCAATTAGCGCGCAGCTGGCTTAGAGCTCATTAGTTCGGCCCTGTCGTCGCGCCCCGCGCTTCCCGCCTCCCGCTTCCCGCTTCCCGCGTGACTCGCCAGATGGTGTTGCCGACGTCGTCGGCGACGAGGAGGGCGCCTGACTTGTCGATCGCGACGCCAACCGGACGGCCCATCGCGTCGCCGTTGGGCTTGATGAATCCCGTTAGAACGTCGATTGGCTTGCCGCTTGGGCGGCCGCCATCGAACGGAACGAAGATCACCTTGTAGCCACTGTACGGTTTGCGATTCCAGGAGCCGTGCTGGCCGACGAACATTCCACGATTGAATCGCGCCGGGAGTGCCCGCGCATCCGACCAGGTCAGCCCGAGCGACGCAGTGTGGGAGCCGAGTGCGTAGTCGGGAACGATCGCTCGCTCGATGAGACCCGGCTTTTGCGGGCTGACGCGATAGTCGGTGTGCCGCCCGTAGTAGCTGAACGGCCAGCCGTAAAAACCGCCGTCGCGCACCGACGTGATGTAGTCGGGAACGAGATCACTGCCGAGCTCATCGCGCTCATTGACCGCGACCCAGAGCTTTCCGCTCTCCGGCTCCCAGGCGAGGCCGACCGGGTTGCGCAGGCCGGTCGCGAAGATGCGGTGCTTGCCCGTCACGCGATCGATCTCCCAGATCGCCGCCCGTCCCTGCTCGTGCAACAGATCGTTCTCGGCCGCATTGCTGTTGGAGCCGACGGAGGCGTAGAGCTTCGAGCCGTCGGCGCTGGCGATCACGTTCTTGGTCCAGTGGTGGTTGATCCGACCGCCGGGGAGATCCACGACTTTTACGGGCGCAGCCGTTATCGATGTCGCGCCACTGACGTACGGGACTCGAACGATCGCATCGCTGTTGGCGATGTAGAGCTGGTTGCCGACCAGCGTCATCCCGAACGGCGCGTACAGTCCGGACAGGAAGATCGATTTCGTATCGGCGACTCCGTCGCCATCGGTGTCGCGGAGCAGGACGATGCGGTTCTGGCTGGGAATAGCGCCGCCGGCCTTTCGCTGGTAAAGCCGGAAGAAAAATCCCTTGATGCCTTTGCCGTCGTCGGGCCTTTTCGGTGCGTTTGTCTCCGCAACGAGTACGTCGCCGTTCGGTAGAACGTAGAGCCAGCGCGGATGATCGAGTCCGCGCGCAAACGGACGCACCGCCAGACCGTCGGCAGCGACGGGCGTGTGCTCGTCTCGCCAGCCCTTGGCGGTGACGACGTTGATCACGGGAACGATCGATTCCTTCGGTGGCGGGATCACCGGCCTGACGCCGGACGCAGCCGCGACCGGAACTCGTGCCGGTGCGCCGCACGCCGCAAACCCCACAGTGAGAATGAGGGGGATCGCTGCATGAACAATTGAGCGGACATCATCGCGGCGCATGCGGCTGGAGCGCGCAAGAATCACGCAATTCGCGACCGAATGATAAGTTTGAAGCCATGTCTCAACGCGAACGGCAACACGCGCGCGGTGAATGGCGAGTCGCTGTCGGTGACCAGGAAACCTCGGCGGTCTTCGAGGCTGCAACCGGAGACCCGCTCGGCGATCTGGTCTGCGTCTGCGCCCATGGCGCGGGCGGCAACCTGAACGATCGCAGCGTGCTGAGCACCGCCAACGCTCTGCGGGCGCGCGGCTTCGGAGTGGTGCGCTTCAACTTTCTGTACAAGGAAAAGAAGTCCGGTCGCCCCGATCCGATGCCGAAGCTCAAGGAGTGCTACGCCGCGGTCGTCGCGCGGGTGCGCAGCGAGCTCACGCCTGAGACGCTGGTGATCGGTGGACGCTCCATGGGTGGCAGGGCAGCATCGATGCTCGCCGCCGACGGATTCGACTGCGACGGGCTGCTGCTCCTCGCGTATCCGCTGCATCCGCCTGGCAAACCAGATCAGCTTCGAGACGCGCACCTTCCGGCGATCAAGGCGCCTGTCATCTGTTTCAACGGCACCCGCGATCCCTTCTGCACACCAAGCCTGATGGAACAGGTTCTGAAGCGATTGGGATCGAACTGGGAGATGCATTGGGTCGAGGGCGCAGACCACAGCTTTCACGTGCTCAAGTCGTCCGGAAAAACCGATGCGCAGGTGATGAACGAGATCGCCGATGCAAGCGCGGCGTGGGCGGCGGGCATCAGCGGCACAACAAGGAGTCGAGATGCTCGGAGCTAAGGATGCAACCGCCACTGTTGCGGTAAAGGATCTCGGAGTCGCGAAAAAATTCTATGAGGGCAGCGTCGGCCTCAAACCGCTTCCGACTCAGGAGCCGGAGGTCGTCAACTACAAAACCGGTAACTCGACGCTGCTCGTCTACCGCTCGCAGTTCGCCGGAACCAACAAGGCGACAGCGGTGACCTGGTCCGTCGACAACACCGAGGAAGAAGTGCGCGCGCTCAAGTCAAAGGGCGTGGTGTTCGAGCACTACGACATGCCCGGCGCGACGTTAAAGGGCGATGTTCACGTGATGGGCTCGATGAAGGCGGCGTGGTTCAAGGACCCCGACGGGAACATCCTCGCGATCGTCGGCCGCTGACCGGCCAGTCGATTCTCCCGTCAGAAGTAGCGTGGCCACAAAGACTTAGAGTTAACAGAAAAAAATTCTTCGGCGCGTGTCGATTTCGGCCGCGCCCGTTCGTCGCTTTGGTAGAAGGCGAGGAGCCGCGAACCCAGCGGCGAAACTTTTAAACAGAAATGGAGACGACGATGCCGCGGTTCATAGTGATGGTGAAAGCCACCAAGGAGTCCGAAGCCGGCTTGATGCCGACCGAGCAGGATTTTGCCGCGATGGGCAAGTACAACGAGGAGCTGGCAAAGGCGGGAATCATGCTCGCCGGCGAAGGCCTGCAGCCCAGCTCCAAGGGAGCGCGGGTCAAATTCAACGGTAAGAACAGAACCGTGGTTGACGGACCGTTCTCCGAGACCAAGGAGCTCGTTGCCGGCTTCTGGATCTGGCAGGTGAAGTCCCTCGCCGAGGCGATCGAGTGGGTGAAGCGCTGCCCGAACCCCATGCCGACCGGCGAGTCCGTGATCGAGATCCGTCAGATCTTCGAGGCCGAGGATTTCGGCGCCGAGTTTACGCCGGAGCTTCGGGAGTACGAGGAGAAGATCGGCAAAATGACGAAGAAAAACGCAGAGCGAAGCGCGAAGCGATAACCGGGCGGTCAAATCATCAGGGAGATCCACAATGCGAATCATGACGCTGTACAAACCAGGCCACGAATCGACCGTCCCACCGACCGAGCAGGAGATGGCGGCGATGGGCGAGCTGATCGCGGAATTCTCGAAGGCTGGCGTGCTCATCACCACAGATGGGCTGCAGCACAGCTCCAAGGGCAAGCGGGTGAGCATCAATGCCGACGGAAAGTTCACCGTCACCGACGGCCCGTTCACGGAGACAAAGGAGCTGGTCTCGGGCTACGCGATTCTGCAGGTGAAGGACATGGACGAAGCTGTCCGGCTGACGAAGCGGTTTCTCGAGGTCGTCGGCGAGGGCGAGAGCGAGATCAGGCTGATGCACGACGCACCGGCGTTCGACGGCAGCGATGCGGACCAGTTCAGCGCGAGTGGCACTAACCGGTAAACACTCGCCCGCGCCCCTTGCACCGGAGGAAAAAGGTGGTGTGATTGGAGGCCGTGACGGCCTCCGATACCCACCGCGCAATCGACGCGGTCTGGCGAATTGAGTCGGCGAAATTGATCGCCGGACTGACGCGCATCGTGCGCGATGTCGGGCTCGCCGAAGATCTCGCCCAGGACGCCCTCCTCGCCGCTCTCGAGAAGTGGCCTGAGACGGGGGTGCCCGACAATCCCGGCGCGTGGCTGATGGCGACGGCGAAACACCGCGCGATCGACACTTTCCGGCGCGCGGAGCGCGTGCAGCGCAAGCACGAAGAGATTGGCCACGAGCTGGAGACCAGGCAGGAGGCGATGGTGCGGGAGCTCGAGGAAGCGATCGACGACGACATCGGTGACGACGTGCTGCGATTGATCTTCATGTCGTGCCACCCGATCCTGTCGCGCGAAGCGCGCGCCGCTCTCACCCTGCGCCTGCTCGGCGGACTCACGACCGACGAGATCGCGCGCGCGTTTCTGGCGCCCGAGGCGACCATTGCCCAGCGAATCGTGCGCGCCAAGCGCACGCTTACCGACGCCCACGTGCCCTTCGAGGTTCCGCGCGGCGCCGAGCTGGCGTCGCGGCTCGCCTCGGTGCTCGAGGTCATCTATCTGATCTTCAATGAAGGTTACGCCGCAACCGCCGGCGACGATCTCGTACGTCCGGGGTTGTGCGAGGACGCCATGCGGCTCGGTCGCGTTCTCGCCGAGCTGGCGCCGAACGAGCCGGAAGTCCACGGACTGGTGGCGCTGATGGAGATCCACGCGTCGCGGTTCCGCGCGCGCACCAACGCGGCAGGAGAGCCGATCCTGTTGCTCGACCAGGATCGGGGACGGTGGGACCGCCTGCTTATTCAGCGCGGTCTCGCGGCTCTCGAGCGCGCCGAACGGCTGGGTGGCGCGAACGGGCCGTACGCGCTCCAGGCAGCGATCGTCGCGTGTCACGCGCGCGCGGGGACTGCCGATGACACCGACTGGCGGCGGATCGCTTCGCTATACGATGCGCTCGCAGAAGTGGTTCCGTCGCCGATCGTCGAGCTGAATCGGGCGGTTGCAGTCGGGATGGCGTTCGGCCCGGCCGACGCGCTCGAGATAATCGATGCGATTGCCGACGAGCCAGCGCTCAAAGGCTATCACCTGGTTCCCGCCGCGCGAGCAGACATGCTGGAGAAGCTTGGCCGCAACGAAGAAGCGCGCGGCGAGTTTGAGCGCGCCGCATCGCTGACCCGAAATGCACGCGAGCGGGAGCTGCTGCTCAAGCGCGCCAGATCGAACGAAGACCCGCGGAAACAGGCGCGACCATGATGCAGTCGGGTTCCCGCGCGTGACTGAGGTAACTGCCCCCGTCACAGCGACACCGGAAGCTGGAGCGTCCGCGGCGAAGCCCGAACGGCGGCGCTACGACCGCTCGATCATCGAAGGTCCGCTCCTGCCGGCCGTCTGGAAGCTGGCATGGCCGACGATGCTCACCAACGTCGTCGGCGGGCTGCAGGCCATGGTCGAT
>DATFHK010000116.1:0-12250 GCA_035248505.1 Gemmatimonadaceae bacterium | reverse complement strand
CGGCTACTCCTGCGGCGGAGTTGCGCCCGCGGGCGGGCCGTTCAATCCCGGCAACTCCAGCGGAGTGTAGCTGGCCGGAACCTCGAAAGCTTTAGGATCAGCATCGACCCACTTGATGGCTGTGACAATCGCGTCGGTGGTCGTCACGCGTGGCGGCATTCCTGCGACCGTCATCGTCGCCGAGCTCGACGCTTTGAGCGGCGTCGCCTTGGGCAGCTTGGCCTGCGCGGCTCTCATCTTCTCCGCGAACTCCTTGCTCGAGCCACTGAAAGCTGACGCCATGTCGGCGCCGCTCAGGCTGGCGAACGGATTCACCGCTCCCTTTATATCGGAGGCGTAGTAGTAGTCCGAGGTGCTGGCGATCGTCACAGTCTGCTGTTGACCCATCGCGTTGATCGTCATCGTCATTCCGGTTCCGATCCGATAGTGCTTCGTCGGATGTCCGAGGATGGCCGGTCCTGGGCCGAGGCTGTCGACAGTTGCCTTGGTATTGCTGAAATCCATCTTCACGCCCATCTGCTGCGTCTGAGCGAACATGTCTGCCGGACGCATCTTGATGTAATGACTGCCCTTGGTGTCGAGATAGGTAACGGTCTTTCCGCTATCGGAAAGAATCATCGACATTGAGCCGTCGTTGGAAAGCGGGCTCGGCTGGGCGCCGGATCCCTGCATCTTCAGATCCATGCGGACTTTGTCCGCACTGCCGACGGCGTGACCGAGGATGACGCCGGTATCCGGCGTTCCCTGCACGGTGACCGTCGTGCGAAAATCAATCGCCAGATTCTTGTTGGGAGCCTGTGCGTTCATTGCTGCAATCGGCGCAAGCATCAGGGCACAACTCAGCGCGCGCGATGTGGGGTTCATTCGGTGAGTCCTGATTGTGGGTGGCGCGAGGCAGGAACGACCATCGAGAGACGTTCCTCCTGCACTAAGGGTAACCCACTGGCTTCGATTAGTGCCCTGTTCGCGGCCATTTGAGCGACGCAATGACCGACGAGGCCAGAACTGCCGCGACAACGCCGAGCGAAATGCCGATCGGGATATGCAGCACGCCCTCGAGCAGCATCTTCGCCCCGATGAAAACCAGAACCAACGACAGGCCGAGCTTGAGATAAACGAACTTGTCGACGATGCCGGCGAGCAGGAAGTACAGCGCTCGCAGGCCGAGCACGGCGCAAATGTTCGACGTATAGACGATGAACGGATCGCGGGTGACGGCGAAGATCGCCGGTATCGAATCGGTGGCGAACACGACGTCGGTGGTATCGACGATCAGGAGCACGATGAAAAGCGGTGTTGCGGCGAGGTGCGTCGTGCCGTCGGGGCGCTGCTGTCGCACGAAGAAATATTTGCCGTGATATTCGTTGGTCACCGGCAGAATTTTTCGTGTGAAGCGCAGTACGGGGTCACGCTCGGGGTTGTAGGCCGCCTCGTCCTTCTGCAATGCCATGCGAATGCCGGTGATGACGAGGAACGCGCCGAAGATGTAGAGCGTCCACGCAAAGCGGGTGACGAGTGCGGACCCCGCGACGATCATCACACCGCGCAGGACGAGCGCGCCGATGATGCCCCAGAACAAAACGCGATGCTGGTATTTCTCGGGAACGTTGAAGTACGTGAAGATGAGGACGAACACGAAAATGTTGTCGACCGAGAGCGCATACTCGATCAGGTAACCGGTGAGGAATTCCAGGCCGGACCGTTTGCCCATCGTGAAGTAGATGGCGAGCGCGAAGCAGAGTGAGAGCGCGACCCACACCGCGCTCCAGATTGCCGCCTCACGCAGCGATACTTTCTCCGACTTGCGATGAAGAACGCCGAGGTCGAGGGCGAGGATGGCGAGGACGACGACGTTGAAGCCAATCCAGCCGTAGATCGAATTCACGACGATCCTGGCCGAACGGAGACCGCCGCGGAACTAGCGGCGCTCAAGCGCGTCGCGAACGTCGAGAAGAATCTCGAAGTAGAGCTGCTCTCTGCGATAGGCGAAATCGAGCGTCGCCATCTGGTTCTGGTCGCCGGAATTTTTCGCGCGCTCGAATGCTTCACGATACATCTCGTCGAGATTGTTAAGGATCGTGGTGCGACTTCGTGACATTGCGTTTTTCTCCGTTTCGACCGACAGGTTGGCGAGACGCTCGAGCGCGGTCTCGGGATCCTGGCCTTCGAAGATCAGTTTTTTCGCAGCTCCAAGCGCGAGCCGGCGCGGATTGAACGGATTCGAGGGCGGGTTCACTGCTATTGCTGACGCTGGGACAATGGGCGTGAAAGTTAAAGCAATGCAGTGAAGCAATGCTAATTCGAGGAGTGCCGCGAAATACAAGCGGGGCGGAGAGCACTTGCTGCTCCGCCCCGCTTGCCCGGTGTAGCGAGGATTTAGATGTTCGATCCGCCGCTTGAACTTCCACCACTGCGACCACTGGAGCCTCCGACGTTTCCGGAAGATCCACTGCTCGAATCACCCATGCCGCCCGAGCCGCCCGAGCCGCCGCTGCTGCTACCACCGAGACCGCCGCCACTTCTCCCTGAATCACTGCTTCCACCATAGCCGCCACCGGAGGAACTGCTTCCCCTGTCGGAGCTGCCTCCGTAACCGCTGCCGCTGCCGCCAGATCCACCGAATTTGCTGCCACCGGAGCTACTGCCACCGGAGCTACTGCCGCCCGAGCTACTGCCGCCCGAGCTACTGGAGCCGCCACTGCTCGACCCACCGAATCCGCCACTGGATCCGCCGGAACTTCCCGCGCCACTGGAGCTACTGCTCCCGCGGTTTGCGCTCTGACCGGCGCCAGCTGCGTTCTGTGTATCGCGGTTGATGTTGGTGTTGTCATTCTGCGCCATGGTATTCCTCCTTCGTTGGGCAGCTACGCAAACGCATGGCGCGTGCCCGGGGCCGTAATTACCCCGTGCTTCGCGAAGACGATACTCGACGCGGTTTGTACGCTAGAGCCGATGAAAAACCGCTTCCTCGACGGGCCGTCCGTTCTTCAAGTGTTCGACCACGATTTTCTCGAGCAACTCCGGAGTCACGTTCGCGTACCAGATTCCTTCCGGGTACACGACGACGATCGGTCCATTGCTGCACACCCCAAGACACGGCGTCTCCCCGCGTTTCACGCGAGTGGGCCCAAACAGCAGATCCTCACGCTGCAACAGATCCGCGAGCAGCGCGTAAAGCTGTCGGCCTCCGCGATCGGGTGAGCAGAAGTTGCCGGTGCAGACGAGCACATGGCGCGAATAGCGCTCCATCTGCGGCTTTGGCTGGAAAGACATCCGGCAAAGATAGCTATCGCGGCGACCGCACTTGCATGAGCGTTACCTCAGCCTGATTATGCTGGTGAGCTCTGCTCTTTCAGGAGTTAACAATGGGGGCGACGATCACAACCAACGCAACAGCCGCCGATCCAGCAATCGCCGGCAAGGGCTACGTGCACCCTGAAGTTCTCGTCAGCACGGACTGGCTCGCAGAACATCTCGACGACCCGAACATCAGAATCATCGAGAGCGACGAAGATGTTCTCCTGTATGACACCGGTCACATTCCCGGCGCGCAGAAAGTCGATTGGCACCAGGATCTGAACGATCCCGTGGTGCGCGACTACGTCTCGCCGGAGCAGTTTGAAAAACTTCTCCGTGAAAAAGGCATCGACGAAAACACGACGGTGATTTTTTACGGCGACAAGAACAACTGGTGGGCTGCGTACGCATTCTGGGTATTTCAGTTATTTGGATTCACGAACGCGAAGCTGCTCGACGGCGGTCGCATCAAGTGGCAGCAGGAAGGCCGCCCGATGAATACGGAGGTGCCGAAGTTTCGCAGCACGAGCTACAAGGCGCCGAAGCGCTCCGACGAAAGGATTCGCGCGTTCTTCCAGCAGGTGCGTGATCACTCCGCGAGCGGGAAGCCGCTGATCGATGTGAGATCGCCGGAGGAATTCACCGGGCAGCGCACCCACATGGCTGACTATCCGCAGGAGGGAACGCTGCGGGGTGGACACATCAAGGGTGCGCGCAGCGTGCCGTGGGCGAGAGCGGCGAACCCGGATGGCAGTTTCAAGGATGCTGACTCACTGCGCGCGATCTACGAGCAGGAGAAAGGGCTGAAGAAGAGTGATGACATCATTGCCTATTGCCGGATCGGTGAGCGTTCTTCGCACACGTGGTTCGTGCTCACCTACCTGCTTGGCTACGACAAGGTCAGAAATTACGACGGCAGCTGGACCGAGTGGGGCAATGCAGTGAGAGCGCCGATCGAGAAGGGACCGGAGACGAAGTGACTGCTCCAGCTACGATAGTAAAGACGAAGCCTTCGCTCATTCACGTGACGTGGACCGGCGACCACCAATTCGACGCCGGTCGCCCCGGGGGGCCGACGGCGCACATCGACGGCGATGGAAAGACGGCGCAGACTCCGCCGGAGACTTTGTTGACCGCGCTCGCGACTTGTGTGTCGTACGATGTGATCGACATTCTCGGCAAGCAGCGGACGCCGATTTCATCGTTGGAGATCGATGTCGTGGGCGAGCGGGTCGATACAGTGCCGCGCCGCTACAGGCACGTTACGCTGAATTTCAGGATCGGAGGGGAAGGGATCGAGAAAGAAAAGGCGCTGCGGGCCGTCGAGTTGTCCGCGGACAAATACTGTTCAGTGAGGGAGACGCTGCGGCCGGATTTACAGCTGAGGTGGACCGTAGAGATCGTATAGGCCTGCGGGTTGCTGGCTAACTGATCGTTGCTAGCTGCTGGCTAGTTGAGGCTTGCGAGCTAACTGCGGGTTGCGACCTAGCTGCGGGTTGCGAGTTAACTGCGGGTTGCGAGCCAGCCACTATTCACAATTTGCGTTGTTGGGCCCGCCCGCAGACCGCACCTCGCCCGCATCTCGCAGTCTTTAGCCCGTATCACGCAATTAGCCCGCATCCCTCAACTAGCTCGCAGACCGTACCGATCAGTTAGCCCGCAATCCGCAGTTCGTAGTTTCAAGCTATCGCCTCTTCTGCTTGACCAATCTCTTCTCTTCCAGTTCGATCTCTTCTCGCAATCTGCGATAACTATCGTACCGCTCCGCGCTCAACGTTCCTGATTCGACTGCTTCGCGCACCGCGCACCCCGGTTCGACCCGGTGCGTGCAGTTTCCAAATCGGCATTCGGGAATGAACTCGCGGAACTCGCGAAAGCATTCGTCGAGGTGCTCGGAAGCCAGTCCCCACGTGCCGATCTCGCGCAGACCGGGCGTGTCGACGACGTACCCCGAATCGGGTAGCGGATGCAAAAGGGCGCCGACGGTAGTGTGTCGGCCTTTGTTCACCGACTCACTTATCTCGCCCACACGCAGATCGAGACCCGGATACATCGCGTTCATCAGTGATGACTTCCCCACTCCCGAAGGTCCAGTGAGAACCGACGTTCTTCCCTCCAGCTCCCGGTGCAGCTCCTCGAGACCGATGCGCTGCTTGACGCTGGTGAAATGCACCGCGTAGCCGGCGCGCACATAGTCGGAGAATTGCCGTTCGGTTTTCTCACGCTCTGCCAGCTCGATTTTATTGATGACGACACGCGACTCGAGCGAGTTGGCCTCGGCGATCACCAGAAAACGATCGAGCATGCGCCGATGCGGCTCAGGCTTTGTCGCCGCAAACACGATGACTACCTGGTCGACGTTGGCAGCGACGATGCGTTCGCCCTGTCCGCCACCTGGCGCCCTCCGCGCAAGTTGAGAATGGCGCGGCAGAATCTCGTCGATCGACCAGTGAGCGCCACGTGCATCGGCCTCGACAACCACTCGATCCCCGACCGCCAGTTTTCGCGCTTCGTCAGTCTCTTTCTTGAGACGGCCGCGCAGCGAAGCTTCGTGATTCTCGCCGGCGGTTGTCCGAACGCGCCAGATGCCACCCGTACCTTCCAGCACGACGCCTTCCTTACGCGTCAATTGCTACCCTCGCCGCGCATGGCGTCCCACCACTTGGTCTGACTCGATTTCTCACCGCGAATGAGTGAATCGAGCTTCGCCTTCACGTCGTTCAGAAGCATCGAGCCAACGAGACGTCGGGCTTCATCTTCCGTGTCCGCGAATGCGAGAAACTCGGTCTCCAAATGTCCACTCGCCACCGGATCGCCACGCCCCCAGCGCACGAACAATAGATACGCGGCAAATGGCTTGGACTTGTCGCCACTCTCGTCGGTGACGATCTCGACGCTATACGATGCGCCGTCGCTGCCCTCGAACGCGGCGGGTCGATCGTGGACAGCCATGTACCCGCCGATCGTGTTCGGATCCCCTTTGGAATGATCGGGAGGAATGAATCTGCCCATTTTAACGACGCCGCTTGCCGACCATTTCCTTGACGACGTTCCCTGTGATGAATGCGACGTTGGCCGGCCGTTCCGCCAGGCGGCGCATGAGATACGGATACCACTGAGTGCCGAACGGCACGTAAACGCGCATCCGATAACCCTGGCGAACGAGCCTGTCCTGTAAGTCCCGACGCACTCCATAGAGCATCTGAAACTCGTAGCGATCCGGTGCGATGTTCTTCTCCTTCGCAAAACGCTTCGCTTCCCTGATGATCGCTTCGTCGTGCGTTGCCACCGCTGGATAGTTCCCCTTCAGCATCAGGTCATGCAGGCAGCGGATGTAGTTCGAATCGACATCCTTCTTTGCCGGATAGGCGACGGCCTCCGGCTCCTTGTATGCACCCTTGCAAAGCCTGACCCGCGCCTTGAGCTGGATCGCGCGCCCGACGTCAGCGGATGTCCGGTACAGGTAGCTTTGCAGGACGATGCCGACGTTCTCGCGATACGCCGGATACAAGCGCTGCTCGAATAGATCCAGCGTCCGCTGAGTGTACTCGCTCGACTCCATATCGATGCGCACGAAGGATCCGTGATCGCGCGCGCGCTGCAAAATGCGGTGCATGATCGATACGCACAGATCCTCGGAGATGTCGAGTCCCATCGCCGTCAGCTTGACCGACACGTTGGCGTTGGCGCTTCGCTCATGGATTTTGTCGAGCATTGTCACGTAAGCGTCGCCCGCTGCACGCGCCTCGGCTTCGTTGTGCACGCTTTCTCCGAGCAGATCGAGTGAAGCGCTGATGCCACGCGCGTTGAGCCGCGCGACGGCCGCCAGCGCGCTGTCCAGCGTTTCACCGGCGACAAACCTGTTGGCAAAACTTTTCGCGACGCGATTGTTGCGGACGAATTTGAAGATCCGAGGCTGATTGGAGAGATATAGAAGTGCGCTGCGAAGCATGATTCCTAGCGTTGTTCCGCGGCGGCGGATGAGCGTCGATTCGCAGCGCGCCCGCGCCGCGAAAGATCGAAAATTCTGGTGACCGGGTAGCGCCCGCCTTTCCTCAGCTCGCGGTCGAAGAAATTCCAGGTCGCGAGCCCATCATCGCTCTCCGGCTCCAGCAGGTACACGCTCAACACGCCGCGCGGCTGGGCGGTCGAGACGATGAATGACCTCGGCGGCAATGCTTGCAGACCGCGCTGCCAGGATCCCTTGAGCTCCACTTCGTGATGGCCCTGAAACGTACGCGGCGAAGTAATGATTGAATCGATGGTGAAAGATTCTCCGCGAGCAACCCAGGCAGAGTCGGATCGATCCACGCGAATTCCGTGCAGCCGCAGCAGCGTTACGACGGCTGTATCCTGCGGCGCGATCACGTAAGCGGCCGGCGGCAATCGATCGAGGGTCGATGTGAACCGATCGTAGACAGGCATTCGAATCGCGCGATACCTGCCGGTGCGCCGCTCACCGCGAGGCACTCCGGCCTGCGTCAGGCTCGAGTCACCCGTTTTCTCGATGTCTTCCTTGAGCACATCCTGCGATCGCGGCGTGGCGATCAGTTCAGACCGCACCGCTACCAGCTGGACCGAGTCGGGCGACCTGCCCCAGGCTAGCGGCAAGCTGTCGGCGCGCGCGCTCAACGATTTGATCGAGCTTGCGCGTTCGCCGACGAGCGAGAGTATCTCGGACACGAACGCGTACGTCGACGCAATGCGGCGAGCGAGCGAGTCGTGCGAATACGCTTCGCTCAGAATTGCAACACGGCCACGGATGCCGAAGTAATTGGTACCGAACCGTGGACGCGAATCGTAGGTCGCCCACGCCTCGCGCACCGAGCTGTCGGGGACTAGACCACGTTCATCGGACAGGAAATTGCCGTAGTCGAATACCTCGAAATTGTGCCGGGTGCGCATGCGCTCCCGCAGCACGGGTAACAGAGAGTCGCGCGCATAGACGCCGCCAAATACCGCGGCCGGACTCAGCGACGGCGAGTAAGTAAGAGCGTAGCCGTGGAAGCTGCCATCGGTGGTGTGGAGATCCACGAAGACATCGGGATCCCAGGCGTTGAACATCGCCAGCGAAGCGCGCGTTTCGGGCGCCTCGGCTTTCACGTAGTCGCGATTGAGATCGAGATTCTGGGCGTTCGCTCGCGTGCCAACGAGCTCGGGCCCGTTCTGCTCGGTGCGGTTGATCGACTGTGCGGCAAATCGCTCGTTGCCATCGGCATTGTAAATCGGCACTGCGATCAACACGATGGAATCGAGCACATTCGACTTCGGCGAAAAAACAAGATCGCGTATCAGCGCCAGCAGCGCATCTTTGCCTTCGACCTCGCCCGCATGGATGTTTGCCTGCACGTACACGATCGGCCGGGCGAGCCGCTTTGCCTCCGCCGGCGATGTCACCAGTGGGCGCGAGGCAACGACGAACGGAATCAAACGGCCTTCGGTCGTCTTGCCGATCGAGCCGAACGTCAGCGGCGCTCCGAGCTTGCGCAGCGAGTCGAGGAACTGCCGCACATCTCCGTAGCGTGAAGTCTGCTGATAGCGCGTGAGCTCGGGTCGCGTGCGCGGATAATCAGTCGGCGAGATCGGCCGAGTGACGTGGGTTGGACCGCAGGCGGTGAATGCCAGAATCGCGGAGACAGCAAGAGACTCCGCCCACAACGTCGGGCGCACTACCAACCGCACTACCGTTCGCCGGGATGAAAGACTTGTCGCCGGCGCGCCATTTCCAGCAGCAAATCCGCGGGCTCGTATCGGCCCGGGAACCTCGCGTTCAAGTCCTCGAGGCGCTGCACCACGATCTGAATGCCGAGCGTGTCCATGTAGCGGAAAGGTCCGCCGCGGAAAGGTGGGAAACCAATGCCGAACACCGCGCCAACGTCGCCGTCGCGCGGCGACTTGATGATTCCATCACTGAGACAACGCGCCGCTTCGTTGAGCATCGCCAGAACCGTACGCTGCTGGATCTGAATCGCCGGCATGTCATCGCGGTGCGCGGCGTCGGACTCGGACGGCGGTGTTATCGACTTGACGACTGGGATGCTGCCTGGCGACAGGAACAGCGCGTACACCGATGGATCTACGTCGCCTTTCTTGCCTTCCTTGTCGTAGGTGTAGAAACCCTTCTGCGACTTTCGTCCGTAGCGACCGGCGGACACCACCGCCTGGATGGAGTTGGCGGGCTGCATTCGCTCGGGAAACGCTTCGGCCATGATCTTCCCCGCCTTCACCGCAACGTCGAGCCCGACTTCGTCGATGAGCGTGATTGGTCCGACAGGGAAACCAAAATCGACCAGCGCTTTGTCGATCAGATCGACCGCCACACCCTGATCGAGCAGAATCCCCGCCTCGTTGATATAGGGCGACAGAATTCGGTTGACGTAAAAACCCGGTCCATCGTTCACGACGATGACCGTCTTGCCGAGCTTCTTGCCGTATGCAACAGCGGTAGCAGTGACCTGCGGATAAGTCTTATCCGTCGTAATCACCTCGAGCAGCGGCATCTTGTGCACCGGGGAGAAGAAGTGCATGCCGAGCACGCGATCCGGTCTCGACGACGCCTGCGCAATCAGAGCGATCGGAATTGTCGATGTGTTCGTCGCGAAAATCGCGTCGGGCCTGATTGCCGCTTCTGTCTCGCGGAGCACCTGATGCTTGACCGCAAGGTCCTCGAATACCGCCTCGATCACCAGGTCGACGTTTCCAAATCCCGAGTAGTCGACCGTCCCACCAACCAGCGCCATGTAATCGCTGTACTGGACTTTGGTGATCTGTTTTCTCGTCAGTCGCTCCTTGAGCACGTCGCGCACCGCAGCATAGCCCTTCGCGACACGCGAGTGATCGGCGTCCTTCAGCCGCACCAGGCTTCCGTGTTGGACCGCGATCGAAGCGATGCCTGCCCCCATAAAACCCGCGCCGATGATCGCGATCTTATCGACCGGCAAAGGCTCGAAGGTGGAGACCGGCAGCTCGGGATGTTGGAGCGGATCGACGCCCGGATCCTTCTTCAGCTCGTTGGTCGCGAAGAACAGGAAAATCAGCTGGCGCGACACGTCGGTCATCGCCATCTCGCCGAACTTGCGAGACTCCTCGCGGTAGCCTTCCGCGATACCCCTCTCGTAACCGGTCGCTACCGCATCGATTGCTGCAATCAGCGCCGGATAATTTCCGCGCGACTTGGCAAGCGTCTGCTCGCGAGCCCGGCGCAGCACGAGTGCGCGACCGGCGGGATTTCTGTCGAGGATCGCTCCCTTGAGTCCGCCGCCGTGCCGCTCGCTCTTTCTTCGTCCTTCAGCGACTTCTCTCGCGCGCTGAATGGAGATCGATCGCAGAATCGAAGGATGCACGAGCTCGTCGATCAGGCCCAGCTGCAACGCTTTCTTCGGCCGCACGTGCTTGCCGGTGAGAATGAGGTCGAGCGCGTTCGTCAGACCAATTTTGCGCGGCAAACGCTGCGTGCCGCCGGCGCCCGGAATCAAACCGAGCTGGACCTCGGGCAGTCCGAGAATCGTCTTCGGATGATCCGTCGCGATTCGATAACGACAAGCGAGCGCAGCCTCCAATCCGCCACCAAGGCACGCGCCATGGATCGCGGCAACCACTGGAATGCGCAGGCGCTCGATCGAGTCGAGAAGCATCTGGCCATCTCTGCTCAATCGTTCGGCGTCTGTTGCAGTCTTCAGCTGGAGGAATTCCTCGATGTCGGCGCCGGCAATCCAGACATCGGGTTTGCCGCTGATCAGAACCGCGCCATGGACACTCGTGTCCTGCTCCATCCGACTGAGCAGAGCGACGAACTCATCCTTCACCGCGCGACTCAGCTTGTTGACCGACTCGTTCGGCAAATCAAAGGTGATGACGGCAATGCCATCGACGACTTCCACGGAAAGCGCCGGCTTCCAGCGCGTGCCGACCAGTCCGCCGATGGTCACTTCCGATGTCGAGCTCATTCCGTTCTCTCGACTACCATTGCGAAGCCCATCCCTCCCGCTGCGCAAACCGTCATCAGGCCGAACTGTCCGCCGCGGCGACGCAGCTCGTTGAGCAAAGTCGTCGTGATGCGCGCGCCCGTCGCACCGAACGGATGACCGATGGCAATCGATCCGCCCATCACGTTCAACTTCGCGCGATCGACCTCACCAACCGGCTCCGAGAATCCAGCCCGCTCCGCCCAGTACTTGGACTCGAACCCCTTCAGATTCGACAATACCTGTGCCGCGAAGGCTTCGTGCATCTCTACGAGATCGATGTCCTTCAGTGTCAACCCTGCGCGCTTGAGCGCTACGGGCGCAGCAAGCACGGGTGCCTGCAGCAGCTGCTCTCCCGGATCGAGTGCGGCATAAGCGTACGACTTGATAATGCCCATCGGCGGGTAGCCGAGCGACTTTGCCTTTTCCTCACTCATCAAGAGGACGCACGCTCCACCATCGGTGAGCGGAGAGGAATTGCCGGCAGTCACGCTCCCGTACTTCCTGTCGAACACCGGCTTGAGCGCGGCGAGCTGCTCGTAGCTCGTGTCTTCACGAATTCCGTTGTCGGATGTGAGAACGTTGTCGAACTTGGGCGGCACGTAGACCGGCATGATCTCCGCCGTCAATCTGCCGTCGGCAGTGCCGGCCGCCGCGAGTCGATGCGAGCGCAGCGCGAAATGATCCTGCTCCTCGCGCGGAATTGCATTCAGCTTCGCCATCTTCTCCGCCGATTGACCCATCGTCTCTCCAGTCGATGGCTCGGCAATGGCCGGAGTAATGGGTACGAAATCCTTGGGACGAAGTCGCATCAGCGTCTTGATGCGCTGCGACAGGGTTTTCGCTTTTGAAGCGAGCACCAGGGTTTCGGCGAATCTCTGCGAGTGTAGAACGGGAATGTTGGAGAGCGACTCGGATCCACCCGCAATCGCGACTTCCATCTGACCGAGCGCGATTTGATCGGCAGCGTCGGTGATCGCCTGATTCGC
>DATFHK010000115.1:0-43488 GCA_035248505.1 Gemmatimonadaceae bacterium | reverse complement strand
GGGCTAACTGATCGTTGCTAGCTGCTGGCTAGTTGAGGGTTGCGAGCTAACTGCGGGTTGCGAGCCAGCCACTATTCACAATTTGCGTTGTTGGGCCAGCCCGCACACCGCAGCTCGCCCGTATCTCGCAGCTTTTAGCCCGTATCTCGCAATTAGCCCGCATCCCTCAACTAGCCAGCAGCCCGTACCGATCAGTTAGCCCGCAACCCGCAACTGCCCGCAGCCCGCAGCCGGCATTGAATTATTCAACGTGAGCGGTGCGCCGCGCCGAGTTGGAAAGTCAAGAGTAGCCCTTGGTACGCTCTCTGCCTAAGATCAGAAAGAATCTTCCGGACGGTGAGAATGGCCCTGCGCAATCTGTTCCCTGAATCGATCTTCGGCCGCAAACTGAATCCGAATGCTGAGCGGCGGCTGCGTCTGTCGCAGGCCCGCGCCGAGGAGACGATCATTCGTGGTCACGTCGACAACGCTCTCATGTTCGTCGACACGCTCGCCGAAGATCTGTCGTTCGATCGCGCGATCGATACCTACATCCGGGTCATGGGCATTCCCGAACCGCTGGCGAGCACAGTCGCAACGCGTGCGCTGGTCCACCTCGGCCGCGACCTCGTTCCCTTCCGCCGCCGTATGCAGCGCGAGGGCGAGGATGTTGCCGCGGAGAACAAGCCGAGGCTCAGACTCGATGAAGCAGCGAGGGCGGGCGATATCAAGCGAGCATAGAGCATCCCGCTCGAGATCGCGGGCTAGCTGACATCCAGCCGCGAAATCTCCCGCAGGTCCGCGATGCTCACCAAAAGGATTATCGTGACAACAACGGCGGACGTCACGCACCAGATACATATCGCGTGAATGACGAACAGCTCGAGGTACGTCAGCCACGCCGAGAACAGGACCCCGACCGCCGCCTCCGCGACCAGCACGATAGACAGAACCCGCTCATCCTCGAAGCGCGGTAGGGTACTGACCACCGCCACCGCGAACACATCGAGGTAGAACAGCAGGCCCCACGCTGCGACGGGCAGGCCGAGGAAGCGCGACCATCTGCTCAGGTTCACCGTCTCGCACGAGCCAATGCTGCAGCTCAGCTCGCCGATGATTCCGAGTTTGTAGAGAGTGAGATAGAGGCTGATGAAGATCCCGGCCAGCGCGAGCGCCGCCACGACCATCCGCTTGGTCACTTCTTGGTCGTTGTCGTAGTACTGCTCGCGGCCGTTGCGCCGTTTGCTCTCGCAACCGAATCGACGATTCCCTTCAGCTCGTCGTAGCTACGCATCCCTGGGTACATCCGGCTGCCGATGACGAAAGTCGGCGTCGAATTGACGCCGCGGCGCAAACCTTCCGCCAGATTGGCGGCGATGCGCTTCTGGTACTTGCGCGCGTCGTAGCACGCCTCCCACTTCGGCACATCGAGCCCAATCTCGGCAGCGTAGCGCTGGAAGAACGGCTTCGGCGCTTCGGTCGCTTCGCCGTTCCATTCAGTTTGATTCTGGTACAAACGATCGTGCATCTGCCAGAATTTCCCCTGTTCGTCGGCGCAGGCTGCCGCGTTCGATGCCGGCAGAGTGTTCCGATGCACATTGATAAGCGGAAAATCGTAGTACGTCAGATTCGCCAGGCCGGTGTTGATAATACGCGTCCGCACATCCGGCTCCGTGACTGTCGCCCAGCCACCGCACGACGGGCACTCGAAGTCGGCGAATTCGACGATCTTTACCGGGGCATCGACTTTGCCTATCAGATAGCCCTGCGCTGGACCTGCGTTTGTCGTATCAGCCGTGTCGAATGTCTCAACGGACGAAGATTTCGGCTTGGTCGCGACGTAGCCCAGTGCTGCCACGCCGATCAGCGCGATGACGCCGAGCAGCCAGAAAAACGCTTTGGGGCGCGTTGATTGGCGGGTCTTTTTGACTGTATTTCTGGGCGGCGGCGGTGGTGGCGCGCTGGCCCGTCTTGATGGCTCGTTGGCTGGGGACATCGTGGGATTAATTTCCTGTGCGTGAGCGCTGAGCGCGTCGTGACGCGAAAGCTAAGAGAGGGGTTTTGAGATGCAAGCTGACATACTGCGTGCTCCGGTCGGACCAGGTGCGATGCACGTCGATCGATACGGTCATGGTGGCACCGCCGTCATCCTGCTCCACGGCTTCGGCACCTGCAATTTCCTTTGGCGCGCAATCGCACCCGCGATCACCGCTGCAGGACATACCGCTTATTCCGTCGATTTGTTCGGCCACGGCCAGTCGGATCGTCCGCTCGACGCGGATTTCGGAATTGCAGCGCAGGCGGAGTACCTCGATGCAGCGATGACAGTCCTGCGCGTTCCGCGCGCCGTCGTCGTCGGTGTCGACCTCGGCGGCGACGTTGCGATGAAGCTGGCTGCGAATCGCCCCGATCGCGTCGACAAGCTCGTTTTGATCAATACGCCGGCGTTCGATGAGCTGCCGGCGCGCGACATCACGCAAATGCAACGGCGCACGGCGCGATTTGCGTTCACGCTTCAGCGCGGCGTGATGGGGGCGGCACCGCTTCTCGAGGGCGTGCTCAAAGGCAGCGTTGCCGACCCGGAGCACATGCCGATGAAACTCATCGCTCGCTATCTAGCCCCCTTCGTCGGCAAGGACGGGGCGAATCACCTGCTGACACTGGCGAGTGCAGTCCATCGCGGCGATCTGGACGAGGATGAATACGCCGAGATCAAGTCGCCGACTCTGATTGTCTGGGGTGATGAGGATCGCTGGGTCGATCCGAGACTGGCCGATCGTCTCGTCAACGCGATTCCGGAAGCGCGACTCGTGAGATTGGCGGGCGTCGCGCGATTAGTGCCTGAGGAAAACCCTGATCATCTCTCGGAACTGTTGCTCGATTTTATCAAGAGACGTGCGGCGGCATGAACCTTTCTCCTATGAAAAGTGTCTCAAAAATTGTAGATTAATAGAGCACGATTTCACGCGATTTTCTCCAACCGAGATTGATGAACACCACCAAACACAGATTCCGGAAGGAGCCAGTAAGGGTAGTAAGTCCGTTTGAGGAAGCCAGGGACGAGCTGTTTCAGCAGATCATGCGCTGCGGAGTTATCGGCGCGGAAGCTGAGGACCAGAAGCAGTGGTTCGACAACACCATGGAGTACCTGACGGAGCGCTACCACGAGCTGGCGCCGTCGGAAATAGAGCAACTTCGGGTTCTGGGTGAGCGATTCGCTCAGCCACCGAAGGCAAGAAAAGCGGTTTGATCCGGAAGGGGCGCGTGCAGCGCCCCTTTTTTTTCTCGCAGCCTAGCGCCGCGCGTTGATGCCGCGGCGCAGAATGACTCCGACGCGAGCGCCGCCACCCAGCCCAACCTCGAACGCGGGCATCCAGCCGCTGGTGCGCCCGACCGGCAGCGGGCCCTCCACACCGAGGAAAAGCATCAGATAGGCGTGCGATCCGCCATCCTCGCGACTGCGGTATCGGCCACTTATTCCGCCTCCGCCGTAGAGCGCCCAGCGTGACTGACGGAAAGGATCGAGGCTGAAGCGCGACAGTAGATCCGTTCGGCCTTCGATGCCGTGGCGTCCGGCGCCGACAGCGCCGACGAGCCCGTTCCGCACATAAATACCAGTCGGCACGCTGACGCCGACGCCCGCTTCGACTCCACTCGAGCGAGCGAAAAGCCCGTCCAGTCGCCATTCAGTTTGAACTCGCTGTTGCTCAACCTGCGCCGATGCAGCAGTGCCGGCGGCAGCGAGCGCGACTATCGAAACAACGAGCAGGCTTCGTTTTCGCACTAATCAGGCGACGGTCGAGCGAGCACGTCCGCGCCATAGCGCAATCGTATAATCGACGATCGACGCGGCAGACACGATGGCAATCGATGCAATCAGGAAATCCGTCAGCTCCGGCAAAACGAGGATCATCACCAGCGCCAGCAGCTGCAGCACGGTGACGATCTTACCGAGCATCCGGGCCCGAAACACTGCCGGCCGCAACGTTGGAATAATTTTGGCGACTAGGAATCCGACCGCGGTCCCAATGTCGCGGGTCAGGAAAAGAAAGTACTGGCCGGTTGTAAGCGCACCTTCAACGAGGTAAGTCGAAATCGCGACGAAAACGAAAATGCGGTCGGCCAGTGGATCGATCAGCGCTCCGGCAGTCGTCTCGGTTTTTCCGTGCCGTGCCAGCCAGCCATCCATGAAATCGGTGAGTCCCGCGACTGCGATCAGTATCACGCGCCCCCACAGATGCGACTCCAGCACGAATGCGAGCGCGAGCAATACGCGCGATAACGAGAGCGTGTTGGGGAGTGTCACGAGAGTGCGAGACATGCGGGCGAAAAGTATGGACGCGGCTAGGTGGTTGCCAGCGTGTGCTGATGCGACGCTGCTTGCGAGCGTGTCACTGCGTGTCTAGCTTCGCTCGATGAGTCCGCACAGGCTGTGGGGCGTGCTGTACCTCGCCCTTTCCATTGCGATGATCGCGTGGGACATCCTGAGAGCGGGTCGCATCGCGCAGCTGCGCAAAATGCCGCGCAGCTTCCAGGCAATCACGGGCATTGCCGGCTTGCTGCTGGTCCCGGCGCTCGTCGTCGCCTACACGTCGGTCTCTCTACTCTACGGTCGTGCGATCTATCTCGTCGCATGGCTGTGGCCGTTCACGGCGCTGTTGTTCGTCATCCAGGCTATCTACGCAATGACTCGACGTCTGGTGACACCCTGGCTCGGGTTCCCGCTCCTCGTCTACAATGCGATCATCGCCGCCGTGGCGATCACCAAATTCATGATCTCGCACGGCTACACGCCGCTCGATTTCGGCCTCGCGCTGAATGCGGCGCAGGCGAGCATGCTCGGCACGTTCTTCGGGGCGCCCGCGTTGTGGAACCCACTCTATCTGCAAGTGCCGATCTTCGCGCCATCGTTGCCGGCGCGCTGGGGACTGACTCGACTCGCCCGCGTCGCGATGGCGGTTGCCGCAATCGCGCTTACAGCGTTGGTGATAGTCGAGCTGCCTGGCTCATTCGCCGCGGTACATAGCTACAGGGTCCATGCGCGCGATCAGCTGCAGGAGCATCCGGAAGGCGATTTCAGAATCGGCCTCAAGATTTTTCCGGATTTGCGGAGCGGGCCGCCGCCAATTGCAATCGACAACGACCTCTCGCTCGCCGACACTCTCGACGTCGATGCGATCAGCGTTGTTGTCGATCCCGAAGCCGCCCGCGGCATCGCGCTCGATTCACTTGCCCGATCGATCGAACAGGCGCGCTCGGACAGCACTGTCCTGATTGTCGCGCTCGGCTATCCGAAGAAGGGCGCTGAAGAATTCAAACGATCCCGTGAGACGTACACCACGGCGCGCCTGAAAGACATCGACCAGATCGCACGGCGACTCAAACCGGACTATCTCATTCCTGCAACGGATCCAACGCAGGAAGGCACTCGCGTGCTCGGCATGGATGATACGAAATACTGGATCGATTACTTCACGCGTGCGGCGCGGCTCGCGCACTACATCTATCCGCGCATCAAAGTCAGCATGCCGATGAGCAGCTACGGCACCCGCGACAGCATCCTGTACGCGTGGGCAGCGCGACCGGGTTCGCCGATTGATGTTGTCGGCTTCTCTCTCCTCGCCGGCTTCGACGGCGTGCGCCTGATGGACACCTACACCCTCGTTGCGCAGCGCTGGATGCGACAGTTTCCCAAACCGAAAGAGCATTGGGTGTTCGCCGCCGGCGGCTACCCCCTCATTCACGGTGAGCAGAACCAAATGGGCGCGATCTGGGGTGCGCTCGCGTGGGCAACCGCCCAGCCTCCAATCAAGGGTCTCGTCGTATACGAGGGCGGCGACTACAACACGGTGCGCGGCATTCGAGCCGCCGGCGGAAGACTGCGACCTGTCTTCGAGGCGCTGGTACGCGCCGAAAAAGGGCTGCGCGCGAGCCCGCAGTAAGCAGAACGCGCTTTAGACCGTGCGCCCGACGCCGCGCACTATTCCTTCCACGCGCTTTTCCGGATCGAAGTATTTTCGCGCCAGGTCGCGCATTTGCTCGGCGCTGACGGCGCGAACGTTGTCGTCGTGCTCGAGCAGCTCGTGCAAACCTTCGCCGAACATCCACGCATCGAGCATCTCGCCAAGCTGAGCGCCACCGCTTTCCTGGGCGATGGCGTGCGTGCCAATGACGTACTGCTTAGCGCGCGACAGCTCGTCGGCGGTAACGAGATCTTCGCGCAGTTTCGCGAATTCATTGAGCAGCCCGCTGCGTGCCACACCTTCTTTCTCGGGCGAGGTGGCGATGTACGAAACGAAGATCCCGGCAAGCCGTTTCTCGCTCGCCGCGGCGTGGACGGTGTAGGCGAGCGACTGGCGGTCGCGGAGCTCGTCGAAGAAACGGCCGCCCAATCCACTCGCCACCGTACCAATCAACGTTCCCGCAAAACGAAGATCCTCGCTCCGCGAAGGTGCCGGAAACGCAAGCGTCATCGCAGTTTGCGCTTTCTCGCGCGATTCGGCGGCGATCTTGACCCGCTTCGGCCACCGCGGCTTCCCTTCTTTCGGCGGTTTTCGTGATTCGAGCGCGGCGAAATGCCGGGCTACCATATCCGCTGCTTGCTCGGGATCGACATCGCCAACCACTCCAATCGTGGCCGCGGAAATCAGCACCCGCGATTGATGCCACTGGCGTGCATCGTCGAGCGTGATGGCACGCAACGACTCGTCGGTGCCGATCGTTGGGGTGCCATAGGGATGGCCGGCGAACGCAGCCATCGTCACCAGACGCAATGGGTAGCGAAACATGTCGTCGCGCAGCATTGCCAGATTGGAGAGCGCGACGGTTCGTTCCGTCTCGAATCCATCTTCTGGAAATGTCGGCCGCTGCACGACATCGCCGAGCAGCTCCAGTGCTTCGTCGAGTCTTGCGGTCGGGACCGAGAACGACCAGCCGAAGCTGTCGCTGCCCACACTCGCCGCGATGGTGCCGCCGAGCATCTCCGAATCTTCGGCGATCTGGGCGGCCGTGCGGGACGTCGTTCCCTTCAGCACCGATCGCGCGGTGAGGAGAGTCAGTCCCGCTTTTTCCGGCTCCTCCTCCAGAGCGCCACCGACGATGTAGAGCGCGATGTTCACAATCGGAGCACCGACCTTTCTTCGCACGAGAATCGGCACGCCATTTTTGGTGCGGAAGACAGAGACGCCTGCCTGCTCACTCTCGAAATTTGCTTTCGCATCTTCGGGCGCCGCCGTTGTCTTACGCGCCGGGATGCCAGGCAGGCGCTCGGTGCCGCCTTCACCCAGCAGCCGTTTCATGTCGGCGGCATCCTGCGCGACGACCGGAGAGCTCGATGGTCGATAGATCAACGCCGCGGCCTTTTCCTCGGGCAGATGCTCGCGCACCACTCTCTGAACATCGTCGGCGGTTGCGGAGATGTAGCGCTTGAAATAGTCGTCGCCCAATTGCCAGCCGCCGAGCGCTTCCCATTCGGCGAGATAATTGGCTCGTCCTTCCGCCGTCTCCAGGCGACGCAACCACCGCGCTTCGAAAATCCGTCGCACGCGCGCGAGCTCGGCTTCTTCGACGAGTCCGACCCGCACTTGATGGAGTTGGTCCCAGATCACACGCGCGGCATCGGCTGTTGTCTCGGGCTCGGTTTCCGCATGGACGACAAACACGCCGAGCTCGGTCGGAGTGTAATCGTACGCGCTCACGGTCGATGCGAGCTTTTTCTCGCGAACCGCGCGGTAGAGCCTCGATGCTCTGCCCGTGCCAAGGAGCGCGGCGGTGACGTCGAGGACGGCAGTGTCCGGATCCAGTGTGCCCGGCGTGCGCCAGCCAAAGAGCAGCTGGCTTTGCGCGATGTCGCCCGCCAGCTCACGATAGCGGAATCCAGTGTGATCGGGCTCGACTGGTCCAGGTCTCCTGACCGGATCACCGCCGTCCAGGCTGCCGTACGATTCGGTGACACGACGCAATGCTTCATCTGGATCGACGTCGCCGGAAATCGAGAGGATGGTGTTGCCCGGACGATAGAAATTCCGGTAGAAGTTGTTCATCAGGTCGCGAGTGAAAGCGCGTAATCCGGGCTCGCGCCCGATTCTCCAGCGACGCATGCGGTGCACGTCGTGCAGCAGCTCGTAGAGGGTTTCGGTGGCAACCGCAGACGGCGAATCTGCTTTGCGCTTCGCTTCCTGGATGATGACTTCCATCTCTTTGGCGAGCTCGCGGCCATCGATCACCGAATTCGCGTATGCGTCGGCCTGGATCTCGAGGCCCTTTGCGAAGCTGCTTGACGGCAGCACCGTGTAGTAGCCGGTGTGGTCGTAGATGGTGTGCGCGTTGAGATAGCCGCCGTTCCCCTTGGTCTCCTTCGCGATCTCGCCAACGCCGCGCTTCGAAGTTCCCTTGAAGAACATGTGCTCGAGCGCGTGGGCGAGTCCGTTCTCTTCATCGGTCTCGTCGAAGTAACCGGCCTTTACATAGGTGACGATTGCGACAACGGGCGCCGACTTGTCCTGCTGAACGAGAACGGTGAGGCCGTTGGGGAGGACGGTGCGGTGGACGGATTCGGCGGGAAGCAAGGAGGTTAGCGGTTAGCGGTAACGAGGACTGAGAACGCGGACCAACGGCATCGACAAGTTCGCACTAATTGAGGACTAGGACTCGGACTCACAGAGGACCGAGGACAAAAGAGGACTGCGCGTCCTCGATCCGGCTTGTTCGGAGTCCGAGTCCTCGCTCAGTCCGAACCTGTCGATGCCGTTGGTCCGAGTCCTCAGTCCGCAAAAGCGTCACCGCTCAATCCGCCAGTGATCCATACCTCAACAAAACCAATCCTGCAGCGAAGCATAAGGCGCCGTAACCGACCAGCCACGTTACATCGCTGAAGTGCGCTGAGCCGGTACCAATCAAGGAGTTTGCCACGTCGTCCAAACGGTGAACGGGAGGCAGCACCTGAACTACGGTGCCCTTCCAGCTGGCGTGAGGTCCGCTGTGCACGGCGCGCAGAATGCGCGAGCCGAGCCATACCGCGGCCAGCGAGAGCCAATCGTAGCGAGTCGCCACCGAGAGTAGAAATCCGATGCCGCCCATGGCGATGTACACCACCGCCGCGTACAGGAGGAAATACCCGACGTTGAAAGCGGGCAGGACCATCCGCAGCAGCGCCGCCAGTATCGCCATTATCAACAGCACGCCGACCATGTGCACGAAAAAGAGCTGCGCGTAGTACAGCACGTGGTTGATCGGCTTGGCAAACAGGAAGCGGTAGTAGCCGTTCTTTCTGTCGTTTGAGACGATGCCGTTCATCGCGATCAGCACCGACACCGATACGACCGCGGATGTGATTTGCAGCACCAGTCCCCAAACGGGTGAGCCCGGGCCCATCGCCATCGGCGATTGCGCCCCCATCGCCGCCCGCAGCGGTGCCAGGAGCGAATAGCCCCATAGCAAGCCGATGATCGCGATTCCGATTCCGTGCTGCATGAAGAAATCGCGGAACTGCCAGAGTGAATACTTAGCGAGCCGGCCTTTCACTGGGATTCTCCGACTGCTTCACGGAATTGCTGCTCGAGCACCGACCGCTCCGGCACCACGCTGACGATCAGCGCACCACGCCCGATCAGAGTCGCCAGCGACGTGTTCAGCTCCTGAATGCTCTGCACGGTTACGTCGTACTCGCCCTTCCCTGCTTCTTCGGCGCCCGGAAACACCGCGCGCACGTGATCGAACCCGCCGGCAAGCGTGATCCGGAAACGAGTGGTTGTCGGTGCGGTCGACTCGTAACCAGTGCTCACTACGCGTTGCAAGCGACCGCGATCGATGATCGCGACACGATCGGCGAGACGCTGCAGCTCATCGAGATTATGGGAAGCAATCAGCATCGTCCGGTCAGACTGGCGTAGCTCGCCGACGATGTCGCGGAAACGCTGCGTCCACACCGGATCGAGTCCGTGGGTTGGCTCGTCGAGCACCAGTATTCGCTCATCGCGCAGCAATGCCTGCGCGAGGCCGAGGCGTTGCAGGTTTCCCTTCGACAGCGCTTTCACTTTTTTGTCGCGGTGCTCGTTCAGACCGAGCAGATCGATCACGTAATTGACGCGCTGCGGAATCTCGGTATCCGACAAGCCGGCCAACGTCGCGAAGCGCACGAGAGCGGATTCGGCGCGCCATTTGGGATTGATCGAGACCAGCTCCGACAAGTATCCGATGCCGTTGTCGACGACATAGTTGCGGGCGGGCTGTCCGGCGATCTCCACGCTACCGCTGGTGGGTCGCAGGTAGCCGAGCATCAGCGAGATGAGAGTGCTCTTGCCCGCGCCGTTGGGTCCGGCGATGCCCAGGATCTCACCTTCCCTGATTACTAACGAAAACTCCTCGACCGCTTTTACCGAGTTGCCGAGGAGTGATTTGTAAGTCTTCCCGACGTTCTTGAATTCGATCACAATGGCGGAGCAGCGGCGGGCGTGGCTGTGGCTGGTTGCGCGCAACTGCTCCAGGCGCCGGTGCCCGCTTTGTTGAGCCAGCTGGTCCCTTCCTGCACGCGATTCAGTCGCATCATTGCGCAACCGAGGTAGCCTTGAGACGCGCGATCCTGCGGATTTGCCTGAACCGCCCGCACGAAGAAGCGTCGCGCGAGATCGTATTGACGACTCATGAAGAGAACGAGTCCCATCTCGCGCAGCGCGATGTAATTGCGCGGCTCCACGCGGAGCGCGGTGTCGAGCTCCGCGCGCGCGGTAGCGAGATCGCCCTGAGCGCGCGCGAGACGCGCGAGAAAGACGTGCGGAGTTGCCGCGTTCGGATCGTCCTTCACAGCTTTGGCGAATTCGCCGCGAGCAGCTTCCATTTGTCCATTTCGCATCGCGGTAATGCCGGCAGTGATACTGTCCGAGCTGCCGCCACTGCGGCCGAGCAACAAGTAGCCGCCTCCAATCAGAATCAACGCCACGACGATGATGCCGATCCAGACGGGCAGTGACAAACTGGGGAAGCGGCTGCGTCTCTGTGCGACTTCAAGTGCGTGTTCCACCTGGCCGCGTCCGACGCCGCCTGCTGTGGGCGGAGTCTTACCCGTAGTGCCCCCCTCGGACATGAACGCGCCCGGAAGCTCGATCGTCGGGGGACCCGCCATCTTCCGCCCTGCGTACGCAGGCGGTTGGCGATAGCCGCCGCCCGCGGCTGGCGGCGCGTAGGGCGACACCGGCTGAGACGGAGGAGGAGGCGGCGGCGGCGCCGCCGGGCGTGATCGCGGAGTATACGCCGCGGGGGCTGGACTGGTCGGCGCCGCACGCGATGTCGGTGCAGCCGCATCACCACTGAGTGCGCTTTCCAGTGATCTGAATCCGTCCACGGCAGCATCGCCGTCGGCTTGAGTCGGTTTGTAGCTGGTGCGATTGGCGCGATCGCGCGCGGCGAGAAACTCGAGCAGCGCGTGAGCCTGATCGAGCGTGATCAGCTCCGCCTGGCGCGCGGCGCGAACCAGTTGCTGACCGGTCAGCGAGGAATTGCCGACGAGGGTTTGGAGCGCGCCTTCGGCGCCACTCCACAGATCGATGATGTCGGCAGCGAGATCTTCTGCCGAACGCGGTTTATCAAAGTGAGCAAGGACGGGGCGCGCGCCGTTTAGTGAAGCGAGCGCCGCCGCCTGTGTGCCCGAAGGACTCATCTCAGGATGCGCAAAAGCCCTGCATCCGCACTACGTCGAATGAAGCTCTCTGCATCCTGCTCCGGTTTCGGACTCTCCTTGAGGCAATTTGCATCGCGCATCTTGTCGACGATTTCTTCCCAGGTTCCTTCAAATGTGTTGCCATCGTCGGTCTTGATGCGGTGCGACTCGGGCGTCGATTTCGCGTCCGTGAAGGTGGAAAGGAGCGCGCCGAACAGCTCCAGCTGCCCCTTGGCTTCGGTGTGCGCCGACTCCATTGCCCTGGCTTCGATCTCGGCGAGCATCTCGTCGATGTCATCGAGCTCGCCCGACAGATCGCGCAGCCGGTCCTCCCAGGGACGCAGCTCGGGATCGTTGTCGCGCAGGCGATAGATCATCTTCTTCAGCTCGATCAATCTCCAGATGCCGAGCTCGTCCCAGTGATCGTCGGGCGAAGAGCGATCGAGATGATAGAGCGCGGCTTCGTAATCGCCGCGATCATAAAAAATATTTCCGAGATAGATGCGAGCTTCGGTGTGATCGGGATCCATCTGCAGCGCGCGTCGCAGCGTCGCGATCGCCGACTCATCGTTGCCGAGTCGGTGCTCCGCGTAACCGATGCACGAGACTGCTTCAGCAGCGTCGGGCGTCTGCTGCGCGGCGATCTCGAAGAATTCCTTGGACTCTTCGATCATGCCTTCGCGAAACAGCGCGCGGCCGACCTGGAGCATCAGCTCGACATCGTCCTGATAACCAAGCTCGAGGCAGCGACGAAAATTCTTCATCGCGTACTCGTCCTGGCCGAATTTCAGAAGGGTTTCGCCAAGTCCGGCGAGTGCGTCCTCGTGGTCTGGATCGAGAACGAGTGCTTCCTCGAAGCTGCGTCGGGCCCACGCGTACTCTTCGCGGGCGTGGTGTGCGTAGCCAACTCCTATGTGGAGCTCCACCGAGTTCGGATAGAGGCCGAGTCCCTCTTTAAGTACGTTGAGCGCTTCGTCGTATTGACCTTCGTTGTACAGCTGGTGCGCTCTTTCGTCGTACTCTTCAGAACTCAGAAACGGTGTTGGCATCTGCAGGCACCCTCCGAGGAGTCGAGTTTAACCTATTGTACTCCTTAGACACGCCATTGTTCAAGGTAGTAACATCCGCTGCGAGACTGTTCAGGTGACGACAGCGATTCTCTCTGTGAATCGCTGCCAGCTTCCGGTTTCGACACACCGGTCTATCTCGCCGACGACTGCTTCCACCTCCTCGTCTTTTGTAAAGAAGTGAGGCGCAATCCTGATACCAGCGCCCACGCGATAGTCGACCAGGATGTCCTTCGACAACAGCACTTGCGCGACTTCGTAGCCGTGAGGGACGTCGATCGCGACAGTGCCGCCCCGCCGCTGAGGATCGCGCGCTGCCGTCACCTTGTAGCCGCGGGCGCCGGCCAGCTCGATCAAACGTGAGGTTAGCCGAAGGCTCTTTGATCTGATGGCGTCGATGCCGGCGCGGCGGATTATCCGCGGCCCTTCGGCCGACACGTAGAGGGCCGGAATCACCGGCGTCCCGTTCAACCAGCGGAACGGACCGGAGGTGTACTCCATGGATTCTTCGAAAGCGAAAGGGCGCGCGTGCGCCTGCCACCCGGTGAGGGCAGGCGTCAACCGATCGCGGACTTCGGGGCTCACGTAGAGGAAGCAGGCGCCGGGTCCGCCACAAAGCCACTTGAGTACACCACCGGTCAGAAAATCCGCCTTGCTTCGTTTCACGTCAACCGGGACAATCCCCACCGCATGGAAGGAATCGAGCGAAACCAGCGCACCCATTTCGTGGGCGCGTTTGCAGATGGCGTCGGCGTCCATCAGGTAGGCGCTGCGAAAGAGAACGTGCGACACCGATACCAGTCGCGTCCTCTCGTCGATCGCGTCGAGCAGCCTTTGCAGATCGATACCGATTCCATCATCGGACGGGACTGACACGACCCGCGCACCAAGCCGCCGCGCCATCTCGGCGTAAGCGTAACGCACCGATGGGAAATCGAGGTCCGTCATTACTACCGTGTCGCGATCCGTGGTGAAGTCGATCGCCGACAGCACCGCCGTCTGGGCGATGGTGACGTTGGGCATCATCACGATCTCGCCGGCGTCGGCGTTGATGAGCGGTGCGATCTCGTTGCCGACTTCCACCGGAAATTCCCACCAGCCACGATTCCACGCTTTCACTCCCAGCTCGCCCCAGTCGCGTGCGTACTCGGCGAGCTTCTCCGGAACGGTGCGAGGCATGGGACCGAGAGAGTTCGAGACCAGGTAATTGGTCTTGGCAAGGATGGGAAACTCCTCACGAAAGCCGAGGAGCGGATCATTGTGCGTGGCTACCGTTTCTTTCGACACGTCGTCAGCGGATCCCTTGCGTTCGTGAAGTGTGCGCTCAGAGTCCTTTGCGAGAGGCCTCTCGCAGCGCCTTGAACTCGGCGTCTGCGTTCCACGTTGGAACCGTATCAGCGTTGGCGATCGAGGTGCCGAATCGATAGACGATTTCGCCGAGCTGGGCCGCACCTCTCAGATCGAAGTTCGGGCTATACTCGTCGGAAGGCTGGTGGTAGTGGTGCGCCGTGTAGTCGTCAGCCTGTTGCAATCCCCAACCAGCAGGACGATCGACGTAATCGACGCCGCCACCAATTGACACTGAGGGAATTCCGACCTTGGCAAAGGAGAAGTGATCGGAGCGGTAGAAGTGACCGGCTTCGGGATGGGCGTCGGGGTCGATGCGGATTCCCTGCGACCGAACCAGACGCGCGAGCGATGGACCGAGACTGCTCTTGTTGTCACCGAGGACGTCGAGATCGCGCACACGGCCATTCAGCGGGACCACATCCATGTTGAGGGCGGCGACGATCTTGGATGCCGGCACCGTCGGATGCTCGCCGAAATATTGAGAGCCGAGCAATCCTGATTCTTCAGCGGTGACGAAGACGAAGAGTTGGGAGCGACGCGGCTTCACGCCTTCGGCGGCAGCGTGGGCGATGCTGAGAACCGTCGCCACACCGGATGCGTTGTCGACAGCGCCGTTATAGATCGAATCGCCGTTGACGGCTGGTCCGATGCCGAGGTGATCCCAGTGCGCGCTGTAGACGACGTACTCGTCGCGAACCTTGGGATCGATGCCGCGTACGAGGCCGACGACGTTATTAGAGGAAAGATGCTCGAGGCTGTTCTGCATCGACGCGTCGATGACGATGCCGGTGCTGACCGGCCGGAAATCGCGGGACTCGGCCTGTTTGCGCAGAGTCGCCATGTTCAGGCCGGCCTGGGCAAGGAGCGCGGTGGCAGCACTGTCGGTGATCCAGCCGCGCCAGGCGAGTGGCGCCGGCGCATTGGCGGGACGCGGCAGCAATCGATGCTCGGTGGAATTGGAGCCGACGACGACGTTCCAGCCATAGCTGGCTGCGGCAGTGGTGTGGACGATGAGCATTCCAGCAGCGCCGCGGCGTTCCGCCTCCTCGTATTTGTAGGTCCAGCGGCCGTAGTAGGTCATCGCTCTGCCGCCGAACAGATTCGGCTCGGAGGCCGGCGCCGGCGGATCGCCGACGAGGACGAGCAGGACCTTGCCGCGGACGTCGGTGCCCTTGAAGTCGTCCCACTTGTACTCGGGCGCAGTCGCGCCGTAACCGACGAAGACAAGCTCGCCTTTTGCGCTACTCGATTGGGTCGCGGAGCCCGGCCACACGACAACGTCGTCGGTAAACCGGAGATTGGCGTTGGCCTTGCCCGATGCTGTGACCTTGATGGTCTTGGGGTCGGCTTTGACGACGTCGATTGGAACTCGCTGGAAGTACGAAGTGTCACCGACGCCCGGCTTTACTCCAAAGGTCTCGAGCTCGGTGGCGATGTACTGTTCGGCGAGCGCGCCGCCGCGGGTGGCGGGGGCGCGGCCTTCCAGAAGGTCGGAGGAGAGAAAACGCAGGTGTGCATCGATCTCTTCCGGTGTAATACGAGCGGGTGTCGTTGATGGTGATGTTCCGCTTGCCTGCGCTGAAACGTGAGTAACGGGGACAAGCGTAGTAACAAGGATTCCGAGAACGAAACGAATTCCGCGGTTCATCGATTACTCAGTTGGAGTGATGGTAGTCTTTACATTATAGCTTCCGGAACGCCTCCTTAGCATGACCCGACCCAGTCCCCGCGCCGCCTCTCGCTTGTCTCCAGTGAAGCCCCGGCAGAAATCACACAAGATCGCGTTGGTCCTCGGTGGCGGCGGCCTCAAAGGCTTCGCGCACATCGGCGTCTTTCGCGCGTTGAAGGAAATCGGGATCAAGCCGACGGTGGTGGCGGGGACGAGCATCGGCGCATTGATTGGCGCCGCGTATGCGCGCGGGATGCCGGTCGACGAGATGGCGGATCGCGCCCGCGCATTGCAACGTCGCGATCTCTTTCGTCTGAACCGAATGGGGATGCTGCTCGAGCGGCAGCATTCGCCCGCGATCTATCTCGAGGAGCCGCTGCGCAACGTTGTGAAGTCGGTGGCGACCGAGAAGCGGATCGATCAGCTGAAGACGACCCTACTCGTGAACACGGTCGACATCAGGCGCGGCAGCCAGGTCGTGTGGGGACTGCCCGGTCTGCGGCACGTGAGCGTCTCGGACGCGGTGTACGCGTCGTGCGCCTTGCCGGGATTTTACCCGCCAGGCGAGATCGACGGCCGGTCGTGCGTCGACGGGGGCGTCATCGACAATCTGCCTGTCTCCGTCTCGTCGCTGGGAATGGACGCGGTGATTGCAGTCGATACCGGGTCGAGCGACATGGAGCCGGAGAACGACATCGCCAGCGCCGGATTTGCGTCGATCTACATGCGCGCGGCGACGACGATGATGCACGCGCTGCAGCTGGCGCCATTCAACGGCTGGACTCGTCCGCCGATGATCCTGATTCGGCCACGGGTGAATCACATCGGGTGGTTCAGCTTCTCGCACACCGACGAATTGCTGGAAGCCGGCTACGTGGCGGCGATGGAAGCGTGCAAGCACTATGAGGAGTGCATCGCGTGGGGAATCGGCGTGTTCCCGCGGCGTGCGATGCACATCACGGTCGATCGTGCGAAGTGCATTGGATGCACGCTCTGCACGGCGATGGCGCCCGAGCTGATGGCGATGGACTCACAGCAGAAAGCGTATCCGCTGCAGCCGATCGTCGAGTGGTCACCGGCCGACGGCGACTTCGTGCATCACTGCCCGACGTACGCGATCGAGGCGACGCGGGTCGATTCCGAAGATGCGCCCATCGCGCGGCCGACTGTCGATCCGACGAGTGAGCCGACGACTCGGAAGACTGGCTAAGGACCGAGGACGCGGACTAAAGGCATTGACAAGTTCGGACTAATTGAGGACTAGGGCTCGGACCCGCAAAGGACCGAGGACAAAAGAGGACTGCGCGTCCTCGATGCTGCCTGTTCGGAGTCCGAGTCCTCACTCAGTCCGAACCTGTCGATGCCGTCAGTCCGCGTCCTCGGTCCTCAAAGGCATGTGTTAGATTTGAGATAGCCTGATACCCCGCGTGGCGCCGTATCAGTGGCTCTGCTCCTACCAGCCGCCCATGCCGCGGCCAAAGTACGAGAAAAAGCAATGACACACCCGAATTCCTTCGGTAGCCGATCAACGCTCGACGTTGCTGGTCGGCAGTACACGATCTTTCGGCTGGATTCCCTCGCGCAAATCGCCGGAGGGAACGCGCAACGACTCCCCTTCAGCCTCAAGATCCTGCTCGAGAACCTGCTCAGAAACGAAGACGACAGGTTCGTCAAAGCGGATGACATCCGCGCGCTCGCGGGTTGGGATGTAAAGGGGAAAGCAGAAAAGGAAATCGCGTTTCGCACCGCACGCGTGCTGTTGCAGGATTTCACCGGCGTGCCCGCCGTCGTCGACCTCGCTTCGATGCGCGATGCGCTGGCGAGACTCGGTGGCGATCCGCAATTGATCAACCCGCTGCAGCCAGTCGATCTCGTCATCGACCACTCGGTGCAGGTCGATGAGTACGGATCGGAAGCAGCGCTTCTCATCAACGCCGACTTCGAGTTTCGTCGCAATCAGGAGCGCTACGCTTTTTTGCGCTGGGGACAAAAAGCGCTGCACAACTTCCGCGTCGTCCCGCCGGACACCGGCATCGTCCACCAGATCAATCTCGAGTACCTCGCCAAGGGGGTCTTCACCGAAGTCGTCGGCAAGCAGACCTACGCCTACCCCGACTCACTCGTCGGCACCGACTCGCACACCACCATGATCAACGGACTCGGCGTTCTCGGCTGGGGCGTTGGTGGCATCGAAGCGGAAGCTGCGATGCTGGGTCAGCCAGTGTCGATGCTGATTCCGGGAGTCGTCGGATTCAAGCTCCACGGCAAGCTGCCACCGGGCGCGACAGCGACTGATCTCGTGCTCACCGTGACCGAGATGCTGCGCAAGAAGAAAGTCGTCGGCAAGTTCGTCGAGTTTTACGGAGCAGGACTTTCTTCACTTTCGCTCGCCGATCGCGCGACAATCGGCAACATGTCGCCCGAGTACGGCGCGACGATGGGATTCTTCCCCATCGACGCCGAGACCATCAACTACCTCAGATTCACGGGTCGCGATGAGGCTCAGGTGCAGCTCGTCGAAGCGTATTGCAAAACGCAGGGGCTTTTCCGCACCGACGACACGCCCGATCCCATTTTCAGCGACACCCTGGAGCTCGATCTGCGCACTGTCGAACCGAGTCTGGCGGGACCGAAGCGGCCGCAGGACCGCGTGCCGCTCAAACTCTCGAAGAAAATGTTCAAAGAGGCGCTGCAGGCCGATCTCGAGCGTACGGGAACCGTTGCCGCTGTCGCAGCCGCGAAGCAGGCGATGCAGGTAGCGGCGTCTCCGCAGCTGTCGCCGTCGGTGGTGGCAACCGACCCCGACGAACAGGCAGGACAGAATTCATCGGTGCCCGTCGAGATGAACGGCGAGAAATTCTCGATACGACACGGCTCGGTTGTAATCGCGGCGATCACCAGCTGCACCAACACGTCGAACCCAAGCGTGATGCTGGCGGCGGGATTGCTGGCGAAAAACGCGGTGGCGAAAGGTCTGGCGTCGAAGCCGTGGGTGAAGACCAGTCTCGCGCCGGGGTCGAAAGTCGTCACTGACTACTTCAAGAAAGCGGGAGTGATGGGAGCGCTGCAGCAGCTGCGCTTCAATGTCGTCGGCTTCGGCTGCACGACGTGCATTGGAAATTCGGGTCCGTTGCCGCAGCCGATCGCCGAAGCGATCGAGAACAACAAGCTGGTCGTAGCGTCGGTGCTGTCAGGCAATCGCAACTTCGAGGGTCGCATCAATCCGCTGACGCGATTCAACTACCTCGCTTCTCCACCGCTGGTCGTCGCGTATGCACTCGCGGGTCGCATGGACATCGACTTCAACACCGAGCCGGTTGGTGTCGGCAAAGACGGTCCGGTCTTTCTGCGTGACATTTGGCCCAACCCGAAGGAAGTCGAAGAAGAGATTCTGCGCTCGGTGAAGGCGGACATGTTCAAGGCTCAATACTCGAACGTGTTTCACGGCGACGACAATTGGCGTAGCCTACCGATGCCCGAAGGAGATCTCTACTCCTGGGATCCCGACTCCACGTACGTGAAGAATCCGCCGTTCTTCGAGGGAATGACGCTGACGCCGCCCGGCATTCGCGCGATCAAGGATGCAAGAGCGCTGGGAATGTTCGCCGACTCGATCACGACGGATCACATCTCACCCGCCGGCTCGATTCCAGCTTCGAGTCCGGCTGGGAAGTGGCTGATCGAGCACGGTGTGAAGACTGCTGATTTCAACTCGTACGGTGCGCGACGCGGAAATCACGAAGTGATGATGCGCGGCACCTTCGCCAATATCCGCCTGCGCAACGAGCTCGCGCCGGGAACGGAAGGCGGGTGGACGGCACGGGCGCCCGGTGAAAAACCGGTCAGCATTTACGACGGCGCGATGGAGTATCAGAAGGCGGGGATTCCTCTGGTCATCATCGCCGGCAAGGAGTACGGCACCGGCTCGTCGCGCGACTGGGCGGCGAAAGGAACGTTACTGCTCGGCGTGCGCGCGGTGATTGCCGAATCCTTCGAGCGCATTCACCGCTCCAATCTCGTTGGGATGGGAGTCCTGCCACTCGAGTTCATGCCCGGCGAAACACGCCAGACCGTTGGCCTCACCGGCTTTGAAACTTTCTCGATCGAAGGAATGACCGACGCCATGAAGCCGCACGCGCCGCTGAGCGTGCGCGCGCGCGCCGCGGACGGAACGGAGAAGGTCTTCAAGGCGATAGCGCGGATCGATACACCGGAGGAGATGAGCTACTATCGGCACGGGGGGATACTGCCGTACGTGCTGCGGCAGCTCGTCGGGGGGCGGTGACGAGCGGTCAGGTCGCAGCTACTAGGACTGGCCGGTAGCTGCGACCTCCTTCCTCTTCCTCAACTTGAAATGCGGCGCCGATGCGTTGATCTGCTCGGTGAGATCGCTCTCGATCTTTTTCGGATCGAGGGGTTCCAGCATCGCGCGCAGCTCCGGATCGTCAGCCAGCTGTAAGCCGAGGCGCGCGTAAAGACCGGCGACGAGGTGGAGCGTCTTCGTGATTTCCTCTTCCATGCGCAGGTTGACCTGCAGCGTCAGCTCCTCACGCAGCTCACCGATTCGCGATTCGCGACTCTGCGTCATCAACACGAAGATCGAGAGGAAGATCGCCTCCAGCGAGACGATCGTCGTCAGCATCCCGTAGGGATACGGATCGAACTGTGGCAGTCCGGTTTCCGGAACGTTCCACAGGATCCAGACGACGAAGATGATCGCGTGAAGGACGAGGAACGGTGACGAGCTGGCGATCGCGATCATGCGATCGGCCCAGATCTCCATCGCTGAACGGTTCGATGCGTGCTGGGCCTTGATCGCGCGAAAGACCTTGTTGATGTCCGCGCTGCGGCGCCGGCGTCGCTCAGCGCTGATCGCCTTCTTCACATTGTCAGTCGGAACCTCGATCGGAGGCGGCGGCGCGCTCTCGTCTGACTGCATAATTCGACTGGTGAGAGTGAAATAAGCTAACGCAAGCGGTCGGCCACTTCCTGCACAGCGGCAAAAGGTTAACCTTCCATTCATGGCTACATCAGCGTCATTCACCGTCGGCATCGTGCAGGAATCGACCACCGACGACGTCGGGAAAAACGTCACGCGCGCTGAATCTCGCATTCGCGAAGCGGCGGAGAAAGGTGCGCAGATCGTTTGTCTGCAGGAGCTGTTCAACGCGCCGTACTTCTGCAAATCGCAGAAGCACGAGCGTTTCGATCTCGCCGAGCCGATTCCCGGACCAACCATCGAGCGGATGCGCAAGCTCGCGCGCGAGCTCGAGATGGTGATCATCGTGCCGATCTTCGAGCGCCAGGCAGCGGGCGTCTATCGCAATTCCGCTGCGATCATCGATGCGGACGGTCGTCTGCTCGGCGCGTATCGCAAGATGCACATCCCGGACGATCCGCTGTTCAATGAGAAGTTCTATTTCACGCCGGGCGATTCCCACGTGCCCGACGACGGCGATCATAAGGGAGCGAGCGGATTCCGCGTCTGGAAAACGCGCTACGCCAACATCGGCGTTTTGATTTGCTGGGATCAGTGGTACCCGGAGGCTGCGCGCATCACCAGTCTGCTTGGCGCCGAGATTCTGTTCTATCCGACGGCGATCGGCTGGCATCCGTCGGAGAAAGCGGAGCACGGTGAAGCACAGGTTGAGGCGTGGCGAACCGCGCAGCGCGCGCACGCGATCGCGAACGGGGTGTACGTCGCATCACCGAATCGCGTCGGCCACGAGGACGAGCCGGGCACCGACGGCATTGAGTTCTTCGGGCACTCGTTCATCGCGGACCCATTTGGCAGAATCATCGCCGAAGCGGGAACTGAGCCGGCAGTGCTGGTTGCCAAATGCGATCGCGCGCTGATCGAGAACACGCGTCGCAACTGGCCGTTCCTGCGCGATCGTCGGATCGATGCGTACGCGCCGATCCTGAGTCGCTACATCGGATGACGAGCGGGAAGCGGCACGCGGGAAGTGGGAAGCGGGAAGCGGGAAGCGGCAAGCGGGAGGTTGGAGGCGCAGGAATAACGAGCGCAGCTAAACGTAGGAGCGCAAAGCCTCTTGGCAGCGGAGCTCTTACTATGGAGCTGTCGCTCGCTCGCCGAATGCCGGCCGAGTGGGAGAAGCACGATGCGACGTGGATCGCGTGGCCGCACCACGAGCCGGATTGGCCCGGCAAGCTGGCGCCAATTCCGTGGGTGTACGCCGAGATCGTGCGGGCGCTCAGCGAATTCGAGCGAGTCGAGATTCTTTGCCACAACCAGGCGGTCGCCGACAACGCGCGATTGCTGATCTCGGCGCACGGAGTACCTGATCGTCCGGAGAAATACCGTTTACACATCGCCCCCAACGATCGCGTGTGGCTGCGGGATTCGGCGCCGACCATGGTCTACCGCGCTGATGGAGTGCTGGAGCTGATCGACTGGGGCTTCAACGCCTGGGCCAAGTACGACAACTACGCCAAGGATGCGGAGATCGGGAAAGTCATCGGGCGCATCACCGGATTGCCGCGGACGGAAGCGAAGCGCGAAGACAACGGCGCGCGGCTGGTGCTGGAAGGAGGAGGAATCGAGGTCAACGGCAATGGAATGATGCTGGTGACCGAGGAGTGGCTGCTTACAGATGTTCAGGTAAGGAATCCTGGAATGACGGCCCAGGACTATGAAGAGGCCTTTGCCAAGTACCTCGGCGTCACCGATACCATATGGCTGGGGGAAGGCGCCGTCGGCGATGACACGCATGGACACATCGACGACATTGCGCGGTTTGCATCTCGTGACACCGTCATCCTCGCGTTCGAGCAGGATCCTTCCGACGAGAACTACGTCCGCTCCGTAGACAACCTCGAGCGTTTGAAAGCGGCGTCGAAGCACCGCGACCTGAGGATCGTGACGATTCCCTTCCCGCGGCCGGTAATGATGAACGGTGAGAGATTGCCCGCGAGCTACGCCAACTTCTATGTCGCCAATGGCGCCGTTCTTGTACCAACCTTCAACGATCCCAACGACCGCGTCGCGCTGAACGGGATCGCGGAAGCATTTCCTGGCCGCACCGTGGTCGGCATTCACGCGGTGGATCTGGTTTGGGGCCTCGGCACGCTGCACTGCCTGACCCAGCAGCAACCCGCGGCGCCAACGAGAGATGGCACGTCGATGAGACAGGCGAAGCGCAAATGAAGATTACGTTGACCGGCGAGGAGTCACTGCGGATGGAAGCGACGCCGGGAATGCTCACCATCGAGGCGCCGTCACGCGATCGCGGCTATTCGCCTTTTCACATGCTCGGCAGCGCGCTCGCCGGTTGCACGTTTTCAGTATTGCAAAGCTGGGGTTCCAACAAGGACCTCAAATTCGACGACCTGAAGATCGACGTCGACTGGAAATTCGCGGACGGCGAGCACCGCGTCGAGAAAATGAACGTGAAGATCGAGTGGCCATCGCTGCCGGCGGAATTATGGCCGCGTGCCATCCGAGCGGCGCACGTCTGTGGAATTCATCAAACTCTCACGCACTCGATGAACGTCGACGTCGAAGCAGTCGGCGCACAGAGTCCGGCGATCGCATGAGCGTCGAAGTCGTTCGCTTCACTTACGCTGACGAAGACGCCGAGCCGGTTGCGCCGACGATCGGCGAGCCGGGCAGACCTTACACGGTCATCTACGATGGGCACTGCAAGGTCTGCGGACGGATGGTGAAGCTGCTGGTGAAGTGGGACAAGAAACACATCCTCGAGATCATCCCGTCGCAAGCGGCGGGTGTCCACGCACGATTCCCCTGGATCCCCAACAAGGCATACATGGAATCGGTGCAAGTCATTCGCAACAGTGATGGCAAAACGTGGCAAGCAGCGGCGGCGCTCGAGGAATTGCTCAACGTATTGCCGAAGGGCTGGCTGTTCTCGTGGCTGTTCAAGATTCCGTTCGTGCGCCCGGTGGCGAACAGGTTTTATCGCTGGTTTGCGCGCAATCGATATCGACTTGGCTGCGGTGATCATTGCTCGGTGCGCCCAGCCGATCTCGATTACGGAGACGGCAAGTCCGCTTCGTGAGGCGGCCCCCGAACTGGTCCGGGTGGAATATCGGGAGGCGGTTGTTTCTTCCACCGATCGTGCTCACCATCGCGTGGGTTCTTCAGCGATCACCGGCTGTAAATCCATCCAGCGCAGATACTCGCGGAGCGGAGTAGTTCGGCGCATCGTTTCATCCGTGCAATCACTTTTAAGACCTGTGGGTGAGCTGCGCGCGTTAGTAGCGTTATCGATCGCTGCGCTCGCTTGCGCCGCACCGCCGGCGGTGCCCCGCACCAGCGGCAATGCCGACTGGCGAACCAATGGCGGCGATGCCGGCAACAGTCGCTACTCGTATCTCGAGCAGATAAATCGATCGAACGTCGCTAACCTGAAAGTCGCGTGGGTCTATCACACCGGCGACTCCAGCGCTCATTCCCAAATCCAGGCGACCCCCATCGTAGTCGATGGTGTGTTGTATACGACGACGCCCGCGCTCAACGTCGTCGCCCTTCGTGCCGACAACGGTGCGTTGATCTGGCGGTTCAATCCGTTCGCCAACGGACCGCGCGCGACGCATGTGAACCGCGGGGTGGCGTTCTGGTCCTCTGGCGGACAGAAACGAATCTTCTTCACGGCCGGCCGTCGACTCTACTCGATCGATGCATCAAGCGGTCAGCTTGACCCGTCGTTTGGTGATTCCGGCTCCGTCGACCTCGGCCAAGGCTTGGGTCGCGATGTAAGCGACACCGATGTGCTGGCAACAAGTCCTGGCGTCATCTATCAGGACGTGTTGATTCAGGGTACGCGCGTCGGAGAGGATGAAGGAGCGGCGCCCGGTGACATCCGCGCTTACGACGTTCACACCGGAAAGATTCGCTGGACGTTCCATACCATTCCCCACCCCGGAGAGCTCGGGTACGACACGTGGCCTCCGAATGCATGGCAAACAGCCGGCGGCGCAAACTCGTGGGCGGGAATGAGCGTCGATGCCGGCCGGGGCATTGTCTATGTGCCGACGGGTTCAGCGACACCCGATTTCTACGGCGGGCAGCGGCACGGCAGAAATCTTTTTGCGAATACGCTGCTGGCGCTCGACGCGCGTACCGGTCTTCGAATCTGGCACTTTCAGACTGTGCACCACGACCTGTGGGATCGCGATCTGCCGGCAGCGCCAAATCTTCTCACCATCATTCGCGACAAAAAGGGTATCGACGCAGTCGCTCAAATCACCAAGAGCGGTTTCGTCTACCTGTTCAATCGGCAGACTGGCGAGCCGCTTTTTCCAATCGAGGAGCGGCCAGCGCCACCATCGGACCTCGTCGGTGAGCAGGCGTGGCCTACTCAGCCGGCCCCGGTGAAGCCAGCGCCATTTGCGCGGCAATCGATGGACGGACCCGATCTCAACAACCTCTCACCGAAGGCAGCTGCTGCAGTGGCGCGTCGATTCAGCGTGCTGCGTCACGACGGGTTTTTTGCACCGCCTAGTCGGAACGGAACCGTGGTCTTGCCTGGTTTCGACGGCGGCGGCGAGTGGGGTGGCGCCGCAGTGGATCGCATCACCGGAGTGATTTACGTGAACTCGAGCGACGTGCCGTGGATCGCGGCGATGCGCGATACCGCTGACGTTCCGAAATCAAACAACGGCAATCAGCAATCGCGCCGAAAACTGTCACCCTACGCATTTGCGGGTTACGAGCGCTGGCGCGATTCCGCCGGGCTACCGGCGATCAAACCGCCGTGGGGAACGCTGAGCGCAATCGACCTCAACACCGGCGAGTACCGCTGGCGGATTGCGTTGGGCGAGCATCCCGCGCTCGCCGCAAAAGGAATCACCGATACGGGCGCCGAGCAGTATGGAGGGCCGATTGTGACGGCCGGCGGACTCGTTTTCATCGCCGCTACGATGGATGAAAAATTCCGAGCCTTCGACAAGGATACCGGCAACCTGCTTTGGCAGACGGCGCTGCCCGCCGCCGGTTATGCTACGCCCGCGACGTACATGGTCAACGGAAAACAGTTCGTAGTGATCGCTGCCGGCGGCGGGAAGCTCGGCACGAAATCCGGCGACGCGTACGTCGCATTCGCGCTACCATAATTCCCGATCAGTTCTACTCTTTCGGAGCCTACCGTGGCAGACCGCTTCACGATCAACCTGTGGTTCGATAGCCAGGCGGAAGACGCAGCGAACTTTTACACGGGCATCTTCAAGAACTCCCGCATCGGCACCATTGCGCGTTACGGCAAGGCGGGGTTCGAGATTCACCAGCGGCCGGCCGGTTCGGTGATGACGGTTGCGTTCGAGCTCGATGGCCAGAAATTCCTGGCGCTCAACGGTGGGCCGGTGTTCAAGTTCAACGAGGCAGTTTCGATCATCATCAACTGCGATGGTCAGGAAGAAGTCGACTACTACTGGAACAAGCTCACCGCCGGCGCTGATCCAAGTACGCAACAGTGCGGCTGGTTGAAAGACAAGTTTGGCCTTTCCTGGCAAGTGGTGCCGAAGCAGATGACCGCTTATCTGACCGGCGGCGACGAGAAATCGCAGCGAGCATTTCAGGCGATGATGGGAATGAAGAAGATCGACATCGCGGGCCTCGAGCGAGCGTACAACGGGAAGTAGAGAGAGCTACGTCGTGATGGGCGTGTCCGGCGCGGGCAAAACGGCGATTGGCTCGCGACTCGCGCGCGCGCTCGGCGTCGAGTTCGTCGAGGGCGACTCTTATCATTCACCCGCCAACATTGAGAAGATGACGGCGGGAATTCCGCTCTCGGATACCGACAGAGAGGGTTGGCTGCACGCGATCGGCAACCGCATCCGCCAGGCAAACGCCGCGGAGAGAGGAGTGGTGGTGTCATGCTCGGCATTGAAGCGATCTTATCGCGACATCATTCGCGACGAAGCCGGACGAGTCCGTTTCATCTTCCTGCGCGGCGAGCCGCAGCTGATAGCGAAAAGATTGCTGCAGCGCAAAGGACACTTCATGCCGACGTCGCTTCTCGACAGTCAGCTTTCGACGCTCGAGGAACCGACGGCTGACGAAGACGTGTGGCTGGTGGATATCCACGAATCGCCCGATGCAATAGTGAGCAAACTCATCGCCCGCGCATCGGCTTGAGCACCGACGCGCGGTTACTGCTTTGCGCGCTCGCCGCAGTGATCGCGCTGATCGTGCTCATCGCGCATTTCAAGCTGCACCCGTTCATCGCCCTCGTCAGCGTCTCGCTGGCGATGGGTATCGCAGCGGGAATGCCGCTGGGCAACACCGTCAAAGCGTTCCAGGATGGCGTCGGGATCACGCTCGGCTTCATCGCGGTGGTGGTCGGGCTGGGCACGATGCTGGGCAAGATGATGGCGGAATCGGGCGCTGCGACGCGAATCGCAACGACGCTGATCCAGAGATTCGGTGAGCAGCAGGTGCACTGGGCGATCGTGATCGTCGCGTTCATCGTCGGCATCCCGGTGTTCTTTCAGGTTGGTTTCGTGCTGCTGGTGCCCCTGGTGTTCACGCTCGCGCGGCGAACCGGAACATCATTGGTCAAAATCGGGATCGCGCTCGTCGCCGGACTCTCGGTCGTACACGGAATGCTACCGCCGCATCCAGCGGCGATGCTGGCGGTCACCACGTACAACGCCGATGTTGGGCGCACGATTCTTTACGGGCTCATAGTTGGATTGCCGACAGCAGCGTTGGCGGGCCCGATCTACGGATCGTGGATCGCCAGGCGCGTGGCTTTGCCCGCGTACAATCCGATGGCGGAGCAGCTCGAAGGAAGCACGAATGACAGCGCGCCGTCGCCGGGGTTTGCGATGTCGGTGTTCACGGTGATCGTGCCGGTGCTTTTAATGCTCGTCAGCACCACCGCCGATCTCCTGCTCGCACCGGACAACCGAGTCCGGGCGATTGCCCACTTCGTCGGCAATCCGATCGTCGCGCTGCTGTTCGCGCTGCTGTTTTCTTTCTGGTCGCTGACGAGGCCGCGCCACTTCACCCGTCACGACATCGTCAAGTTCTGCAATGACTGTCTGGCGCCAACTGCGTCGATTCTGCTGGTGATCGGTGGTGGCGGTGGATTCAACCAGGTGCTGGTACAGAGCGGCGTCGGCACGGCCATCGCGCACGTCGCGATCGGGGCCAGCATTTCACCGTTGCTGCTGGCATGGAGTGTCGCAACTCTGATTCGAGTCGCAACAGGGTCAGCGACGGTTGCGATGACCACGGCGTCCGGGATCGTCGCGCCGATCGTCGCCGTCACTCACGGCGCCAGTCCGGAACTGTTGGTACTGGCGACGGGAGCCGGCTCACTAATGCTGTCGCACGTCAACGATGCCGGCTTCTGGCTGATCAAGGAGTTTTTCAATATGTCTGTGCCGCAGACGCTCAAGACGTGGACGGTCGCCGAGACCATCATCGGCGTTACGGGTCTGGTGCTCACCGTCATTCTCAGTCTGGTGGTCTGACTAAATTCGGAGAGAATTGCAATGAAGACGTCGGACATCGCTCGCGCATTAAACGTCGTCGGACTGGCATTCGCACTCGGCTGCACTGCGACGAAAGCACAGTCCGATTCGGTTGAGAATGTCGGTGAAGGCAACTGGATCGATGCAACTGCGACGCTCGATCCGGCCACGACTCCCATCTACGCCGGCGATGCGCCGATGAAGTTCGAGTTCCTGCACGACATGAGAAAGGGCGATCCCTTCACGCTATCCGCGTACTCGATGGGCGCGCACAGCGGCACCCACGTCGATGCGCCAATGCACTTCGTCCGCGACGGCGGCTCGATCGAGCAGATTCCGCTGAGTGCTCTCATTGGCCCCGCTCGTGTCATCGACATTCCCGACGCCGTCCAGGCAATTGACGCCAACGAGCTCAACAAGCACGACTGGCGCGGGATGCCGAGAATTCTCTTCCGCACTCGCAGTGCTCTCCACGGCTGGATGTCTACTCCAACCTTCCACCGCGATTTCGCGTACATCGCGCCAGACGCGGCGAAGCTGCTGGCAGACGCCGGGGTGAAACTGGTTGGAATCGACTACATATCCGCCGAGCAGTTCGGCGCGCCGGCGCCGCTGACGCACCGCACTCTACTCGGCAAGAACATCCCGATCGTGGAAGGGCTGGCACTCGACCACGTCAGCGCAGGTGACTACGATTTGATTGTGCTGCCAATCAAAGTCGGCGGGCACGAGGGTGCGCCAGCGCGTGCGATCCTGCGACCAAGATCCCGCTGATCGAGACGGAGAGAGCAGTGAGCAGCATTGTTGAATCGATCAAAGCCGAGTACCTGCGCTACAAAACACTCGCCGAGGGTGCGGTCGAACAGCTCGAAGACGGCGATCTTTCGCGGGAAGGTCCCAATGGCGGCAATTCCATCGCCGTGCTGTGCTGGCACATCTCGGGAAATCTCAAGTCGCGCTTCACGGATTTTCTGACCAGCGACGGCGAGAAGCCCTGGCGTCAACGCGAGGAAGAGTTTAGCGCGCGCACGGTCAGTCGCGCCGAGCTACGCCAGAAGTGGGAAGATGGCTGGAAAGTGTTGATCGACACGCTGTCACGCCTGACAGACGATGACCTCGAAAAGACGGTGACGATTCGACAGAACCCACTGCTGGTGCACGAGGCTTTGCATCGCTCGCTGTCGCACACGTCGTATCACGTTGGACAGATCGTCTACGTCGCGAAGGGATTCAGCGGCGCTGCCTGGAAGTACCTGAGTATCGCGCCGGGTCAGTCGGCGACGTACAACAAGGCGCCCAGGTACGATAAGCCAGCCGCGCAGCAGGCGGCGATCGCCGAGAAAGTTACGCGGAAGTAGCGGCGCGACTGACAGCGCTGCCAACCGTAGACGACGCGGGCGCCCGCCGCACCAGCCGCCACGGAAAGAAGTAGGCCGCGTAGATCACCGCGTAGACGGCGAAGTTCTCGAGCCGCGCAAAGTGCGCGAAGAAGAAAAAGAAGATCAGGATGTGCATCCGGATCACATTGCGGTACGGCTCGAAGAAGATGGCGCCGAATCGTTTATTGTTCGCCGTCAATTCAGCCGTCGGCCGCGGTTCGAGTGAAAAAGGCTTCTGCATGAATGCAGCACGGTGCGCGATGAAGGCTGACGGCAGCAACGGCCAATACCGGCGGAACACCTCCACATAAGTGGCCATATTGGCGTCGGTCGGGCGCCCGTGGCCGGTCTCAATCGGAAAAAACGAGATCAGGATTTGGGAGTGGACGTAGTGGAAGCCGCCAAAGTGGATCGTGAAAAATCCGAGAAAAAACACGACTCCCACTATCAAAAGGCTGACGAAGCCGACCGACGCGCGCACGTTACCGCGAAACATCGCGCGATTGCGCCATGCAACCCGAGTAAATTCACCAGCCGGCTCTAGAATCATCCAGACGATCGTCGCGTATCCGACGACAAGGCTCGAAAGCCACAGCGACCAGATCAGGTCGCCTGCGCTCCACTGCATCCACCATGCGACCGCTAGGCCAATCGCAAACGCGACCGCATCGGGCCACGCAGAGGTCCAGCTTTCGGTATTCGTTTCGGTTGGATTCACAGGCAGTGTACGCAGGTGTACACTTTCGACGCACTCGCTCCCTCGCCGTAACACCGACTGGTCGTTAGGGTATCAGCAACCGTGAAAACCTCCGCCTCCCGCTTCTCGCCTCGCGCCTCCCGCGCTAAAGCGCTCGACGCGCATCGCGATGCACTGTTGCGTTGCCGGCGATGCGTGCTGGGAGCAGGCATCGCGCCCGTCGCATCTCGTGCGCGCAATCCGCGCGCGATGCTGGTTGGCCAGGCGCCGGGTAAAGTCGAAGCCGATGGCGGTGTGCCGTTCGCTGGTCGCGCGGGAAAGACTCTATTCAGCTGGTTCGCACGATTTGGCCTCGATGAGGAGGGGGCGCGCGAACAGATCTACATCGCGGCGGTGACGCGTTGCTTTCCCGGCGCGCATCCGAGTGGGCGCGGCGACCGAGTGCCGTCGAAGGCAGAGCAGGCGCAGTGCGCCGACTGGCTCGAGAGCGAGCTTCGCATCATTCAGCCAATGCTCCTCATTCCGGTTGGCAGGCTGGCGATCGAACGGTTTCTGCCCCCATTGCCTCTGGATCAACTGATCGGTACCAGGCATCAAGTCGTGCATGCGGGCGGCAGGTCGACGGTTATCCCGCTGCCGCATCCTTCCGGCGCGAGCAGTTGGTTCTACCAGAAAGACAACAAGAAACTGCTCGATAGAGCGATCGAGCTCATCGGTACAGAGCTTGGCCGGATCTGACCGGTCGCGCTAAACTTGGGGCGGCGCCACTACCGGCGACCTCGTGGAGGAATCAATGGCAACTACTCCGTCGCCGCGCCTCGTCAACATCGGTCCCGGCGAGCGACGCAAACGACTTAACGCCGGAATCATTGGCCTCTCGGCCGGCATCGTGCTGGCAGTATTGCTGATCGTTCTGCGCGCGCCGGCGATCTGGCGACTGCTGCTGCTTTTCCCGTTTCTCTTCGGTGCTCTGGGAGTGTTTCAATCCCGCGACAAGACGTGAGTGAAGCTCGCATCGCGCGGTCAGCGCGATCTCGATGCAGGACCACAGGCGATCGACGACACGACGGAGGTTGCGCAGCTGCGCCGGCAGGCGCGTGCTGTCTACGTGAAGGCGTTCGTTACCGCGGTAATTCTCACCGCGCTCGCACTCGCGCTTTAATTCTCGCCGCGGCGCTCGCCGTGTGTGGCGCGCATCGGGGGAACGCGCAACTCTCGGCGGCGCGACTCGATGCGATCGTCGAGGGCCAGCGCGATAGTGGCTTCGCCGGCGTCGTTCTCGTTGCCAGAAACGGCACCGTCGTGATGGAGAAGGCGTACTCCCCGCGCGATGGCAACCCGCTGACAACGACGACGCGCTTCAACATTGGCTCGATCACCAAAGGATTCACCGCGGCGGCGATTCTGCGGCTGCGATCGGCGCACAAGTTGTCGTTCAACGATCCGATCTCGCGCTTCTTTCCATATGCGCCGCCTGAAAAACGCGATATCACGATCTTCCACCTGTTGACCCACACTTCGGGTCTTGCCGGCCACTCGGCGGGAACTGGAATCGTGCGCCGCGAGGGTGCGGTGACGGCGATTCTCGCGCAGCGGCTCGAGTATCCGCCTGGCACCCACTACGAGTACCAGGACGACAACTACGAGTTGCTGGCCGCGATCATCGAGATTGCATCAGGCGACAAGTGGGAGACCTACATCGATCGTGAGCTGCTGCGACCGGCGAAGATGCGATCGACGACCTTTCAGGGCGGCGACTGGGGTCACAAGGGAGCCAACGGGATGCGCAGCACGGTGCGCGATCTGTACCGATGGCTGACCGCAATTCACGACGGCAAGCTGTTCGGCAGAGCTGAAAGCAGGGAGCTCGAGTCGCCACTGATGCACGTGCGCAGTGCACCGCCGTTCGAAATTCATTACGGGTACGGTACGCGCATCTACGTACGCAATGGACAAGTGCGCGAGGTGCTGCATTCCGGGAGTGGCGACGCGCGCAATACGTCGATCGCGCGAATGATGTCCGACGGAACGATCGTGATCGTGCTCTCCAATACCGGACAGCACAAGGGCACTACGTGGGCGTCGTACCTGGCGGAGCGTCTGGTGCCGAGGCGCTAGAGCGGTCAGCGGCCACGTCCAGCGCAAGGTAGGTGACCGTGTCCCACGCGTTGTGGACGCCGACGACGAGTAGCAGCAGCGACGCCGTCGCAACCGTGAAGAGCGCGGCTGTGTCGACAACCGTGATCGTCAATGCAGCGCCTAACAGCAGGAGATAGGACGCGAACGGCAATATGACGTGGAAAATCCAGTCCTCAGCTACTGGCTGATAACGCCGTGTGCTGCTGGCGCGCTTCGTCACCACCGCAGTGTAGATGACGCCGGTCAAGCCGAACAATCCGATCACGATCGCGGTGTGACCGAGATCTTCCCACGGCGCGCTGATGATGGCGCCGATGAGCAGGACCGCCATGAAGTGCACGACGTTCGGGGTTCCGAACGCCGCGATCTCCTGCTGCCCGCCGCTGCCGGGCCGGTCGGCCACGATCGCCATCACCACGAACTGCAGACCCGTGAGCGCGCCTGCCGACGAGCCCACGATGACGTAGAAGCTCTCCCACTTGCTGAGGATTTCGTGCGCGGGCATGGCGTTAAGCTACGCGCGGGCTTCTCGTTGGCAAAGCCATGCTACGTCGCGACTGAGACCCAGTACAAAGTGACGATCAGCGCACCGACGGACACCACCGCGTAGAGCACGGCGATGCCGAGCTCGCGCAGGATGGTCGATGCGAGCGAGGTGGCGTACACGCGCCGGAACGCGACGGTGGCGTAGATCGGAATCCAGACCACACAGAGAACGCTGGCGGCGACGGCGAAAGGCACCGATCCGGTGAACTTCGCCGCGGCCACGATGCTCAGCGCGATGAAGATGAACGCGTGCAGGTGAATCGCGAAGTAGAGATGCTCCGGATATTTGCGGCCGTGATAAAACAGCGCGACGATCGCGGCGAAGATCGGCAGTAGCACGAACAGCATTTTCGGCATCGTTTCCATCAGCCCGCGCTTGAATCCGTTCGGATCGCCTACCACCCGCCGCAGGAACGGTTGCATCAATTTTGGCGCACGCCCAATGTCCTTGAGCGCGGCCTGCCGTTCTTCTTCGGTGATCGGCTGACCGCGACCCAACGCGTCGTTGGCCGCCGTCGCCACACGTCGCGGCGCCGTCGAAGACGCGGTACCTGTCGAGACGCCGACCTGAATCCCGGAGAGGCTGCGTCCGTTGCCAAGCCTCAGATCGGGCGCCGCAGCAGCCAACAAAAAGTAGATGACGCTCGCGCTCAAATAGAGACGGAGCGGCGAGATGTAGCGCGAGCGACGGCCTTCCAGAAACTCGTGGGTTAGGAGGCCCGGACGGAGTAGCAGTGTACGCAGAGTGTTGAGAAGCCGGCCATCCCAACCGGAAAACTCCGACACCGCATCGATCGCCAGTTCGCGCACGCTCGGGTAAGGCGGGATATCCCGCTGTCCACACTGCGCGCAATAGGGCCCGTTGAGCGGCGCGCCGCAGTTCAGGCAGCGAGCTGAGCGCTCCGCGTTGTGCCAGTGCGCCGCGGCGTCGGTCGGCTGGATAGCCATCGCGAGAAAACATAGCACCGCCGACTAGATTTGAAGTCAGCATGCCGGCAACCCCATTCCACTTCGGGCCGGGCCTGCTCGTCAAGGCCGTCGCGCCGCACCATTTCTCGGTGGCGGCGTATTCGGTGGCGCAGGTCGTGATCGACATCGAGTCTGGCTACTACCTGCTCAAGGGTGACTATCCGGTGCACCGTCAGGCCCACACCTTCTTCCTCGGCGGGTTGATCGGACTTGTCTGTGGATTGATCGTGTCGCGGATCATGCGCGCCTGGGCGAAACCGCGCGATGCGATCCCGGAATGGCTGGCCGTGGAATACCGATTGCCAATCGCTGCCTACAGCGGGCTGTTCGGCGGAATATTGCATTCGGTGCTCGACGGCATCATGCATGGCGACATGCGGCCGCTGCGCCCGTTCAGCGACGCCAACCCTTTGTATGGATTGGTGAGCATTCAGATTCTCTACCTATTCTGTATCATCACCGGCCTTTTAGGCGCGGCGATGCTGCTGGCGTGGGAACGAAGGTCGCGCCGCTACTGATCGAGATGTGAAAGAGAGCGCGCCGGAATCATCCGCCCCCAGCCTCCTTCACGACTTCATCGCGCAACAGCACGCGAACGTCTTCTCCCGCGCGTTCGCCGTCTCGACCAATCAATTGCCGGTTTCAGACGGCGCTGAGCCTGAGCTCGCTGATCGCGTACTCCTGACTGACAGCCTCGGTTTCATCTTCCAGCTCTGTGAGCGGGAACAGAAAGTCGTCACCAAGCCGGGCGAGCTCGAGAAATGGGCGGCGACCCAGGTCGTGCGCAAAGGCGCGCGCCTGATTCAGAACACCCGCGAGCTGCTTGGCGGTTATCACGCGCTTTCGTTGGTGAATCACTTCGGGCATCGCCTGACCGTTGCTCCAAAAGATCCTGAGTCGCTGGTCGGAGTGATCGTATATCGCGTGCCCCCGAAATCACGACACTTTCGCGTCGCCCGATTCAAGCGCGTTCGCAATGGCAGCTTCGTGCACGTGGTTCGCGACACCGACTATTTCGAGATCTGCGATCACTTCGTGACGCCTGCGGAGCTGCTCGACTACTTCAACTTCCGCCGCGACATCCTGCTCGGCTGGGATCCGCCGACGACGGCAGTCACGGAGACGGCGTTGATTGGACAATATCTGCTGGAGGACTTTGAGTCTCCGCCCGATCAACGACTCGAGCGTGCGGCACGGGCAAGACGGAACCCCGCGGCGTGCGAGTTCAGTTTTGTCCTCGACAGTCTGGCGGCGCGCATTGCCGCGCAGGATGAGCACGATGCGGACAGCGACTACTATCGAATACTGTCGGAGCTGGCGCTGCTGGGGCGGTACGATTTGCGCGCACTCGCCGAGCAATTGCGGCTGGCGCTGGAGTCGGTTCGATCGAACAGATTGGAGCTACCGTTTAGAACGGCGTCGTCCAGGACCGGTTGTGGCTTTCTGATTTTGCCGGTGACCCGTGAGTTTCAGGACCGTGGCTACGAGGCGCTGGAGAGCTTGTCGCGCGCTTCCAAGCACGAGCTCGATCTGGAGCGCCAGGTTGGAATTGGCTTGTGGCAGAGCGGCGAGTTCGTCGACTTCGAGTGGCTATTTCTCTCGGGACCGAATCCTCCTGCTCCCGAGATCGACGAGCGGCTGGCACACAGTTATCCATTCCGACGCACATCAGAGAGGCGGTTGCCGCCAATCTTCACCTGATCGGTCTGTTGATGGAACAATCTCAATCTGTTTCTGTTTCATAGATATCCGCATTTCCTCCCGCCCGAGTCGAACATGAATCGCTCATTTTCCAGCTACTTCGCGCTCGTAATTGTCATCCCAGTTGCACTGGTCTTGTTGGCGTGGCGCCTCTCCAGCGGTGCGACAGTGACCAACGTTCAAGTCAGCCCTCCGGCGCTCGGCGCAGAGCTAGTCGCGGCGCCGGCTGAAGACACGGCCGTGTTTGCCGGCGGATGCTTCTGGGGGGTCGAAGCGGTCTTCGATCACGTAAAGGGCGTCAAGCGCGCTATTTCCGGATACGCCGGTGGCGATCTCGCCAATCCGACCTACGAGCAGGTGAGCACCGGCGACACCGGTCACGCCGAGTCGGTCGAAGTGATTTACGATCCGTCACAGGTGTCGTACGGCAAGCTGTTGCAGATTTTCTTCTCGGTCGCGCACGATCCGACTCAGCTCAACCGGCAGGGACCGGATCACGGGACGCAGTACCGTTCGGCGATTTTCTATCGCAACGCGCAACAGCAGCAGGTTGCGGACAGCTACATCAAGCAGCTGACGGCGGCGAAAACGTTCCCGCGCCCGATCGTGACGCAGGTGGCGAAGCTGAAAGCATTTTACGAGGCGGAGGATTATCACCAGGATTATCTGGAGCATCATCCCAACCAGCTTTACATCGTGATCAATGACAAGCCGAAGGTGGCGGCGCTGAAGAAAGAGTTCGCGGATATCTACAAAGACTGAACTACAACAAAAGAAGAAGTACCAGCCTGCTGCGGAGCCCATAGCCGGCAGCAGGCTGGTACTTCTTCTTTTGTAGTTTAAAGACCGTGAATATCCAAATGCTGGTCGTCCCCTACGATTCCGGCCACCGCGGTCTTCGCATGGGCGCCGGACCCGAAGCGCTGCTCAAAGCGGGATTGGTCGAGGCTCTGCGCGACGGTGGCCATCAGGTGCACGTCCGCATCGCCGAGCTCGATCAAAACCAGTGGCAGGCGGAGATCCAATCCAGCTTCGAGTTGATGCGAATGCTCTCGGCAGCGGTGCACGATGCGCGCGCAGCCGCGCGATTCCCGATCATCCTTGCCGGAAACTGCAACACTGCTGTCGGCACTCTCGCCGGACTCGATCCGAGCAAAACCGGCGTCGCGTGGTTCGATGCCCACGCCGACTTCAACACTCCCGAAACAACGACCAGCGGGTTTCTCGACGGTACAGCTGTCGCAATCATTACAGGTCGCTGCTGGTCGCAGCTTGCGGCCACTATTCCGGGCTTTACACCAATCGCCGACAACCGCATCTGCCTGATCGGCACGCGCGATGTGGACTCGCTGGAATCGGCTCTGCTCGATGATTCCGCAGTTGCCATTGTCGCACCACGCCGGCTGAAAGATGAATTGCCAAGGGCAGTCCAGTCCGTGAGCGAGCACGTCGACGAGGTCTATGTCCACATCGATCTCGATGTGCTGGACGCCGGCGTTGTGGCAGCCAACCAATTCGCCGTCGCCGGCGGCCTCGAGCTCGACGACATGGATTTCGCGTTGTCGCGCATTGCGAAAGGTTTTCGCATCACGGGCGCGGCGCTCACTGCCTACGATCCGGCCACCGACAGCGATGGACAGGCGGCGCGCGCCGCTATCCGGTTGATCACCACTACTGCAATGTTGGCTGGTCGAACATAATTTGGTGCTCGAGTCACCCGCCCAACCCAATCGACGGAGAAATCGGAAATGCAATTCCCGGCGATCAACTACCTCGCGGTGCTGGTTTCAGCAATCATCATGTTTGCGCTCGGCGGACTCTGGTACTCGCCAGCTTTGTTCGCGAAGCGCTGGATTGCGCTGCAGAACAAAACCGAGGAGCAAATGCGTGCGGAGGCGGCGAGCGCCAACATGGCGGTCCTCTACTTCATCGCTTTCATTTGCGCATTCCTCCAGGCGTGGGTGATGGCGATGGTGATCGGCCATATGTCGCAGATGGAGGATATGGGAGTCGCCCACGCCGCAATCTTCAGCGCTTTGCTGTGGCTCGGCTTCGCGGGAGCGACCAGTTATGCGACGTCGATTTTTTCAGGGCAGCCGAAAACGCTCTGGGCTATCAATTCTTTTTACAACCTGGTTTCGTTCCTGATCGCGGGAATCATTCTCGCGGTGTGGAGATAAGAGGAGCAGTTGGAACAGACGACAAGGAGGTTGGCGATGGTCGGGCCTTACCGAGTTCGGCAAGTGATGACGGCGGTTGTCGCAGTCCTGGCGAGCACTTCGATCGCTGGCGCGCAAGCAAAGACCACCACCAAGGGAAAGTCGGCGAGCGCACACTTCAGAGTCACAGCACCTGATTTAACTTCGAACGGACGTATCACCGCCGCTCACGTCTTCAACGGCATGGGTTGCACCGGCCAGAACGTTTCTCCCGCGCTGAACTGGAGCGGAGCGCCGGCGGGAACGAAGTCTTTCGCCGTCACCGCGTATGATCCCGACGCACCGACCGGCAGTGGCTGGTGGCACTGGGTGATGTACAACATTCCCGCTGACGCGACTGGTTTGACGGCGGGCGCGGGCAACGGGCGCAATGCGCCGCGCGGCAGCCAGCAGGGGAACACCGACTTCGGCAGCAAGGGATATGGCGGGCCGTGTCCACCGGTCGGCGACAAGCCGCACCACTATCACTTCACCGTTTACGCGCTCAAGGTCGACAAGCTCGACGTGCCGGGCAACGCGACCGCGGCGATGGTCGGCTTCTACATCCACGCCAACCAGCTCGCCAAGGCCAGAGTTACCGGACTTTACGAGCGGTAGTTGAATCAGCGGCCGGCTTGAGGACGTCGTTCACGTTGACGTAGAAAGTCTCGTCGACGTGAAAGTCCTCAGGCCGGTCGAGCTTTATAGCCGTCGACTTCCAGCGTTCAGTCGGTCGAATCCAGCCATAGCGCCCTACCGATGTCGTGACTCGCACCGGCATCGCGAATCCGCGCACGACGTTCGTCCAGCGATAACTGAGCTTGTTGCCCTGGAGCTTGTAATCGAGCGTCGGAATTTTCGTCGTGCGCAGATATTGATCGAAGACTTTGCCGAGGTTGATTCCTGACTCCCGACTGATGTAATCCTCGACCTGCTTCGTAGTGACAGTCTGGTGCCAGAAGGTCTTGTTCAACCCGCGCAGAATTCCGCGCCAGCGCACATCGTTGTCGACAAGTTGACGGATGGTGAGCAGCATGTTCGCGCCCTTGTCGTACATGTCGCCCGAGCCTTCCGCGTTGACGCCGTACTCGGGGATGATCGGGACGTCGTTGCGAATGATCTTGCGCTGACCGATGGTGTATTCCTGTCCCGCCTGTTTGCCCTGGGTGCACTCGGTGTACAGACCTTCCGCGTAGGTGGCGAAGCTCTCGTGAATCCACATGTCGGCCTGATCCTTCATGGTGATGTTGTTGCCCCACCACTCGTGCGCGCTCTCGTGGATGATGATGAAATCCCACTTCAAGCCGTGACCAGTGGCTGACCGGTCGCGACCGAGGTAACCCATCTTGTAGTGATTGCCGTACGCGACCGCGCTCTGGTGCTCCATGCCGAGGTGTGGAGTCTCGACGAGCTTGTACCCATCCTCGTACCACGGATACGGACCAAACCAGCTCTCGAAGCACTTCATCATCGGCTTCACCTGCTGGAACTGCTTGCGCGCGGTGTCGAGATGATAATCGAGCGGATAGTAGTCGAGGGTGAGCTGACCCTTCTCGCCCTGATACGTTTCGCCGAAATGCGCGTAGTGCCCGCTGTTGACGGCGACGTCGTAGTTGTTGATGGGATTGACGACGAACCATTCATAGGTCGTGGTGCCGTCGCCGTTGGGCGTGGTCGAGCGCAGTCGCCCGTTCGAGACATCGAGTAACGAATCAGGAACGGTTATGGCGACGCGCTGACTGTCGGGCTCGTCGGCGAGATAATCCTTGTTAGGCCACCAGACGCTGGCGCCGAGTCCTTCATTGGCGGTGACGACCCAATCGCGCGCCAGACTGTCCTTTGCCCATACAAAGCCGCCGTCCCAGGGCGGACGCGTCGCGACGACGGGTTTGCCGTGATAGTAAATCGAAATGGTTTTCGTCGCGCGCGCCGTTTGCGGCGCAACGAGGGTGACGAAGAACGCATTACCGTCACGGCGCGCACTGAGCTCGAGCCCGTCCTGGACGATGCTGTCGACGACGAGCGGCATTTGCAGATCGATCTGCATCTCGCGCGCGGGTTTAAGAACGCGATAGGTGATCGCGTTGTAGCCGACGATGCTGCTGTCGGCCGGATTTGCTTTTACGTGCAGGTCGTAGAAGGAGACATCCCACCATGAGCGCTGCGGAGTGTTCGAGCCACGGATCGAGTCCGCGTGGGTATAGACTCTGGGTGCTTCCTGAGCGCCGGCGGCAAAAGGCAAAAGGAAGACTACCAGCCAGCAGCTTCGGGCCCTCGAGCCTGCTGCCCCGAGCTGTCGCGTGATCGCATTCCGATGCGGCTCGGGGCTGCCGGCCCTCGGGCTCACGGCCGCCGGCTGGTGTTCTTCAGTTTGTAGTTTCATCTCCGCCCTGCGCGAATCTCATACTCTTTCGGCGGCTCAACGCCGAGAAGATTTCGAACGAAATAATCCCACCGCCTGCGCACCATATACGGCTCGTTGCCGAATCCATGCGGGCGATTTGGCAACAGCAACAGATCGAAATCCTTGTTCGCGGCGATCAACGCGTTCACCACCAGCAGCGTGTTGTAGGGCGGGACGTTGTCGTCCATGGTGCCGTGCGCGAGCAGGAGTTTTCCCTTGAGATTTTTCGCCTGCAACTGGTTCGCTTCCGGCGCGTAGTTGTCACCGCCGTCGGCCGTCTTCACCAGCAGGCCCTGATAACGCTCGCCCCAATCGTCTTCGTAGTTGCGCTGATCGTGATTGCCCGCTTCCGAGATCCCGACCTTGAAGAAATCAGGATAGCGGAACATCGCATCAGCGGCGGCGAAACCGCCTCCGCTATGACCGTATATCCCGGCGCGATTGATATCGATGAACGAATATCGACGCGCGAGCTCCCGCATCGCAGCGACCTGATCGGGCAATGTGTTGTCACCCATTCGGCCGAAATAGGCGTCGTGGAATGACTTCGAGCGCCAGGGAGTGCCCATGCCGTCGATCTCGACAACCACGAACCCGAGCTCGGCAAGCGCCTGCGCATCTCCACGCGCGGGCGAGAAGCTGCGACTGCCGACACTCCCCGTCTGCGGTCCCGGGTAGATGTGATTGACGATCGGATATTTCCTGGCGCGATCGAGCCTGGTCGGCAGGTACATCAATCCGTACAGATCGGTCTTACCATCGCGCGCCTTGACGGTGATTGGCGTCGGCGGCTTCCACCCTCTTGCCTGCAGTCGGCTTACATCGGCGCGCTCGAGCGAGAGAATCGTCTTGCCGTTCAGGTCGCGCAGCAAAGTCACCGGCGGCTGATCGGGTCGCGAGTAGGTGTCCACGAAATACTCGCCGGATGGCGCCAGGCTTATGTCATGGTCAGCGTTTTCGGGCGTGAGCAGCGTGAGGCCGCTGCCGTCGATGTTGATCTTGTAGAAATGCCGGAAATACGGATCGCGACCCTTCTCTTTACCGTTGCCGACGAAATAGATGGTGCGATTCTTTTCATCGATCCGACGCACCTGAGCGACGTTCCCTTCTCCGCTGGTGATTTTCGATTTCAGCTGCCCTGTGCTGAGATCGTACAGATACAGCTGGCCCCAGTCGTCGCGTTCCGAAAACCAGACGACTTCGTTGGACGCCGGCAGCACGTGCCAGTTGACAGTGCCGTTGCCCGACTCGAACTGGGTGGCAACGTCCTCGCGAAATACGTCGCGCACGTTTCCTGTAGCGGCATCGGCGACGCGAAATACTTCGTGCTTGTGATCGCGAGAAGTGGAGACGAACGCGATGTGCGAGCCGTCGGGATACCACTCGACATCGGCCCACGGACCGGCGTTTCGACAGACGACGTGGTCACAAAGTGTCGACCGATGCGGATCCGGCGCCATCTGAAAACGAATCACGCGCGGCGTGTCGACATTTATCACCACGCGTTGGATCATCGAGATTGCGCTGTCACCTGGCAGCGGATACTTCCACGCCTGCAGCGTCGGATGCCCGACACTGGTATTGACGAGATACATCTCGCCAACCGGTCGATCGTCCTGCTGGAAGGTCGCGATCTTTCGCGAATCGGGAGACCAGACGAGAACCGGACGATCGCTCTTCGTCCAACCGGCGTTGTCGGTGGCGTAGCCGAAATCCCTGACGCCGTCAGTGGTGAGCTGAGTCTCGCGGCCTGACGCGACGTCACGCACCCAGAGGTTGTAGTTGCGAATGAACGCGGCCTTGGTTCCGTCGGGCGAGATCGACTCGGGCCGTCCGCCCGCGCCACGTTGTCCGGCTTGCTGCAACCGCGAGATTTCGCGCGGATCGAGCGCGCCGCCGCACCGATCCGTATCAGGGCTGCATGCGACGCGACTGGCGCGCGCGGGATCGACGAGAATGATACCTCTGGCTCCGCGCGTTGGATTCCGATAGGCGATTCGATTGCCCGATAACCAAATCGGCTGGACGCCGAGCCCGCTGATGTAGGGCATCACGCTGTCGCCCAGGAAGCGCTCGGCGCGGGCGTAGTCGGCGGCGGTGACGGTTTGAGCCCGTAAAGGGAAGGCTGCGAGGCAAAGAACCAAAAGACAAACTCGAGGTTTCACTTCAGTAATCATTTGCTGGCCGCCATTCTTGGCCAGACGTTGTCGCTGACGCTGTGATCCGGAAACCGCTGATTCGGATCCAGCGTTATGCGGGAGATTCGCCGGCCGGGAAATTCCAGATTCACCGTGTAGGTGCGACTGCCGGAGAACCAAACGTCGACCGGATAGGTCACGATCGCACTGTTCGCGTCCTGCCACGCGATCGACTCGGTGATGCCGGGCGAAATCGAGCGCGTGTTGTTCGACGGTCTCGCGGATGGCCCCGGCGCGAAATCGACCTTCAACACAACCGGCGACGGCATCTCGCCGTTCTGACGAACCGTAACGCGTGTCTGTCGACCGTTGGCGACGACGCTTTGAATCGAACCGTCGACCGATTCGTTGGTGAACAACCAGTAGTACCAGAACCAGCCGAGGTCGCGGTGGAGTGCGTTGCTCATGAAGTTGGCGTAATCCCACGGCGACGGATGCTTGAATCGCCACGCCTTCGCGTACTCGCTCATTGCGCGTTGCACCGCGCTGTCTCCGACAACGCCGCCGAGCGACGAAAGCATCAGCGGGGCTTTACCATATGCAGCGAATCCGTAGAGCGGGCCGGCGAAGTTCTCGTCCCACATCATGATCGGTTCGCGCTCGTCACCGCTCACCTGGCCGTAGGAGAGACCGAGAGTATCGAGGGTGTATGGTTTTTTGTCCCGGTCGGCGTCGGAGAGGATGTTCATGTACTGATTGAACCCCTCGTCCATCCAGCCGTACCACGTCTCGTTGACGCCGACCATCATCGGCCACCACTGGTGTCCGGTCTCGTGATCCGCGGCGAAGACCTCCGACATGATGAACATCGGATACTCCATACCAAGCTCGGGCCCGTCGACCATCGTCAGCTGCGGGTACGCGTACGGCATCCACAGGTTGGAGTAGTACTCGAGCGCGTGACGCACGCGGCGCGGACCATCGGCGTAGGTCTGTGCGTGGCCGGGCAGGTACATGATGTTGAAGGGCACCCAGCCGCGCGTCGGGATGTTGGCGCGGCCAGCGTCCCAGACGAACTGGTTGGACGTACCCCATGCGAAATCTCCGACAGTGTCGGCGACGAAGTGCCAGACCAGCCGG
>DATFHK010000114.1:0-53254 GCA_035248505.1 Gemmatimonadaceae bacterium | reverse complement strand
GCGCGCCAGCAGTGGGAGATCGAACAGCAGCGGCGAATCATCGTTGGCGTCAATGATTTCGTCACCGACGAGCCCGAGCTCAAAATCGAGACGCTCAAGATCAGCGAAGAGACGGAGCGGGAACAAAAGAAGTCGATGGCGGCGATGCGCGCGCGTCGCGACAACAAAGCGGTGCAGGCGAAGCTCGATGCGCTGACGAAGGCGGCGGCGACGAAACAAAACCTGATGCCGTTCATTCTCGATTGTGCGCGCTCGTATTGCACGCTGTACGAGATCCGCGCCGCGATGGAGAAAGTGTTCGGCGCCTACCGCGAGCCCGTGTTCTTCTGAGAAAGCGTCGCGAGTGGTGGGAATCCGCGTTTGACGCCCACTATCTCCTCGAGTACAAACCTCTATTCACTCCCGAAGGTGACAGGCGCGAACTAGCGCGTCTGCTCGACATTCTCGCATTGCCTGTCGGCGCACGGATTCTCGATGTGCCGTGTGGTCAGGGCCGTCACGCACATTTGCTGGCGGAGACTGGCTACGACGTCGATGGCCTGGATTACTCGGCGACGTTGCTCGCCGTGGCGCGCAAGCGTGGAACCGGCCGAAATCTTCGCTACACACGGGGCGACATGCGAAACCTGCCAGCCCGCTGGACGGGACGCTTCGACGCTGTGCTAAATCTCTTCACTTCGTTCGGCTTCTTCGCGCATCCCGCCGATGACGCACGGGTTGTGCATGAATTCGCGCGCGTGCTAAAGCCCGGTGGAGTCTTGCTATGGCATGGCGGCAGCCGCGATGGCGTGATGGCGCGCTTTCTCCCCCGCGACTGGTGGACAACCGAGAAGACCATGTTCGCTCAGGAGCGCTCGTTCGATCCCTTGTCGGGGATGCTCACCGTGCGGTCGACGTGGACGCGTGGTAACAGACATGGTACCAGAGAGCACTCTATTCGACTCTATACCGCGAGTCGGCTCGCCGATCTTTTTTCCGAGCATGGACTCGTCGTTGAGCAAGCCTACGATGGGTTTTCGGACAAACCACTGCGGCGAACTTCGTCGGAAATGATGCTGATCGCGCGCAAGGAATAGCCCGTGCCGTTCCTTCATCTCAGCCGCTAACTTTTGAACACCTTATGAGACCAATTCGAGTTCTTGTCGCCAAACCCGGCCTCGACGGACACGACCGCGGCGCGAAAGTGGTGGCCGCCGCACTTCGCGATGCAGGCATGGAAGTCATCTACACAGGACTCCATCAAACACCGGAGATGATCGCAACGGCAGCCGTGCAGGAAGATGTCGACGTCGTCGGACTGTCGATTCTGAGCGGCGCGCACATGACGCTCATTCCCCGCGTTCACGATCTGCTGCGCGAGCAGGGCCGCGATGACATCCTGATCACCGGTGGCGGAATCATTCCCAGGGAAGACGTCGAAGCGCTGGAGAAGCTCGGCGTCGGCAAGCTGTTCGGCCCGGGTACGCCCACGTCGGAGCTCGTGTCCTACATCAAGGATTGGTTCGCGACGCGAGAACAGCAGGAAGCCTAGTGACGAATCGCCTGCGCGAGCTGAGCGACGAAGTAAAAGCGCTGGAGAGTAAGCTCCGTGAGGCCGGCGGCGCAAAACGGCTCGAGAAACTGCACAAACAGGGAAAGCTGTCGGCGCGCGAGCGTGTCGACTTGTTGCGCGATCCCAACTCGAGCATGCTCGAGATCGGACTGCTCGTCGCCTACGACGAGTACGACGGCCAGGCGCCGGCTGCCGGAGTTGTCACCGCCGTCATCAGAGTTCACGGTCGGGAGACGGTCGTCGTCGCCAACGATGCCACAGTCAAAGCGGGATCGTGGTGGCCGGAGACGATCAAGAAGATTCTGCGCGCCCAGGAAATCGCGATGCGGTGCCGGATTCCGATCGTGTATCTCGTCGACTCCGCCGGGGTGAACCTTCCGTATCAGGGCGGAGTGTTTCCCGGCCAATACGGTGCCGCGCGCATCTTCTATTACAACTCGATCATGCGCCGCTACCTGCGCGTTCCGCAGATCGCCGCGGTGATGGGGCAGTGCGTTGCCGGTGGCGCGTATTTGCCCGCCCTCTCCGATGTAATCCTGATGGTGAAGGGAACGTCGTTCATGGGACTAGGCGGACCTAACCTCGTGAAGGGCGCCACTGGACAAGTCGTCGACGCCGAGACCCTCGGCGGCGCGTCGACGCACACCGAGATCAGCGGCGTTGCGCACTATCAAGTCGACAACGACGAGGAGTGTCTTCGCAAAATCCGCGATCTGATCGAGCGGCTTCCGGTGAAAGAGTCCGCGATTAGCCGCCAGCCGCAATCCGAGAACGGCCAGCCAGCCCACTCACTCTATGATGTGTTGCCCGCGGATCATCGGATGTCGTACGACATGTACGATGTACTGGGAGCAATCCTCGACGACGCTAAAATCGATGAATTCCAGAAGGACCTCGCTCGCGAAATGATTTGTGGCGATGCGCGCATCGACGGCATTCCGATCGGCGTCATCGCCAACCAGCGCGGCCTGATTAAGGGTCGCAAGGGTGAAAAGCCGCGTTTCGGCGGCATCATTTACACGGAAAGCGCCGAGAAAGTCGCATACTTCATCGATCGTTGCGATCGGGTGGGGATGCCGCTGCTGTTCGTGCAGGACGTCTCGGGTTTCATGGTCGGCACCGAAGAGGAGCAGGAAGGAATCATCCGCGCCGGGGCGAGGTTCGTCGAAGCGATGGCGACAGCGCGGGTGCCCAAAATCGTGCTCACAATCAATCACGCTTCCGGCGCCGGCTATTACGCGATGGCCGGACAGGGCTTCGATCCTGATTTCATCCTCAGCTGGCCAACAGGTCGGATGGCAGTCATGGAGGGCGAGTCGGCGATCCAGGCTGTCCACGGCCCCGCCCTCGACGCGGCGAAAAAGAAAAAGAGTGAGCTCGATACGGACACTGCGAAAGCCGTCGACGAAATGCGCGCCGATTATGAGCACCAGCTCGACGCGCGTTATGCCGCTGCGCGCGGATTCGTCGACGCGATCGTGTATCCCGAGAACACGCGCGAGATGCTGAGTCTCGCCTTGCACGCTGCGCTCAACAACCCGGGCCCGCACCTCGGGCCGTTCGTTTTGCCTCCACACCTCGGCGAGGAGAACGCGTGAACAAAATCGTTCGCGTCGGAGCGGGGCAGGGATTCTGGGGCGACGATATCGACGCGCCGCGCCGTCAGGTCGAGGGCGGGCAGCTCGATTATTTGATGCTCGACTATCTCGCCGAAGTAACGATGTCGATTCTACAGAAGCAGAAAGAGCGCGACCCATCACTGGGTTACGCGCGGGACTTCGTCGGCGCAATGGAGAGCGTAATGCCGGCGGTGACGGAGCGTGGCGTGAAGGTCATCGCCAACGCCGGCGGCGTGAACCCGCCAAGTTGCGCGGCGGCAGTGAAATCCGTTGCCGACAAAGCGGGGGCGAAAGGCAAGGTACGCATTGGTGTCGTTACGGGCGATGATTTGCTGTCGCGGATCGACGACCTGATCGCGAACGGCCAGACGCTGTCGAACATGGACACCGGCGAGCCGCTGAGCACAGTGCGCGATCGTGTGCTCTCCGCGAACGCCTACATCGGTTCCGAGCCAATTGTCGAAGCACTGGCCAAGGGCGCCAACGTCGTCATCACCGGCCGTTCAACCGACACCGCACTCACGATGGCTCCCATTCGACACGAATTCGGCTGGGGCGCAACGCAATGGGACCAGCTCGCCGCGGGAATTGTCGCGGGTCACATCATCGAGTGCGGCGCTCAGTGCTCGGGCGGCAACTGTCTGTATGACTGGCAGTCAATTCCCGATCTCGCCAACGTCGGCTATCCGATCGTCGAGGCCTGCGCCGATGGAACCTTCGTCGTGACCAAACATCCCAGCACTGGCGGGCGAGTTTCGGTGCGCACCATCACCGAACAACTCGTCTACGAGATGGGTGATCCGCATTCATACATCACCCCTGATGTCATCGCAGACTTTACGACGATCAAATTGAGCGACGCCGGACCTGACCGCGTCCGGGTATTTGGAATCAAAGGGCGGCCGCCGACGGATAAGCTCAAGGTCTCGATCGCTTATCGCGCCGGCTTCAAGGCGGTTGGAACTCTCGTCTACGCCTGGCCGGACGCTCTCGACAAGGCAAAACTCGCCGACCGGGTGCTGCGCGAACGTCTTGACCGGCTCGGCCTGCGGTTCGATCGCGTTCTCACCGAGTTCGTTGGGGCCAACGCCACCCACGGCCCGCTCGCCGGCGATCAACACGACGCACCCGAAGTCCAGCTACGGGTTGGCGTTCGCGGTGAAAAGGCGGCAGTCGAACGCTTCACGCGAGAAATCGCTCCGCTGGTGCTAAATGGGCCGCCGAGCGTCACCGGTTTTGCTGGTGGCAGACCCAAGGTTGAAGAGATCGTGGCGTACTGGCCGGCGCTGATCGACAAGTCGGTCGTTAAAACTTCGGTCGAGATCGTGCAGTGAAAGTTCGTCTTGTCGACATCGCGCACGCGCGCTCGGGTGACAAAGGCGACACGGCCAATGTCGGCCTGATTGCAATCGAGCCGAGGTGGTACGATCTGCTCGCGCAGTCGGTGACCAGGGAGCGCGTCGCGCAACACTTTAGCGGAATGATCGAAGGCCCGGTGGAAAGATTCGAGTTGCCGAATCTGAGCGCTCTCAATTTTCTGCTCCACGGCGCGCTCGACGGCGGAGGCACGCTGTCGCTAAAGACCGACGCGCAGGGCAAAGTGTATTCGACGGCATTGCTGCGAATGGTGCTCGATGTGCCCGATCGACAGGCGAAAGAGCTCGGCTTGCCGGAGGCGAAGTGACCAACGTTCGTGTCTCGTCCGACGGACTGATCGGCAGAATCACACTCGCTCGGCCGGAGAAAAAGAATGCCCTCGATCGCGCCACCGCGGACGAGCTCGCGCAGGCTCTGTTCGCGTTGAGTGACTCGCCGGCGACCGTTGTTGCGATAGATGCCGACGGAACCGATTTCTGCGCCGGCGCGGATCTCGCCGCGCTCGGTCATATGCTTGATGCGCCGCGTCAGGCGCATCTCGACGATGCGCAGGCACTCGGTCACGTCTTTCACACCATCAGGCGCATGGATAAGCCGGTCGTGGCGCTCGTGCGCGGCCGCGCATTCGCGGGTGGCGCCGGCCTCGCCACTGCGTGCGACATCGTTCTCGCCAGCGGCGACGCTCGCTTCGCCTATCCAGAAGTCTCGATCGGATTCGTGCCCGCGATGGTGATGACGATGCTCCGAAGATGCGTCGGCGAGAAGCAGGCATTCGATCTCGTCGCGAGCGGTCGCGTTCTAGCCGCCGACGAGGCGCTGCAGTTGGGGCTCGTTTCGCGCGTGTTTCCGGAGCTCGAGTTCGATACCAGAGCGGAAGGATTTCTCAAGCAGCTCGCGCAGGCGCCGCCCACGGCGATGGCGCTTACGAAGACGCTGTTCTACAAGCTCGATAGTCTCAGCTTCCTCGACGGAATTACCGCCGGGATCGTCGCCAACGCCGATGCGAGAGCGACGAACGCATTCCGCGATGGAGTGCACAGATTCACCAGTCGCAAGAAAGACAGCCAATGAGTCCATTCACCATTGCCAAGCTGGCGCTGATGCTGATCGCGGCGATTCTGCTCGCCTGGGGAATTCGCACCGACGATAGCGCGATTCGCTGGGCGGGAATTCTTTTTCTCTTCATCGCGCTGATTCTTCGATTCATCAAGCCTCGCAAGCCGCGCGGCCTTCAGTGAGCGCAAGCAGGCAGACGGGCAAGGGGATCAAGCCCCGTCCTACCACCATCGTCGATGCGCCGCGTCTGTCGAAGACCCTCGGCATCGACCTGGTGATTGCCAGCGAGACCCTGCAGTACACGGGCAGCTTCAAGTTCCGCGCTGGGTACAACGTCGCGGCCAATGTTAAGCAGACGCACGTGATCACCGCGTCGTCGGGCAATTTCGGTCAGGCGATCGCTTTCGCGTGCTCGTTGTTCGGAAAGCGCTGCACCGTGGTGATGCCGTCAGGAGCGCCGAAAATAAAAGTGAACGCCGTCAAGGAATTTGGTGGCGAAGTCGACCTCGTCGACGTAAAGAAGAAAAGTCGTCTCGAACGCGTGAAAGAGCTCGCGAGCGAATTTCCTGAGGCGTACGTCGCCAGTCCCTATGATGACACATTGGTTATCGACGGCAACGCTACTCTGGCGAAAGAGCTCGTCGCGCTCAAACTCGATCTTGACTTCATCGTCGCGCCGATCGGCGGCGGTGGGCTGACTTCGGGACTGGTGAAGGGCACTCAGGGCACGAAAACGAAAGTCATCGCCGCTGAACCGCTGCTCTCGAATGATGCCGCCCAGTCTTTCCGCGCCGGCCACATCGTCGCATTGCCCGAGGAATCCAACACTATCGCTGATGGCGCCCGCGTTCTGCGCATCGGCGATTTGAACTGGGAGATTCTCAGCGATGGCCTCCACGGAATAATCGAAGTCAGTGAAGAGCAAATCAGAGAAGGCGTGCGGCTGCTCTTCACCCTCGCCAATCTCAAGGCTGAACCAACCGGGGCACTGTCACTCGGTGCCGTGCTCGCACAACCCGACCGCTTCAAGGGCAAGCGCGTCTGCTGCATCGTCAGCGGGGGGAACGCGGATCCGTCTCTCTACGCCAGGATCGTCGCGGAAGCGTAGCACGCCTCGCCGAGCCCGCTGAAGTGCGGCGCAATACTTACGCATGCACACCTCGGTGACGCGTGTCTTCATCCTGCCGCTAACTTTAGGTCGTGGCAAATCCGACAATCAAAGACGCGCGCCGAGTTCTCAAGAGCGCATTTGGCTACGACGCGTTCAGGCCCGGCCAGGAAGCGGCAGTCTCCGCCGTACTCAGCGGGCGCGACACCGTCGTCGTTCTGCCGACTGGCGGTGGCAAGTCGCTTTGCTTCCAGGTTCCTGCGCTAGTCTTGCCGGGACTCACCGTTGTTGTCTCACCGCTCATCTCATTGATGAAAGACCAGGTCGACGCGCTCAATGCGCGGGATTTGCCGGCTGCTTTCATCAACAGCACCCTCACCGCAGCGCAGGTTTCCGATCGACTCGCGCGAGTCGACCGCGGCGAGATCAAGCTCCTCTATGTCGCGCCCGAACGCTTCGATTTTGGACGGACGGGGGAGCGTTTGCGGAAAGCGGGAGTGTCGCTCCTCGCCATCGATGAAGCGCACTGCATCAGCCAATGGGGTCACGATTTTCGCCCCAGCTATCTACGCGTGCGCAAAGTGCGCGAGACACTCGGCTCGCCGACAACCATTGCGCTGACTGCAACCGCGACGCCGGAAGTTCGCCGCGACATTGTGCGTCAACTCGGTCTCGAAAATCCGGAAACGATTATCACCGGATTCGATCGACCGAATCTCCACTACTACGTGATCTCGACGAAGAATGAATCGGAGAAAGAGACGCGACTGGTGGACATTCTGCGCCGGTATGACGGGCTGGCGGTTATATACGCCTCGACCCGACGCGCCGTCGACCAGCTTACCAATGTGTTGGAGCGGGCAAGGATTCCCGCCGCCGGCTACCACGCCGGTCTCGACGACGCGCGCCGACACGCGGTCCAGGAATCGTTCATGACCGAGCGCATTCGCGCGATCGTCGCCACCAACGCTTTCGGCATGGGCATCGACAAACCAAACGTGCGCCTGGTGATCCACTACGCGATGCCGGGAACGCTCGAAGCGTATTACCAGGAAGCCGGTCGCGCCGGGCGCGACGGTCTCCACTCCGACGTCTTCCTGCTCCATTCATTTCCTGACCGGTTCACCCACGAGTTCTTCATCAAGGGCTCGTATCCGGAGCGATCGGTCGTCGAGCAGTTGTATCAGCGGCTGGTGAAACATGCCGACGCCGACGGCTTTGTCGGAGATGAACCCGAAGATCTGGCGCGGTCGATCAAGCCAAAAGTGAATGCGCGCGAAGTCGAAGGCGCCCTCAAGATCCTGGTGCGCGCAGGCGCCGTTGTCTCGAGCAACGGCGAATTCGATCGCGTTCGTGTGAGGCTCCTGGCGACGCCAGAGCGTATCAAGCGCGAGATCATCGGCGAGGCGAATCCTGAACTGGGATTGTTGCGTGCGCTGTGGCGAGCTGTCGGCCAGAACCTTCGGCGCGGCGCCGCCATCGATCTGAACGGCTTGCCGCCCGGTATCGGCGGCTCCGCGCGTGCGATTCCGCTCTTTGACTCCCTCCAGGATCGACAATTTCTCGTCTGGGAGCGGCTCGGCGCCGGCCTATATCTCGTTGATCGATCGGCCCCGCTCTCGAAGTATGACATCGATTGGCGTAGTATCGACGTCCGCCGCGGCGCCGAGCTGGCCAAGTTGCAGGCAGTGCAGCGCTACGCGTACACCCGAGAGTGCCGAAGACGTTTCGTGCTCCAATACTTCGGAGACCCGGCGGCGCGTAAACCGTGCGCAGGCTGTGACAATTGCCTCGGTATCTCAGCAGCGCCGATCGAAGTCCCGACGCTGGCGAAGCCTGTTCGCCAGAAGAGGTCTGGACTCGCGCGGCTTGAGCGTCCCGCCGACGATGAGATCCAGCTCGGCGATGACGAGCAGCGATTGCTCGGCGCCCTCAAGACGCTACGAACTTCGATAGCGCGAGAGGAACACGTTCCTCCCTATATTGTATTCTCTGATAGAACCCTCGCCGAACTGGCCGTGAAGCGACCTCGGTCGATGACAGCTTTCGGTAATGTCCGCGGCGTCGGGCCGATGAAGCTCGAGCGTTACGGTCAGAGATTCCTCGACGCGATTTCCGAAGCAAACGATTTCGAAGCAGCGTGACTTGTCGCTACCTGCGACAGTCGGTGCAGATACCAAAACCTGAAGGGACTAGTGCTGAAACTGATTCGCCGCGCCTCGGGCGCGTTTCTATTTGTGGCTGCCGCCGCTGCGCCAGGACTGGCTCAGCAACCGACCGCTTCCGACGCTCCGCTACCGTTCGATCCCGCCGTTACTGTCGGTACCCTGAGCAACGGCATGCGTTATTACATTCGCGAAAACCACAAACCGGAGAAGCGCGCCGAGCTGAGACTGGTGGTGAACGCCGGATCGGTGCTCGAGGATGAGGACCAGCGCGGTCTCGCCCACATGGTCGAGCACATGGCCTTCCGTGGCACGACACACTTCCCGGGCAATCAGATCTCGAGCTATCTCGAATCCGTCGGCATGCGCTATGGGCCGGACATCAACGCGTTCACCAGCTTTGATGAAACGGTCTACATGATCACGATCCCGACCGACACGGCTTCGATCGTCGACAAGGGATTTCAGATCCTTGCTGACTGGGCGCACTATGTCTCCTTCGAGCCATCGCAGATCGCAAAGGAACGGCCGGTCGTGATCGAAGAGTGGCGACTGGGGCAGGGCGCCGAGAACCGTATGCAGAACAAGTGGTTCCCGGTTCTGTTCACCGGTTCGCGCTACGGTGAGCGTCTGCCGATCGGACTGAAGAGTGTGCTCGAGTCCTACAAGCCGGAAACGCTGCGTCGCTTCTACGACACGTGGTACCGCCCCGATCTGATGGCGGTTGTGGCAGTCGGTGACTTCAACAAGGCGACCATCGAAACGTTGATCAAGCGCTATCTCGGCGCGATCCCGGCCGCGACCAATCCGCGCCCGCGGCCACTGTATCCGGTCCCGCCCCACGACAGCACCCTGGTTTCGATCAACAGCGACAAGGAAGCGACACAATCCGTAATTCGCCTCCTGTACAAGCAGCCGAAGCGTTACAACACCACAGAGTCAACGTATCGCCAGCACCTCGTCGAGAATCTGTTCGGCGCGATGTTCAATGATCGTTTCTCCGAGATAGTCCAGCATCCGAATCCGCCGTTCATCAACGCCTATGCGGCACAGGGCGATCTCGTCCGTTCAGCTGAGTCATTCACCCTCAGCGCTGTGGTTCCGGACAACGGAATTCAGCGCGGGCTGAACGCGCTGCTCACTGAAGGCGAGCGAGTCAAGCGTTACGGGTTCCTGCAGTCCGAGCTCGAGCGCGCAAAGAAGGATCTGCAGCGCGGCATCGAGCAGGCGTATACGGAGCGCGACAAAACCAATTCGACCGTCTACGCCGGGGAGTATGTGTCCGCATTTCTCCAGTCGGAGCCATCGACGAGCATCGATTACGATCTCGCCGAGGTGAAGCGACTGCTGCCGGGAATCACGTTGACGGAAATCAACAAACTCGCCGGCGAATGGATGACGGATAAGAATCGCGTGCTGGCGACGACGTCGCCCGACAAGCCGGGGATTACGAGTCTCACGCCGGGCGAGCTCCTGCTGGCCTTCGACGCCGTGAAAGGCGCCAACATCACTGCGTACTCGGAGAGCGCGCCGTCCGAGAATCTCGTCGACAAGGATCCGGTTGCCGGCACCGTCGTCTCCGAGCGACAAATCAAGGAAGTCGGAGTCACGGAGTGGAAGTTGTCGAACGGCGTTCGCGTCCTGGTGAAGCCGACTGACTTCAACGCCGACCAGATCGCCTTCACCTCGTATTCGCCGGGCGGAGCGTCCCTCCTGCCGGACGCGTCGTACATCTCAGCCAGCGCCGCCGATCTTATTCCGGCGACGAGTGGCGTCGGCAAGTTCAGCGTCATCGACTTGCAAAAGTATCTCGCCGGCAAGCAGGTCAGCGTCTTCCCGGTCATCGATGAGCTGAGTGAGGGAATCTCCGGCAGTGCATCGCTGCGCGATGTCGACACCATGCTGCAGCTGGTCTATCTCTACTTCACTCAGCCGCGGCTCGACACCGCATTGGTCAACACTTTCATCGGCCGATTCAAGGGTGTGCTCGTCAATCGCAGCGCAAGCCCTGAAGCTGCGTTCACCGATACGCTCCAGGTAACCATGGCGCAGCACTCTCCGCGCGAGGCGCCGGTCTCTGCGGCAACGCTGGACCGGATCGACCCGTTCAAATCCTACGAGTTCTATCGCGACAGATTCTCCGATGCCAGCGGATTCACGTTCGTTTTCGTCGGCAACTTCAAGCCTGATTCGCTCAAGCCTCTGGTCGCGAAATGGCTGGGTTCGCTGCCTGCCAGTGGCCGCCACGAAACATGGCGGGATACGGGAATTCGTCCGCCGACCGGCGTCGTGCAGCGTGTCGTCAAGAAGGGCGCCGAGCCGAAAGCACGTACGGCTCTCGTCTTCACTGGACCGTTCCAGTACAGCAGAAAAAATCGCTACCAGCTGAGCGCGCTTGCCGAGCTCCTCAACATCAAGCTGCGCGAGACGCTGCGCGAAAACATGGGCGGTACCTATGGCGTGAGCGTCAGTCCGAGCGCCACGCGCGAGCCATACCCATCCTATCGCTTCACCATTGGATTCGGATCGGCGCCCGAACGACTGGAAGATCTCACCGCGGCAGCGCTCGTTCAGATCGACAGCGTCAAGAAATTCGGGGCCACGCCGGAGTACGTCAGCAAGGTGAAGGAAGCGGCGTTCCGCGCGCGCGAAGTTGCGCTCAAGCAGAACAACTACTGGCTGGCGCAGATCTCCACCTTCGATCAAAACGGCTGGTCGCTCGCCGAGATTCCTGATGGCGACAAGCTCATTGCCGCGCTCACCTCCGACGATCTCAAGCAGGCGGCAATCAAGTACCTGCGCACCAACAATTACGTACGCGTGTCACTTTACCCCGAGAATTTCTCCGGAGCCGAGAACCGCTAAATTTCGGCATGGACGATTCACTCTACTTCACCGAACAGCATCTCGCGGTACGGAACATGGTCCGCGAGTTTGCGCGGAGTGAAGTAGCGCCGGTCGCCGCGGAGCTGGACGCGAAAGCGAAGTTTCCGTGGGACAACGTCAAGAAGATGGGCGAGCTCGGGCTGCTCGGAATTCCGTGGCCCGAAGAGCTCGGCGGCGCTGGTCTCGATCTAATCAGCTACATGATCGTGATCAACGAGATGGCGAAGGTCGATGCCTCTCATGCCATCACCATCTCCGCGCACACGACCCTGGGAACATCGCCGATCGTCAATTTCGGGACTGCTGCTCAGAAGAAGAAATACGTTCCGCTGTTGGCCACCGGTAAAGTCCTCGGCGGCTTCGGCCTCACCGAGCCAAGCGCGGGCAGCGATGCAGCAAGCACCCGCACTACCGCGGTGCGCAAAGGCGCCCACTACGTTCTCAACGGAAGCAAGATCTTCATCACGCACGGCGGCGTTGGGGAGATATTCGTCGTCACTGCCGTTACCGAGCCTGGCAAAGGCACTCACGGGATCAGCTCGTTCATCCTCACCAAGGAATCGAGCGACCTCGACAAGATTGATGGACTGGGCATTGGCCACGACGATTCGTTACAGGTGATGCCTGGCTTCACTTCAGGGCGGAAGGAAGACAAACTCGGCTGGCGCGCGTCGGACACGCGATCGCTGGTTTTCGAAGATGTCGAAGTTCCCGCCGAGAACCTGCTCGGCGAGGAGGGCGAGGGCTTCAACAACTTCATGCGTACGCTGGACTCGGGCCGTGTCGGGATCGCTGCTCTTTCGCTGGGTATTGCGGAAGGCGCGTTCGAGCAATCGCTGCGGTACGCGACGCTGCGAAAACAGTTCGGTCAACCGATCGCAAATTTCCAGGGAATTCAGTTCCAACTCGCAGACATTGCGACGGAGATCGAGGCCGGCAAGCACTTGATGTTTCATGCCGCGTGGCTCGCGCAAAACAAGCAGCCATTCACCAAGCAAGCCGCAATCGCCAAGCTTTACTGTTCCGAGCTTGCCATGCGCACGACCATCAAGGCCATCCAGATCCACGGCGGATATGGATACACCAAGGAATATCCGGTCGAGCGAATGTTCCGCGACGCCAAGATTTGCGAGATTGGCGAAGGCACATCCGAGATTCAGCGGATGGTGATCGCGCGCAACCTACTCAAGGAGCTTGCGGATTGACGTATTCCGAAGTTGCGAAGCGACTGCGTTTGCCGCTCGGCTTCGTGCTTGGAGTTACGTACCTGATCTTTGCGCGACCAACCGCGCTGACGTTGGCAGTTGGCGGTGCGATCGCGCTGATTGGCGTGCTGATTCGCGCCTGGGCCTCGGGTCACATCTCGAAGAACGAGCGGCTGGCGACAACCGGACCGTACGCGCACACGCGCAATCCGTTGTACTTCGGCAGCTTCCTGATCGCGGCCGGTTTTGCGGTTGCGGTGCATTGGGCGCTGCTGTTGGTGGTCGTCGCCTTCTTCGTGCTCGTCTATGCGCCGACGATGCAGCGCGAGCGCGCGAACATCGCGGGCCGATTCCCCGAGGCATACGAAGCCTATGCCGCGAATGTGCCGACGTTCGTGCCGCGTCCGACACCGTGGAAAGCCACTCATCCGGAGGAAAGCGAGGGATTCAGCCTCGCCCTCTACATGAAGCACGGCGAATGGAAAGCCGGCCTCACGTATGTCTTGGTGATGGCCTGGCTCATCTATAGGACTGTGACCGGATTCTGATTCGATCCGTCACATACTTTGGCAGGAGGACCGTCTTCTTAGCCTCGACGGGCGTCGCGTGTAAGTCGTTGTCGCCGTTGCGGAAGCAAGCCAGCCCTCCCTAGATTTCTCGCAATTGATCGGTGCTTCTCGTGCATGGAGCGACAGTGCGACTCGCTGCGCTCATTCACATGCGCGAGGGCGATTAAGTGCAGTACCCAGCAATCAATAACGCGGCCCTGTAGCACGACCGCGCGAACTTTTTTTAACCGCCTCAACGTCGCTCGCCGAGTCGCCGAGCGAAGGTTTGGGGCGGGGAACAATGAAAAGAGAAATCCTCATTAACGCGACACCGCGCGAGACGCGGATCGCGATTCTGGAGGACGCGAAGCTCGTAGAGCTCCTCGTGGACCGCCCAGAGAACCGACGTATGGTCGGTGACATTTACCTTGGCCGGGTCGATGCAGTACTCCCCGGAATCCAGGCCGCCTTCGTTGACATCGGCACCGAGAAGAGTGCCTTCCTCCACGCGTCCGATCTCGTCCGTCAGAGCGCTGACGAGGCCGAAGACGAGGATGAAGACGACGACATCGAAGAGCCGGTCGAACGCAAGAACGGAAACGGAAGCGGCAACGGCAACGGGAATGGCCGGCGCGCGAAAGCACCGCTGATCCAGGAGGTGCTGAAGCGCGGCCAGGAAATCTTGGTTCAGGTTTCCAAGGAACCGATTTCCACCAAGGGGCCTCGAGTCACCGCCCAAATCTCCCTCGCTGGGAGATTCCTCGTTTATATCCCCGATTCCTCAAAAGTCGGCGTCAGCAGGAAAATTGGCTCTGCCACCGAGCGGGCGCGATTGAAGGAGCAGGTGCAAGCGATTTTGCCCGAGAAATCGGGCGGCGTCATCGTGAGAACGGTCAGCGAAGACGTGACTCCCGAGATGCTCGAGCGCGAGCTCAAGAGCCTGATGTCCCAGTGGAAGAAGATCAAGCGCAAAACGCACTTCCAGAAAGCGCCGTCGCTGGTAAATCGCGAGAGCGGTCTCACCCGCGGTCTGGTGCGCGACATTTTCAGCGCCAAAGTCGACAGCCTGACCGTCGACTCGAAGCAGGTCTACAACGAGATCGCCTCATACCTCAAGGACATCGCGCCCGACCTGATCGCGAGAGTCAAGCTGTACAACTCCGAGACGCCGCTGTTCGACACGGTGAATATCGAGGCAGAGATCCGCGACATCTTCAAGCGTCGCTGCGATCTGCCGTCGGGCGGCTATCTGATCATCGAGCCGACGGAAGCGCTGGTTTCGATCGACGTCAATTCGGGCCGGTACACCGGCAAGAAGGATCCGGAAAAAACGGTTCTGCGCACCAACATGGAAGCTGCGGCAGAGGTCGCGCGCCAGTTGAGACTGCGCGACGTCGGCGGCATCATCGTTTGCGATTTCATCGACATGGAGACGAAGGCGAACCGAGACCGCGTGCTCCAGGAGCTGAGGCAGCATCTCTCACGGGACCGCGCGCGCACCAAGGCTTTTGCCGTCAGCGACCTCGGCTTGATCGAGATGACGCGCCAGCGCGTGCGGCAATCGCACTATCAATCATCAACTGAACCCTGTCCGACATGTGATGGGACGGGCCGGGTACTGACTCCGGAAACCATCGTTCGGCGGATGGAGCGATCGGTAAAGCGGATGGCGGTCGAAGGTCGTCGCGACAATCTGCTGGTGAAGCTGCACCCGGACGTCGCGATGTACGTTTTGGAGCAGGAGCGGGATCTGGCGCAGAAGCTTCAGAAGGCGGCCAACTTTTCTCTTGAATTCCGAGACGATCCTTTGCTCAAGCCGGATGAATTCAAGCTGGTGGTGAAGGCGCAGGGGAGAGATGTCACCGAGCAGTACGCGATTGCGTGAGGACCGAGGACTCGGACTAACGGCATCGACAGGTTCGGACTGAGCAAGGACTCGGACTCCGAACAAGCCGGATCGAGGACGCGCAGTCCTCTTTTGTCCTCGGTCCTCTGTGGGTCCGAGTCCTAGTCCTCAATTAGTGCGAACTTGTCAATGCCGTTAGTCCGCGTCCTCAGTCCTCAGCCAACAGTTGACCGAGAGCGTTTCTCCTCTTAACTTTCAAGGCTAATTCGCACTATCTAACGCAAGCAGATTCCATGACTTACGCGATCATCAGAACCGGCGGCAAGCAGTTCCGCGCTGAAGCCGGAAAGACAATTAGAGTTCCGAAATTGGCCGGCGAAGCTGGCGCCAAGATCACCTTCGACGATGTCATTCTCGGCACCGAGGGCGACAAGAAACACGTCGGCACGCCGTCAGTGAAGGGCGCCCACGTCACCGGTGAGATCGTGAAGCAGGGACTCGGCGAAAAGATCGTCGTCTTCAAACAGAAGCGGCGTAAAAACTATGCGAGAAAGCAGGGCCATCGGCAGCCGTTCACCGAGGTCCGCATCAAGGATGTCGCCTTCGGCAAATCGCGCGGCGGCGAGAAAGGAGACAAGTAATGGCTCATAAGAAAGGCGTAGGCTCGTCGCGCAACGGTCGCGACAGTAATCCGCAGTATCGCGGCGTGAAGAAGTTCGGCGGCGAAAAAGTTCTCGCCGGCAACATCATCATCCGCCAGTGCGGCACTAAGTGGCACCCAGGACGCAACGTCGGCCTTGGCTCCGATTTCACCATCTACTCGTTGATCGATGGCGTGGTGAAATTCGAGCACAAGAACAGCCGGCGCTACAAGGTCAGCGTGTATCCGGAGACGGAGACGAGCGCGGCCTAAGCAGCCCGAATTGTCACTGAAAGCCCCGCGAGGGGCTTTTTTGTTGCCATCCAGTCGGCGCCAGGCGATACTGAAACGTCGCCTTCGCGTTTGCGTAGGATTAAGAGCAGTAACCTCTTACACGAGATCACGATGGCACTACTCGATAGACTGAAGCAGGAGCTGGATCGCGCCGGCCGCGTCGCACAGGAAGCATTTGACGACGGCAAGACGCGACTCGAGGCTTTCCGCACCCGTCAACTTGCCGACAAAGCGGCACAGGCACTCGGCTACGCCGTGTATCGCTCACGCAAAGGCGGAAGTGAAATCGACGCCGCGACCTACGATCGGCTGAGCAAAACTCTCGAGACGCACGATACAGAAGCGGCGAGACTCGAGTCGGAGATCGAGCTGAGGCGGCAGCAGTCGACTTCCTCCAGCTCCACGACAAGCGGCGGCGCATCACAGGGCAGCGCGAGCGATTATCAGGGCTCGCCAAGCTAAGGACCGAGGTCTCCGGACTCACGGCATTGCTGACTGCTGACTAAGTGAGGACCAGGACAGTCCGCGTCCTCAATCAGTCAACAGTCAGCAATGCATTTGGTCCGTAGACCTCGGTTTTCTACTGCGGCGGCTGGTTGTGCGTCGCCGGCAAATTCCTGTATCGCTCGACCAGCAAATCCTGCCGGGTTTTTTCGTTGTACTCTCGCCCGCGAACGAATACATGCTCGGCGCGCGTGGTGAACTCGAACGGATCGCCGCTCCATACCACCACATTTCCTTCGCGACCGGGCTGTAGGGAGCCGACTCGATCGGTGACGCCGAAAATTTCTGCCGGTGTGAGAGTCACGGCGCGCAGCGCTTCGTCCCAGGTCATGCCGTAGGAAACCGCGTTCCCAGCTTCCTGCTTCAGATTGCGGACGTTGAAGGTCTCTTCATCCCCACCGCCCGCGTTCCCGATCAACGCCACCTGCACACCGGCTTTGCGCAGTAATCCCGCGTTTTCCTGACGCTGTCCTAGCGAAGCGAAGTCAGCGGGAATGTTGTTCATCGCCCCGGTGAGAACCGGAATTCTCGCAGCGGCCAGTCTGTCCGCCATCCTCCATCCTTCCGCCCCACCGCTGATCACCAGCTTGATGTTGAATTCACGCGCCAGCCGCATCGCTGCGTCAATGTCTGATTCACGGTTAGCCGTGAGCATCAACGGCAACTTTCCTTCGATGACGGGAATCAATGCTTCCAAATCGAGTCTGCTCGCTGCGAATGGACGAGTCTGAGCCCGATCGAATGCGTCCCGGTGAGTCTGGAAGAATCGAGCATCCTCGAGAACCTCTCTCAGCTTCACCAGCAGCTCGCCACGCGCTTGCAGTCCTGCCTGCCGAGCGTCGCCGATTTCGGCAACCATCGCTGCCGGCGCGCGGATAACCATATCGCTCGTTGTGCCGGGGACGATGTCGACAAGTGCCGCCTGACCCGAAATCAAGCCGCCGGTCGGAATGATGACGAAGCTGGTGATGCCATCCTTTCTCGCGGGAGCGAGCAGCACCGAATTGGGATCGAGTCCCTCCCAGACGGTGAACGCGGCGGCGATCTCGTCTTTTCCGCGGGCGCTGTAGTCCACGGGTGGCCCGCCGAAGCCGATATCACCGACACCCAACTGCGTCGATGAGTTGACGAAGCCCGGCGTGACGATCTTACCAGTTGCATCTATTCGTTGTGCGCCGGCGGGAATCGGAACGTTGGTGCCGACGGCAGTAATTCTGCCGTTGGTGATTACGACGGTGCCGTTCTCGATCGGCGCGCCGCTCACCGGATAAACCTTCCCACCGACGATGGCGACGGTTTGCGCATTCCCGCTCGCACCAATCGTCGCCGCGATCGCAAAGGCGAGCGAGATCTTCATCCTGTATGAATTCATCGATTAGTTCCGGTTGAACGGTACGAAGCCCAGCTCGAAATCCGTGCGCCACTGTTCGCTTGGATCGGTGCGATCGAACAGCAGTGCGCCATCGATCCACACTCTCTCGGGTTTCGAGTAGACGCTGAACGGGTCACCGGTCCACAGTACGACGTCTGCATTCTTGCCGGGTTCGAGTGATCCGATTTTGTCGTCGAGGCCGAGGGCCCACGCCGGATTGATCGTCAGCCACTGGATTGCCCGCTCTTCGCTGACGGGCAAACCGATTTCCGCGCCGGCCTCCATCGCCTTCGCTGCTTCCTGGTTCAGTCGCTGCGATCCCGACGGATCATCAGAGTGAACGATCACTCGCGCACCAGCGTGATCGACCAGCGCCATGTTGGCTTTGACCGCGTCGAGCGCTTCCATCTTGAACGAGCCCCAATCCGCCCAGATCGACGCGCCAATTCCTTCTTTCGCCAGCAGGTCGGCGATCTTATAGGCTTCGACGCCGTGGTGGAACGAGCGGATCTTGTAGCCGAACTCGTGCGCGATGTCGATCATCTGCGCCATCTCGTCCGACCGATAGCAGTGATTGTGGACGAGGATGTTGCCGCGCAGTACTTCGGCGAGTGTTTCGAGTCCGAGATCGCGTGTTGGTGGATCGCCCTTGTGATCGGCGTTCCACTTGTCCCATTTCTTTCTGTAGTCGACGGCGCGAATCCAGGCCGCACGATAGCCCGCGACATTGCCCATGCGTGTCGACGGTCCGCCGCGACCCGCGTAGACGCGTTTCGGATTTTCTCCGCACGCCATCTTCAGTCCATACTTCGCTCCGGGGAACTTCATCTCCTGTACCGTCCGCGCGGGCACGACTTTCAGCACCACGCTTCGTCCGCCGATCAGATTCGCGGATCCCGGCAACACCTGAAGTGTCGTTACGCCGCCGGCGAGATTGCGCGGAAACTGTGGATCCTGCGGCCACACCGAATGCTCAGCCCAAACCTGTGGTGTAGTCGGACTCGTTGCCTCGTTGCCATCGCTCAGCGCATTGCCGCCCGGTGCGGCGTACACGCCGAGGTGCGAGTGATCGTCGATAATGCCCGGGGTGACGTATTTGCCGGCGCCGTCGATCACAAGCGCATCGGCGGGCGCATTAACCGTTGCACCGACGGCAGCAATCTTCCCGTTCTCCAGTAGGATCGCACCGTTTCGGACCAACGGTCCCGCAGCGGTGAGAATGTTGACGTTGCGGATTACGGTCGTCCGTGACGGAAACGGTTTGTAGGTGCTGGGAAATGGATCTGCGTTGGGCACCGACGTCGAGCCGAGTGCGACATCGGTCTTCGTTGAGTCACGCGGAGTCGCGCCGGTGGTGGTTTGGGTGCGCGCGCTTGCACAGGCAACTGCACCTGTGAGAAGGAGACAAAGCAGTGCTCGCATTGTGGTGCTGTTCCTCCGAAGGGGGCTAAATGGACGCACAAAAGTAGCGTACTTACCAGCCCAATGCGCCAAGTTCAGCGATGCGATCGGTGCAGATACCATCGACGCCGATTCGCCTCAGGGTTTCCCATTGATCGGCGTCGTTGGCGGTCCAGGCGATTACCCGCGCGCCGATCTTGTGGGCGCGCGCGACTAATTCTTCGTCGACGAACGTGACTTCCTGCCATAGATCCTGGGCGCCAGTAGCACTGAGAGACCAAGTTGGATCGAGATGGCGAGAAACTTCCAGCACGCCAGTGCGAATCGCCGGAAAGATTGCCCTCACAGTCTTTACGATCCGATGATCGAACGAATGAACCGCGCATCTAGCATTGGATTCGCGGATGCAACGCGTGACCAGCGCCTCGATGTTGGGGGCTTTAATCTCGACGTAGACCATCGCCTTGTCGCGAATCTCAGATAGTACCGCCGGCAAAGTCGGAATCTCGATGTCGTCCGGCAGCCTGTACTTCCGCAGCTCCTCGTGTGTCATGTCCGCGATGCTGCGACGTGGCGCATCGAGCGCATTTACATCGTCGTCGTGATGGACCACCAAGGTCCCGTCGCGAGTACCATGTACGTCGAGCTCGATTGCGTCCGCGCCCAATTCGATTGCTCGCAGGAAAGCGGGAATGGAGTTCTGCGGCAGCATCTGATGTGCTCCGCGATGGGAGATGTTCTCGGGATTATTTGGGCGCGGTGGCCTCAGGCTTCCCCCGGCGTAGTAGCTTTGGGCACGGTGCGCGAAGCTATGAATGTGATACTGCCAGGTCAATTGCCCTTAACAAGCGGGGTTCCCGGGCGTCTACCGGATGAGGCTCCATGATTCCAGGCCCCGAAGAACGCCCTGAAGAGAGCGATATGGAGCTGATAGAGCGTTGGAAGCGCGGGGATTCGCGCGCGGCTACGCGTCTGGTGGGCAGGCATTCGCAGGCACTGGCCAGGTTCGCGGCCAGCTCGGGTGAGCGCGACGGAATCGAGGAGTTGGTGCAGGACACGTTCGTTCGGGCTTTCGCATCACTGGATTCATTTCGCGGCGAGAGCTCTTTGAGAACCTGGCTCTTCACGATCGAGCGGCGATTGATGCTCGACCGGAGAAGGGCGGAACGGAGGAGCAGGGAGACGGTTCCCGTCGAAGAGTCGGACAACGTCAGCGAGTACGGCGCGCTCGACACGCTCATCGCGGAGGAAACCCAGGAACGGGTTCGACGATCGTTGGCCTCGCTCTCTCCGACCCAGCGTGAAGTCTTCACGCTGCGGGTGCAACAGGGATTGTCATACAAGGAGATCGCGGAAGTGGTTGGCAGCACGGAAGGCGCGGCGCGGGTGCATTACCACAATGCGATCGAGAAGGTAAAGGAGTTGTTGAGAAATGAATAACTGCACGAATAGCGAGATTCAGGATCTTCTTCCCGATCTGGAGCATGGCAAGCTGAGTGCTGCGATGCGTCAGTCGGTCGAGGAGCATCTCGCCGGCTGCGAGAGCTGCCGCGAGGATCTGCGAGTCATTCGCACCGTCAGGAGCGCGGCCGTGTTTGCGCCGGCCATCGATGCAGAAAGCGTCGTGCGTCAGATTCCCCCGTACCGGATGCCGGCGCCGGCGAAGGAAGCACCTGCGCGCGGCCGTGTCGTGCAATGGCTGGTGGCTGCCACAGTTGGTGTGCTGCTCATCGGCGGCGGTACGCTGTTGAAGAATCGTCAGGCAGACCAGCAGCCCGATACACTGCAGGGCGCGCCCGGCCAAACGGTCTACTACGATGTTGATTCGCAAGCCGCTGCACCTGCGGTTACCGTGACCGAACACACTCCTGCGCTGGCGTTGGTTGCAGATACCCGGGAGCTGTCGGATGGCAATATCCAGCAGCTGATGGACGAACTGGACGATTTTGACGCGCTGCCGACGTCGGAGCCGGAGCCGGTCTTCGCTGTAGACACGAGCGAAGGCCAGTGATCATGATTACTGCCGTGAAAAGGTCGATTGCCCTGGTGGCGGCGGCGGTCTTCGGGAGCGCAGTTGCGATCGGCGCCCAGCCCGCGCGCGCGAGCGCCCAACGTCCGGCGCTCGAGCAGCAACTGCGTCAGCGGATGGCGGCCGTGACAAAGCAGCGTCTGGGACTAACGGATCAACAGATGACGCAGCTCGAGCAATCGAACGCGCGCTTTGCGCCGCAGCTGCAGCAGCTGCTCGCCAGCGAGCGCGACACCCGTCGGCAGCTCCGCGCCGAGTTGACGTCGCCGAATCCGAATCAGCAGCATGTGAGCGCGCTGATCGATCAGACGATTTCGTTCCAGAAGCAGCGCGTCTCGATCGTCGAGGCCGAGCAAAAGGATCTCGCGCGGTTCATGACGCCGGTGCAGCGCGCGCGCTATGTCGCGCTCCAGACCGAGTTTCGTCGTCGTGCGCAGGAGATGGCTCGCCAGAACGCCGGCAAAAATCCGGATAATCTCAAACGTGGCGGCCTTGGCTTGAAGAAAGCACGCTAATGCCTGCTCGGGTGAACGCCCTCGACGAAACTGTCGAGGGCGTTTTTATTGCGTTCAAATCATCAATGCCGGATTTCGCACACCACTTCTCGCGACTGTTGCACGCCTACACCTATCCAGGCGTGCTCTCGCTGGTCATGCTTGAAAGTCTCGGCATCCCGCTACCGGGTGAAATCGCACTGGTCACGGCCGCCGCGTACGCGTCGCTGGGGCACAACGTTTCGATTTACGGCGTGATCCTGATGGCAGCGGTGGGCGCAACGGTCGGGGGAGTCCTCGGCTACTGGATTGGGATCAAGGGCGGCCTACCACTCGTGACACGCTATGGCGGATACGTCGGCGTGCGAAAGTCTCACGTCGAGAAGGCCCACGGGTTTTTCGAGCGCAATGGTGCAAAGACGATTCTGTTCGGGCGATTTGTCGCCGTGCTTCGTACGTGGGCAGCATTGATAGCGGGTGCTGCCTGCATGTCATTCACGAAGTTCGTGACCTACAACACCATCAGCAGCATCGTGTGGGCGATCGTCTTTGGTTGGCTCGGGTATTATTTCGGGCACGACTTGCCGCTGCTGGAGCGCTACATCTCGCGCGCGAGCTTCGGGATTTTCGTAGCGCTAGCCGTGGGAATAGCAGCCTGGGTTATTCTGCGAAAGCGCCGCACGAGCTAGATTGTTTTTTCCTGCCCGGGTGGCGGAACTGGTAGACGCACGGGACTCAAAATCCCGCGGCCTTTGGCCTTACGAGTTCGATTCTCGTCCCGGGTATTCTACCCCTCTAACAATTACAGGCTCAAACTACAAAAGAAGAACTACCAGCCGGCTGCCGGCGGCCTTCAGCCTGCAGCCCCGAGCCAAAACAAATACACAAAACGGCGAGCGTAGTTTGCTCGCCGTTTTTTCGGGCTCATGGCAGCCGGCTATGGGCTGCCGGCTGCGGGCCGGTAGTTCTTCTTCTGTAGTCAAGCCGGCTGGTAGTTTTTCTTTTCTATTTAAATCAATCGCCTACAACGAGGAGGCCAGAATGAGATGGGTCGATGTTAAAGACGTGAACGATCGCGTCGTATGGATCAACGCTCAGAATGTCGCCTACGTTCAGGACTTCCAATCCTACCGCGCGATCCATTTCATTGGCAGTAAGGACAACTACTTCCAGTCGAAGGAGTCGGTCGAAGACATCGCGATGATGCTCAAGCCATCGGCGTGACGAACTAAACTACAAAAGAAAAACTACCAGCCGGCAGCGCGCTGGTAGTTTTTTTGTAGTTCAGGAGTTCTTTCTAGGCAACTCTGGATGTTGGTTGCTCTCTCGGCCCAATCGTCGGCACCGGCTGGCCTCTCGCTCTCGCGTACAGCCGTCTCGTCCAGTAGCGCATGCGTCCTGGCAGCTCGTCGAAATAGGTGTAGAACACCGGTGTCACATACAGCGTGACGAGCTGCGAAAATGCGAGGCCGCCCACCACCGCCACGCCGAGCGGGCGACGCGCCTCGGCACCGGCGCCGCGGCCGAGCGCGATTGGCAGCGTCGCCATCAGCGCGGCCATCGTCGTCATCATGATCGGGCGGAAGCGCACGCTCGCTGCTTCCACAATCGCCTTCGCCGGCGGAATGTGCTCAGTGCGCTCCGCTTCGAGCGCAAAGTCGATCATCATGATCGCGTTCTTCTTCACGATGCCGACTAGCAATATCAATCCCACGAAGCCGTAGACGTCGAGCGGCATCCGGAAAATCAGGAGCGCGAGCAAGGCTCCGAACGCAGCGAACGGTAGTCCGGTGAGAATCGTTGCCGGATGGATGAAGCTTTCGTACAGAATGCCGAGCACCATGTAGATAACGAAGATCGCCAGGATGAGGAGCGCCAGCAGGCCCTGCTGACTATCCTGGAACGCCTGCGCGGTGCCGGAGAACTGCGTCGTGATATCGGACGGCATCACCTGCGACGCCGCGGCTTCAACCGCCGCCGTCGCCTGGCCCAGCGCGACGCCCGGCTTGGTGTTGAACGAGATCGTGACCGACGGCAGCTGGCCAGAGTGCGTGATCGACAGCGGTCCGACATTCTCCGACAGATTTGCGACCGCGCTCAGCGGAACCAGATCGCCACGCTCCGAGCGGACGTACAGCATTCCGAGCGCGCTGATATCCTGCTGGAACTGCGGCAGGAGCTCCATTACCACGTAGTACTGATTGTTGGGGGTGTAGATAGTCGACACCTGTCGCGATCCATACGCGTTGTACAGTGCCGTCTCGATTTCCTCGGCGCTTACACCGAGCGAAGACGCGCGATCGCGATCGATCGACACCACCACCTGCGGATTTGCGATCTGCAAGTCGCTCGTAACATCCTGGATCTCGGGAATGTTTCGCATGCGCGCTTCCAGCCGCTTCGCGGCGGAATCGAGCTCCTCGATGTCCGGGCTCTGCAGCGTGAACTGATACTGACTCTTCGACGACCGTCCGCCGATCTGAATCGCGGGTGGCACCGTCATGAAGACGCTGAGGCCGGGGATCCCCGACACCTTTGGACGCAGCTCGTTCACTATTTCATCAGCGCTCGGCCGCTCGCTCCTTGGTTTCAGACTCATGAAGATTCGGCCCTGATTATTGCTGGACCCAAATCCGCCGCCGGCTGACGACATGAATCCGGACAGATACGGATTCTGCGCGATGATGGCGGCAACCTGCTGCTGCTTCTTCACCATCTCGTCGAATGACGTGCCCTGAGCAGCTTCCGTCGTCACCATGATCTGACCGTTGTCCTGCGTCGGGATGAATCCGGTCGGAACGATCTTGAACAACACGACGGTGCCAACGAGCACGGCGAGCGAGAACATCAACGACGCGAACCGATGCTCCATTACCCAATTCAGGCTGCCTTGGTAGCGCTGAAGAATTCGCTCGTAAATGCGCTCCGAGGCGTTGAACAGTTTCCCGTGCTGGTGTGACGGAGGCTTGAGGAAACGGCTCGACAACATTGGTGTCAACGTCAGCGAAACGAAGCCCGATACGAGAATCGCAGTACCGATTGTGACGGCAAATTCGTGGAACAGCCTGCCGAGGATGCCACCCATGAACAGCAGCGGAATGAATACCGCCGTGAGCGAGATGGTCATCGCCAGAATGGTGAACGCGACTTCGTCAGACCCCTCGAATGCCGCCTTCATCGGATTCTTGCCCATCTCCATGTGGCGGACGATGTTCTCCAGCATCACGATCGCGTCGTCGACGACAAAGCCGACCGCGAGTGTCAACGCCATCAACGACAGATTATCGAGCGAATAGCCGGCGAGATACATCACCGCGAAAGTGCCGATGAGTGACATCGGCAACGCGAGGCTGGGGATGATGGTCGCCGACACGTTCCGCAGGAAAACGAAGATCACCATGATCACCAGGAACAACGTGAGCATGAGAGTGAACTTCACGTCGTGCACCGACTCCTCGATTGCGACCGAGCGATCGTAGAGAGTCTGAATCTTGACCGTCGGCGGAATCTGCGATTTCAGTCGTTCGACGAGATCCTTCACACCTTGGGCGACGGCGACGGTATTCGTTCCGGGCTGGCGTTGTACGGCGAGCACGATCGCGCGATCGCCGTTGTACCAGCTGGCCGTCTTGTTGTTCTCGACGTCGTCGAGCACCTGCCCGAGCTCCTCGAGATGAACCGGCGCGCCGTTGCGATAGGCGACTACGATCTTCCGGAAGTCTGCGGCGTTCTGGAGCTGGCCGTTGGCGCGGATCGTCGACGCTTTATTCGGTCCCCAGAGAGTACCGGTGGGGAGACTGACGTTCTGCTGATCGATCGACGTCGCAACCTCGTCGATGCCGATTCCGCGATTGGCGAGCGCTCTGGGATCGAGCTGGACGCGGACGGCGTACTTCTGTGCGCCGTAGACCTGAACCTGGGCGATGCCGGGCACCATCGAGATGCGCTGCGCGAGATAGGTCTCGCCGTATTCGTCGAGCTCGGACAGCGCCATTGTGTTCGACGTCAGCGCGAAGTAGAGAATCGGACTGTCCGCTGGATTGACTTTGCGGTACGACGGCGGAAGGATGCCGAGGGGCAGACGGCGCAGCGTCTGCGAAATCGCCGCCTGCACATCGGCGGCGGCGGCGTCGATGTCGCGGTCGAGCGAGAACTGAATGGTGATGTTGGTCGAGCCGAGCTGGCTCGACGACGTCATGTTGTCGATGCCGGCGATTGTCGAGAACTGTTTCTCGAGCGGGGTGGCGACCGCAGCAGCCATCGTTTCGGGACTGGCGCCCGGAAGGTTCGCGCTGACCGAGATCGTCGGAAAATCGACCGACGGCAGATCGCTGACTGGCAAGCGGCGGTAGGCGACGGTCCCGAAGAACAGTATTCCAATCATGACCAGTGCGGTCATGACGGGTCGGCGAATGAATAGTGCGGTCATCGCGGTGCTCCTGGTGCGGCCGGTGTTCCCGGCGCTCCTCTGATTGCTACTTTCGCTCCCGGCAACAGGCGCGATTGGCCATCGACCACCACTCGCTCGCCCTCACGCAATCCACTTGCGATCACCGCAACGGAATCCAGCGTGCGTGCTACCTGCACTGGAGTCTGCTTCGCGGTATTGGCGGTGTCTACTGTATAAACGTACGTCCCCTGTTGGCCGGTCAGCACGGCAGGGGCGGGAAGTGTCAGTGCATTCGCGTCGACGTACAACTGTAATGCGATGTTCATGTATTGGCCCGGCCAGATTGTGCCGTCGGGATTGTTGAAGCGGGCCTTCAGCATCACGGTGCCCGTAACAGTGTCGACGTTGTTATCAACGAATGCCAAAGTGCCATCGACTGGAACCGCGGTTCCTTCCGACGGGCGTGCACGAACCTGTAGGGCGCTGCCGCCCCGGTAATACCGCTGAATGTCGGTGAATTGACTCTGCGGCACTGAAAAGCGAACAAGAATCGGCCGGATCTGATTGATGATGACGAGGGGAGGCTCGCTGTTCGCTTTGACAAGGTTTCCTTGACGCACGAGCAGGCTGCCCGTCTTGCCTGAGATCGGTGCGCGAATGGTCGTGTTGGCGAGGTCGAGCGCTGCCTTCTGCACGTTGGCGCGATCGCCTTCCACGTTTGCTGCTGCCGATACGGCGTTCGCTTCCGCCTGATCCGCCTGGGAGCTGGTGACGTAGCCTTCCTTGACCAGTGCGGCGTAGCGCGTCGCGTCACGACGCGCGTTGGCGGCGATCGCTTCGTCGCGGGTCAGCTGAGCGCGCGCCTGATTCAGGACCGCCTGGTATGGTCGCGGGTCGATCTGAAACAGCACCTGTCCCGCCTGCACCTCCTGGCCCTCGGCAAATGCGACCTGCTGGAGAATGCCGTTTACCTGGGCTTCGACGGCGACGGTCTGCATCGGCTCGGCGACGCCGTTGGCGGTAACGATGTAGGGGACGATCGCGCGCGTAACCGTTGTGACGGAGACGGGCACCGTCGGCTGACGCGGCGGATCCTTTTTCGAGCATGCAGCGACCGCGACCAGCGCAATTGCTGCCATGCACGCGCGATGAAGACGCGTGCTCATGGTGTAGCAGGGTTTGGAAGTGGACGCGGCGATGTGGTGTCCGCGGAGAATACGAATGGCGTGTCGCCGCGCACACTCAATACACCGGCGTCGCGCGCGAGTTGCGCCAGCGAAGTATACCACTGCCAGCGCGCCTGGACCTGCTGCGCACGGGCGTTTGCCAGTGCGGTCTGGGCCGTCAACAGCTCGATGATGCTGCCGACGCCTTCGCGATATCTGCCGGCGGCGACCTGAACCGCTTGCGTCGCGCTCGCAAGCAGATCGTCTGCCGTAGTGACCCGTTGCTGAGCCGTCTGAAGGGCGTAGTAGGAGACGAAGACCTCGGTTACCACTTGCTGACGCGTCTGATCGGCGAGGGCGGCGACAACGTCAGCCTGGGCGCGAGCCGCAGCGATGTCGTATTGATGCGAAAATCCGTTGAAGATCGGAATCGAAAGTCCCAGTTGAAGTGAATAGGACGGCCCCGCAAAGAGGCGCGGGTTCGAGAAGGTGCGGCCGGCATTGCTGTTGAGCGTCAACGAAGGCAGCGCAGCGGAGCGGGCGACGCGCACGGATTGCGCTGCCGCTTCTGCCTGTGCGCGGGCTGCCTGGAGATCCGGCCGGTTGCGCAGCGCGTCGTTGATAACGCTATCGACGCTCAGCGCGAGCGTGCGGACCGGCAGCGGCTCGGTCATCGGCTGCAACTCGAACGGCAAATTGGCGGGCAGACCAAGCGCGGCAGCCAGAGCGCCACGTGCGGCCTGCAGGTTTCCCTGAACCGTCTCGAGATTCAGCTCCTCCTGGGACAGCGCGGTCCGCGCCTGAAGTACATCCGCGATGGTGGCGAGGCCAACTCGATTCCGCTGCTGCGCCGCGTTCAGGTTCGCTTGCGCCTCCGCAATCGCGGAGCGCTCGGCGCCGAGCAACGCCGAGGTTGCCATGTAGGTGAAGTACGCCACCTCGGCCTGGAGCACGACGTTCTGAATCGTCGCGTTGTGCGTCAGGTTGGCGGCAAAAAGGTCCTGTCGCGCGCGCTCGATCGAACCGGAGCGTCCGCCGAAATCGAGCAGCAGATAGTTGAGCGAGATCGACGGCCCGTACTGCGTCGTCCTTCCCGCGGATCGCGTCGTCGTTGCCGGTGTCTGATTACGACCTAGCGTCGCCGTTGCATTAACGGTGGGGAAGTACTGGCCGCGCTCGGATCCAAAGGTGAACGCAGCAGCGCGTGCCTGCGACCAGGATGCGCGCGTGGCAGGATTGTTCGTCAACGCGATGTCGACGACGTCGGTGATCGTGAGCTGTCTAACGCGCTCGGCGAGATCCGGCGGAATTGCCGCCGCCTGCGCCGGCCCGATCGTCGGCTCCGGCTTGACTGCGTCACGCGGCGCCTTCCACGGTACGCTCGGCGATGGCGAAGCTCCTGCTGCGCCATTCACCCTCGGCGGTCTTCCACATCCGGCTAACACCACGGTCAGCATCACGAAAGTCTTAAGCGATTTGTTTCGGCCCGGCATTATTCCCAATACGTAGTGCAAGCCACTTCTGCTGGCACCGGAAGGTTTTGTGCGACGCCGAGTTGCGCTACATTTGGCGATTCGCACCCAACTGTCTGATTACGAATGACGAAGTATAAGTTCGCCAAGGTTCCTTCGCGCGGTGAAGGAATCGTCTATAAGAGTGGGAAACTCTCGGTCCCCGACAACCCGATCATCCCTTTCGTTGAGGGCGATGGCACCGGTCCGGACATCTGGCGGGCATCGGTGCGGGTTTTCGACGCGGCGGTCGAGAAAGCCTATCAGGGCGCGCGGAGAGTCGCCTGGATGGAAGTCTTCGCCGGTGAGAAGTCGTTCAAGCAGTTCAACGACTGGCTACCGCAGGAAACCGTCGATGCGATGGAGGAATACCGGGTTTCGATCAAGGGGCCGTTGACAACCCCGGTCGGCGGAGGCATTCGCTCGCTCAACGTGACGCTGCGCCAGGTACTGGATCTGTACGCGTGCATTCGACCGGTGCGCTACTTCGAGGGCGTGGGCGCGCCGGTCAAAGAACCGGAAAAAGTCGACGTCGTCATCTTCCGCGAGAATACTGAGGACGTCTACGCCGGCATCGAGTGGAAAGCCGGCTCGCCGGAGGCAGAGCGCATCGCCGACTACCTGCGCAAGGAATTCAAGAGCGAAATTCGCGAAAAGTCGGCACTCGGCCTGAAGCCGATGTCCGAATTCGGCTCCAAGCGTCTGGTGGAAATGGCGATCCGTCACGCGATCGCAAACGATCGTGAATCGGTGACGCTGGTTCACAAAGGCAACATCATTAAGTTCACCGAGGGCGCGTTTCGCGACTGGGGCTATGAGGTCGCGCGCGAGAAATTCCCCAACGATACGTGCACCGAAGCGGAGTTGGCGAAGGGCGGGCAGACGGCGCGCGCAGATGCGATCGTGGTACGCGACAGAATTGCCGATTCGATGTTTCAGCAGTTGTTGCTTCGTCCCTCGGAATATTCGGTGATCGCAACGCCAAACCTGAATGGCGATTATCTGTCCGATGCCGCCGCAGCGCAGGTGGGCGGACTGGGGATCGCGCCGGGTGGGAATGTCGGTGACGGCGTCGCGGTATTCGAGGCTACGCACGGGACGGCGCCGAAGTACGCAAACCTCGACAAGATCAACCCCGGCAGCGTCATCCTTTCGGGAGTGATGATGTTCGAGTACATGGGCTGGAACGAAGCCGCCAGTCTGATCATCAGCGGAATGGAGAACGCGATCAAATCGAAACGCGTCACATATGATCTGGCGCGGCAGATGCCCGGTGCGACTGAAGTGTCGACATCCGCTTTTGGCGATCAGGTGATCGCCGGGATGAAGAACTAGCGGTGCTTTCAGTCAGCATCGCTTCGCAGAGCCCGATCGAAGTCGGCACCGCCCTGCTCGTTGTCGCACTGCCCGAAAATCCAACGCTGTCCGGAATCGCGGCGCTCGACGCGGCGACGCAGGGTGCGCTCACGCGCATGATCGACATGAAGGATTTCCGCGGCGCGCGCGACGAGATGCTGCACCTCACCGGCTTCACAAAGGGTCCGCGCCGAATCCTGCTCGTTGGAATGGGCCCGATAACCGATCGGCGCGCATCGCTCAAACGGGCGGCGACCCTAGCGGCGCGCAATGCGCATCGACTTGGTGTTGGTGAGATGGTCTGGTATTCCGGCGAAATCACGCCCGAAGAAGTCGAGGTCATCACCATTGGCTTGATGGCGGGCAGCTGGGAATACATCGATCTCAAGTCGCCGGTCCCCGAGCCGGAAAAGAAGAAGCCGCTCGAGAGAGCGACGATTCTCACCAACAATACCGATGAGACGCGGCGCGGACTGAACAACGGCAAGGCAATTGGCGACGGTCAGAGCCTGGCGCGCCGACTGGCGATGATGCCGGGCAATCTGTGTACGCCTGACTTCCTGGCAGACACGGCGAGGGACCTCGGCAAGCGTTACGGGATGGATGTAACCGTGCTCGGCCGGCGCGAGCTCGAGAAAGAGAACATGGGCTCCTTCCTCGCTGTCGCCCAGGCAACCCCGCAGGATCCGAAGCTGATCGCGATCGAGTTTAAGGGCGGGAAGCAGAACGCGAAACCCGTCGTACTGGTCGGCAAAGGCTTGTGCTTCGACAGCGGGGGAATCTCCATCAAGCCGGCGCAGGGGATGGAGTTCATGAAGTTCGACATGTGCGGCGGCGCCGGCGTGCTCGGCACGATGGAAGCGCTGGGACAGCTAAAGCCGGAAGTAAACGTGGTCGGAATTATCGGCGCGACGACCAACATGCCGTCCGGCACCGCCATGAATCCGGGCGATGTCGTCAAGGCCAGCAACGGCAAATCGATCGAGATCATCAACACCGACGCCGAGGGCAGGCTGGTACTTGCCGATTGCCTGAATTACGCAAGGAAGTTCAATCCAGACGTGGTAATCGACGCGGCAACGCTGACGGGCGCGTGTGTGATTGCGCTCGGCCACACCGCGAGCGCGGTTTTCTCGACCGACGAAGCGCTGGTGTCGGAGATCCTCGGCGCCGGCAAGAGGGCAGGTGAGCCAGGCTGGCCGCTGCCGCTGTGGGATGAGTACAAGGATCTGATCAAGTCTGATGTGGCCGACGTCAAGAATTCGGGTGGTCGACCTGCCGGCGCCGTGACGGCCGCACTTTTTCTCAAGGAATTTGCGGAAGGCTATCCGTGGGCGCATCTCGACATCGCCGGGACGGCGTATTCGGAGACTGACCTCGTTACGATTCCCAAGGGACCGACAGGGGTGCCGACGGGTACCTTCATCGAATTCGTTCGCGGGAGAGCGCGCTGATCCGAGGCCCGAGGACCTTGCTTCGCTTGACCCGCCCCGGCCTTGCGGTCGGGGCGATTTTGTACGCGCTCGCGGCGAACGCTGGCGCGCAGGTCGTGCAGCCCCCGGCGAGTGAGATTCCGATTCCCGTAAAACCAAAAACGGATTCGGGGCCGGACTCAGCGCGAGTGAAGCCGGATACGATCAAGCCACCTGTCGGCCGCTTCGCGGATCCAGCGCTCTACGAAATCGGCCCGCAGTACGAATGGGATCGTCAGCAGCTCTTCGCCACAGGTGCACTGACGCTTGTCGATCTCCTCGATCGAATTCCAGGCATTACCACTTTTCGTTCCGGTTGGCTCGCGACGCCGCAGACTGCGGCATACAACAACGATTTCAGTCGCGTGCGAGTGTTCTACGACGGCATCGAGATCGACAATCTCGACAGCAGAACCGGCGGCGTACTCGATCTATCGAGCATCCAAATCTGGTCACTCGAGCACTTGAGCATCGAGCGCAGCGCCAACGAGCTACGGATCTACATGCGCAGCTGGCGCGTCGATAACACGGATCCGTACACGCGCGCGGACGTCGCCACCGGAAACGAAGAAACCAATCTTTACCGCGGTTTCTATGGCAAGCGATTGAACAACGGTGGGTTGATTCAGGTCGCCGGCCAGCAATACGGAGTGACCAGCGCGAGGTTCGCCGGCAGCGGCGACGCGTTGTCGCTACTGTCCCGCATCGGCTACGCGAGAAAATCGTGGAGCATCGACGGATTTGTCCTCCGTCATCACCCGACGAGGAGCATCCAACGCGCGTTGTTTGGCCGACCGCCGGTGCTCGGACTCGACGCCACCTACACCGACGCGTACCTCCGCGCAGCTATCGGTGAGAGCAATCGCGGTCCCTGGTTCCAGCTCACGGCGGCATCTCTGGGCTTCAAGGGGAGCACCGCAGCCGATCGAGGTACTACCGCGTCTGCGTTCGGCGATACGCTCGAGCGGCGCGTCTCCGAATCACAGTATGTGGTGAGCGGAGGGTACACACTCGGCGCGGCGCGGATCGAGCTCGATGATCGGCTGCGCGCGTTGGGCGGCACAACCTACAATAGCGCCAGCGGTCGATTCGATCTCGTGTCGCCAATCGGAGTTGTCAGTGCGTTCGCCCAACATGACGGATACCGGCAAATCAACAGCGTCGACGGTGGCATCCGGGCACAGCCACTGCCGTTTCTCGCACTCTCGGGCTCGCTCTCACAGCAAACGCCGACTGGATCTTCGGGCCAATCGAGCGTGACCTCGCTTCGATACGAAGCGGGGATCAAGCTGCTTCGACCGTGGGTGTCGGGTGGTTTCATCAGCATGGAACGCGGACCAGGTTTGGCGCCAATCGCGTACGACACACTGCTGCTCGCTGCTCAAGAGGGGAGAATCAACGGATACACGGGATCGATTCGCGGTCCGCTGCTCTGGGGGATGGGCATTGATGCATGGGCAGTGCACTGGAGCAAGCCGGCGAGCCCATATCAGCCCGAGTGGCAGAGTCATTCGGAGCTGAATTACTCCAACAACTTCCTCAAGCAGTTTCCACGCGGAGACTTCGAGATCAAAGCGGCCGGTGTCTACGAGTATCGGAGCGCTGCCCGATTTCCGCTGGCCACGGAAGATGTCCTCAGCCAGGCTGCCAAAACCATCTCGGCCATTCTCGAGATCCGAATCATGCGCGCGGTGATCAGCTATCAACAGCGCAACATCCTCGGCTACCAGTACGACATCGTGCCTGGATTCGAGATGCCGCGCGTGCTCGCCATCTACGGCGTGCGCTGGGACTTCTGGAATTGACAAAGCCCTTGTCGCTCCGTAGGATAGGCCACCTCACATGATATCCAGCATGACGGGTTTCGGCGCGGCCGAAGGCATCGTCGGCGGCGCGCACGCCAGCGTCGAAATCAGAACCGTCAACCATCGGTTCTTCAGTCCGAACCTGAAGCTTCCCGCGGCTCTCTCGAGGTGGGAAGGCGAAATCCGCGAGCTCCTCCGCCAGAAAATTGCGCGCGGACACGTCACTTTGACGGCGCGAATCGATCACGCGGCGGCTGCCAATGGCCCGCGCATCGATGAGTCGAAGATCGCGCAATACGCGGTCACACTGCGTGAGCTGCAGAAAAAGCACGCGCTCGGCGGAGAGGTGGATCTGGCGACGATTCTTCGGTTGCCCGACGTCGTGACGGTGCCGACGGAGGAGCTCGATGGCAGTGCTGGAGATGCGTTTACGGCAATCGTGACCAAGGCGGCGGATGGTCTGGTGGCGATGCGACGCGCCGAGGGCGCGTTGCTGGCTGCATTTCTCCTGGAGCGAATCGGCGCTGTCGAGTCGCGCCTGGCACGAATCGAGACCCGCGCTCCCGTGCGACTCAAGGAACACCACGAACGAATCAAGCGCACCGTGTCGGATCTGGTTGGGACTGCGGGCGCCGATCCGCAGCGCGTCGCACAGGAGATCGCGATTCTCGCCGACAAGCTGGACGTCGCCGAGGAGCTTGACCGGTTTCGCTCGCACCTCGCTGCGTTTCGCGAGACCGCGCAATCGAAGACGGCCGATCCCGTGGGCAAGAGACTGGGCTTCATCCTCCAGGAGATGGTCCGCGAGGCGAACACCATCGGTAGCAAGGCGAGCGATGCGCAGATCCAGGAGGACGTGATCGCAACGAAGGAAGAGCTCGAGCGGATCCGGGAGCAGGTCGAGAACCTGGAATAGATGCCGGTTCCGATCATCCTGTCGTCGCCGTCCGGCGGCGGTAAGACGACCATCGCTCACGAGCTGCTTTCAACACGCAGCGATTGCGGCTACTCGGTCTCGTGCACGACGCGCCCGCCGCGTCCCGGCGAGAAGGATGGCCGAGACTACTACTTCGTCTCCACGGACGACTTCAAAGCGCGACAGCAGGCCGGCGCCTTCGCCGAGTCGGCGACGGTCCACGGCCATCTCTATGGGACGCTGCGATCCGAGGTGGAGCGCGTTCTGGCCGCGGGCCGCAACGTGATCATGGACATCGATGTGCAAGGGACGAGGCAGTTTATCAAAGCCTTCCCCGAGTCACTGCGGATCTTCATCCTGCCGCCATCGAGCGAGGCGATGATCGATCGCCTCAAGGCGCGAGGAACCGAAGGCGTTAATGCATTGCTGCGGCGTTTTGAGAGTGCCAAAGCCGAGCTGAAAGCGATAGATTTGTACGAGTTCGTGGTGGTGAACGACAAGCTCGAGACCGCGGTGGCGGCGGTCGCGAATATCATCGACGGCAACGGCGAGCGGTTCAGGCGCTCGAGGGTTGCCGATCTTGACCGCCGCGTGAAGGAGTTGCTGGACGGCATCCAGCAGGCAATCGATCAATACTCAAAGAGGAAGTAGATGCAGGTTTTCATTCCGAACGAAGTCGCGCAGCATGCGACGAACAAGTACCTGGGAGTTCTGGTCGCCGCGAAATACGCGCGCGTCCTCAACGAATTCCCACGCGATCGCTCGGCACCGGGCGAAAAGAAGCTGACCACGCGCGCTCTCGAAGAGTTGACTGACGGTCAGGTCGAGTATCGCGTGGTGCCGCGTCGCCGCACGGAGTAGCTACCGCGCGTCCGTTCGACGGCTCTCGCATCCTCCTCGGTATCACCGGGGGCATCGCCAGCTACAAGTCTGTGTGGCTGGCGCGTTTGCTTACGCAAGCCGGAGCTGAAGCAGATGTCGTGATGACTCGCGGTGCTCGCGAGTTTGTCGGACCAATCACATTCGAGGCAGTTACCGGTCGGCCGGTTCATACGGAGATCTTCGGTCCGGGACACGCACTCGACCACATCAAGCTCGCCCGTGAAGCGAGTTTGATCGTCGTGGCGCCAGCGACGGCAGACTTCATCGGTCGCGCCGCGCACGGGCTGGCCGACGATCTGTTGACTGCGTGCCTCCTCGCTGCGACTGGCAAGGTCCTGCTGGTGCCGGCGATGAATGATCGGATGTGGGCACACGCGCAAACCCAGCGCAATGTCGAGCAGGCGCGAACGCTCGGATACGAGATTCTCGAGCCCGATGAAGGACCGCTGGCTGTCGGCGAGGGCAGTGGCCCAGGCAGGATGCCGGAGCCCGAAACAATCATGAGTCACATCGGTCGATTGCTCGAGAAGAAATCTTCTCTGCAAGGGCGAACCGTCGTCGTTACCGCCGGAGCGACGCGCGAGCAGATCGATCCGGTTCGCTTCATCTCCAACCACAGCAGCGGCAAGATGGGTGTGGCGCTCGCACGCGCGGCGTGGCGCCGAGGCGCAAACGTGAAACTGATCACGGGGCATGTCGATATCGCGGTGCCTGCCGAGATCCGTGCGACGAAAGCGGAAACGGTGGAAGAGATGGCAAACGCGGTCGGAGCCGAGCTCGCGGAGGCGGACGTGTTGATCATGGCAGCAGCACCAGCGGATTTCCGGCCCGCCGTCAAAGCGTCGCAGAAGCTCAAAAAAGGGAAAACCGCGCCCAGGATCGAGCTGGAGCCGACGGTCGACATCCTGAAGTCGACGATCTCCCGGCGAAAGAAAAACAGCGTCATCGTCGGCTTCGCGCTGGAGACCAACGACGGCGCGAAAAACGCGCGCGACAAGTTGAAGTCGAAGGAGCTGGATTTCGTCGTGCTCAACAACGCAACCGAGGCCGGCGCTGGATTCGCCGTCGACACCAATCGTGTCACCATCATTGATCGCGGCGGCAACGAGCAAGCGGTTGACCTGATGTCGAAGGTAAGCGTCGCGGAAGTCATTCTCGATCGCGTCGAGGACGTCCTGCGTGAACGCTAGAGTTCTGCTGCGACGCTATCTGGAACAGCGTCGCGAGCTTGGCGAAACGGAGCTGGTACTCGACTCCCTCGATGTCGACGACGTCATGCGGCTACTCGGCGCCGCTCGTCGAGCGCACACGACAGCCAAACCACAGGCGAGCTTGCGACAACTCGCCGAGGAGATCTCCGGTCAAGACCTCAAGGATTGGCGTGACTCGCTGCGACAGGCTGGCGTGAATGTTGACGCGACTTCATCCCCCAGAAAGGAGCTGTCATCGCAAACTTCTGCCCAGTCCACAGACGAGATGGCATTCAAGAAAGGGATCGTCATATCATCCGGTGAGGCGGAGCTGATGCCGAGCGCGATCGATAAGCTCGACTCGCTGGAAGAGATCGCAAAAAAAGTCGCCAAGTGTACGCGTTGTCCGCTTTATGAAACCGCAACCAAGCCGGTGCCAGGGGAGGGGAATCCCAAAGCGAAGCTCGTGTGCGTCGGCGAGGCCCCCGGCGCAAAAGAGGACGAGACCGGCAGGCCCTTCGTCGGACAGGCGGGGCAGCTCCTCAACAAAATTCTCGCGGCGATCGACCTAACACGCGAAGACGTTTTCATTTGCAACGTTCTCAAGCATCGCCCACCCGGCAACAGAAATCCGCGGCCGGAAGAAGTCGAAGCGTGCAGTCCTTATTTGATTCGTCAGCTCGAGCTGATAAAACCAAAAGTGATCGTTGCTTTTGGAACCTTCGCTGCACAAACTCTCCTCAACACCAAAACACCGATCGGCCAACTCCGTGGTTTGATGCACAAATATCACGGCATACCGCTCGTCGTCACTTATCATCCGGCTGCTTTACTCCGGAATCCGTCCTGGAAACGCCCGACGTGGGAAGATGTCAAGTTCGCCCGTAGAATTCTCGATAGCAGCGCCCGCTCGTGATCCGTACCGGGATCGTCGCCCGCCTTACTCGGAAGACGCCGAGCAGGCGGTCTTGTCGGCGATGCTCATGGATCCCGACGCGATCCTGCGCGCGACGGAATTCCTCGACGACACGATGTTCTATCGCGAGGGTCACCGGCGAATTTTCCGGGCAATGCTGGCGCTGTCGGAGCGCGGTGATGTAGTAGATCCACTGACGCTTTCCGAGGAGCTGGCGCGTACCGCCTCGCTCGAGTCGAGCGGTGGCAAGGACTACATTGGCTTTCTCGTCGACGCTGTCCCAACAGCTGCAAACGTCGAGTATCACGCCAAGATCGTTCGCGAGAAGGCCCTGCGGCGCCGGCTGATTGAAGTTTCGACTGCCATCGTCGCCGAGGCGTTCGAATCCGGCGCGCCATCGACAGAGCTGCTGGACGAGGCGGAGCACAAGATCTTCGAGGTCAACCAGAGCCGCGGCGCGGAAGGGTTCACGCGTATCAAGGAGCTGCTCTGGCCGACGATGGAGCGCATCGAAGAGATCCAGCGCGGCGGCGGATCGATTACGGGTGTAGCCAGCGGATTCAAGGATCTCGACGAGATGACCGCAGGTTTCCAACCATCGGATCTGGTCATCGTCGCCGCCCGACCGTCGATGGGAAAAACGGCGTTCGTGCTGAACATCGCCCAGAATGCAGCGCTCGATAACAACGTCCCCGTTGCCTTCTTCTCGCTCGAAATGAGCAAGGAGCAGCTCGTGCAGCGACTGCTTACCTCGGAAGGTCGCGTCGACGCCCAACGCTTGCGCAAAGGACGCCTGCATGACGACGAGTTCGTGCGATTGGGCCGCGCGGCGGGAATTCTGAGTCATGCGCCGATATGGATCGACGACACGCCGGCCATGAATCTGCTGGAGATGCGTTCGAAGGCGCGCCGGCTCAAGATGGAGAACAACATCGGGATGGTGGTCGTCGACTACTTGCAGCTGATGCAGGGTCCACCCGACGTCGAGAGTCGCCAGCAGGAGATCAGCTACATCTCGCGCTCGCTGAAAGCGCTGGCGCGAGAGCTACGCATTCCGGTAGTCGCGCTGTCACAGTTGTCGCGGGCGCCGGAGCAAAGAGCTGGCGAGAACAAGCGGCCCCAGCTTTCAGATCTTCGTGAATCCGGCGCGATCGAGCAGGACGCCGATCTGGTGATGTTCATCTACCGGCAGGAGATGTACGACGGTCCGACGGACAAGGACGGCAATTCGTTGGAGGGCCGCGCCGAGATCATAGTCGGCAAGCAGCGCAACGGACCGACCGGATTCATCAATCTCTATTTCAACAAAACCTACACCCGCTTCGAGAATCTTTCGCCCCGCCTCGCGCAGCAGTGAGTCCAAGAGCAAAAACGGTATATCGCTGCACCAATTGCGGCGCTGATCATCCCAAGTGGGCAGGGCGCTGCGACGTTTGCGGCGAATGGAATTCGTTGGTCGAAGAAATCGCCGCTGCCGCGGCGTCGGCATCAGCGTCGAGCAGGCGCGTTGGCGGCAAGCGATCGATGGCGGAGGGCGGCAGCGTCGCGCCGACGCCGCGTCTGCGCGAGATCAAGAGCTCCGAGGGCCGCAGATTCAAGACCGGCATCAAGGAATTCGACTTCGTGCTGGGTGGCGGGATAGTTCCCGGGTCGATGGTGTTGGTGGGCGGCGAGCCCGGCATTGGAAAGTCGACATTGCTGCTGCAGGTCGCAGGCAAGCTGCAATCGCTCGGACATTCCGCGCTCTACGTCTCGGGGGAAGAATCGGCGCTACAAGTCAAATTGCGCGCGGAGCGGCTGCACGGATCCGCTGAAGACGTAGCACTGCTCAACGAGACGCTGCTTGAAACAATCATCGCCACCGCGGGCTCGCAGAAATTCGACGCGGTGATTGTGGATTCGATTCAAACTGTATTCACCAGCGATCTGGAAGGCGCGCCTGGAAACGTCGGTCAGGTGCGTGAGTGCGCAGCGCGACTGATGCGATTCGCAAAGGAGACCGAGACGACCGTTTTCGCGGTTGGCCACGTTACCAAAGGCGGCGGCATCGCCGGCCCCAAGACCCTCGAGCACATCGTCGATACCGTGCTGTATTTCGAGGGAGAAGGGATGCTCGAGCACCGGGTTCTGCGCGCCACGAAAAACCGATTCGGCAGCGTCGATGAGATCGGGGTTTTTCGAATGACCGAGGAGGGACTGGTCGCTGTCGAGAATCCATCCGAGCTATTCCTCGGCGATCGCCTGACCAACGCCTCGGGCAGTGCGGTGACTGCGTTGCTCGAGGGAACGCGTCCGGTGCTGATCGAGATTCAGGGGTTGGCGGCGAAGGCGGGATACGGGACGCCTCAGCGGGTGAGCACGGGCTACGATCCGCGGCGGCTTGCATTGTTGCTCGCCGTGCTCGACAAGCGAGCCGGTCTCTCCTTTTCGCAACTCGATGTATTTCTCAACGTTGTTGGCGGCGTACGCATGCAAGAGCCGGCCGGCGATCTCGCGGTCGCGAGTGCACTCGCGTCAAGCGTCTACGATCGCCCAGTCGGCAACTCCACGGTCTTCCTCGGCGAAGTTGGACTGGGCGGCGAAATCAGACCGGTCTCACAGGCAGAGCGGCGACTCGGCGAAGCTGCAAAAATGGGAATGACCACGGCTTTCCTTGCAGAGCGGGGAATTCCGAAGCGCCCAACGCGGGGACTCGAGCTGGTGGGAGTGCGAACGATTAGCGACGTATTCAGGCACTTGTTCAATGGATAGCGCGAGAGATGAGAGGGGAGAGAACGCTTCCCGCTCCCCGCTTCCCGCTGCCCGCGATGTCGGGGTAATCATCGTCGCCGCGGGCGCCGGATCGCGCACGCAATCGAAAGAGCTCAAACAGTTCCGCTGGGTTGCTGGCAAACCGATGCTGCTCCACAGCCTGCAGGCGTTTCAGGCGCGAGCAGACGTCGCAATGGTCGTTTGCGTGCTGCCCAGGGATTACGTCGCGGATCCACCGCCGTGGATCTTTCAGTGCGACACCGACCGACTGCTCCTCTCGATCGGCGGCAAGCACCGTGGTGAATCCGTCGCCAACGGACTGGAGGATCTGGCGCCCGAATGTGAGATCGTCGTCATCCACGACGCGGCGCGGCCGCTCGTGTCGCAGGAGACAATTGGGCGGGTGATCGAAGAGGCGAGAAGCGGCAACGGCGCCGTGGCCGCGCTGCCGGTGCTCGACACCCTCAAGCGCGTCGATTCGAGCGGCAAAATCGTGGTGACGGTCGATCGCTTTGGACTCTGGCGCGCTCAAACGCCACAGGCCTTTCCACGCGCGGTTATCGAGCGGGCACACCGTGAAGCGCGCGAGGCCGACCGCATCGCGACTGATGACGCCGCGCTGTGCGAACAGATCGGGCTGCCCGTCGTCGTCGTGCGCGGCAGCGAGCGCGCGCTCAAGATCACCGAAGAAACCGATTTCGCGTTGGCGGAGGCGCTAAGTATCTTCCGCGAATGAAGCCGCAGCCGATGGTCGTACCGTTCTGGTCGCCGGAGGAAGTCGAGGCCGCCATCAACGGAACTCTAGCCCATCTGGCAGCCGGCAAAGTGCTCGCGTATCCAACTGAGACCGTGTATGGATTCGGCGGCGCAGTCGATGAAAACTCCGTGGCAGCACTCGTCAACCTCAAGGGACGAGCGCCAGGGAAGCCTTTCCTGCTCCTCGTTTCGAGAAGCGACATGATCACACGGCTCGGACTGCATCTGGCAGGTTATGCGGCGACGTTGGCCGCGCGCTTCTGGCCGGGACCGTTGACACTCGTTCTCCCCGGCGGCGAGAAGCGCGTACCCGACCGTTTGCGCGGTCCCGAAGGCGGCGTCGCGGTTCGCTGGACACCCCATCCATCGCTACAACGATTGATAACAGCGCATGGCGGGCCGATCACATCCACCAGTGCAAACCGGCCTGGCGTGCCGCCGGCGATGGCCGCCGATCAGATCGTCGCCCAGTGGACCGATGCGATCGTGCGCGGCAAGCTCCGTGTGCTCGACGGCGGGCGCCTCAAGGAATCAGCGCCGTCGACGGTGGTCGATTGCACGGGCCGGCGACCGCGGGTGATCCGTCCCGGTGCAATCTCCGCGTCGGAGCTCAAGGAGAGAGTGCCAGATCTGGTAGGTGACGCTTAAGTGAATCTGCTCTTCGTCTGCAGCGGCAACACCTGTCGAAGTCCAATGGCAGAAGCGCTGGCGAAAAAAATCGCCGCTCGTCGCGGCATCGCGGATGTGAAAGTCTCGAGCGCCGGAACCAATGCCTGGGACAACGTTCCCGCTACCGACGAAGCGTTGCTGGTCGGGATGGAGCGCGAGCTCGATCTCACCAACCATCGCGCGCGGAAGTTGACGCCGGAAATTGTCTCGGAAGCGGATCTGATTTTCGTGATGGCGCCTGGGCACCTCGAGCAAGTCAGACAACTCGGCGGCCACGGCAAGGTCCACGTCATCGACGAGTATGCTTCCGGAACGACCAACGGCGGAATCACGGATCCGTACGGCGGCGACCTGGAGGCGTATCGCCAGACTGCCGACGTCCTCGAGCGCGAGCTCGAGAAATTATTCGATCGACTGAAAACCTGAGCCGACCGCACGTGCGGATTTATCCTGGGCGGCTAGTGCTGCTCGGTCATCCGGTGAACCACTCGCTGTCACCGGTTTTTCAGAACGCGGCTTTGCGCGCGGCGAAGATTCCGCTCAAGTACGAAGCCATCGACGTCGAGCCGAATGAGTTGCGCGCCGTGCTGCGTGAGTTGAAGGAGTCAAAGGCGGCTGGCAACGTCACCATCCCCCACAAGACGGCGGTTCACGCGAGCTGCGATAAGGTGACGGACATCGCGGCGCGCGTCGGCGCGGTGAACACGTTCTGGTTCGAATCCGGCAAACTGCACTGCGACAATACGGACGTCGGTGGATTCGACACGGCGGTGAAAGCGTTGCTTGGCGGCGAACCGGCGGCGGCGCGAGTGGTTCTACTCGGTAGTGGCGGGGCAGCAGCAGGGGTCCTGGCGGCGATGGAGCGGTGGCCGCATCCGCAGATATCGATCGTCGCTCGCAACGGAGACAAGGCGCGGCGGCTGGCGCGACGGTTTCGCGATGTCGCGAGCGTCGAAACGACACTCGAAAATGCAGTCAGCGGCGCCACCTTAATCGTGAACGCAACGCCAATTGGACAGCATGACGACGCGCAGCCGATGGATGTGTCGATGATTCAACCAACGACCGCGGTCTTCGACCTTGTCTACAGAAAGGGCGGCACGCCGTGGGTCAAGGCCGCGCGCGCCAAGGGATGCCCTGCTGCGGATGGCCTGCCGATGTTGCTGGAGCAGGGAGCTCTGTCGTTTCAGCGCTGGTTCGGCGTGGAGCCTGACCGTGAGGCGATGCGGCAGGCACTGCTTTAGGCGGGAAGCGGGAAGTGGGAAGCGGGAAGCGGGAAAGGGGGAGAGCAATGGTGACCCCGGAGGCGCCTGTTTTGGACAACGTGTTTTTCGGCGGTGCCGCTTCCCGCTTCCCACTTCCCGCTTCCCTCATCTCTGCCGCGCTCGACCTATTTCTGCCCAGGGCCTGTGTCGCTTGCGATGGACCAATGAGCCGCTCGGACAGCGGCGTCGTTTGCGGGCTTTGCTGGTCGAGGATTCAGCAACTTCCGTGGCCACAATGCGAGCGATGTGGACATCCGCTGCGCAGCGACGTGTGCCAATGGTGCGATCTACTGCCGCCGTATGTGCGCGCGGTGCGCTCCGTTTGCTGGATGCCGATTGAGCCGGCATCGAGCATCGTGCACGCGCTCAAGTACGACGGCTGGTCGGTGATTGCCGCGGGTCTGGCTGATCGGATGAGCCGGCTGCCATGGCCGCGAGATGTCGTCGACGAGAGAAAAGCGCTGATTCCGATCCCGCTCGCATCTGCGCGAAAACGCCAGCGTGGCTATAATCAGAGTGGTTTGATTGCGAGCGAGTTGGGCAAGCGCTGGCGAATTCCAGTTTGGGAAGATGCGGTGCAACGCACGCGCGAAACGGAGACGCAAACACGGTTGACACCCGAGGACAGGCGGGCGAATGTTGCGGGTTCGTTTTGTGTCGGCGGCGACCTGGCTGGAATCGCGGATGCACACCTCGTCATCGTCGATGACGTCGTGACGACCGCGGCGACGCTCAACAGCTGTGCGAAGGTGCTGTACGAGGCAGGTGCTCGAATAATTTCTTACGTGACTTTCGGCCGCGCCCATGCCAGTGGCGACCGGCTTTAATCCAATGGAGCGAATGGAATGGCGATAAGGGTAGGCATCAACGGTTTTGGCAGAATTGGACGACAGGTTGTGCGCGCGGCGAAGAACGCAGGCGTCGCCAATCTCGATTTCGTTGCCGTCAACGACCTCACTGATACGAAAACGCTGGCCCACCTGTTCAAGTACGACTCGGTGCATCGCCGCTATCAGGGCGACGTCGAGGCGAAATCAGACTCGATCGTCATCGACGGAGACGAGCTGAAAGTTCTCGCGCAGAAAGATCCCGGTCAGCTGCCATGGAAGGACCTCGGCGTCGAAATCGTCCTCGAATCGACGGGCCGCTTCACGGATGCTTCTGCAGCGCGGAAGCACATCGACTGCGGCGCCAAGAAGGTTCTGATCTCAGCTCCGGCAAAGGGTGAAGACATCACCATTGTCATGGGCGTTAACGACCACAAGTACGATTCGTCGAAGCACACCATCGTGTCAAACGCGTCCTGCACCACCAACTGCCTGGTGCCGATGGTAAAAGTCGTGCGCGACAATTTCGGCTTTAAGCACGGCTCGATGGTGACGGTGCACAGCTACACCAACGACCAGCAGATTCTCGATCTGCCGCACAAGGACCTGCGCCGCGCGCGTGCTGCGGCCCTCTCGATCATTCCCACCACCACCGGCGCCGCCAAGGCGACGTCGCTCGTGATCCCGGAGGTGAAAGGCAAGATCGACGGAACCGCCATCCGCGTTCCGACGCCCGACGTCTCTTATACAGTGCTGACAGTGGAAGTCGAGAAGAGCGGCGTCACCAAGGACGCGGTCAACGATGCTTTCAAGAAGGCATCATCGTCCGGCTCCCTCGAGGGACTACTCCGCTACTCGGACGAAGAACTGGTTTCGTCCGATTTCATCGGTGACCCGGCTTCGTGCATTCTCGACTCGAAGGCAACCAACGTCATCGACGGCTCGCTGGTTACGGTGCAGGGCTGGTACGACAACGAGTGGGGCTACGCCTCGCGCTGCGTCGACATGCTGCGGTTCATGGGCGAGCGGCTGTAGCGAGCGATGCGTAAGAAGACAATCCGGGATCTGGACGACGTAGAGGTCCGCGGGAAGCGCGCTCTCGTACGCGAAGACTTCAACGTTCCGCTCGACGACCAGGGACAGATTACCGACGACACTCGCATTCGTGCGTCGCTGCCGACCATCGAGCTGCTGCTCGAGCGCGATTGTCGTCCCGTGATCCTCTCGCACCTCGGCAGACCGAAGGGGAAGCCCGAACAGAAGTACTCGTTGCAGCCGGTTGCGCGCCGGCTCCAGGAGCTCACTGGCTGCAACGTCGTGTTCGTCGAATCGACTGATTCGGACGAGGCGTACAAGGCGTCGCACAACCTGAAGAAGGGCGAGATCCTTCTGCTCGAGAACACGCGCTTCCTCGGCGGCGAAGAGAAGAACGATCAGCGCTTGTCGAGAGCGCTCGCCGAGCTCGGCGACTTTTTCGTCAACGACGCTTTTGGATCGGCGCACCGCGCGCACTCGTCGACGGTTGGCGTCGCGGAATTTCTGCGCCCCGCTGTCGCGGGATTGTTGATGCAGACCGAGCTCGAGTACCTCGGCAGCGCGCTGGCCAATCCAACCCGGCCGTTTGTCGCAATTCTTGGCGGCGCAAAGATCTCCGGAAAGATCGACGTCATTGAACAACTTTTGCCGAAAGTCGATGCCCTGCTGATTGGCGGAGCGATGGCGTGCACGTTCTACCGCGCGATGGGACTCGAGACGGGCAAGTCTCTGGTGGAAGAAGATCGCGTCGACATGGCGAAGAGTCTGCTCGATCGCGCCGGTGCGCGACTCACTCTGCCCCACGACGCGATGGTCGCGCCATCGCTAGAGCGCGCAAGCGAGGCCAGGGCCGTCAAACGCGACGCGATTCCGAAAGATCAGGCGATGTTCGATATCGGGCCGCAAACGAAGGAGTCATACTCGCGAGCCATCGCTTCCGCAAAGACAGTAGTGTGGAATGGCCCAATGGGAGTTTTCGAGACGCCGCCGTTCGACGCCGGCACCAAAGGAATCGCCAAGGCAATGGCGGATGCGACGTCGAGAGGAGCAACGACGATCGTCGGCGGTGGCGATTCCGCGGCGGCGGTTGCTGAAGCGGGGCTGGAGAAGCGTATGAGCCACGTCTCCACGGGTGGCGGCGCGTCGCTCGAGTTCCTCGAGGGCAAGAAGCTGCCAGGAGTCGAAGTCCTCGACGAGGCCAGCTAGTGCAGCGTCCGGTTCTCGCCGCCAATTGGAAGATGAACAATGGTCCGACGGCGGCGACGAAATTCATGGACAGTTTTCTCGGCTCGTACGGCAGGCGCAGCGATCGAACTGTAATCATCTTCGCACCCGCGGTTTCTCTGTCGACTGTCGCATCGGCTATCGGCGACAGAAAGGAAATCCTCGCCGGGATTCAAAACATCTACTGGGCCGAGAAGGGCGCGTTCACCGGCGAGACATCGGCGCCAATGGCCCGCGATGCAGGTGCGCGCGTTACGCTCGTCGGTCACTCCGAGCGCAGACACGTATTCGGCGAAACCGACGAGCAATGCGCCAAGAAATGCGCGGCGGCGACCCGCGCCGGTTTGAGCTTCATGCTGTGCGTGGGCGAGACGATCCAACAACGCGAAGCCGGCGAGACCGAGCGCCTGGTGAAAAGACAATTGCGCGAAGGTCTCGCGCAAACGGAAAACCTGATTTCGGTTGATTTCTCGATCGCGTACGAGCCGGTGTGGGCGATCGGGACCGGACTCACTGCTTCAGCTGGTGATGCGTCGGCGATCCATACGGTGATTCGCTCGGAGTTGCGCGACATGATCGGCACTCGCGCCGACGAGATTCCGATTCTCTACGGTGGAAGTGTGAACCCCTCCAACTCTGCGGGTCTGCTCCACGCGCCGGAGATAGATGGGTTGCTCGTTGGGGGCGCCAGCGTCGAAGCGGCCTCCTGGCTTTCGATTGCTCAGACTTGACTCGATCGGTCGCTGGCGAGATATTCCTTGGCTGGCTGAACTTCAATTCTCTCAATGCTTTACACGTTTCTTCTGATTCTCCTGATCATCGATTGCTTCGTGCTGATGGCTGCCGTGCTACTGCAGTCCGGCAAGGGCAGCGGTCTCGCCGCGAACTTCGGCGGCGCGAGCTCCTCGCCCGACGCTTTCATCGGAATTCGGCAGGCTGGAAACCTTCTTACGAAAGCGAGCTGGTGGAGTGGGGGAGTCTTTCTTTTCCTTTGCTTCGTCCTCCAGCTGATGTCGACGCACACGTCGGCACCACGCTCCGTTCTCGAGAAAGGTCTGGCGACACCGCAGCAGCAGGGGGCGCCGCCACCCACTTCAGCGCCAGCGGTTCCTCTGGAGCCAGCGCCGAGCACCAACGCTCCGGCGACGACTCCCAACGGCAAGGCTCCAACGCAGACACCGAATCGCTAACTTGGCCGAGACTCGAATGACAGGACCAGGGTTCCTCCTCCTTGAGGATGGAACCCTTTTTCGTGGACGGATCGCCGCGGGCAGCGCAGGGATGCTTCCCGCAGTCGCCGAGGTGGTGTTCACCACCAACATGACCGGCTACCAGGAGGTCTTCACCGATCCGTCGTACCGGGGCCAGATCGTCGTGATGACCGCGCCGCAAATCGGCAACTACGGCATCAACGCTGAAGATCCTGAATCGGCAGCGCCTCAGGTGGCCGGCGTGGTTGTTCGCGAGCTCTCCGGCAGCTTTTCGAACTGGCGCGCAACTGGTGGACTGGAAAGCTGGCTCGCGTCCGCTCAAGTCCCAATCATTCAAGATGTTGACACCAGGCGTCTCACTCGGCACTTGAGGTCGGTGGGAGTAATGCGCGGTGTGATTGGAGCTGGAGAAGAGCCTGATGAAGCCAGCAAAGCCGCGCTCGAAGCGTGTCCGTCGATGGTGGGTCTGGATCTCGCTTCTCGCGTGTCGACGAGGGATCCGTACACCTGGGGTGACCCACGCGCGCGTCATCACATCGTCGCCTACGATTACGGAATCAAGCGCAACATCCTGCGTCTGTTCGACGAAAATGATTGTCGAGTTACTGTCGTTCCCGCCGATACGCCCGCGGAGAAAGCGCTGGAGATGGAGCCGGACGGCGTCTTTCTCTCAAACGGCCCCGGAGACCCGGAGGCGGTGACCTACGCGCCTGGCATCATTCGCGACATAACTTCGCGTGGAATCCCGACTTTTGGCATCTGCCTCGGCCATCAATTGCTCGGGCTCACCTTCGGAGGCACGACGGTGAAGATGCCGTACGGCCATCGCGGTGGAAATCATCCCGTGAAAGAGGTCGAGACGGGGCGAGTACTCATCACTTCGCAAAATCACGGCTTTGCCGTAACCGGCGACGAGCAGTCAGTGACCGGCGCCGGCGATCTGGAAGTCACTCACGTGAACCTGAACGACGGCACTATCGAAGGCCTTCGGCATCGGGAGCTGCCGGTGTTCGGGGTCCAGTACCATCCTGAGGCTGCGCCCGGCCCTCACGATGCACGACCATTGTTCCAGGAGTTCCTGAGCGCACTTCGCGGAGCCGTTCGCTAGCCCCAGTTTCTGCTTGACACCATATTAGTAAAGTCATAGGTTCAAAGCACTTACGCGCACTTGGCGCGCATACATACTGGAGTACTTCATGACCAAGGCGGACCTCGTCGAGCGCGTCACGGCACAGATTTCACGCACTGCTGGGCCGATGATTTCCAAGAAAGATTGCGCTCGCGTCGTGGATGCTTTCCTCGAAGCAATCAAAGAATCGTTGCAGTCCCAGGAAAACATCGAGGTCAGAGGCTTCGGCACCTTCAAGATCAGGAACCGCAAGACCAGAATGGCGCGCAACCCTCGCACTGGCTCTCCTGTTGAGGTGTCGGCACGACCGGTCCCAGTGTTCAAGCCGTCGAAGGAATTGCGGGCGTTGGTCGCCGGGATGGACGTCTCACAGATGTCGGAGGCGTAAGGAGTTAGCAGAGGACCGCACGTGCCCGCCGTCACGGTGCACCTCTTCGCCGCATACGCCGAAAGCTTCGGCGTCAGAAATCTCAAAATCGAGATCCCGCCACACAGCAGGGTCGCTGACCTCGTCGCCGAGCTCCGTGCACTGCCGGGCTCGCACATTTTGCCGGAATCCCCGCGAGTGGCGGTCAATCAAAAATTTGCAGCGGATGATCAGGTTCTCGACTTGACTGACGAGATTGCGATCATTCCACCGGTTGCTGGCGGATGATTCGCTCGGCGGTTGTCGACCGCGAGATCGATATCGCGTCGATCGTCGCTGAAGCAAGATCGCCGGGCGCGGGTGCCGTCTCGCTGTTCATCGGGACCGTGCGCGAGACGAGCGACGGTCGCCAGGTAACTGGTCTGGAGTACGAAGCGTATCAAGCGATGGCGGACACCGAGCTCGCGGGAATCCTCCACGAGGCGGCGCGAGAGTTCGGCGTCAGTGCGCTGATCGCCGAACACCGAATTGGTACGCTGAACGTCGGTGACGTGAGCGTGGTGATCGCGTCGGCGCATGCGCACCGTGCCGCCGCGATGGACTGCACGCGGTTCGTGATCGACGAAATCAAAAAGCGTGTTCCGATCTGGAAGCGCGAACATTTTGTCGACGGCACGCGCGAGTGGGTCGATCCATCGCGCGTCGGAGTTTCCGCATCGTGACCGAGCCCTTGCGCGATGCCCACGGGAGAACGATCGAGTACCTCCGCATCTCGGTCACCGATCGCTGCAACTTTCGCTGTCTTTACTGTATGCCGCCCGCTGGAATCGAGTGGCTGCCGAAAGCCGAGATTCTCTCTTACGAAGAGATCGCGGCAGTTGTGCGTGAGCTCGCGCCGCTCGGCCTCAGGCGTCTAAGAATCACCGGCGGTGAGCCGACGATCCGTCCACAGCTCGATCGGCTGATCGCGATGTTGCGTGCAATTCCTGAAATCGAGGACATATCGCTTTCCACCAACGGATTGCGTCTGGCGGAGCTGGCACCCACGCTCAGGTCGGCCGGCCTCGACAGAGTGAACATGAGCGCGGACTCATTGCGTCCCGATCGCGTTCGACAGATCGCGCGCCGCAACATCGTCTTTGATCCGATTTCCGCAGCCGTCGCCGCCCAGCGAGCGGGCCTGTCGCCGATCAAGATCAACTTCGTAGTCATGCGAGGGATCAACGACGACGAGATCGCCGACTTCGCGCGACTGACCTTCGATCGCGACTGGCACGTTCGGTTCATCGAACTGATGCCTGTCGGTGAAATGCGCGACTTGACGTGGGATCACGTGATCCCAGTCGAAGAAATGCTGCGCCGGCTCGAGCAAGTCGCTCCGCTTGCTCCAGTCGCCGCGCCTGCGCGGAGCAACGGGCCTGCACGCTATTTCCAATTTAGCGGCGCGAAGGGATCGATTGGGTTGATCACGCCCTTGTCGCACACGTTCTGTGACAGCTGCAACAGGGTGCGACTCACGGCGGACGGCCGCTTGCGCACCTGTCTGTTTGGAAATCACGAGGTTGATCTGCGCACTCCCTTGCGCGACGGCTTGCCACTCGAGCCGTTCTTCCGCGCTGCGCTGGCCGCGAAACCAAAGGAGCACGAGTTGCTTCAAATGCGCGTCGGAGGATTGCGCGCGCTCTCGCAAATCGGCGGCTGAGCAAGCTCACGCAATTGAATCAGGTGTCGCGTGCGAATAACTTTCGCGCACCTCTCCAAACTTTTCTAACTACATGGTCAACAAGATTACGGTGGTCGGCGCTGGCAACGTCGGAGCCACCACTGCGCAGCGTATAGCAGAGAAAGAGCTTGCCCGCACCGTCGTTATGGTCGACGTCGTCGAGGGTATTCCCCAGGGCAAGGCTCTCGATCAATGGCAGTCGGCGCCGATCGAAGGTTTCGATTCGCGCGTGATCGGCACCAACCGCTACGAGGAAACCCGCGACTCGGACATCATCGTCATCACCGCCGGCATCGCTCGCAAGCCGGGCATGTCGCGCGACGATCTACTCAACACCAACGCCGGCATCGTCAAGCAGGTGTCGGAGCAGATTCGCTCGACGTCGCCGAGCTCGATTCTCATCGTCGTCTCGAATCCGCTCGACGTAATGTGTTACGTCGCGATGAAGGTCACCGGCTTCCCGCGTGAGCGCGTGCTCGGCATGGCAGGCGTGCTCGACACTGCCCGCTATAGAGCATTCCTCGCCGAGGAGCTGAACGTGTCGGTGCGTGACATCCAGGCAATGGTGCTGGGTGGACATGGCGACACGATGGTGCCGCTCATCTCGTACACGACCGTCAGCGGAATTCCGGTGACGCAGCTGATGACCCAGGCCAAGCTCGATGGCATCGTCGAGCGTACCCGCAACGGTGGCGCAGAGATCGTCAAGCATCTCAAGACAGGCTCTGCGTACTACGCGCCCTCCGCCGCTGCGGTGCAAATGTGCGAGGCGATCGTGCACGATCAGAAGAGAGTTCTTCCGTGCGCGGCATGGCTCGACGGGGAGTACGGAATGTCCGGACTCTTCCTCGGCGTACCATGCAAGCTCGGCCGGCGAGGACTGGAGAAAATCATCGAGGTCGACCTCACCTCACAGGAGCGCGATGCCCTGGCTAAGAGCGCCGACGCCGTGCGCGAGCCGATGGGCGCGGTAAAACTCTAAGTCAGCGATGGGCCGGATTCGATCGTTCTATTCGTCCATGGTCGGCAAGAAAGCCGTCATGGGCGTCACCGGGTTGATCGGTGTCGTTTTTGTCATCCTGCATTCGCTCGGCAATCTCCTGATTTTCCAGGGTTCGACTGCACTCAATTCGTATTCCCGGCTTCTCAAGAGCAGCGCCGAGTTGTTGTGGGCGCTGCGGATCATATTGATCGTTGCCGTCACGCTGCACGTAATCGCCGCCGTGCAGCTAACCCGGCAGAGCAGGGCCGCGCGTCCCCATGGATATGTGAAACACGAAGCGCAGGCTGCAACAATCGCGTCGCGGACGATGCGATGGGGCGGGGCACTGCTGCTCGTGTTCATCGTCTTTCACATTCTGCATTTCACGACCGGCACCATCCGCCCTGCCGGAGTGTTCAGCCACGAAGACGTCTACACTAACGTCGTCACCAGCTTTCGCATCTGGTGGGTGGCGTTGTTCTACGTGGTATCGATGATCGCGCTCGGCTTCCATCTCTTCCACGGGGCATGGAGCTCGGTGCGCAGCATTGGGGTGAGTCCGGCCAGTCCACGACCACTGCAGCATCGACTCTCACTCGCAATCGCAGTTCTGGTGTGGGCGGCGTTTACCGCGGTGCCCGTCGCCGTCTTCAGCGGACTCGTGCGATGACACTCAACCTGGACGCGCGGATCCCGAGCGGACCACTCGCAGACAAGTGGAACAAGCACCGCTTCGAGATGAAGCTGGTGAGTCCGGCCAACAAGCGGAAAAATACGATCATCGTTGTCGGATCCGGTCTCGCCGGCGCTGCCGGCGCCGCCAGCATGAGCGAGCTCGGCTACAACGTGAAGTGCTTCTGCTTTCAGGACTCTCCCCGCCGCGCACACAGCATCGCCGCACAGGGCGGAATCAACGCCGCCAAGAATTACCAAAACGACGGCGACAGTGTCTACCGCCTTTTTTACGACACCGTGAAAGGCGGCGATTTCCGCTCTCGGGAAGCGAACGTGTATCGACTTGCTGAAGTGAGCGTGAACATCATCGATCAATGTGTCGCGCAGGGCGTCCCGTTCGCGCGGGAGTATGGCGGTTTACTCGCCAATCGGTCGTTTGGCGGAGCCCAGGTCTCCAGAACCTTCTACGCGCGTGGACAGACGGGACAGCAGCTGCTACTCGGCGCGTACCAGGCACTCGAGCGACAGATCAAGCGTGGTGGTGTGACGATGTATCCGCGCACGGAGATGCTGGATCTGGTGGTGATCAACGGCAAGGCGCGCGGCATCGTCGCGCGCAACCTCGTCACCGGAAAAATTGAATCGCACGCCGCGGAAGCCGTAGTTCTGGCGAGTGGCGGCTACGGAAATGTGTTTTTTCTTTCGACGAACGCGCAGGGATCGAACGCGACCGCGATCTGGCGTGCGTACAAGAGAGGCGCGGCGTTCGCCAATCCCTGTTTCACGCAGATTCATCCGACGTGCATCCCGGTGAGCGGCGAGTATCAGTCGAAGCTCACGCTGATGAGTGAGTCACTGCGCAACGACGGAAGGGTGTGGGTTCCAAAGACCGTCGGGGACAAGCGGAAGCCGCGTCAGATTCCGGAAGCCGAGCGCGATT
>DATFHK010000113.1:0-3469 GCA_035248505.1 Gemmatimonadaceae bacterium | reverse complement strand
GTCCACGTCGCCGCGGACGTCGCGCGCCCACTCACCACGCGCCGCGTGCGCCAGAAGGCGATGCGCAAGCATTCCGCCCGCCATCGATGGCAGGAACAGGCTCACGCTACGAAACGCTGAGTTCATCTCGATCGCGCACTGTGTCATGCGCTCCACCACACCCTCACGCCCCCGGATGCGCTTCGCCGCATTGGCCGGAATCGCCCCCACCGCTTCGTCGAATCGCCGAGCGCGCGCGGCGGGGTCGCCGGTCAGCAGAACAAGCGGCACGCGCCGAATGACCGGCCCGAGAACTTTGAAAAACGCTGTCGCCAACCCGATCGCGTTGCCACGCGTTTCATCGAACTCGGGGCGATCGGTGATTGCCTTCACTGCGCGAGCCAGGTCGGTGTACATGAAGGACATCACCTTCAGGAATCCATTGCGCGCCGGTCGCACCCGCATTGCCGGCGTGACGTCCAGAAAAACCCGGCTGGCTGCCGGCAACATGTACGGACTCAACTTCGGCGTGTCGCGCAGCGTCGGCAGCTGACCTTTTCCCGCCGGAATGAATAGTCGCCACACTTCGATCGCGAACCGCGGGACCGCGTCGAGCATCATCTGGATGTGCCCGAAGCTGATGAAAACGCGCAGCCCGGTATCCTTTGCCGGCGATTGCGGAATCGGAAACAGCGAAGTGATCGGCCGAGCCTGGACGACGAAGACCTGTCCGCCGGCAATGCACCACTCGATGTCCTGCGGCACGCCTTTGTAGAAGTTCTCAACCCGCTCCCCGAGCTCCGCCAGCGCCAGGACTTGCTCGTCGTTGAGCGCGCGTGCTCGTCGCATCGATTCCGGCAATGGCTCCTGACGAGTCCCACCACTCGGAACTGATCTAATCGCGAAAGTCTTGTCGCCAGGTCGCGCCAGGAGAATCCGTCGCGCCGAGTCCCGCCTCTCGCCTCTCGCCTCCCGCCTCTCGACCTTGTAGAGATCCGCCTCGATCAACCCACTCACCAACGCTTCGCCCAATCCGAATCCCGCATCGATCGAAACGATGTTCCTGTTGCCGCTTACTGGATCGGCCGTGAAAAGAATTCCCGATACGTCGGGATCGACCAACTTCTGTACGACTACCGCCAGCGCGACACCGCGATGACCGAATCCATTGCGCGCGCGATAGAGCACAGCGCGATCGGTAAACAGCGAAATCCAGCACCGGCGCACCGCATCGAGCAGCGCTGTCTCGCCACGCACGTTGAGATACGTGTCCTGCTGTCCAGCGAAGCTGGCGCCGGGAAGATCTTCCGCCGTCGCGCTCGATCGCACCGCGAGAGGATCATCGACGCCGAGTGAGTGCCAGGATTCCTTGACGGCATCGGCAACGTCGGCGGGAACGGGCAGCGTATCGAGCGCGGCACGCATTGATTCTGCGGCGCGGCGCGCTGCTTCGACGTCCTTGCCGTCGAGTTTGTCCAGCTCCGCAAATCGCGCATCACTGTCCGTAAGCTGCGCAATGAACATCTCGTACGCCCGCGTCGTCACGCAGAACCCGGGCGGAACTTGTACGCCGGCGTGGGTCAGAGCGCCGAGGTTGGCGCCCTTGCCCCCTACTATAGATGTGTCATTTGCATGAATGCCATCGAAGAACAAAGTGATGGCAGTCTGCTCGCGTTGACCGCGCATTCGATCGGTGAGCACTGAGGCGCCTAAGGCGTACTCCTTGCGAACGTCAATCCAGGATTAAGCTGATTGGAGCTCGTATGAACAAATCTCGCTACATCGCCGGCCTTCTCGCGGTTGCCGCCATCGCGTCCGCTCTTCCACTGCGAGCAGAACATAGAGCCGCCACAATCGTCGTGCGAATGCTGGGAGACGAAAAGGGCTTTCGATTCCAGCCGGCGTCTGTTACGGCGCATGTTGGAGATGTCGTTCGATTCGTCAATGTCTCCGGCGGACCGCACAATGTCGCGTTCTCCGCGGATCGGATCCCGCCTGGGACCGCGGCAAAGCTGCAGAAGAATATGGGTGAGACAGACGGTGCGCTTAATGGCGCAATGATATCCGAGCCAAACGCGACCTACACGATCTCACTCGCCGGCCTGCGGCCCGGCACCTACAACTATCACTGCGTCCCGCACCAGGCGATGAACATGGTCGGGCGCATCACAGTGCGTTAGCGAGGAATTAGACCGTCAGCCTTCGCCTGTTCCTCGAGTGTGCGCGGCCGATCGTCGGCGATGAGACCCGGCGCGTAGAGCGAGGTATTTCCAAGACCGACGATCAGTCCGTACACAGCGCCGTAGATCAGTGCGAGTTTCACCGGCATAACGTTCGCGTTGCGCGCGACCCAACCGACGATTAGCCCGAGTAGCGCTCCAATAGCGGTGGATACAATGGCACCGCGGTGGCCGGCGAGGCGAAGCAGATAGGTGTGCGCGATGCTGAACGGAAGCGTGAACACCGGCACGTAAATCAATCCGACAAGGGCGACTAGCAGGCCCCACTCTTTGCCTCCCCAACGGTAGCCAAGAATCAGCAGCGGAATCATCAGCCAGAACGCCACGCGGATTCCCTTCGATCGCTGAACCCGAAAATCTTCGCGCTCGATGGCCGTCATGGGTTGAGTTCTCTCGCGAAGGAGTCGCAAGATTGGCGACACTTCACGCGCTACCCTGGCGCCGGCCTCAGAAAGCGCAGCGCGATCGCGACGGAGATCGCGTCGACGGAGACTGTGGTAGATAATCCCGCCCGCGGCGATCGCGACGACCAGCCATATCGTGTAGTAGATAATCTGCGCGCCAAGCTCCATGTGTAATGGACTTCTCAGCGCGCGAGACGTTGCAGTTCACTAAATCAGCGCGGGTACGGCGCTAAACCCGGCATACTCGCGGGAATACCTATACTCTCCGCAGGCGGTAGCCTGCGGCTGCGGTACCACTCCTGCCGCGCGAGATTGACCCTGTCGCCGCGCTCGATCCATAGCTGCGTCGCCAGATCGTAGCGCGCGAGCACGTTGTGCAGCCAGTACGGCCGGTTCTCCCTCAGCCACGCCTTCTCGTATTCGTCGCGAATCAGCGAAAGACCGTCGCGCAGATCCTGAAGCCTGCCGTTCACGCCGGTGATGTCCGCCAGGTCGCGCTGCGGCTGCTTGCTCGTCGTGTCCCGCGCGCGATCGTACATCGCCACAACTTCATCGGCGAACTGGAACTGCATGCCGATGAAATCCATCCGCCTCGCGCCCAGCTTCATCGCCTCGATTGCGTCGCGTTCTCGCGTTATCCCCGGTTCGGCCTGCGCAATCAACACGAGAGTCGACTCGGCGAGCATACGCAGATCGTGGGTGTATGGTCTGATGCGCTGCGCCATGCTGCGCCCTTCGTCCGTCCACGGATCCAGCCAGAACAGATAGTCGCTCGCATCGCCGACCTTTGCGTTGCTCAGCAGCGCGTGCGCCGCCGACAGCTTTCGCTGTGCTTCGTCGATCTTG
>DATFHK010000112.1:0-108946 GCA_035248505.1 Gemmatimonadaceae bacterium | reverse complement strand
TAATGGGACGGAGAGGTTTTTTGAAGCCCGGTCGAATGTATGAGGTCCTCACCCTGCCTATCGCCTTCCCCGCACTGGGGCATGACGTCAGCACAGTTTATCGAACCCACTCGAAGGACTTGTTGGCTCAAAAAGTGAGTTCCCCGCCCCAACGATGAAGTCGTTTTTTTTTGGTGCAACAGCTGTCCGTAAGACTCTCTGAACATACCGGTCGTCACACATAAGGTCAACGAAATTTCGCCATGGATTATCTGCTGATTTTGAGCGTCGTGATGCTTGTTATTTGGGCGATCGTCACTTTCTCCACGACCGCGCCTGGCTGGATTCATTTGCTGTTGACCGTCGGCATGTTCCTGCTGATTTACCGCATCGTCGTGCGAGGGACGCGCGGCGTGGACGACAAGCCTAAGACTTGATGCGCGGAGCCGGACGCGGGCCGTACTCGTTCGGATATGAAGAAGGCGGACCCGCCACGGCAGTTGCCGAACAGCCGCAGGCGCTTTCGGCGGACAAGAAAAAGCCGGTTCTTGTAACTGGAGCAAGCGGACTCGTCGGCATCCATACCTGCCGCGAGTTGACGAAAAACGGCTGGCAGGTGCGCGCGCTGATCAGAGATCCGGCAAAAGCAGCGCTCGCGCTCGGCCAACTGCCAGTCGAGTTCCGCGTCGGCGATGTTCGTGATGCCAGCGCCTTGCGCAGTTCGCTCAACGGCTGCGGTGCCGTCGTGCACCTGGCGGCAATCGCAATCGAAAACAAAACCGAGAAGTACGCCGACACCAACACCGCTGCCACCGAGCGCCTCATCTCTGCCGCGCGTGCCGAGAACGTGCAGCGCGTGATTTTCATGTCGCAAAACGGCGCCGACAGCCGGTCGAAGCATCCATTCCTGCACAGCAAAGGCGTGGCCCAGGATTCGATCAAGACGAGCGGCCTCCAGTGGACCGTGTTGCGTCCGTCGGTCATCTTCGGCCCGGAAGATCAGTTCGTGAATGTGTTGGGACGACTGATTCGACTGACGCCGAAATTTTTTCCGCTGCCGGGCGGCGGCAGAGCGCGGTTTCAGCCAATCGCCGTCGACGACGTCGCGCGCGTAATCCGCCTCAGCCTCGAGAAAAAAGAGACCGTGCGCCAAAGCTATGACCTCGGCGGGCCGGTGCCGCTCAGTTTGCGTGACATGACCGAGCGAATCCTGGTGGCGATGGGAGCTACTCGCACTTTGATCTCAATGCCAATCAAGGTGCTCCGTCCACTGGTGTCGGTGATGCAGCGCTTGCTGCCGAATCCACCAGTGACGCCCGGCTTGCTCGATCTGCTCAGCGTCGACAACACTGTCGCCAACAACGCAATCAAGGACGTGTTCAAGGTTTCGCCGACGCCGTTCGCTGGCGACGAGCTCGGCTACCTTCGACGCATTACGTTCCGCAGCGCGCTCAGCTCGCTGTTCGACCGCGGCTAGTCACATATAGCGGGCGATCGACATCGCCGTCGCCGCAATCAGCGCAAAAATCACCGCCGCCATGGTCGCTGCGCCATTTCGCCGACGCAGCTTTTCCGCTTCGGCCGTCAAACGCTGACGTTCCTCGGCAGACGGAGAGCCGATCAGCACCGCCGCAATCCTCCCCAGACGGGCGCCAGCCGGGCGCTGAATGAATACCTGGATCAGGAAAGCGAGGATGCCCGCAGTGCCACCGATCGAAAAGGTTCGACCGGACGCGGTGGAAAGAAAGCTTTCGGCGAACCCCGCGGAGTCGATCCACAGCAGACGAACCCCTGAAAGAACGACCAGCAGGCCGATCGTCGGCAGGATCACGAACACCTTGCGACGCGACAGCGAATCCATCAGCTGCGGTATCACGGACGGAATTGGCAGCAGCGCGGGAATCAGGAAGAACGCCACATAGACTCCTCCGCCCACCCACACGATTGCGCCCACTACATGAATGATCCGTAACAGTAGCAACTCAGCGTGCATTCATTTCTCCGTTGAGGTTTGATCTGATAGCGGCTTGGTGCCGGTGAGGAGATGCGTCGGCATCCAGGGCCGCCCCACCACATCCGCCAGCGAAGATTTCTGCGCTGGAGATCCGCCGATGAATGTGACACGCACGGCCTGTCGAGACCAGTTTCGCTCCTCTTCCGTTCGCGGCAGTCACCCAGCAATTTCTGCCGCCAATGAAAGCCCACATTTGGTTTCGGGCGCTCGCGGTGGTGCTCGCGCTCTTCACACTCGGCCACACCCTTGGGACTCGCCATGCGATCACCAGCGATCCGCGCGAGGCGCTTGTGTTGACCGCGATGCAGGGTTTTCGGGTGCCGGTGATGGGCTTCCACCGCACGTACTTTGAGTTCTATCGCGGGTTCAGCATCACCATCAGCATTCTGCTTGCGATTCTCATGATTGTGGCCTGGCAGGTAGCCGCTCTGAGCCGCCGCGCCCCACGGGCCACACTGCCCTTCGCCTTAACGCTTCTCCTCGCGTGTATCGGCCAGACGGTTGTGGTCTTCATCTATTTCTTCACGGCGCCGATGATTCTGTCGGTGCTGGCGGTGATCTGTGCAGGCGTCGGAGTAGCCCTGCTCGCGCGCGAAGCGGGACGGCCGTCAGTCATTTCCTGATTGCTTCGACGATCTGAGATCACCAGCACTCACGCCAAGCCCGGCAAGCGCCGAGAGTAGGGTGACAGCCGCGGCTTCCAGCATCACGACCTTGAAGCCGTGAAGGAAAGCAGTGCCGATGTCGGCTTTAACCGCGCTCTTTTGCCGCTGGTCGATTGAGATTCTGCTCAGATCTGCCCCCGCCATCTTCGGCAGCTCGTTTTTAATCTGCGCGCGTGCATCCCGGCTCAACGCGCTCTGATTCAGCTTGGGCTCAATCGATCCGTTGAACTCGCGCGCCAGAACAACGCCGAAGACGGCAATCGCCAGCAGCCCCGCGACTCGAGCGACAGCATTGTTGATGCCGGACGCTACTCCCGCGTGGTTCGACTGCACCGAGGTCATCACCGTCGTCGTTAGCGGCGCGACGGTGATCGCCATGCCCAGCCCCAGCACGACGACCGCGGGAAATATCGCGTTCCAGTACGAGCTCCCAATGTCGGCCCGCGCGAAAAGCGCGAAACCGATCGCAGCGATGACCGGACCAACGGTGAGCGGAAGGCGTGGGCCAATGCGACCGACCAGACCGCCCGACCATCGCGACAGCAAGAACATGATGATCGGAAACGGTAGAAACGCCGCGCCGGCCGCGGTCGCGGTGTAACCCTCGACCTGGATGAGCAGCAGCGGCACTATGAAAAAGCCGATACCGAGCGCTCCATAGAGCAGGAGCGTCAAAACGTTGGTCAGCGTGAATGAGCGCGACCCGAATAGTTGCAGTGGCATCATCGGGTTTCGCTTCCGATGCTCGATGAACACGAATGCACCAAGCGCGATCGCGCCAGCCACAAGCGGCCCAATCACGAGCGGATGTCGGGGGCCCAGGGTCGGCCACTCCAACAGTCCGAGCACGATCCCACCCAATCCGGTGACCGCCAGCAGCGCCCCGAGCCAGTCAATGCGGCGTGAGCGCGAGGGATCGCTGCTCTCCTTCATGTACCGCACGGAGATCCAGACTACTGCGACTGCCAGCGGGACGTTGATGAAAAACGCCGCGCGCCAACTCAGATTCTCGATCAGCCAGCCCCCGAGCACCGGACCAATCGCGGTGGTAATGGCGCTGAACCCGGACCACGTCCCGATCGCGCGACCGCGCTCTGCCCCGTCGAAGGTCGCACTGATGATTGCCAGACTGCCCGGCACCAGAAACGCGGCACCGATTCCTTGCAACCCCCGCCCGATTATCAGGATCAGCGACGAAGGTGCAATGCCGCACCAAATCGACGCGGCCGTAAACCAAATCACCCCAATCAGGAAGATTCGCTTGCGGCCGAACTGGTCGCCCAGCGAGCCCCCTATCAGAATCAGGGCGCCCAGGAAAAGAGTGTAGGCAACGATCACCCATTGCACGTCGGTGATAGTCGCGCCGAGACTTTTTTGCAGGGCGGGCAACGCCACGTTGACTACAGTTCCGTCGATGAAAGTCATCGAAGAACCGAGAATAGTTGCGGCGAGCGTCCACCGGCGCTTTCGTTCATTGGCCATCACAGGAGTGAACATGCCACTTACCGAACAACAGCGCGAACATCTCGAGCAGCGGCTTCACGAGGAGCGCGAAAGAACGCTCGAGGTGTTGAACGGCATTCTCGCCGACACATCGACGCTCACGGAGCAGGATGCGGCCGGTGACTTGTCCAAGGTGCCGTTTCATCCTGCCGATCTCGCCACCGATGAAATCAATCGCGAGGTCGATGAATCCAATGCGACCCGCGCGTCCCGTGAGCTCGCCGAGATCGACGCTGCACTGGAACGACTTTACAAATCGCCCGCCGATTTCGGCGTCTGCGAGGAAGACGGCCGCGAGATTCCGTTCGAGCGGCTGGACATCATTCCGTGGGCGCGGACCTGCGATTAACGCGCACAGCGAGGACGTCGTTCAAACGCGTTGAAAAGCTCGGCGCGAAGTTACCGGGTGTCGAGCTGTCGACGTACTTCGGGACGCCGGCGCTAAAACTCAACGGCCAGATGATCGCCTGTATGGCGAGCCACAAATCAGCCGAGCCGAATACTTTGGTCGTACGCGTGGGCTTTCTCGAGCGGGACCTGCGAGTCGCCAACGAGCCGGACGTCTATTACCTCAAGCCGCACTACGTGAAGTATGCGTGCGTGCTGGCGCGGCTCTCACGAATAGGCGACGCGGCACTCAAGGATCTGCTCGAATCGGCGCACAGCTTTGTGGGCAAAAAGAAACCTTCGCGTTCTCGCGCCACCAGGCGGTGAGTCTTCAGTTCAGCCAACCGACTTAACCCCTACAGCTCCCTTCTCTTCATCTGATCGACCGCGTAGTTCACCGCGCGCGCCGTCAACGCCATGTAAGTAATGCTCGGATTCTGGTTGGCGTTCGATGTCATGCACGCGCCGTCCGTCATGAACACGTTGGGCGCATCCCAGACCTGATTGTGCGAATTAAGCACCGACGTCTTCGGGTCGCGCCCCATTCGCGCGGTGCCAGTCTCGTGAATCACCAGGCCGGGCGCGTTGTTCTCCTTGAACGTCCTGATGTTCGTCGCACCCATCGCCTCCAGCATCTCGGTCGCCGTCACCACCATGTCTTCCTGCATCTTCAGCTCGTTGTCGCTGTACTTGCAGTTGATATGCAGGGCCGGAATTCCCCACGCATCGACCAGATGCGGATCGATCGAGATGTAGTTCTCGTGCCGCGGCAGCATCTCGCCGAAGCCATCGAACGTCATCTCCCAGGGACCGAGGTCTCCGATCAGCGACTTCTTGAACTTCGCGCCGAATCCCGGCATGCTCGCGCCGCGTTCCCACCCCGCGCGCTCCGCCCTGCCCTCGAAGCCATAGCCGCGCTGGAAATCCGGATGCTTCGTCTTGACGTTGCGGAATCGCGGAACGTAAATCGCGTCCGGACGCCGCCCAACCTCGCGACGATCCTTGGCCCACGGCAGCTCGCCCGTCGCACCACCACCCATTATGTGGTCCATCAGATTGTGACCAAGCTCTCCACTGGAGTTGCCGAGTCCGGTCGGAAATTCCGGTGATGTCGAATTGAGCATGATGCGCGTCGACTCTAAAGCCGCCGCGCAAACAAAGATCAGTCGACCGTTAACCTCGAACATCTCCTTGGTGTTTCCGTCGACGACGCGCACGCCTGACGCTTTCTTCGTCTTCGGATCGTAAATCACCGAGTGCACGACACTGAACGGCCGCAGCGTCAGATTCCCCGTCTTTCTCGCCGCCGGCAGCGTCGAGTTGAGACTGCTGAAATACGACAGCGTGACACAGCCGCGATAACAGTTGCCGCACAGATGGCACTTCTGCCTGCCGAGGTGATCTTCCGTCAGCACGGCGAGCCGCATGTTGGTGACGAGTCTTTCGCCGTTGAACTTCGTCAGCAACACGTCGCGCGCCTTCTGCTCCGCCGCGTTGAGCGGCCACGGCGGCAGGAACTCGCCGTCGGGCAATTGCGCCAGGCCTTCGCGCCTGCCCTGCACGCCGACGAATTTCTCGACGTGACTCCACCACGGCGCCATGTCCTTGTAGCGAAGCGGCCAATCGACTGCGACACCTTCCTTCAGATTCGCCTCGTAATCCAGATCGCTCCAGCGAAATACGCAGCGACCCCACATGATCGACTTGCCGCCGACCTGCCGCCCGCGAATCCACGAGAATGGCTTTCCTTCCGGCGTCGAGTACGGATTGTCGAGATCGTTGACGAAAAACTTGCCCGCGTACTCGTCGCATGCGCCGCATTGCGATTGAACCGGCTGGTAGCGTTCGATGCGATTGCGATCGCCCATGCCGCGGTAGCGCTTCTGATACGGCATCACGTGCTCGACATAGTCGACCGCTGGATCGATCGGTCGACCTGCTTCCAGGACGATTGTCTTCAAACCATGCTCGGTCAGCTCCTTCGCCGCCCAGCCGCCTGAGATTCCCGAACCCACTACGATCGCGTCGTACATGTCAGGCATCGTCAGACCCTCGGCGTGAAGGGGACGTTGCCGTCGTAACCGTTGAAGAACATTTGCGTTTTGAGAATGTTGACCTGCACCGGCTCGGACGTGAAATAGCCGTAAACCGTCAACGCTTTGATTCGCTCGAACGCGTGCCCGGCGCCCGCGTTTTGAGGACGCTTGGCATCGAGTCCGGTGAGGAATTCTCCGCGCTTCGCTTCCGCCAGCTGCACGAATTTCGGCGCGCCCATTGCCACGGCCTGCACATCGAGATCCGCGAGACCCGCAAGAAACGCCGATTTCTCTTCGTCGCTCATCCACTCGGTCAAGATCAAATCGATGAACTGCGGCACCTTCACGCTCGTCGCACCCGGAGTGTCAGTCTCGGGAATGATCATCTCAGCGATCTGTGTCACCAGCTTCTGTTGATCGGGATTGAGCGTACGAAATGGTACGTCACCCAGTCGACGATGTAGTTGTTCGCCGAGCTCGATCGCTGCTTGCGCACTGCGCGGTAGAAACTGGAGCGCGAGTGCAGCGCCGAGGAATTGGACTGCTTCACGTCTTCGCATGGGGAAATTGGCTCGAGGAGCCAGTTAAGGAGGCGGAGCCAACGTAGGATGCGGTACGCGAGGCGTCAAGCAGGACGGCGCGGCCGTTGCTTCGCGGAAATTGACTTGATTACTGTCTGCTGTTTTCCGGGTTTACCCGCGAATTCAGGACGCGCGGCGGATATCGACTGATCGATCAGATCGCGCACCTCACGGTCCTCGAGGTGACGCGGCGATGACAGATGGATGTTACGAACGATGTTGCCGCTGCCACGGAGGAGCTTCTTCGGGTCGCGCAGTTTGGCGCCTTTCAGGAAACAGAGAGTAACCCAGCGCGGCATGATCGCCAGCGACAACACCGCTTCCGACGGTCGATCGCTGGGCCCATAACCGAATACGAGCGCATTGTAATTGTCGTAGACGAATTCGGTCCCGCCGGGGACCATTTTGCGGAGCCGGCTTCGTGAGCCGCGCGCGGCTGCGGCGATTTTGGGATCGTACTTCGCGAGGAACGCTGCGATTTGGTGCGACGCCGACGCTTTCGCTTCAACTTTCGCTCCGGCGCTCGAGGCACGCCGCGCAGGCATCAACGACTTACCTGCTGACGGGCGTAGTATCCACCGCGCGCTGATCGAGGTAAGTGTACTGCGCCGACTCGCCAAGCAGCGGCCGCTGCGCGGTCGACATTGGTGAGCGGACTGCGCGCGCCGCGATCAACTGCTGCAGCCGCGTCAGGCATCCTTCGGTGACCGCAAATCGACATGCATCGTGCGCGACGGCGACGACGCCAAGGAAGCCGAGCACAAAAGTCAGTGGCGCCCAACCGATCAACAGCGCCGCTGCCGCGACGGCGCCGACGGCGATGCCGCTAGTGACGAAAAGTCCGGTGCTCCGGTTGAACGGCCCGACCTGCGGCACAAAGCGATAGCGACCCTCACCGTGGTGAATCTGCACGCTCGAGATCAGCGGCAACCGCACGCAGATATAGTCGCCGTGATTGACCACCGTGTAGTCGAGCTTCTTCAGATCATCGGAGAGGAGCGCCAGCTCGGGATCGAGAGATTTCATGGCTTAGATCTCCCAGTTCGACAGAACGATTCCGCCATCGGTAGGGGCGGCTTCGGCGTAATCATGGACCGCCATCCGCAAGTCGGTCCACCGCACGCGAGCGCCCCTCGTAATGAGACGTCGATAAACGTTGCTGTATTGACCTTGCACGCGGATCGCGACGCGACGCGCGCCACGCACACGCGCGTGCGCGCACAGCTGCGTCACCAGGTGGTCGAAGTCTGCTTCAGACCTTGCAACCATTTTCAGGACGCGCATCTCCTCGGTAGCCCGGCCCTCGACCAACGGCACGGAGTGGCAGATCGCGAATGCGAGTACGTCGAAGCCTTTGCGCACGAACAGCGTGTCGCCAAGGTCGTGTTGCGCAGTCAGCAGAATTTCCCGGGTGTAGTCGTAGCCTGGTGCGAGCTGCTCCAATAGCGCGCGACACTGTCTGAGCGCCAGCTCCCGCTCGTGCGGATTGAGCGACGAGATTGTGGTCGACTGGATGCCGGCGCGCGCCGCCTCGAGTGTCACCGTGACGGTGAGATGCCCGGGCACGAAACCCAGCGTCGAGTAGAACCCGACGTTGTCCATCGTGCGCGGCATCGTCTCGAGTCCGATCACTCGAGCGCCTTGCTTCTTCAGCCACTCCACGCCGGACGAGACGATCATCTTGCCGATGCCCTGACCCTGGTAGTCGGGATGAACGGCGAGCGGCCCCATCCATCCCTCGACGCCCGACCGGTGCACCATGTTGAACGCCGCGATGCCGTCGCGCGCGTTGCGCCAGATCATCGCGCCGTCTTCGGCGTCAGCGATCGCAAACTTCCAGACGGACGGATTCAGATGCGGAACACGCACGCCCACCATCCCGTCCTTGCGGTACCGTTCGGTGAACGCTTCGCTGAAGACGGCATTTAGCGACGCGATCTCGCGGATGTTGACGCGCTCCGCGTTCTCCGCGACCCACGCATGTCTCCAGTTGCGCGCGAATGCCATTACGCGCCCGCCTCCGCCGGATATTCGGCGCTTTCGTCCGTGTCTCTCTGACGACGCACGCCGTCACCGATTCCAAGCGAGGGCTGTTCGTCGTCATCGAGGTCTTCGCCGGCGCCTTCGCCGACGAGAGAGCTCCCCGTCTCGGGATCGTAACGCACAGTGATCACCCGGTCCATACCCTCCCGCACCGGCTCGACGTGGGTGATCAGAATTACCTGCTCGAACCGGTCGTGCAGCCCGCGCAATAGCTCGACGACGTTGAACCGACGAGCCTCGTCCAGGGAGCCGAACACTTCGTCCAGAATCAGCAGCGAGAAGTTCTGGCCGGCGCGCTCGGCGATCATCTGCGAGATCGCCAGCCGCAGCACCAGATTGGCAAGGTCCTCCTCGCCGCCTGACAACACCGGCTTGGGAATGCCGTCCTCGAGGATGACGATGTTGTATTGATCATCGAGCTCGAGCTCGGTGTACCGCGCGTCCGTCAGCTCGCTGAGGAAGGCGCTGGCGAGCTCCGACAGCTCGGGCCGCAGCTGGAAATTGAGATCGGTACGCAGGTCCGAGAATGCGCGATCGAGCTCGTCGTGCAGCCGGCGATCGGTCTGCATCCCATCCAACTCCGCCTGGCGCTTCTTGAACTCCTCGGCGGCGTGTTGTGCCGCCGCCAGAGCGGCGCCCATGCTGGCCACCTGCTCCTGCGCACGCGCCGCAGCGACTTTCGATTCCTGAAGCTCCGTGCGCACCCGATCGTATTCCACCTTCACGTCGTTGAACTCTTTCTCGGTGAAGAAAATCTGCGCGCGGCGGGTGCGCAGCGTGCCGAGCGTCGACTGTACGCGCATGATTTCCTGAGCGATGTTCGACTGCTCGAGCTTGAGTTGCGGCTCCCTCTCGAGCATCGCCTGAAACCGCGCCACTTCCGCCTCCATCGGCGTCAGTCGTTCGACCTCGGCGAGAACGTCGGCGTGACGCGCGGAATCGTAGCCCGCTGGAATCTTGGCGATGTCGCGCTGCATCTGGATCTGCCGCTGGCGCTTCCCCGCGATGTCGCGCACGATCGTGCCCAGCTCCTGCACCGCCAGCTGCACCTTCGCCAGCTTGCGCTCGAGATTGCCGACATCCTGCGTCAGCGCCCGACGTCTCTCGTCCAGCTGCTGCACATCCTCCGGCATCTGCTCCAATTGCTCGACGCGCGCCTTGAAGTAGTTGCCGTCGACGTGGACGTTCTCGATCATCTCGTCGAGGTGATCGACGACGGTGTGGAGGCTGCCACCCAACGGACGCGCGCAAGTCGGGCACTCACCATTCTCACCGACGGCCACCAGCCGGTCGCGCTGTTGCTTGAGCTCGGCGTACTGCTGTCTCAAAGACTCGCGCTTCGTCTGCGCTTCCTGCCTGTCGCGCACCCATTCGGTGCGCCGTGCCTCGAGCAGCCCCTGCGCGTCTTCCAATTCAGCGCGTTTCTTCTCCAGCTCCAGCGTCGCTTCTTCCTCGAGCGCCGGTGCGCGCTCGATCTTCGAGTGCCGCTCTTCCAGTCGCGCCATCTCCTCGCGCAACGCGGCTTCCGCCTCGAGCAAAGTCTTGCGACGGCCCTCTTCGCGATAAAGCGTGTTGAGCGCCTGTAGCTCGACGTTCAGCGCGTAGAGTGGCTCGACCGCCAGACGCAGCGCATCGAGCTTCGATCGAGCCGCCTGCACTCCTTCCAGCTCGTGCACGATACGCTCGGCGTCGCGGTGCAACGCCGCTTCCTTCTCTTCGGCAACAGTGATCTGTGTCAGCAATTGCGCTGATTGTTCGCGCTGGCGCTGCATCATCTCCCAGCGCGGCTCGATCGCCATGAATTCGCGGTGGCGCACTGCGCTCTTGTGTGCGGCATGGTGCGCGCGGGCCTCCGCCTCTTCCTTGCGCGACGACGCCTCGGCCAGATTGCGCAGCACCACCTCGGGATCGGGCATCCCGCGCTGCATTCCTTCGATTGCAGCGCGCACCCGATTTCTTTTCTCGCGCGTCAGATCCTGGGCGATGCGCAGTTTTTCGTATCCGAGCACTCGCGAGAGAAATTGCCCGCGACCGGCCGGCTTCATCGCCGCCATCACGTTCAGCTCTTTCTGGCCGGTGAAATACGTGTGATAGAACTCGGACAGCGACATGCCGAGTCTGCGCTGCAACAGCTCGTTGGTGGCGGTGATCGAGTTCGCGATCGGAGTCTCGGAACCGTCGAGATAGACCTCCGCATTCGTCATCGACCGCGCGACGCGATAACGGTGCGAACCCAGCTCGAATTCGAGCTCGACTTCTACCGGCGCACGTGCACCAGCGCCGATGAAACGAATCGAGTCACGATTCCCGCGGATCGCTGCATTGCCGTACAGTGCCCACGCGATCGCCTCGAGGATCGTCGTCTTACCCGCGCCGTTGGGGCCGAAGATGCCGGTGAGCCCGCTCTCGAAAGCGATCCGGGTGCGCGCGTGCTGACGGAAATTGGTGAGACTGAGTTTGTTCAGTCTCACGCCGGCATTTCCTCGGCGGCCGGTCCTGCAACCAGATCCGCCTGGCGGAGGTAGTGCAGCCCGAGCTCGACGAGCGCTTCTCGGTCGATGTTCTCGGTAATCGAACGGGAGCGCAGCTTGTCGCGCACAGTGTCGGCGAGCGACGCGCGTCGACCGGGGCCTACGTTCTGCCGGTCAGGTCGTACGATCTCGGGCCGGCGCGTGTCGAGATGGAAATGCAGCGCACTCCGCTTGTACTCGCGCAGCGCGCGATGATCGAGCTCACGCAGGATGTGTCGCGGCACATCACGCACGACGAGACGGATGATCTTGTCCTTGATGCCGCCTTCGCACCCGTCGAGAGCGTTGCGAATTGCTTCATCGAGCGACGCGGGAGAAAGACCGGCCCCCGAGATCGGCATCAGGTCCACCCAAATTCGCTGGGGCGGCACCGCATGAAACCTGTGCTCGCGGTTGGCGAGATCGTGTTCGATGATTCCTTTTCCCTCGAGTCGATTCTCTCTTTCTTCGGCGAGCTCGCCCCACGGATTGGTGCTGGTGTAGTCGATCGATCCGGAGTAGAACGCGTTCTCCGCGACGGGGCGATAGACGTGATAATGACCGAGCGCGACGTAGTCCCAGCGATGTGCACCTAGTGCGTCGAGGCTGATTTCCATCGGAGATCGATCGAGCTCGCGACCGTAATTGGGCAGGACCCCCTCGATCTCTCCGTGGAGCAGCAGAATGTTGTACTTCGCCGTAGGATCCGGCTCGAGCCGCGGGCTGCCTTGCCCCATGTCCGGCACCGCCAGAATCGCCAGATCATGTTCGGCGATTCGCACCCACCGCGGCTCGCCTTCCACGACAGTGATGCCGAGCTGGCGGAACAGGCCAAGGATGCAACCGGTCTCGCTCGTACGCGGCGTGTCGTGATTGCCGGCGACGATGACGATCTCCGCATGCGGTAGCGCTCTCTTCAGGCGCTCGAACTGGATGAACGCGGTGAGAATCGCCGGATTGGTTGGCCGAACGGTGTGAAAAACGTCTCCGGCGACGAGCACCAGCTCGGGCGCGAGCTCGATGACGCGGTCGATTACCTCGCGAAACGTTTTTCCGACATCGACCTCACGTTGATTGATGCCGTTCGAAGCCTGCCGCTGATATTGTCTGAAGCCGAGATGTATGTCTGCTAGGTGTACCAGTCTCATCGTGCGCGCATCGCCCTGATCCACTGCGTGATTTTCGTCCGCACCTGCATCGACGCTCGCTGTGGGTCTCCTTTTCGAGCGGGAGCCTGCGCGATTGTCGAACGTACGATGATGCTGCTCTTCGAGTCGGTTATCCAGCCGAGTCTTCGATCGATCTGGATGGTTCCGGTCAGCGTGCCTGAGGTCATGTAGCCTCTTCCGGTCGGTTGAGCTTGACCACTCGGAGCATTGGCGCGGGACATGGTTCCGTGCAGTGAAATGTAGGCGATGTCGCCGTTTCTCCCCAGAGAATCCAGTCGAAAAGTCGCCTTGACTTCTCCGACTGTTCCGGGGTCCCCGCTGAGCGGGATTTGCATCTCTCGATACCACTTCTCGCCGACGGCGACCGGCTCTCGGGCGAGCATGGCGGGCATTTCACCGAACAGGTGCCTCAGCTCACTGTTCGGGTCGGAGTCGTCGACGATTTCCATCGCACCATCGCTGGACACGCGCAGCCACATCGGCTGTGCCTGCATCGCTCGGCGACGGAGATCGTCGACCGATGCCTGGGATGCGGGCGTCATCTTGACGGAGTCGGTGATCGCCTGCATCAGCGTTCCGCTCGACGTCCACTGATGCGGAATCGCCCGCGTGAAAACCTCGATCGACGTCGTCATCGTCGTGGTCGAGTCGCGTCCGCGGTTCTTACTGGTCCCCGTCATCTCGACGCTCTGAGACATGTGCATTCTCAGCGTGTCGCCGATGCGCGGCCGGATCTGGAGGAGGACGGATTGGCCGAATGCGGTGGAGGAGGAGAGAGCCGCCGCAAGGACTAAAACGGGGAGCGGGAAGCGGGACGCGCGCAGCGATGGTGCAGACCGAGGTCTTCGGACCAACGGCATCCACAATCGCGGACTAGTTGAGGATCGAGTACGCGCGTTCCGGGAGTCGCTTCCCGCTTCCCCCTTCCGCCTTCCCGCCTCAGAACCCGTAAGGATCATCATCCGGTGCCGATTTGATGCTCGCAGCCATCGGTCGGACCGGAGACTGAGCAGATACGATTTTTCTGAATTGAGAGGCGAAATACGCCTTTACGTTTTCCGGCCGCGCCAGCAACGTCGCGTTACGAGCCTTGATCACTTCATCGTCGGTGTAGAGCGCGGTGATCTCCTGGATCCACGGCAGTGTGATCGACGGGTCGAGCGGCCGCAGCGCACGCAACACCGCGACGTCGAGAGAGACCTCGCTCGCCTGCGGATATTTCTCGGCGCCTTCGCGGCCCTGCATCACCGCTGGTCGCGGGAAGCGCACGAAGATCGGTTGCGTGAAATGTGGATGTCGAATCATCAGCTGCCCTTTTTCCAACGTCGCCAGCTTGGTTTTCGTCGCCGGACTCAGCACCGTGTAGCCCGGCGTTGACAACTCGTCGGCGTCCATGCGACCGAAGAGCGACGTTCCCGAATTGCCAACCACCCGGCGATGGACCTGCGACCGGAACTGCTGCGCGCTGAACAGAACGAGACCGAGGTACCGGCCGCGCTCCGCGATATCGAGCAGCATCTTCCTGACGTAGGTATCGGCCCCATCACCCGGCGCATACTTGTTCAGCTCGTCGACGAAGACGACCAGATGCTTGACGCCGAGATCTCTGCGTTCGAGGTGCTCACGAAGTTTGGACACGATGCGAGCGAAGATGAGGTCCTGTGCATCTTCCTCGAGGTTGGCGACATCGACTACGTACACCGCTCGATCGGCAAAGCTCCCGAACGGAAGATCGCTCACGGTCCCGGTATCGGTGACGAGTCCGGCGCACCGCGTCGAGATGTTCGACAGCCGGTTGCGGACCTTGCGAATCGTAGCGACGTGATGGGTGCGCCAGCTCTCGCCGTCCTTTCTTTCCATTCCCGACAGAACGTCCCTGAACCAGGCGTCGAGATCGGCAAACGACTGCACTCGATGCTTCTTCGATAAAACGGGATCGCTGAACTCCTTATCGAGGACGTTTTCCTTGATGAAATCGATCAGCGCATCCGCTTTCGCATCGACGTCGTCCTTGTTCAACAGGACTTCGGCGAACTGCAACACTTCGCGAAGACCCCAGGTCAGCGGCCTGACGTTGTCGAGCAGCGCTTCATTGTTGCGGAAGGTGTTGAGCGAAAATCCTTTCGCGGTGTACGGCGCGAAGTACTCGACCTGAGTGAATGGCTTGGGCTCCACGCCCATCTTCTCGTACAACTTCTCGTCGGTCTCTTCGACTCGTCCCGGCTTGTCGAGATAGCAGAGATCCGGGCCTTTGACATTGAAGGCGACCGCAGCGATCGATCCCTTCTCTTCCGGGAAATGCGAGAACAACGACGCGAGCAGCCACTCGACAGCGCTCGTCTTCGTAGCTAGCCCCGATACACCGGTGATGTTGAGGTGCGCCGCTTCGGGGCCGAGCAGGAAGTCGGCATCGAGGTAGATCACAGCGTCGGTGCCGCCGGCTCGATACACGCCGACCGGAATTCCGGTGTTCCCTCCTTCCCGCAGATAGCCGTCCATCCGCAACGCCACCTGGACGTCCTCCTCTTCCGCGAGGAAGACTTCGCCCATCGGCACCGGCTGCAGCGGCTCTTCGGGGATCTGGCGCAAAACGGCCGCTGTGTACAACCGGATCTCGGCGCGCTCGGTCGCCGCGAAACTCGCTCCCGACGGCGACCCGTCGTGGCCGAGCACATCGTGCAATGGCGACTGCAGATCGGTGTAGCTGAATCCTTCGACGACGATTCCGTAGATGTGCGGAATGTGGCCGTCGACGGGCTGCGCGCCATCGACGCGCACGATCGTACCGATTCCGACCGGTGAATCGATCGCGGTCCAGAAGTGAAATTCGTGGGGAGTGTTTGGCTTGCGCTCGGTAGCGACGACGCGGCCCAGTGCTTCGTTCATGAAATCGCCCGCAGAAATTCTTCGCAGTCTCTGACGCCGTAGGACATCTTGTCCCACCGGCCGTCCGGCAAAGCGAGCGGCGTCGTCTCCGCCAGGACCCAGCGCGAGATCTCGTCGGCACGCTCCGCCGGATTGTCGCACTCCGACATTTCCACGCGCACCAGTCCCCACAACGGATCGTGTCCGTCCGCATCGCGCTGTCGCAGATACCAGCTCATCACCGAGTTTCTCGCCCGCGGCGACACTTTGAACACGCTGGACCGTTCGTTGACGCCGAGATTCAACACGATTCTGAGTGCGTCGTCCTCGACGTAGAGCGTCCGATGACTCTTGATGACACCGACCGCACACCTGGAAGAAGCAACCACCGCGCTGCGACTGATGCCGCCGTCGACAAACAGCGGCGCCTCGTTGCGCGAGCACCACGACTCGGCGATTTGATCCTCGAGCAGCTCGCGCTGTTGATCGATGGCGCGAATGGCGCGGTCGAGCAGCACCTGCGGATGCGCGCTCGGATAGTCTCCGTTGGCGTCGGCCCTGGTCGTATCAACGACCGGCCATTTCGTCTCCCCGATCGCCAGCTCGCCAATCGGCGGCAGATACCGCAACGGCAGATACAACTTGTACTCGACCTTCGGCTTCTGATGTCCCCAGGTCGTGAGTCGTCGATTTATCCGCACTCGTACCACGGCGGACGTAACGCCAAAGATCAAAGGAACGCCCCGGTGCTGCGCGACGAGACGCACTTTCTGCGCGCCATCCAGAAACGCGCCGAATCCGGATTTCATGTCGCGCGAAATGCCGGGAATCTTGCGCGCGCGCATTACGCTGCCTTCGACGATCTGCGCCGAGCGAAGCTGCGGTTGGTCGAGCGTACCTGGCGGGTCGATTTCAACAGCGGTTTTGATTTCGCTGATTCCCGGCAACCCCTGCATCAGCAGCCTGAGCGCGGTCCGGCTCGCCTGGTCCGGACCGGCGTTGATCAACTGCACCGGCCCCTACTCCAGCCCGATGTCCCACGCCTGCTCGAGATCCTTCTTCGAGTAGGCGCGAAATGCAGTCAAGGTGTGGGTTGATCGAATTCCCGGCACCACTGTTACCTGCTCCGTCACAATGCGCGCAATCGCCTCGTGCTCGGCGACTTCCAGCATTGCCACCAGATCCCATTCGCCCGAGACGGAATAGACCTGGGAGACTCCTTCGATACCGGCGAGCCGCGTGGCAGCCTGTGCAATCTTCTGCGGTTCCGCTTTGATGAGAACAATCGCTGTAATCAAGAGCGCTCCAGGCCGAAAGCCGCTCGCCGCCGGCTGTGTTTCAGTATCTTTTGAGAGAGTCGCCGCGGTTTTGTGGCGGCATGTGATATAACGATATCGGCGGGGCGGACACTCCGCCACGTTGCGAAATAGAGGTTCGAATGCCGGAATTGGAGGACCAGGGAGAGCGGGCCGCACCGCAGGTCGCGCGCGCGCAAAATCTCCTTTACACGCTCCCGCACACGACCCAGTCGATCGCGGAATTTCTTACACCAGCGCTCGCCCGCGTCGACCGCACCGGCGGTGGAACCCAGGTCCTCGTCATCACCCGCGACGCGGAAACCGCGCTCACGATCTCGGAAACCATCCTGCAGATCTCGGGGCCGGCCGGCATCGAGGTCGTCCCAGCGACCAGCGCATCTCGTGCGTCTAGAATCTTCAGGAGCAGGCCGGTCCTGGCCGTCGCCGGGCCTGCCACCGAGCTCAGCGTGCTCGTCAAGAATTCCCTGTTGAAGCTCGATACCGTTCGGACGGTCATTCTCGCCTGGGCAGACGACATTCTCGCCGAAGGAGCTGAGACCGTTCGCGCAGTCGAAGCGTTGCTCGCGGAAGTTGGCGAAGCTGGACGTGTGATCGTCGCGCGCAAGGTGACGCCGTCGATCGAGAATCTTGTCGAGCGTTATGCCCGGCGCGCACGCAGAGTGGGCGCCGCCGAAACCGTGGCGCCGGAAGTTCCCCCCGATTACGAGCTGCCGATCATTCGCTACGTCACCGTCGCCGCCAGTGCCCGGCCGGGCGCGCTGCGCAAACTGCTCGACGATCTCGACCCGCCATCGGCGATCGTCGTGGTCCGCGATCAGTCCGCGGAGGAGCAGGCGACTCACACTCTGCGTACGCTCGGCTATCACGAGGACGACAGGACGATCAACGTCAGTCGCGGCGACCTCGGCGGCGCGACGGCACACACCGTGGTTTTTTATCAGCCACCCGTGACGCCCGCCGAGCTGCAAAGAATCGCCAGCGCCAAACCGGTAGAAGTCGTCGCCTTGACGTCGCCGGGCGAAGTGCCGTGGCTGCGCGAGCTGGCAAGCGGAAGATTGACGCCGTTCAATCTTCACGGTCCCGAGCGTCGGGCCCGCAATAGAGAGGAAGCGTTGCGCGAGGAGCTGCGCGCGGTGTTGGCCGAAGGCGTGCCACCGCGTGAAGTGCTGTCTCTCGAACCGCTGCTTCGAGAGTACGATGCCGCCGAGCTCGCGGCGGCCGCGCTGCACGTGCTCGAGAGGGAGCGCGCGCAGAGACGGGCCGCCGAAGCGAATCGACTTCCAACGCCACGATCACAGCCGACTGACGGCGATCGGAATCGCGAAGCCCGAGGCAATCGTCCTGACCGCGACGCTCGACCACGCCGGTTTGACCGTAGCGATCGCCCGAGCCGCGGCGAGCGCGGCGAGCGGGGCGATCGCGGCGATCGCGGTCGGCCGTTTGATCGATCCCGCCCTGACCGCGGAAATCCAAGACGGGATCGCGACCGCTAATGAGCGGTCCGAGCGGACCATTCCACCAGAGTGGTGGATGGATTGAAGTCATTGCGGGCGTCATGTTCAGCGGCAAAAGCGAGGAGCTCATTCGGCGGGTGCGGCGCGCTGTCATTGCCCGAAAGCGAGTCCAGGTCTTCAAGTCGCACCTCGACTCCCGCTATGCGGGGATCTACTCCGTCTCCAGCCACGATGGGCGGACGGTGCAGGCGATACCCGCCGATTCAGCAGCCCAGATCGGTCAACAGATCGACCCCATGGCCAATGTCATCGCTATAGACGAAGCCCAGTTCCTGGACAAGGGCGTAATCCCGCTGGCGACATCACTGGCCTCGCGGGGGCGGCGCGTAATCATCGCCGGTACGGACACAGATTTCAGGGGAGAGCCTTTCGGGGCGATGCCTGAACTAATGGCTATCGCCGAAGTCGTTGATAAGCTGCACGCGATTTGCGTTTTGTGCGGGGGCCCCGCTAGCCGCAATCAACGGCTGATCGGGGGTCGGCCGGCGCCTTATAACTCGCCCCAGATCATGGTTGGAGGGACTGAGTCTTATGAGGCTCGCTGCCGGATGTGTCACAGCGTTCCCCCGGGCGATGCCGCCCAGGTTCCGCTTCTCTGACAGCCTTAGGTTAGCTGCGGCAGAGGCAGCATCACAGCAGAAGCAGTTGTTTGTGCGTGACTTAGATGGCAGGAGTTCCTATTTTGGCCACGCACTGCGGCTGAATTCCACCTCAATCCAGGGAAAATGATTCTCATCGGACTGACAGGAAACATCGCCAGCGGCAAATCGGAAGTCGCCCGCATGCTCGCCGAGCGCGGGGCGACTTTGATCGACGCGGATGTGCTCGCGCGGGAAGCCGTCGAGCCTGACACGCAGGCGTTGAAGGACATCGTCAAGCGCTGGGGCAAGGATGTGCTCAAGAGCGACGGAAGTCTCGACCGCGGTGCGCTGCGCCAGATCGTTTTCGCTGATCAGAACGAGCTCGATGCCCTCAATCGAATCGTCCATCCCGGCGTCACTCGACTTCGTGATCGGGAAATCGCCAGGGCGCGGGAGCGTGGCGACGACCTCGTCGTTTGCGTGATCCCGCTTCTTTTTGAGCGCAATCTCGTGGACGAGTTCGACGCGATCGTACTCGTCGACGCGCCACGTCCGCTGCGACTCGAGCGCCTGGTTAGAACGCGCGGTCTCGATGAGACCGATGCGATGAACATGATCGTCTCGCAGATGCCCGCCGAGCTCAAGCGCGCGCGTGCCGACTACGTTATCGAGAATAACGGTTCACTGGAGGACCTGGAGCGCGATGTCGACGAGCTCTGGAGCTCTCTTCACGTCGATGCTGCGGAATCGGGGGCACCAACGATAGAGCTGTCGGCGGGCTTCGAGGCCGCGCCAAGTCCAGCCGTCCAGCTTAGTTGACTCGCTTTCAGGGCGCCGATTAGACTTCGCGCCCTGCGGCAGGCGCGGTCTCAATCAGCGGAGAATTTGTGGCGAACATCCCGGGCGACCTCCACTACACCGAAGAGCACGAGTACGTGCGCAAGGGTAAGGACGGCACCGTCGAAATCGGAATCACCGACTACGCCCAGGGCGAGCTAGGCGACGTCGTCTACGTCGAGCTGCCGAAGGTCGGCGCCAAGTTCAACAAGCACGATGTCTTCGGAACGATCGAGGCCGTCAAAGCCGTCTCCGAATTATTCTCGCCTGTTGGCGGCGAAGTCGTCGCCATCAACGATCGCCTCGACAAGGAGCCGGGCCTCGTCAATTCGGATCCGTACGGCGGCGGGTGGATGATTCGGGTCAAGCCATCCAATGCGTCGGAGATCGAGACGCTGATGAATTCCGAGGCGTATAAATCGCACATCGGTCAGTAGCGGAAAAAAAACAGACTGAGAGCCTGGGGCTTAACTACAAAAGGAAGACTACCAGCCGGCAGCCATGGGCCCAAAGGGCCGGCAGCCCCGAGCTGCTATTCCTCGCCGAGACGCTTAATCAGTGCGTAAAGCATTTTCCGCACTTCGATTGTCTGGCTAACAAGCGCCGTGAACTCGCTTTGCCCTATAAGCCCTGCTTCGTTCGCGAAGATAAGGTGTGACTCCAGCTCTGAGGCTGACCCGATCGCGATGAAGAGGAACTTTGCGAAGTCCTTGTCGGTTTTCCTTCTCCGTCCCTCAGCAATATTCGCTGGGATCGACGAAGCTGCACGGAAGATCTGGCTCTTGAACGATGTGTATTGACTCGCTCTGATACGCTTCGCCAAACGATCAATAGCCAGCGCTAGAGCCAGCGCTTTATGCCAGACCCTGAGCTTCTTGAAATCACGCACCGATCACGATGGCGAGGCCCGAATGCTCCCCCGTCATCATTTTGCTCCTGAAATAAGCTCGCGGCTGCCGGCCCTTTGGCCCACGGCTGCCGGCTGGTAGTCATCTTTTTGTAGTTAAGCCCCCGGCTCCCAGCCTACTTTTGTACTTAACCCCTACGCCTCGACATACGAATCCGTCGGCGGACACGAGCAAATAAGATTTCGATCTCCATAGGCGCTCTCAACTCTGGCCACCGCCGGCCAAAACTTGAAATCCCGCGTCCACTCCGCCGGAAACGCCGCCCGCTCGCGCGCATACGGATGCGTCCACGCCGAGCCAGTCACTCTACTCACCGGATGCGGCGCGTTCTTTAACAGATTGTCCTGACGGTCGGCTTCCCCACTCTCGATCTCCCTGATCTCTTCGCGAATCGAGATCATCGCTTCGCAGAAACGATCGAGCTCCTCCTTCGGCTCGCTCTCGGTCGGCTCGATCATCAGCGTGCCGGGAACCGGGAAAGAGACAGTCGGCGCGTGGAATCCATAATCCATTAGCCGCTTGGCGATGTCTTCGACGTCGACGCCACTCGCCTGCTTCACCACTCGCGTGTCGACGATGCATTCGTGAGCCACGGTTCCGTGCGCGCCTTTGTACAACACCGGGAAGTGCAACTCCAGCCGCTTGGCGATGTAGTTGGCATTGAGAATCGCGATCTTGCTCGCGTACTCGAGTCCCTCACCGCCCATCAGTTTGATATAGGCATACGAGATCGGAAGAATGCTCGCACTGCCCCACGGTGCCGCCGAAACGGCTCCGACTTCAGTGCGGCCATCGAGACGAACCACCGGATGCCCGGGCAGGAACGCCACCAGATGCTTGGCGACTCCGATCGGACCCATCCCCGGCCCGCCACCACCGTGCGGAATGCAGAAAGTCTTGTGGAGATTGAGATGGCAGACATCGGCCCCGATGTCCGATGGTCGGCACAAGCCAACCATCGCGTTCATGTTGGCGCCGTCCATATAAACCTGACCGCCGTACTTGTGGACGACGTCGCAGATCTCGACGATCGACTCCTCGAACACTCCATGCGTCGACGGATACGTCACCATCAGAGCCGCGAGATTCAAACCGTGCTCTTCGGCTTTCGCTCGTAGATCGGCGACGTCGATGTTGCCGCGCTCGTCGGTTTTCACCACGACAACCCGCATCCCGGCCATCACCGCGCTCGCCGGATTCGTTCCGTGCGCGGATTGCGGAATCAGGCAGACATTGCGATGGGACTCGTTTCTCGATGCGTGATAGGCAGCGATCACCAACAGACCTGCGAGCTCACCTTGCGAACCGGCGTTGGGCTGCAGCGAAACGCCAGCGAAGCCGGTGATATCCGCCAGCGCGCTTTCCAGCTCGTCGAACAGCTGCCGATATCCGTCAGTCTGATCGAGCGGCGCGAAGGGATGGATCTTCGCGAAGCCGGGCCACGTGATCGGCATCATCTCCGCCGTCGCGTTCAGCTTCATCGTGCACGAGCCGAGTGGAATCATCGAGTGCACCAGCGACAGATCGCGCGATTCGAGCTTGTGCATGTACCGCAGCATCTCGGTCTCGGCATGATGCCTGTTGAACACCGGATGCGTCAGGAACGACGTCGTGCGATTGAACCGCTCGTCGTAGCGCGTGTCGGCATTGAGCGCCAGATCGTCGACGCCGAAATCCGGATCCTTGCCCCCATTGAACGCTGCCAGCAGGTTGGCGAGGTCGTCGTTGCTGACGGTTTCGTCGAGCGCGATGCAGATCGTCCGATCTTCCATGAAGCGCATGTTGATGCGACGACTCTGCGCCTCGTCGATGATCTGCTGTGCGTTTCGCTTGCCGACCGCGACGCGAATCGTATCGAAGAAATCGTCGTGCACGATGGTGAAGCCGAGTCGGCGCAGACCTTCGCTCAGCGCGGCGGCGTAGCCGTGGACTCGCCGTGCGATGCGGCTTAGGCCCTTTGGCCCGTGGTAGACGGCGTACATGCTGGCCACGACTGCCAGTAGCACCTGCGCCGTACAGACATTGCTCGTTGCCTTCTCGCGCCGGATATGCTGCTCGCGCGTCTGCAGTGCCATCCTCAGCGCCGGCTTTCCATCTGCATCACGGGAGACACCGATGATGCGACCCGGGATCTGACGCTTGAATTCGTCGCGCGTGGCGAAATACGCGGCGTGAGGCCCACCGTAGCCAAGCGGAACTCCGAAGCGCTGGGTATTTCCCACCACGATGTCGGCGCCCCATTCGCCCGGCGGTGTCAACAGCACGAGACTGAGAATGTCCGCCGCCACGGTGACGAGCGCGTCGTTGGCGTGTGTCTGCTCGACCGTCTTGGTGTAGTCGTACACCGCGCCATCGGTCGCCGGATACTGCACCAGTACACCGAACACTTCCGGAGTGATGTTGAAATCAGCGTAGCTCGCGACACGAACTTCGATGCCGCGCACACTCGCGCGAGTCTTCACCACGTCGATCGTTTGCGGATGGCACTCTGACGCAACCAGGAAAACTTCCTTACCCGGTTTTCCCTTGATGGCGTAGCTCATCGTCATTGCTTCCGCTGCCGCAGTTGCTTCGTCGAGCAGCGATGCATTCGCGATCTCCATCGCTGTCAGATCCATCACCATGGTCTGGAAGTTGAGCAGCGCTTCCAGCCGCCCCTGCGCGATCTCCGCCTGGTACGGCGTATACGCGGTGTACCAGCCTGGATTCTCGATGATGTTTCGCTGAATCACCGGCGGGGTCACGGTGTCCGAGTAGCCCATTCCGATGAACGAGCGAAAGACCTGATTCTTCGCCGCCAGCGCGCGGAAATACGTCAGGACCTCGAGCTCGGTCACACCCTTCGGGATGTTGAGCGGATGCCGCATCCTGATTTTGCGCGGCACCGTTGCATCTATGAGCGCGTCGAGCGAGGGAAAGCCGAGGAACTTCACCATCTCGGCCACGTCTCGCTCGTCGGGTCCTACATGTCTTGGAATGAAAGATTCCGCGGGGGGAATCGCGTTTTCAACGTGCTTGATTGTCGTACTCATAGGAGTTTGAATTTAACACTCTATGCACCCTCGGCGAAGCAAAAGCCGCTGGCGTTTTCTCGTCGCGCCGCCTCGCTCCGGCGCCGAAAATATGGCGCGAGACGTCGCGCTCCAATCGCGCGCTGCAGTCACTGGTGAATCCGTCTTTTCGATCTACACCTGGGCGCGACCCACACTCTCCTTCGGACGCAATCAGCCCGCGCGCGGATTCTATGATCTGGAGAAGATCCGGCACGCCGGCATCGACGTGGTCAGACGGCCGACGGGCGGGCGCGCGATTCTTCATCACCGGGAAGTCACCTATAGCGTGACTGCTCCGATCGACGGCGCCGGTCTCAATGAGACCTACGCGCACATCAATCTGATTCTGCAGCACGGGCTCCGCAGCCTTGGCGTCCTCGTCGAAGCGGCCGTCGGGGCAGAACGAGCCGAAGCACCGAGTCTCCGGCCCTGCTTCGAGACGCCGGCCCGCGGCGAGCTGACGGCCGACGGCGCCAAACTCGTCGGCAGCGCGCAGTGGCGCGAGGACGGCGCCCTGTTGCAACACGGCTCTATCCTCGTCGATGATGACCAGTCGTCACTTCTCGATTTGTCCGTGATGCCAATTGAAAATCGTCGTTGGTCGCCGCCGGCGTCGCTTCACTCGCTCCTGGGGAGAGCGCCGGAAGTGGATGAGGTCGCGGCGGCCATGCTCGACGCGGTGCGATCGCTGGAAGATGAAGAGGTGACGGAGCTGACGGAATCAGACATTCGCGCCGAGACGCTCGCGCGCGTTCCGCAATTTCTCGACGAGGACTGGACATGGCGGCGGTAAGGTACAGAAGAATCCTTTGCGCGCTGTTGCTGTGTGGATGCGGAACTGAAGGCGGCAAGACTCCCGGTGGCACCATGGCGATTGCCGCCGGTGGGGATCCCGATGCGCTGATTCCCGCGCTGGTTCAAACGACCACTGCCGCCGAGATCGTCGACATGCTCTACGACCGTCTGGCCGACATTGGCGACTCGCTCAATATTGTCGGCGACCACGGCTTCACGCCAAGACTCGCCGATCGCTGGACGTGGTCAGCCGATTCGCTGAGCATCGCGTTCCACCTAAATCCAGACGCGAAGTGGCACGACGGTCAGCCGGTTCGCTCGAACGATGTTCGCTTCACCATCGCCACCACCAAGGACTCGACGCTGGGGGCGCCGTTGGCGTCGGTGATAACCAACATCGATTCGGTGAGTACGCCCGATTCCGCGACCGCCGTCTTCTGGTTCCGCGCGCGGTCGCCGCAACAGTTCTACGACGCCGCATTCCAGAATCCGATCATACCCGAACACGTCTGGAAAGACATCGCGCCGGCAGGCTGGCGCGGCTCGCCGCAGGCCAAGAGTCCGATTGGTTCCGGTCAGTATCGCTTTTCGCGCTGGATCCCCTCGGCAGCAGTGGAGTTGGTCGCTGACACCGCCAACTACCACGGCGCTCCCAAGATCAGACGCCTCATTTGGAGCATTGGTCCCGACTTCAATACCCTGCTGACGCGTTTCCTTGGCGGTGAGACCGACCTTTTCGAAAACCTGCGGCCAGAGAACCTCGCCGACGTCAAGAAGCACCCGACGCTGGCCGTCGCCACTAAACCGTGGCTTGCCTATACCTTCGTGCAGTTCAATCTGCGCGACCCCAACAATCACGATCGCCCGCATCCGTTGTTTGGCAACCGCGACCTGCGCCGCGCGCTGACCATGGCTACCGACAGAGCCGCGATCGTGCGCAGCACCTACGACACGACCGCACTGCCGGCACTGGGGCCGACGATTCGCGCGTACTCGACGACGGACCCAAAGCTGCCGCAGATCCCCTACGATCCCGCTGCCGCCCGCAAGCTTCTCGACTCCCTTGGCTGGCGACTGTCTGGTAACGATAGCGTGCGGGTGCGAGATGGTCGTCCGCTGCGCTTCAGCGTTTCCGTTCCGTCATCGAGCAGAATCCGTGTCCAGACGGCGGTGCTTCTCCAGGAGCAGCTGCGCCAGGTCGGCGTCAAGGTCGACGTTGATCAGCTCGCGTTCCCCGCTATGATCGACAAGGCCCGCAAGCGCGCGTTCGATACATACATCGGGCAGTGGAACACCCAGCCGAGTCCGAACGCGGTCATTGGATCGTGGGGGACGGCAGCCGCGAGCAACGGCGGCAACAATTACGGCTCCTACGTCAATCCGGTCTTCGACGCCTACGTGGACAGCGGAGTGGCTGCGTTCGACCCGGCGAAGCGTCGCGAGTATTTCACGAAAGCGTACCAGACCATCATCCAGGATGCTCCCGCGATCTGGCTCGCCGAGCCAAAGCAGATCGTCGGTTATCACTCACGGTTAAAGCTGGCGCCGATGAGACCGGACGCGTGGTGGGCGCATCTCGCGGACTGGTGGATTCCGTCCGATAAGCGCATCGCGCGCGACAGCATTCCACCATCGCAGTAGCGGGTGCTCCGCTACATCGCACGTCGGCTGATTCAGGCGGTGGTGATCGTCGCGATCGTGGCGGCGATCACCTTCGCGCTGATTCATCTCGCACCCGGCGATCCGTTCAGCGCCATCCTCGACAATCCAAACGTCAGTGAAAAAGTCCGGGTGACTTTGCGCGCACAGTACGGTCTCGACCGACCGCTCCCCGAGCAGTTTGTGCGATACGTCAGCGCGCTCGCTCGCGGGGAGCTGGGCTGGTCCTTCTCGCACGATCGTCCCGTCGGAGAAGTGTTGGCCGGCGCATTACCGAACACGTTGTTGTTAATGTCGGTTGCGCTCGTCGGCAGCTTTCTCCTCGGCATTCTGGTGGCGCTGATCCAGGTCGCGCGCAAAGGAACGTTCGTCGATCACACCCTAAGCGGCATCACGCTTTTTTTCTTTTCGATGCCCGATTTCTGGCTGGGAATTCTTGCGCTGCTCACCTTCACCTACTGGATACCTGTCTTTCCGGTCGGCGGTGCCGTTGATCCGGTGATGCACGAGTTCCTCGGACTCGGCGGCAGGATCATGGATCGATTGCGACATCTTGCGCTGCCCGCGCTGACGCTGACGGTGCTGGCATCAGCGTCGGTGGCGCGGTTTCAGCGGGCGGCACTGCTCGACGTTCTGCCGGCCGACTATATCCGCACCGCGCGACTCAAAGGCCTCACTGAGAGGCAGGTGCTGCGCCGCCACGCACTGCGAAATGCGCTACTGCCGATCATTACGCTGATTGGCCTGTCGTTCCCCGCGCTGCTGACGGGCGCGTTTTTCATCGAAAAGATTTTTGCGTGGCCTGGTATGGGTTACGCCGTCATAAATGCGATCGGCGCGCGGGACTATCCGCTCGTCGTTGGTGGAGTGATCATCGGCAGCATCATGGTCACACTGGGAAGCTTGCTTGCAGACTTGCTCTATGCCTGGGCAGATCCAAGACTCCGCGCCCACTGAGCTCACTCGACCGCGCCAGTCGCCGCTCGGGCTCGGCGTGCGCGCGATTCTGCGCAAGCGCTCGTCACGCGTCGCGCTGATGGTCCTGGGCGTCATCGTCGTGATCGCCGTGCTGGCGCCGCTCATCGCGCCCTACGATCCCGCTGCGCAACCCGATATCGTTGCCGGTAAGGATCTGGCGCCGTCACTTGCGCATCCGTTCGGAACCGATCCCTACAGCAGGGACGTTCTGAGCAGAGTGATCTACGGCGCGCGCTTGTCGCTTACGATCGGCATTCTCGCGACGCTCGTCAGCCTTACGTTCGGAGTCGCGTACGGCGCAATCTCCGGATACGCAGGTGGTGTCGTCGACGCCGTGATGATGCGATTGCTCGACGCCCTGCTTTCGATTCCGCGATTGCTGTTGATGCTGGGCGTGTTGGTCGCGTGGCCACATCTGTCGATTGGATCGTTGATAGTCTTCCTCGGACTTACCGGCTGGTTCGGCCTCAGTCGCATTGTCAGGGGTCAGGTTCTTGCGTTGAAACACGCCGAATTCGTAGCAGCAGCGGAGGCGTTGGGCGCGAGTCGGAGACGGATACTGGTGCGACATCTGCTGCCAAACCTCGTGTCGCCCATAGTTGTTGCGGCAACTTTGGGGATCGCACACGTAATCGTTCTCGAGGCAGGGCTGTCGTACATCGGGATTGGCGTGCCGCAGCCGCTGGCGAGCTGGGGCAACATCATCTACGACGGATCCGACCAGATCGCGCGACTCTGGTGGATGTCGGTATTTCCGGGATTTTTCATGGTGATAACCGTGATGACATTGAATGTGCTCGGCGAATCGCTGCGCGACTTGTACGAGCGCCGATGACCCCCCTCCTTGCCATCCGCGATCTGCGCACCTACTTCCACACCGAGGCCGGCGTCGCGCGCTCGGTCGACGGCGTGTCGTTCGATATCGGTGAAGGCGAGACGGTGGGAATCGTCGGCGAATCCGGGTGCGGTAAATCCGTCACTGCGCTGTCGATTCTGCGACTGATTCAGCCGCCGGGACGGATCGAGCGCGGCAGTCGCATCGAGTTCGAGGGACAGGACCTGGTCACGCTCGACGACGACGCGATGCGGAAGATCCGCGGCAATCGGATCTCGATGATTTTCCAGGAGCCGATGTCCGCGCTCAATCCCGTTTTCAGTGTTGGAGATCAGGTCGCCGAGGTGATGCGCGTTCATGGCGGCGTGAGCCGCAGACAGGCCTGGGATCGTGCCGTCGAGACGTTGGCGCTGACCGGGATTCCCTCGCCGGAGGAGCGGGCAAAACAATATCCGCATCAATTGTCGGGCGGCATGCGGCAGCGTGTGTTGATTGCGATGGCGCTGATAATGAAACCGGCGCTGATCATCGCCGACGAGCCAACGACCGCGCTCGACGTCACCATCCAGGCGCAGATCCTGGACCTGCTGGTAAATCTGCAGAAGGAATTTGGCACCTCTATCCTGATGATCACCCACGATCTCGGCGTGATCGCCGAGACGACGTCGCGGGTGATCGTGATGTACGCCGGTGAGGTTGTCGAAGAAGCGAGCGTCAGCGAGCTGTTCGCTCGGCCGCATCATCCATATACCGAGGGATTGATGCACTCGATGCCGCACATCGGGCGTGATATGGAAAGACTGAACGTGATTCCGGGAACTGTACCGGCTCCCACCAATTGGCCAAAGGGCTGCAGGTTCTTCGAGCGCTGCCGCTACTCGTGGGATCGCCCGGAGCACGAGCATCCACCGTTGTACGACGTCGGCCCGAACCACAAGTCGCGGTGCCATCTGGCGGTCGAACCACAACATCGCGATCAGCCGCACGAACCGCTGGTGATTCGCGAGGGAGTCGGCGCAGCATGAGCACTTCCGCCGCCAGCATTCCGCCGAAAACCGCCCGCAACCAGCTGCTGTCGGTGCGGAATCTCCGCAAAGAGTTCCCGATCAAGAAGGGAGTCTTCTCCCGTCAGGTGGGTGCGGTAAAAGCTGTGAACGATGTCTCGTTCGATATCGAGCGCGGCGAGACTCTCGGCGTTGTCGGAGAATCCGGCTGTGGAAAGACCACGACCGGACGCACGATTCTCCGATTGCTCGAGCCGACGAGCGGCGAAATAAAATTCGAGGACAAGGACGTCCGCGCGCTCGATCGCAAGGATTTGCGCGCGCTGCGGCGGCAAATGCAGATCATCTTTCAGGATCCGGTGTCGTCCCTCAACCCGCGCATGACGGTTGGCGCGATCATTCGCGAAGGGCTGACCATCCACAGGCTCGCGGAAGGAGCCGCTGCCGACGCCCGCGTCCGTCAGCTACTGCAGGAAGTAGGTCTGCGTGCGGAATACGCCAATCGCTACCCGCACGAGTTCTCCGGTGGACAACGCCAGCGCATCGGCATTGCGCGCGCGCTGTCGGTCGAGCCGCAGTTCATCGTCTGCGATGAGCCCGTGTCCGCGCTCGACGTCTCGGTGCAGGCGCAGGTGATCAACCTGCTCGAAGATCTGCAGCGAGAGCACAATCTCACCTACATGTTCATCGCGCACGACCTTTCCGTCATCGAGCACATTGCCGATCGTGTCGCGGTGATGTATCTGGGCAAAGTCGTCGAGCTGGCGACGGCGGACGATTTATATCGAGAACCGTTGATGCCGTACACCCAGGCGTTGCTGTCCGCGGTGCCGGTCGCCAATCCCAAGGCGCGTAAGAACCGGATCATCCTCGAGGGCGATGTCCCGTCGCCAGCGAGCCCGCCACCGGGATGTGTGTTTCATCCACGCTGTCATCACCCGGCGAAGGACGTCGCCTGCATGAAGATTGTGCCTCCCCTCGAGGAAAAAACCCCGGGCCACTTCGCCGCGTGTATCAAGCAGCCACCGACGACCATCAGCTGGGAGCAACAAAAAGAGGCAGGCGGCGTACATCCACCTGAACGGTATTTGCCCCTCGCGGCTGTCCATGCTTGATCGCTTCCCTCTTCCCGCTTCCCGCTTCCCCCTCTAACCCTTCCGACAATGGCGAAACGCGAACGAGATGTCTTCCAGCAGCCTTCGGCGGGAACCGTGACACACGACGAGCCACCTCCGGCAATCGGTCGGGGCGTAAGCGAAAGACGCTTCTTCGGGCATCCGGTTGGCCTGAGCACCCTCTTCTTCACCGAGATGTGGGAACGGTTCTCGTACTACGGGATCCGTCCATTGCTCGTGCTGTTCATGACTGCCGCCCTCACCCAGGGCGGTTTTGGCTTCGAGCGGGACACTGCATCGTCGATCGTCGGCATCTACGCAGCCTGCGTTTATCTCGCCTCTCTCCCCGGCGGCTGGATCGCCGACCGCTGGCTCGGTCTGCGCCGCTCCATCTGGTACGGCGGAATCTTCATCGCACTCGGTCATCTATCGATCGCGCTCTCGATCGTCTTCGAGCAGTCGGCGTTCTTCATCGGCCTGATTCTCATCGTAATCGGCACCGGTCTGCTCAAGCCGAACGTGTCAGCGATCGTCGGCGACCTTTATCCCGAAGGCGGATCGAGACGCGATGCGGGCTTCTCGATTTTCTACATGGGCATCAACACCGGCGCCCTCGTCGCTCCACTCATCACCGGCGTGCTTGGTGAGAAAGTAGGTTGGCACCTCGGATTTGGAGCCGCCGGCGTCGGCATGCTGATCGGACTCATCACTTATCGCCTGCGCGCCGACAAGACGCTCGGCGAGATCGGCGTCGAGCCCGCTTCAACCGATCCACGCGAGCACCGACGGGTGAAGCTGTCTTCATTGATCGGTGTCGCCGTGATTGCGTTGCTGGTAGTGCTGACGATGGCCGGCGTGATCCACATCAATCCGGTTTCGCTCGCCGAAAAGATGAGCCTCATCATGCTCGCGCTGGCGCTCATCTACTTCATCTACCTGTTCGTCGGCGGCGGACTCACCACTGACGAGAAAAAGCGCATCGTCGTCATCATCCTTCTCTTCTTCTTCGCGACCGTTTTCTGGGCAGCGTTCGAGCAGGCGCCGACGTCGTTGAACCTGTTCGCCCGGGATTACACAGACAGAGTCGTATTCGGCTGGGAGATGCCCACCCTCTGGTTGCAGGCGGCGAACTCCGTATTCGTCATCGCGCTCGCGCCAGTCTTCGCCTGGCTGTGGGTCGCACTCGGCAGACGCGGCAAAGATCCATCGAGCGTCGCGAAGTTCGCGTGGGGACTTTTCTTCGCCGGCATCGGCTTCGTCGTGATGTGGGAGGCGGCCAACATCATCATCAGTAACGGCGGCAACGTTCGAGTGTCGCCGTGGTGGCTGGTGTGGAGCTACTTCTTCCAGAGCGTGGGTGAGCTTTCACTCAGCCCCGTCGGTCTCAGCTCGATGACCAAGCTCGCGCCCTACAAGTTCAAGGGCCAGATGATGGGCGTCTGGTTCATGGCGTCCGCACTTGGCAACCTCATTGCCGGCCTCGTCGGCGGCAAAGTCGATCCCGAGAAACTTCTCCAGATGCCCGCGCTGTTCAGACAGACATCGATCTCGCTGTTCATCGCCGCAATCGTGTGCGGACTGCTGGTATTCGCCGTGCGCAGAATGATGAGGGGGGTGCCGGCAGGCCAGAGATAGGATTGTGCAAGTCTTGGATACTCCGGCGTCTCACAATGGCTCACGTTCATCCGGAGGATCGCATGCTTAGAGTGTCGTTCGTCGCGCTGATGCTAGTGGCCGCCTCGACTCAGGCGGTTGTTTCGCAGGTTCCTCCAACGTCCCAGCATCCTGAGATTACCGCTGGCGGGCGTGGTGAGATCCGGCTAGCCCCAGACTATGCATATGTCACGATTGGTGTCACGACGCAATCGTCGAGCGCCGTCGAAACAGCGTCAAAAAATGCAGAAAAAATCGCGGCAGTCATTAGTGCGTTGCGCGCGGCCGGTCTCACCGAGCGGCAAATCGTGACATCGGGATACAGCCTGACGCAGGTCTATGAGTATCCGAAGAATCAGCAACCGCGACTCACAGGTTTTTCCGCCCGGAATACCGTGCGTGCAGAAGTGCGTCGCCTTGACGACGTAGGCAAAGTAATCGACGCTGCTATTAACTCGGGCGCGACCGACATTGCATCGATTCAGTTCCTTGCGTCCAGCACCGAGGAGGCTCGGCGAACGGCGCTCGCGGACGCCGTTCGACAAGCTCGCGCCGATGCGGATGTGATGGCCCGGGGCGCCGGGGGCACACTCGGCCGCCTGATCTCTATGGGCTCGAGTGGTGTCGCAGTTCCGATCATGATCCGCGGGATGAGTAGCGCGCAACTTGAGAGCGTGACACTGACATCAGGCGGCGGGTACGCCGGTGTGCCCGCAATGGCACCGCCGCCACCACCCACACCAGTCAATCCCGGTGAATTAATTGTAGTTGCGCAAGTATTTAGTCGGTGGGAGTTCGTGCCGGAACAGAAGTAGTCTCGGCGTCGGTATCGCGCGTAGTAGCTAGCGCGATCCGGACGCCGAGTTCACGGCCAGTTGAACACCGACGACGGAACCGACCTTTCCCGGTTGTAAAAGATGTCCCTCGGCTCGGTGCGGAAGACTCGCGTAAAATCGTCGACGAGGAATCGCACTTCCCAACCGTGGCCGTGAGGCCCGCGGAGCGGAAACGCGAAATCGACGCGCGCCGTACGCCGGGATTGGGGCGGTGATGCAGCGAGCAGGCTGAAGCCAACCGACCCCGACAAAGGCGTCGTCTGACCAAACGGCGAATCGCCCGCCCAGATTTTCCCCGCGTCCGCCCAACCCGCGACAGCGACCGAAGCGAATTCCTTGTACCGACCGATCAGATAACGGTCTTCAACCCGCGCCACGAGTCGTCGTCCGCCGCCCACATCTGAGGATCGGAATCCTCGCAGGCCGCCATCACGATCTGCAAATGAAAGCTGAAACGGAATGCGCTGCTTCCATCCACCGCTGAACGTCAGATCGGAGATCACCGTCTGCCGATTGAACGGCTTCAGGTACAATGCGCCGCGGCCGTGCGCCAGCAGGCCATCGAAGTCGCCATTTACGTCGCGTCGTCCTTCACCTGCCAACTCCACAGCACTGTAGTAAATCGGCGACGCCATCCCGGCGTACAAATTCGTCGATCCGAACCAGTCTTCCTCCTTGCCGCGCAACCACGTAACGCCCTTGCCGAGCAGTGTGGCGACCTGCACGCCAGTGCGCAGGTCCTGAGTTCCCTCCAGCGCATCGAATCCGCTGACTCGCAGAAAGTGAACGTTACGCAGGCCCCACAGTCCGTTGATGCGCGCAGTCTGATGCTTGCTGTACCGATTGATGAGCGCGGTACTGGTGTCCGGCAGCACGCCGAGGTCGGTTATCGTGACCGGGGTCTGGGCGGGATCTTCGTCCTCGAAGGACAACGATCCGCCAACAAGCGCCAGTCGGCCGAGAGGCGGTCCGATACGTATGACGCCGCCGATGTCGCTGTACGAGCGATCGAGTCTGAGCGCTGATGCAATTGCGCCCGGCCTGCGGAAATAGAAATATCCGTTCTGGTTGCCAGCGGTCGTCCGCCAGGACAAACGCTGGAGATCCGTCAGGAATGGGTGACTGAGCTCCGTTCTCCAATCGCTGCCCAGCTCTCTGCGTCCGCCTTCGGCCGCGAGTTGATACGGCCGGCCGAGAAACTGGTAGTCGACGAACCTTCCCGCGTAGATATCGCGGAAGCGCTCACCTTTTTTCCACTGTCCGTCGAGGTGGATGGCGGCACCCATCAGATTGTCCTCGCCGAGCATCAACGCGTGGATTGCGCCGCCGGCCCCACCGATACCGGCACCGACGATGATCGAAACTTCGTCCACCGTCGTTACCAGTAGCGTCACGCCACCGTTGCCGTCGGGAAATGCCAGCACGCTGGCGTCGGCGAGGAAAGGCTGCGAGCGAAGGATGCGCTCGGTCTCAGTCCGTCTGAGCTCGGTGCAGCGATCGCCCAGTTGGAGCGCGAGGAATCGACGAATCACGCTCTCGCGAGTCGTCATATGCTGCTTTGCCGCGAACCGTCCTACCTTTTGCAGGATGTTGTCGCCGGTGATCCTGAATGGCGGATTCGCATTGATATCGATCCGAGTGACGCGCTCCCCCTTGCAGGCGACGGGAAGGCTATTCAGGTTTTGAGACTCAGCCACTGTCGCCGACGCGGCGGCGAAGAGCAGTGTCCACGTACCCTGTCGAAGAGAGATCACTCGTGTTGTCCGCGCGCAAGCCGGTTCCAGCCTGCACAGTTGCTGTTACCGCTAGCATTCGCCTTGACGGCGACACTAGTCGTGTCCGGCTAACCGCCGCTTACGTGAAAGCTCTGGAAAATGCAGGGCTTGTACCACTCATCGTCCCTCCACTTTCGGACGCCGACGCCGCGTCATCGGTACTCGACTCAGTCGCTGGACTCGTGCTCACCGGCGGCGAAGACGTGGATCCCGCGCGGTACGGCGAAGAACGCCACGCAAAGGTACGCTCAGTCAACCCGGCGCGCGATACAACTGAAGTTGCATTGATCGAGGAAGCTCGTGCGCGGGGAACACCCGTGTTGGCCATCTGTCGCGGTATCCAAATTCTGAACGTGGCACTCGGTGGCACCCTCGTGCAGGACATCGAGAGCGAATGCGAGACCAGCATCGATCACGATGAAGACGGCGCGCGCACGTCGCGCAGCCACCACGTCGACATCGAGCCTGGCTCACTCATCGCAAAGGCAGTTGGGGCCGAGCACGTCAGCGTGAATTCGTTTCACCATCAGTCGGTTAAACGCGTCGCCGAAGGTATGCGCGTCACTGCGCGCTCGCCCGACGGCGTCATCGAAGGCATCGAGTCCACCGACGAGGATTGGTGGGTGATGGGAGTCCAATGGCACCCCGAAGAGATGACTGATTCCCCAGAGCCGTGGGACCGCGGCCTGTTCAAGGCGTTCGCGAAGCAACTGCAATCGTAGTGGACCTTCCCCGGATTCTTCACGTCGACTCCGGGCGCAGCTGGCGGGGCGGCCAGCGTCAGGTATTTCTGCTGGCGACGGGGCTGCGCGACCTCGGCTACCGCACTCTCGTCGTTGCGCCGACCGGCTCACCCCTGATTCGCAAAGCGGATCAGGCTGGGCTTCCCACTTACCGCCTGACTCTGCGCGGTGAGTGGGACGTGCGCTCGGCGCGCGAGTTACGCGCCGTTGCCCGTGAGTGGGACGCGCGCATCATGCACGCGCACGATGCACGATCGCACTCGATCGCCAGACTTGCTCTGCTTGGAAAACGGAAAACGAAGCTTGTGGTGACGCGTCGCGTTGCGTTCCCACCGAAGCAGGTTTGGATCAAGTATCGACACGGCGTCGACGAGTTCATCGCCATTTCCAATGCGGTGAAAGCGTCGATGGTCAAAGCCGGCGTGCCCGGCAATCGAATTGAAGTCGTGTACTCCGGGGTTCCGGTCCCCGTCGTCAAACGGCCGCGCAACTGGCGACGCGAGCGCGGTTGGCCCGCGAGCTCGGTGATTTGCGGCATCGTCGGCGCAATGACGCAGGAGAAGGGACTGGACCTCGTCAGCGGCATCGCACGTCGCCTTCCCGGAGAGCTGTTCCGTCGTACGCGCATCGTACTGCTCGGGGGCAAAGGCAAAGGCGTCACCACTATCTCCGGCGTCGAGAGCTTTGATGCCGGATTCGTCGAAGAAATTCACGACGCCATGTCTGGTCTCGACGTGCTCTGGCATCCCGCAAAATCGGAAGGATTGGGAACTGCCGTGATCGATGCGATGGCACTCGGCGTTCCGCCGATTGCTTTCGCGGTCGGTGGATTGCCAGAGGTGATCGAAGATGGAAAGAGCGGGGTGCTGGTCGAGCCTGGTGATGTCACCGGGTTTGTTCGCGCTGCAGCCGCTTTAATCAGCGACGATGGTCTTCGCGCCATGTTGGCAGAAGGGGCGCGCCACCGAGCCCGCGAATTCGACTCCAAGCGGATGATCGAACGGACTGCTGAGGTGTACAATAGAGTGTTAGCGGGGTAGCGACTACGCGGCAGAGGCTCCTATTTTGCCTGTCAGTCGCTCGTAAGACTGGCCCTACCGTCGTACCCACAGCAGCGGAAGCCGCTTGATCTACATCTGCATTCCGACCTACAACGAAGGTCAAACCGTTGGTGTGCTCCTTTGGCGCATCCGGCGGGTGTTTCAGGATTATTCGCGCGAGTACGAGATCGTCGTCTATGACGACGGCAGTACTGATGGCACGCGCGAGACCCTGGAGCCCTACGCTGAAGTCATTCCGCTGACGATACTCGGCGGCGAGCGCCGCCTGGGTTACGGTGGCGCGCTCGAGAAACTCGCGCGGGAGGTGTCGCGTCGAACGCGGTATGCCCGCCGCGATGCGTTGATCGTGATGCAGGCTGACTTTACCGATCAGCCCGAGCACATCCCCGAGCTCGTCAAACGATTTGAGGGCGGCGCCGACATCGTTGCGGCCAAACAGGAATTGAATGGCGCGCCAGCGCCTGTTCGCCGTCTTCGCCGCTTCGCCGACTGGATCCAGCGCACCGCGCCACGCACTGATGCTCAGGATCCTTTCACCACTTATCGCCTGTACAGAATCTCGGTATTGCGCGAAATGCTGAAGGCGATTGGTGATAAACCGGTCATCACCAGCAACGGCTGGGCTGCCAACATGGAGCTGTTGCTCCAGGCGCGGCGATTTGCTCGACGGGTGGAGAACGTCGATCTCGCTCCACGGTATGATGTACGCACACGCGAGACGAGAATTCGCCCGGTTGCTGATGCGTTGTCGCTGTTCCGTTTCAGTCGCCGGGCGCGTGCACTGACGCCGTCGACGGGAGGTGCAGCGTGACCGGTAGAACAAAACTGCGTTTCAATTTCATGACGATGATGCGATTTGCTGCACTTCTTTTGATGTCGGGAACCACGGTGTTCGCACAGGCCCAGACTGCATCCAACGAGTCCGGATCGCGCGCCAAGGTTCCTTTCGGCGTCGGCGAGAAAATGGAGTACGATGTCAAGTTCGGTTTTGTCAGAGTCGGCAACGCCCATATGGAGGTTGTCGGTCTCGAGAACCTGCGCGGACGTCCTGCCTGGCACACGGCCTTCTACGTGCGCGGCGGAAACTTCATGTACCGCGTCAACGATGTCTACGAGAGCTGGATGGACGCAGAGACGCTCTCGTCGCTGCGCTTCGTGCAGGAGCTCGAGGAAGGTGGCAAGGAGACAGAGCGCCGCTTCGAGATATATCCTGAGCGCTCGATCTTCGTGCAGACATCGAAGAAGCCGAACAAGGAAGAACCGTCGGTCAGTCAGCCGCTCGACGACGGCTCCTTTCTCTATTTCCTGCGCACCATTCCGTTGGAAGTCGGCAAGACTTACGACTTCAACCGCTACTTCCGCCCCGATCGCAATCCAGTGCGCATCCGCGTGCTGCGTAAAGAGCGGGTGAAGGTGCCGGCCGGCACCTTCGACGCCATCGTCGTGCAGCCCGTCATCAAGACGAAGGGAATCTTTTCAGAGAACGGGCACGCTGAAGTCTGGCTGAGTGACGACGATCGGCATATCATGCTGCAGCTCAAGTCGAAGCTGTCGTTCGGCTCACTCAACCTTTATCTCAAGTCCTACTCCCCATCGCCGAATCCTTAGGCGGTAAGCGCAAGTCCCGCGGCCAGGCTGGGCAAAGCGGTGCGACCGAGGAAGTAGATCTCTCCAAGGTCAAGACGATTCCTATTGAGCGGCGACCCAACAAAGTTGCCGCACGTGAATTCGCTTCAGCGCCGGGCAAGGATCGAAGCTTCGCGGCTTTTCTGAAATCGCTGCCCGACGTCCTCGTCGCGCGCGATTTCCTGCAGGTGGTGAACGCCATCGCCAACGCCACGAAAAACAAACGCGCGGTGGTGGTCATGCTTGGCGGTCACATCGTGAAGACCGGGCTCGCGCCGTTGTTGATTGATCTGATGAAACGCGGGGTGATCACCCATCTCGCCATGAACGGATCCGCGGCAATTCACGATTACGAGATCGCGCGGTTTGGTGCGACGTCTGAAGACGTTGCCCGTGGACTGGTCGATGGAACCTTCGGCATGGCCGAAGAAACCGGTCGCGGAATGAACGAAGCATTCAGCGCCGGCATGAAGAACGGTTGGGGAATGGGTGAGTCGCTTGCGCGTGCTCTGAAGGATTCGGAGCTATCGAACCCCGGCCTATCCGTGCTGCTCGCCGCTCAGCGGCTGGGAATTCCCTGCACCGTGCACGCGGCGCTCGGCGCCGAGATAATCCACCAGCATCCGGCGACGAACGGCGCGGCGATTGGTGATACGAGCCACCGCGATTTTCGCCGTCTCGCCGCTTCGCTTCCGAATCTTCATGATGGTGGTGTTGTGCTAAACCTCGGCAGCGCCGTGATCATGCCGGAGGTTTTTCTGAAGGCGCTGACCATCGCCCGCAATCTCAACCGCGGGAAGCCAACCAACTTCGTCACCTGTGATCTCGACATGCAGCGCCACTACCGGCCGCGCGTAAACGTCGTCCAGCGGCCAACTCAGTTCAGTGGAAAAGGCTACGAAATCACGGGTCACCATGAGATCATGGTGCCGTTGCTGACGTGGGGAGTTGTCGAAGCGCTCGACGGGCGACTGCGGACTTAAAAAGCGCACTACTCTGCTTTTAGCGGCCAGCAGCTAAAAGCAGGGTCGTTACCAAAAAAGAAGGCCGAGCGAACGCTCGGCCTTTCCCTGTTTAAGGACTGTTAATAGCGGGTAAGTCGAGTGCCCGCAAACTTCTCCCTCAATCTCGCTGCGGTCCCCGGCGAAAGAATCCGAATTCCGAAGTACAGCAGTCCGCCGACGATGACTACCTTGATCGCAAGGGCGACGAGCCAGAATGTAAGTCCAACAAGACCGCCGAACAGCTTGAACACCATGCCCACGGCGAAGAGGCCCAGCATGGCGATTAGGCCGATCATGAAAATGGCGCGCAACATGATGTTCTCCGATAACAGTGACTGATTCCACTACGTTAGTGCCTCGCCGGTGGTTTCACGAGAGGCAAACATACGAGGGACGCCGCTGAACGACGAAGTCATCATCGTTGGCGGCGGTCTGATCGGGCTTGCGGCTGCCGCGGCGCTCGCCGACCGAGGAGTCAGCTCCACCGTCATCGGAATTTCAAAGCCCGGCGAAGCGTCTCCAGCCGCTGCCGGCATGCTCGCTCCGTCCGTCGAACAGGCGGAAGGTGCCGCACACGTGTTCGCTGTCGCAGCGCGTGATCGCTACCCCGCATATGTCGAGCACCTCGCGGAGCGCACCGGCGTTCGCGTTCCACTCAATCGCATGGGAATCCTTCAGGTTGCGATCACCGAGAAAGGCATCAAAGGCCTCAAGAAAACCGCGCCACCGACAGCGCAGTGGATTGAGCCCGAGGAGCTACGCAAGCTCGAACCCGCACTCGGTCACGCACTCGGCGCGATGTTCAACGTCGGCGACGGCGCTGTCGACAACGGCATTCTTCTGACTGCGCTGCGCAAGCTCGTCGCATCGAACGAACACATTACGGTTGTCGAGGGGAGCGTCAGCAAGGTCGCGCCGCGCAAGGAATCCTGCGACGTGATTCTCGACGACAAATCGCGGCGCTCTGCCGAACGTGTGGTGCTCGCCGCCGGCGCGTGGGTCGGCAAAATCGCCGGCGCCCGTTTCGCGCGAGCAGTCAAACCCGCACGCGGTCAGCTCGTTTCGTATTCGTCGACACCGCTGCGCCACGTTGCCTACGGGCCCCGTGGCTACGTCGTCCCGCGCAGCGACCGCATGATTGGCGGCAGCACCATGGAAGACGTCGGCTTCAACCCTGAGACGACCGCAGTGGGAATCAAGAAAGTGCGCGCCGCGGCCGAGGAGATTTGTCCGGTTCTCGAATCGGCGGGGGAAGTGACAGTGTGGGCCGGATTGCGCCCCGTGACTCCGGACATGCTCCCCATCATCGGCGCCGATCCCGAGTACGCGTCGTTGCTCTACGCCTGCGGCCATTCGCGAAACGGCGTACTGATGGCCCCCCTGACGGGGGATATAATCGCCGATCTTGTGACAGCATCACCACTTAGCCACGACCTGTCACAATTTCGCCCCGACCGCTTTTAATGTAGATTCCGTAAGCTCGACGGACCCTCTCCTCCCCGTCGACCGCAAAGGATGCCAGAGAATCTCTATCAGATAATGGGGCGTCACCGCGCGGAGCCGCTCCCAGAGCGGAAACCGTCGTGGCTCAAGGTCAAAGCCCCGGGCGGACCTAACTACCTCCGGCTCAAGCACATGATGCGTGAGCTGGACCTCCACTCCGTGTGCGAGGAAGCGCATTGTCCCAACGTCGGGGAATGCTGGGAGCACGGCACCGCCACCTTCATGATCCTCGGCGACGTCTGCACCAGGAACTGCGCCTACTGCGCCGTTGCGCACGGTCGTCCGCCCAAGTACGACATCGCCGAGCCTTATCGCGTGGCAAAAGCCATCGCCGATATGAACTTGCAACACGCTGTCATTACGTCGGTTGACCGCGACGATTTGCCCGACTTCGGAGCCTGGGTGTTCGCCGAGACCATCAGGCAGATTCACGAAAAAGTCCCCGGCTGCTCCGTCGAAGTCCTCGTCCCCGATTTTCAGGGAAACGAAGACAGCATTCGCACTGTTCTTGAAGCTGAACCGGAGATCTACAATCACAACACCGAAACCGTGCCGCGCCTTTACAAGAAAGCCAGACCGGGCGGCCGCTATCCGAGAGTGATGGACATCTTCCGCTTCGTCAAACGCACCGCTCCCGACATTCCGACCAAAACCGGAATGATCCTCGGCATGGGTGAGACGAAGGAAGAAGTGATCGCCGTGATGCGCGACCTGCGTGAGGTTGACGTCGACATTCTTACGCTTGGTCAGTATCTCAGACCTTCAGACAACCACATCGCACTGGATCGTTACTACACACCTCAGGAATTCAGAGAGTTGTACGAGATTGGAATGGAAATGGGATTTCGCCACGTTGAATCAGGCCCGCTCGTTCGTTCGAGCTACCACGCGTGGGAGCAGGTACAGGCGGCCGGCGTATGAGCACTGAGACCAAGCGCGCCGCGCCCAAGGCAGCGGCAAAGGAAAAAGGTAAACCGAGCAACAACGGCGCTGACGCCAAAGCGAAAGACGATTTCGGCGGTACCACGCCGGAGCTGCGTCGCGAGCTGCTGCGTTCGATGCTCCTCCAACGCCGCTTCGAGGAGAAATGCGCGGAAGCGTACGCGCTGGGCAAGATCGGCGGATTCTGCCACCTGTACATCGGTCAGGAAGCGATCTCGACTGGTGTGATGTCGATCATTCGCCCCGACGATTACGTCATCACGGCCTATCGCGATCACGGCCAGGCGTTGGCACGCGGCATCAGTCCGCGCTCGATCATGGCCGAGCTATTCGGGCGTGAGGCGGGCTGCTCCCACGGCAAAGGCGGATCGATGCACCTCTTCGATTCCGACACCAACTTCCTCGGCGGTCACGGCATCGTCGGTGGACACGTGCCGATTGCGGCCGGCGTTGGCTTCGCAATCAAATATCGCCGCGGCAATCAGGTTTGCATTTGCTTCTTCGGCGAGGCCGCAGTGAACATCGGCGCGTTTCACGAAGCGCTGAACATGGCGTCGCTCTGGGATTTGCCGGTGATTTTCATCATCGAGAACAATCGCTACGGCATGGGAACCGCGATCTCTCGGTCGACCGCAAACGAAGACGTTGTCGTTCGCGCGCAGGGCTACCGGATGGAAGGCGAGTCGGTCGACGGGCAGGACGTATTTGCCGTGCGAGATGTGATCGAGCGCGCAGTCGAGCGCGCGCGCAAGGAGAAGCGCCCGACGCTGATCGAGATGAAGACCTACCGCTTCATGGGCCACTCGATGTCCGATGCAGTGAGCGGAACGTACCGGACGAAGGAAGAGCTCGAGGAGAACATGAAGCGGGATCCGATTCTCGTGCTCCACAATCGGATGTACGAAGCGGGTGAGCTCACGGAGGGCGAGATGCACAAGATGGACGACGAGGCCAAGGCAATCGCGCAGGACGCCTGGGATTTCGCCGACGCCAGTCCGGAGCCGCCGCTCGATCAGCTCTACACCGACGTCTACTCGGATACGACTTCATAATGGCAGTACTGACTTATCGTGATGCGCTGACACAGGCGCTGCGCGAAGAGCTGCAGCGCGACGATCGCGTTTTCCTGATGGGCGAAGAAGTCGCGCAGTACAACGGCGCCTACAAAGTTTCTAAAGGACTCCTCGACGAGTTCGGTCCCATGCGCATTGTAGACACACCGATCACCGAGCTCGGATTTGCGGGTGTTGGTGTCGGCGCGGCGATGGTCGGTCTGCGGCCGATCGTCGAGTTCATGACCTGGAACTTTGCGCTGCTCGCGCTCGACGAAGTCGTCAACGCAGCGGCGAAGATGCTCTACATGTCGGGCGGCCAGTACAAGATACCGATGGTATTTCGCGGACCGAACGGCGCGGCGCTGCAACTTGCCGCGCAGCACTCCCAGGCGTGGGAGAGCTGGCTCGCGCACATCCCTGGTCTCAAGGTGCTAACGCCGGGAACGCCCGCTGATGCGAAAGGATTGCTGAAGTCCGCGATCCGCGACGACAATCCCGTCGTATTTCTCGAAGGCGAGATGCTCTACAACACCAAGGGCGAAGTTCCCGACGAGGAGTATCTGACGCCGATTGGTGTCGCCGAGCTCAAACGCGAAGGCGATGCGTGTTCGCTCATCACCCACGGGAAGATGGTGCTCGTCGCAATGCGCGTGGCGGACGATCTCGCCAAGGAAGGAATCAACATCGACGTCGTCGATCTGCGCACGGTTCGCCCGATGGACGTCGAAGCGATTTCGCGCTCCGTGCAGAAGACCAATCGCGCGGTGGTGCTGGAGGAAGGCTGGGAGATCTGCGGCATGGGCTCGCAGGTCGTCGATTTCATTCAGCGCGAGTGCTTCGACGATCTCGATTCACCCGTGCTGCGCGTGCATCAGGAAGAAGTGCCGATGCCTTATGCCAAGAACCTGGAGAGAGCAGCCAAGCCCGACGCCGGCAAGACCATCGCGGCGATCAAGAAAGTCATGTACCTCGACTGATCTGACATGGCAACGAAAGTAGTGATGGAGGCGCTGTCGCCGACGATGGAAGAAGGTCGCCTCGTCAAATGGAACAAGAACGAAGGCGACGAAGTGAAGTCGGGTGACGTGCTCGCCGAGGTCGAGACCGATAAGGCGGTCATGGAGCTGGTCGCGCGCGGTGATGGTGTGCTGCGCAAGCGACTGGCGAACGAAGGTGATGCCTCGCCGGTTGGGACTTTGATCGCGGTCATCGCCGCCCCCGATGAGAACATCGATTCCATTGTTGCATCGGCTGGCGCACCAGCGGCGGCGAGCAGCGCTCCGGCTCAGCCCGCGCAAGCGCAACAGTCGGCGCCGCCCAACAAGACACTCGCTGACACGCGCGAGAGCGCGGGTAGAAGTCCGATTCCCAATTCGCCCGGTCAGTCGCAGGGCGAAGCATCGACACCGGCGCAACAGAAAGCCGGTGCTCGCGCACCCGCACCGCCATCGCCCCCGGCGTCGCGTCCCGCTCCGCCGCGGCCGCCATCAGCGCCGAGTGCGCCGCGCGGCAATGGCGCAACGAAAGCGGGCGCCGACGGCCGCCAACGGTCGTCACCACTCGCGCGGCGACTGGCGAACGAGCGCGGAATTCAGCTCGGCTCAGTCCAAGGCACTGGCCCCGGTGGCCGCATCGTCAAACGCGACATCGAGAATGCGCGCGCTGCTGCAGCATCAGCGGGCGTCGGCGCTGGCCGTTCGGCAGCCGCTGAGAGACTTGCCCGCGAGGGCGATTACAAGGACGTCCCGCTCACTCAGATCAGAAAGACGATTGCGCGGAGACTGTCTGAGTCCAACGGCCCGATCCCGACGTTTTTCCTCACCGCTGAGTTCGACGTCACCCGCGCCGCAGAAATGCGCACGCAGTTGGCAGAGATGGGCGATAACTACAAGGCGTCGTTCAACGACATCATCATCAAGGCTGTCGCCCTCGCGCTCACTGAACATCCCGAAGTCAATGCGCATTGGCTGAACGATGCGATCCGCCAATTCAACCGCGTGCACGTCGCCATGGCGGTTGCTGTAGAAGATGGCCTCATCACGCCGGTTCTCTTCGACGCCGACCGCATGTCGCTGTGGGACATCTCGGCGAAGGCGCGCGATCTCGCCAAACGTGCACGCGAGCGCAAGCTGCAGCCCGACGAATACACCGGTTCGACGTTCTCCGTCTCCAACCTCGGCATGTTCGGCATCGATCAGTTCACCGCGATCATCAATCCGCCGGAAGCCGGCATTCTCGCCATCGGCGGCGTCGAGGAGAAGCCAGTCGTCATCGACGGTCAGCTCGAGGTGCGGTCGCGCATGCGCGTCACGATGAGCTGCGATCATCGCGTAATTGATGGCGCAACTGGAGCCAAGTTCCTGCAGACGGTGCGGCAGTACATCGAGAATCCATTGTCTCTCATCATGTGAGGAGAGTGCAGATGAAGATCCCGTCTCTCGCTCTTTTCGTTGTGATCAGCGTTACTGGTTGCAGAACTCTGCTCGGCGGATCAACAGCTCGCGACGTTAGGCATGCCCCGGTCGTTCAGATCGACAATCAAAGCAGCGCCGATCTACAGGTTTATGCAGTCAGCACCTTCGTTGGCTCTAGCGTTCATGACGCGACCCAGTTCGTTCCACGGCGAGCGCATCTTGGCCGCGCACCGGCCGGCGCTCGATCAGGCTTTACAATCCCGTGGCTACTCTTGAACGGCATCACTCCGATTCGCATTGTAGCCAACGAGATTAACGGCAAAAGCGGTACTTTTGATCAGGAGTTCGTCGTAGTACCGCCTGATACAGTGTCCGTTTCAATTCCGAAAGCCGTTTCCATTCCGAACGCATCTCCGACAAATTGACACCGGCAGCGTAGCTCTCACGCTTCTTCAGTCGAGTGACTGCGCTACAGTCATCGGGAACGCCCCCTCCGAAATCGGAAACCGGGGCGTTTTCGTTTGGTACCTGCGGCAATTGCGGGGCGACGCTCAGCGGCCGGTATTGCGCCCAGTGCGGCGAAAAGAAATTCTCGGCGCATGACTACTCGATCGCCCATCTCCTCGAGGAAGCTCTCGACGGGCTAACGCATTTCGACACCCGTTTCCTACGCACGCTCAAGGTTCTCATCACCAGACCAGGCGAGCTGTCGAGAGCCTACTTCCACGGTGGGCGCTCGCGATACACGAAGCCGCTCAGCCTGTTCATCATCATCAACATCGTCTTCTTCTTTGTACAGCCCCATACGGGCCTGTTCGGTTACAAGTACGCGCAGTACACGGCAATCCCGCGTTACTCGCTCGCCGTCCAGGATCACCTGCGCAAGACCGGCGAATCGGAGGTAGTGTACGCAGCCCGGTTCAACGAAAATCTGCAGCACCAGAAGAAAAGCATTCTGATCGTCGCGGTTCCCTTCCTCGCGCTGGTGATGTCGCTGTTGTTCATGGGATCCGGCCGTACCTACGCGGAACACCTCGTGCTCTCGGTCCAGGTCTACGCGTTCCTGCTCGCCTACCTCGGGATCGTCATTCTCGGCGTTCTTTTCCCGATTGTCGTCGGATTGACGTGGCTTTTCCCAGGAGTCGCGCTATTACGCAGGCTGGGGGGCGAGCTCGCGATCGACACAGTGCTTGGGATTGGTCTTTTCACGTACGTTTATCTGGCGCTGCGCCGAGCGTACGAGACGTCCAGAGTGCGCTCCGTCGTCGACGCGTTGCTCCTTTCGTTCGCCGTCGTGCTCACCATCATCGCCTACCACAGTGTGCTTTTCTATCTGACGTTCTTGACGACGTAGCCTCATCGCATCGGTACGGCTTTACGCAGCAGCTAGATTTAACCCGCACTCTAAACCCATCGGTTAAATGGCTTCCTACGACGTGATTTTCATAGGCGGTGGACCCGCCGGTTACATCGGCGCCATTCGCGCCGCGCAGCTCGGTATGTCAGTAGCGGTTGTCGAGCGCGAAGGCCTGGGCGGCACCTGCGTTTTGTGGGGCTGCATTCCGGCCAAAGCGCTTCTCGAGTCGGCCTATGTGGCGAGCAAGGTCGGTAAAGCCCAGGAGTTCGGCATCACCGTTGGCGACGTGAAGCTCGACTACGGCGTTGCCATGAAGCGGTCGCGCGCCGTCAGTACGCAGAACTCCAAAGGCGTCGAGTTCCTGTTCAAGAAAAACAAAATCACCTGGATCAAGGGAACCGCACGTCTTACCGGCAAGAACGCCGTCACCGTCAAGGTCGACGGCAAGGACGAAAAGCACGAAGCGAAAAAAGCAGTCGTCATCGCCACCGGCTCGCGCGTCAAAGGACTCCCGCAGATCGGTCTCGAGCTGAACAAGAACACCGTGATCTCATCCGATGAAGCGTTGATTCTGGAGAAGGCGCCAAAGACGATGGCGATCGTCGGCGCCGGCGCGGTCGGCTGTGAATTCGCCGATGTCTTCACCGCCTTCGGAACTCAGGTCACCCTCATCGAAGCGCTTCCCGTGATTCTTCCGCTCGAGGACGCCGATTGCAGCACCGAGCTCACCCGCAGCTTCAAGAAGCGGAAGATCGATGTGTTGTCGGGCGCCAAGATCAGCGACGTAAAGGTCGGCAAGAGCTCCGTCACAATGAACGTCGAAGTGGGCGGCAAAAAACAGCCACTCGAGGTAGAAAAAGTCCTTGTCGCCGCCGGTCGCGCGCCCAACATTGAAGACATCGGCATCAAGGAAGCCGGCGTCCAGATGACGGAGCGTGGATTCATCAAGATCAACGAGCGCATGGAGACTTCCGTTAAAGGCGTCTACGCCGTCGGCGACGTCGCCGGACCACCGATGCTGGCGCACAAGGGGATGCGCGAAGGCGTCGTGTTCGCTGAATTCCTCGCCGGCCTGCCGCACCCGCACACCGTGAACTACGGCAACATTCCCAATGCCACCTACTGTCACCCGGAAGTAGCATCCATCGGAATGACCGAAGCCCAGGTGAAGGAGAAGAAGATCGATTACAAGGTCGGCAAATTTCCATTCATGGCGAACGGGCGCGCACGTACTGCCGGCGAGACTGAAGGCTTCGTCAAGGTCATTCGCGACGCGAAGTACGGCGAGATACTCGGCGCCCACATCATCGGCTCGCACGCGACGGAGATGATCCACGAGCTGGCGGTGGCACGCGAGAACGAGTTCACCGTCGAAGAAGTCGCCCTTGCGATTCACGCGCACCCGACGCTCTCCGAGGCGGTTGACCAGGCAGTGCTGGACTCGATGGGAATGGTGCTGGACGCGTGATTCTGGTGATGCGCCGTGGCTGAAAGGGAGTTATGGACAGTATCGCTCGGTCGCCTTTCCTACGGCGAAGCGCTGGAGCTTCAGCGTAGCATCGCCCGCGACCGAATCTCGGGCGCAATTCCGCAGGACGTGCTGCTGCTGCTCGAGCATCCGCCCGTCGTCACGCTCGGTCGAGGTACGAAGGAAAAAAATCTCGTTTCGTCGCCCGAGTATCTGCAGAGCAAAGGAGTCGAGTTATTCGAGGTCGAGCGCGGTGGCGACGTCACGTTCCATGGACCAGGGCAGCTGGTCGGTTACCCAATCATCGATCTCAAGCGCCATCGCGAGGATCTGCATTGGTATCTGCGCAAGATCGAAGAGGCACTGATCAACACCCTTGCCGACTACGGAATTCCCGGAGAGCGAAACACCGCGTTCACCGGTGTCTGGACCCGCGGGCGCAAAATCGCTTCGATTGGCGTCCACGCGCGGGATTGGGTCACCTGGCACGGCTTCGCCCTCAACGTCACCACCGATCTGTCGTTTTTCGATCTGATCATTCCGTGTGGTATCGAAGGCGTCGTCATGACTTCGATCGCGCGCGAGCTCGGCTTTGAGGATGTCTCGGCGCAGGACGTTCGCGATCGCGTCGCCGTGAAGTTCGCGGAGGCGTTCAACCTCACCGCTGTCGTAACCTCCCGCTCAGCGCTACTCGAAACCGCGGTTTGATGGACTCCCTCAAGATTTATCCATCCCGTCCAATCGCCGATTCGACGGGAGAGGGAACGCGTCGAGACTTCGCCGCTGAGCTGAATCCGCAACAGGCGGCGGCAGCAACGCACGGCGACGGCCCGCTGCTCATCATCGCCGGCGCCGGAACCGGCAAGACCCGCACGCTCGTCTATCGCGTCGCGCATCTGATCGAGCGTGGCGTGGCGGCAGAAAGAATTCTTCTCCTCACTTTCACGCGGCGCGCCGCGCAGGAAATGCTTTCACGCGCCGAGCGATTGGTGGGCGGCAACAGCAAGCGTGTACACGGCGGAACGTTCCACGCCACGTCGCACCGATTGCTGCGCCGGTATGGCCAGGCGGCAGGGTTGCCCAAGGACTTCACGATCATGGATCAGGGCGACTCCGAGGACCTGATGCAACTGTCGCGCGCCCAGCTTGGATATGCATCCAAAGGCAAGCGATTCCCGAAAAAGGAAACGCTGCAATACGTCTACTCGCGACACATCAACACCGGCATTTCCGTCGAGGACATCGTCCGCGACTCGTATCCGCAGTTCGTCGATTATCTCGAGGATTTTGGGAAGATTTACGGCGACTACACCCGGCGGAAGACGGAGCGCAATCTCGTCGATTACGACGATCTGCTTTTGTTCTGGGCGTTGATGCTCGAGGCATCGCCGGAGCTGGGGAAGAAAATCGCCGGGCTCTACGATCACATCCTCGTCGACGAGTACCAGGACACCAACGTTCTGCAGGCGAGAATTCTTCGCGGGATGTGCAAGACCCACAGCAACATCACTGTGGTCGGCGACGACGCGCAGAGCATTTATTCTTTCCGCGGCGCCAACTTCCGAAACATTCTCGACTTTCCGAAGCAGTTTCCAGGCGCAACCGTGGTTCCCCTCGAACAGAATTATCGCTCGACGCAGCCGATCCTGAATGTCACCAACACTCTGATCTCGCGCGCCGAAGAGCGTTTCACCAAGAATCTGTGGACCAGCCGCAGCGGCGGAGAGCTGCCGTGGCTCGTTGCCGCGCGCGACGAACAGCAGCAAACCAAATTCGTCGTCGATCGCATCCTCGAGCTGCACGAGGAAGGCACCGCGCTGGGCAAGATCGCAGTGCTGTTCCGCGCCGGGTACATGTCGGCGGACCTGGAGATCGAGCTCACCAATCGAAAAATCCCGTTCGAGAAATGGGGCGGCCTGAAGTTTCTGGAAGCCGCGCACGTCAAGGACGTCCTGGCATTTCTGAGAATCCTGGAGAACCCGCGCGACGAAGTGAGCTGGTACCGGATCCTGCTGCTGCTCCCCGGGATCGGCGACGCGACAGCCCGCGCGGCAATCGACACCATGGCAGCGGCAGCGTGGGAATCAGCGGCATTCGGACGCTACAACCCACCTGCGCGCGCACGCGCTGCGCATGGGGCACTCGTGGAGCTGCTCGACGCACTCAGATCGGCGCCGGTACTCGACCACGCACAGGTCGCCGCCGACATCGCGCGCGTCCGTCTTCTCTACGACAATATCCTGCGGGAGCGCTACGATCGCGTCGAACCCAGACTGGCTGATCTCGATCAACTGCAAGTAATTGCAGCGGGGTATCCCGATCGTGCGTCATTTCTCTCCACGCTTGCTCTGGAGCCTCCACAGGCAACGCAGGATCTGCCCAGCGGAACGCGTGAGGAAGACGACGCGCTCGTCCTCAGCACCGCCCACTCGGCGAAAGGCAAAGAGTGGGATGCAGTGTTCGTCATTTGGGCGGTCGATGGCTGGTTTCCATCGGCGCGTTGTCTGAACAGCGAAGAAGAGACCGAAGAAGAGCGGCGTCTCATGTACGTCGCACTCACCAGAGCCCGCAACTATCTGACTGTATCCTACCCGCTCAACGCATACTCATCTCGCCGCGGGGCGGAGTACTCGATCGATCAGCTCTGTCGCTTTATCGATCGCGGCGTGCGCGACAATATGCAGCGCGTGGCAATCAGCGGGGATAACGGGTCAGCGCCGCGCGACGAGCCGAGCAGAGCACCACTCATCGATCTGCGAGCTTTACTCCGCGGCAGGTTCGGATAGCGCTGACGCGATAAAACAGGCGCCGACTCGCGGCGTTCGCGACGAAAACACGAATGCCGCTCGCCGCCTTTGCAGCGTCTCCCACCCCTCATAGAGCCCTGCTCGTCGAGCCCCGGCCTTGACGGAGTTCGCAGAGCGCCTAGACTGCACCGGAGAACAGCGGGTCTGCTACCTCTTCGTACTGCGAAGGCTGGGACCAGCCGCGTACGCTGCGCCGCGTCATTGCGACGTGCGAGCGTGAGTGGTGTGGCCTCTGCCACGAGACCCGCTTGCAACCGGCATCAGGGCAGCGGGAGGCAGAATCTTCGCGACAATAAAGTTTCCTCCCCGCGTTCGCGACCGGCAAATACTTCTTCGCCTTTCCCGGCGCGTACCTCCGCGCCGTCAGGGTGTCGACTGCACTTCGGCACGTCGACGCGATTTTCACTGTCTGCGAGGCAGTATAGGGAGGAAGTATGTACGATGGGTTGGTTCGACGTTTTGCGCGCATCGCTGCGGTCACCGTTGCGTTAATAGCGGTATCGGCGATCCCCGCGCGTTCCCAGGGCTCGGGAACTATCACCGGCGTTGTGATGGACGCGTCTGCACGCGTTCCCATACCGCAAGCGCAAATTCAGATTGTCGGCACCACACGCGGCGTCGTCGCGGGAGACGATGGCCGGTTCCGGATCGCTGGGTTGCGGCCTGGAACGTATCAGATTCGCGCGCTCCGACTTGGCTATCAGGGTGCGTCGCAAACGGTGACGGTAACCGACGGCGGCACCGCTGATCTCTCCTTCGCTCTCAATCAGGCCGCGATCAGTCTACAGGAAGTCGTGACGACTGCTACCGGTGAGCAGGAGCGCAAGCTCGAGATCGGGTCGGCGGTGGCAACCGTGACGCCCAAGGTCGAAGAGGTCGCCAGTGCACAGTCGGCAAGCCAGCTCCTGACCGGAAAAGTGGCGAGCGTCGACGTGGCGCAAGCAGGTGGCACCGTCGGCGGAGGGTCCCGCATCCGCATTCGCGGAGCGAACTCGATTTCACTCGGCAACGAGCCGTTGATCATCGTCGACGGCATCAAGTTCAATAACAGCATCGGCGTCGACAACACGACGGGCGCCAACAGCATTGACGTCGGTGGGCAAGTCCCCTCGCGCTTCAATGACATCAACCCTGAGGACATTGAATCGATCCAGGTGCTGAAGGGCCCGGCCGCCGCCGCGCAGTATGGTACTGCCGCAGCAAACGGAGTGCTGCAGATAACCACCAAGCGTGGCCGCTCCGGCAGGCCTCAGTGGAGCGCTTACGTGGAAGGCGGTCGGATCGAAGACGTCACCGCGTATCCGGCCAACTTCGCGCAGGCCGGCGTCCGTCCCAATGGCAACCCAACCGGCTTCTGCGATCTGGATAGCCAGACATTGGGCCTGTGCACTCCAACAGGTGCACCTACTTCGTTCAATCCGCTCGTCGCCTACAGCCCGTTCATCACCGGCCACCGCGGCGCCTACGGTGCGAGCGTTACCGGCGGCAACGACGCTATCACCTACTATCTGTCCGGCAACTACGACAGGCAGCAAGGTGTTTTTGAGATCAATACCGAGAATCGCGCGGGTGGAAGGGCGAATCTCTCGGTGCAGCTGCGCGACAACTGGAACCTGCAGCTTGGCACCTCCTACCTCGCCGATCACCTGCGGCTGCCACAGAACGACAACAACATCCTCGGCATTCTTCCCGGCGGACTGTTGGGCGGCACGGAAGACGACCCCGTCGCGCACGGATACCTCGCCGGTCAGACACCGCAGGAAATCTTTGCCATCAACACCCGGCAGGACGTGCAGCGCTTCGAAAACTCGATCAATACTTCTTACCAGCCGCTCTCGTGGCTCACCGCCACCGCAGTTGCCGGTCTCGATTATCTGAATCGCTACGACAACGAGCTGGTTCCACCCAACTCGGTTTTCTTCGGCGACCTGCCCGAGGGCCAGCGGACGTCAAACCCGTACTCGATCTACAACTACACGGCGAACGGCACGCTCTCGGCGGCGTTCAATCCGTTCCCGAGCTTGAAATCGACTACCAAGGTAAGTGGGCTGTTCAGCAAGGAGCTCGTGCGCGGTACCCGTGCCCAAGGCTCAGTGCTGCTTGGCGGTACGGGGTCGTTGCAGGGAGCGACAGCGCGCTTCCAGGTTGGTGAGACCAATACCGACAACAAGACAGTCAGCGGACTGATCCGTGAAGATTTGGCATTCAGAGATCGGATCTTCTTCAGCGCGGCTCTGCGCAACGACAAGAACAGCGCCTTCGGCCAGGACTTCGGCAGTATCAACTATCCGTCGTTCACCTTGTCGTGGGTCGTCGACCAGGAACCATTCTTCCCCAAGAATCCGTGGTTCAGCTCGCTGAGATTGCGCGCCGCAAACGGAAAGTCTGGTCAGAAACCCAACTTCCGCGATGCGATCACTTTTTTCAACGCACAGACGGTAACGGTTAACTCAACGGATGTTCCGGGCATCACTGTGGGTGGTACCGGCAATATCGATCTTCGGCCCGAACGGTCTAAGGAAACGGAGCTCGGCTTCGATGCCGGCTTCTTCGCCGAGCGTGTTGGATTGCAGGTTACCCACTACAACAAGCGCACGGACGATCTGTTGATCGCGGTGCCGCTCGCCCCGACGCTGGGTTTGACGACGACGCAGTTCAAGAACCTTGGTTCAGTGAGTAACAAAGGATGGGAGTTCGTTGCCAATGCTCGCGTCGTTGACCTCGAGCCAGTGCAGTTCAATGTCAACCTTGCTGCTTCGACGAACGACAACAAGCTGTTGACGTTGGGCGAAATCAGCCCGGGCAATCCGGTGCCGGCGATTGTGTTCGGCAATCAGCAGCACCGCGTCGGCTATCCCCTCGGCGGCTACTGGGGTCGCAGCGTCACGTTTCACGATGACAACGGAGACCACATCATCGCCGAGTCGGAGATTGCCGTTTCCGACACCGACGTCTACCTCGGCAATCCGTTGCCCAAGAATCAGCTGTCGGTTTCTCCGGACTTAACTTTGTTCAACCTGCTTCGCATTTCCGCGCTAATCGATCACAAGGGCGGATACCGGTTGTTCGACTTCACGCGCCGTTTCCGCTGCGCGTTCGGCGTCTGCGAGGAGGCGTTCAACAAGGACGCGCCGTTGTTCGACCAGGCGGCCAACCTCGCCATCAATTTTGGAACCGATGCCGGTTACGTAGAGGATGCGACGTTTACGAAACTTCGCGAGCTCGCATTCACCCTGATTGCGCCGGAAAGCTTCAAACGCTTTTTGGGAGGGCGCGGCGCTACGCTCACCATCGCGGGAAGGAATCTTCACACCTGGACGAAGTACAAGGGCTTCGATCCGGAAAGCAACTCGACGCCGGGTGGCAATTTCAGCACGCTCGATTTCCTGACGCTGCCGCCGACGCGCTCGTGGACTGCCCGCTTGAGCCTGAATTTCTAATGCCCACCTCTTACAACGAGACAACATCAATGCTGCTCAAATACGATTTACGCCACAGAGCGAAGCTGGCGTATCTGGCAGCCGCGGGGCTCGCTGTTGGCCTGGTGGCTTGCAATACAGACAAGATCCTGAAGGTGACTGACCCCGATGTCGCGCTTCCCGGCGCGTTGCAGGGTGTAAGCGCTCTGCCCACGTTGCGCGCGGGCGCCATCGGAAACTTTGGTGTCGCCTATAACGGCGACCAATCGGTGTCCGACGAGGAGCAGGTGGACCTGTCCGCGTTGTTGTCGGACGAGTTCATCAACACTGAAACGTTTCCAACGCGGATCGAAATCGATCAACGCGCGCAACAAATCACCAACGGCAGCCTGCTCGGCACTTTCTTCGACCTGACGCGCGCTCGAGCGTCCAGCGAGCTAGCAATACGGAACTTCGAAGAGCTGGCGAAAACTGCGAGCGACAGCGCGGGTTATCCGGAATTGCTGGCGCTCAACGGGCTGACGTACATCCTGTTCGCCGAGAACTACTGCGGCGCGGTGCCTGTCAGCACTCAGAATCCGGATGGCTCGTTCACCTTCGGCCCGGCGGAAAACACCAACACGCTGCTCGACAGTGCCATCTCCAAAGCGAACAAAGCGCTGGCCGTCAGCGGAGACCCACTGACTGACGAGTTCAAGTATCTCGCTCAGATTACAAAGGGTCGCGCCCTTCTCGACCAGGGCAATTTCGCGGAAGCGGCGGCCGCTGTCGCCGGCGTGCCCACCACGTTCCAGTACAACTATCAACACTCATCGACGACCACTCGCCAGAACAACGGCACGTGGGGCCTCACTGTGAGCGTCGGGCGGTTCGGTCAGGCAGATGTCGAAGGCGGGAACGGTCTTCCGTTTCAATCTGATGGCGACATCCAGGCGCGCGGGGCAGCCGCCGATCCACGCGTAGCAGACACTGTTGCAAATCGAGGCGGCGACAACACCGGTTTCGATGGCGCGACGGTGCAATGGATCCAGATGAAATATCCCGATCGCGCCTCGTCGATAACGATCGCTGACGGCGTCGAAGCTCGACTGATCGAAGCGGAGGCTGCACTGCATGCTGGAGATGCCGTTGGAGCGCTGAGCATCCTCAACGCTTTGCGGAGCGACGCGGCTCTATTGGCGTTGCGAGGCTATCCCGCGAATTCGCTGCCGCCGTTGACCCTCCAGGCGGGAACGCCGGCGCAGGTCGATCAGCTGTTCAAGGAACGCGCATACTGGCTGTACCTCACGTCACATCGACTCGGTGACCTGCGTCGATTGATCCGTCAGTATGGCCGGTCGGCGGAGTCGGTGTTTCCGACCGGGATTTATTTCAAGGGCGGAAACTACGGTACGGATGTAAACTCGCCGGTGCCGCAGCAGGAGCAGAACAACCCGCAGTACGATCCTTCTGCCTGTCACACCAACGAAGCATAAGGGGAAACGAAAACCCGCCGGTGCAGTAGCCGGCGGGTTTTTTTGTGGGTACAACGGGCGTTGACTGACCGCGAAAATCAGTTCTGCGATGCTTCCCACGTATGGATGTAGATGACTCCCGCACCTGCATTCGTCCCCTGCGAAACGGTGCCACCAATTCCGCTTAAAAGCTCGACGCTCTGGATCGAGGCCGTCGACAGGTCCCGCAGCACACCCAGGTCTGTGATTCTGGCGCCGTCGACGATAATGAGCGGAACGTCTGCGCTGGCCACCGAAATGGTGCTACGCCCTCGGCGAGTGCGCACAGTTCGTGGTCGTCCGTATTGATCTTCTGAGAATTCGTATTGTCGCGCGCGGTCCCGTAGCAAATCCCAGGCGTTGGTCGATGCCGACCGTGCTATTTCCTCGGAGCTGATAACGCCGGCCTGCGCGTTATCGCGGGGCGAGCGTAAAGCTGACGTGCACGCGCTGGTGAAAGTGAGAGCCAGAGCGAAACCGACGTACCACTTGAAGCTGGTCATAACACCTGCGCTGCGGATCTGTCCGGTTAAGGTAGTGTCGCGCAGGTGATTGGGCCATGACATCTTGCGCGTGCGACAGCTGATTATCGAACAACCCGCGGCCTCATGGGGGCAGGTTACCAGAGCCTGCCCACCTTCGCAGCGCCTCAAACGGATTGTCTTTTGCCGCCTTGGCAAGTGAGATAATTCGCCCGATGGTTCGTTTGAGATCGCGACCTTCTTTCTCGTAGACACGATCGAATACGTCGAGATCAGTCGCGTAGACTCGGCGCGCGAGTAGCGCGGCGTTGTTGAGCGTGACGCGCTGGGCATAGATCGGATTGATGGTCTTGAACTGCGGCGCGATTTCGTTGACCAGCGCGACACGAGTGTGCGCGTAAACACTGTCGCGCGCAGCGATGCGCGCGGCTTTGCTTTCGGGATGCGCGGCGTACGCGGAGTCGAGCGAGCGAATCACCCGCGACCAGAAACGCGCCAGCAGTTTGTCGTCCTCCCACTCCGCTTCGACGCGTTTCGCCGCGGCTTCCTGACCGCGCGAGCGAAAAAACGCCGCCGCACCGCGCGCGCCGACGAACATCGCGAAGGACTCGTTGAAAGGCGCCTGACCGGCAGCGTAGAAGGTGTTGTGGGTGAGCTCGTGAATGACGGTGTTGGCGAGTGTCAGCGAGTCCGCGCGGAGTGTGGTGTTGAGAAGCGGATCGTTGAAGAAGCCCAGCGTACTGAACGCATCTGACGGCCGGACGTACACATCATACCCATCGTCGAAAAGTTTTTTCGCATCCCGCTGCGCGGCGGCGAAATCGAAGTAGCCCTTGTAGGGGACGGTTCCGACGATCGGAAACCACCACGTGTAGGGTTTCAGGGTGTCGCGATAAGCAGCCGAGACGACGAGCACAAGAGTGTCATGATCAAGGCGCGAATATGTCGTGAAACTGTCCTGAGTTCTAAGCTTAAGACTGTCTTTTGCGTATTCCCGCGCCGCTAAAACCACTTTTAGCTTCTCGCGGACCGCTGGCGGCGTCGATGGAGAACGAATTACATCGGGAATTGGCTCCCGCCGCCGAAGAATTTTCGCCTCCTCCCACGCGCCGCGACTGAGGTAACAGGCTGTGGGAGCAGAAATTAGCCACACTACGCCAAGCACGGCCGCTATCGCCAGCAATCCGCGTCGCATTATCTTACCACGTGTCCTTCGTTCACCTTCACTGTCACTCAGAATACTCCCTCCTCGACGGCGCCAATCGGATCGATGACCTGATCGCAAGGGCGCTCGAGTTCGAGCAGCCAGCCCTCGCCATTACCGATCACGGTAACCTCCACGCGGCGTGGGAGTTCCAGGAAAAAGCGAAGAAAGCGGGAATCAAGCCGATCATCGGCATGGAAGCGTATGTCGCGCCCGGCGATCGACGCGCACGCGATCGCGTCGGCGGCGACCGCGGTAAGCCCTATTTCCATTTGGTTCTGCTGGCCCAGAACTCGACAGGGTACAGGAATCTAGTGAAGCTGTCCTCGCTCGCCTACACGGAAGGCTTTTACGCCAAGCCGCGCATGGATCGCGAGCTGCTCGCCAGATTCAACGAAGGCATCGTCGTTTCTTCCGCCTGCATGGCAGGCGAGATCGCGCACCATCTGCTTTGCGACGAGTACGATCAGGCCAAAGCTGCTGCCTCCTGGTACGCAGACGTCTTCAAGGATCGCTACTTCCTCGAGGTCCAGGCGCACGACTCCGAGGGCCAGGCCGTCCTCAACAAGAAGGTGTTTCAGCTCGCGTCCGACCTGAACCTGCCTGTCCTCGCCACCAACGACGCGCACTTTCTCACGCGCGACGATCACGACGCGCACGATGTGCTCCTCTGCATCGGACTGGGCAAGGATTTCTCCGACAACAACCGGATGCGCTACGACGAAGGATTGTACTTCAAAAGCGCACCGGAGATCGCGCAGTCGTTTCCGGATCGCCGCGACGTACTCGAGAATACTTTGCGCATCGCCGAGGAGAGCTCGATCCAGTTCTCGAAGCAGTATCGGGTTCCTGCGTTTCCACTGCCGCCCGAGTTCAAGACCGAGAACGAGTTGCTCGTCCAGCTCTCCGAAGCCGGCGCCCGCGAGCGTTACGGCGAGCCGCTGCCTGTCCACGTTCGCGAGCGACTCGATTATGAGCTCGGTGTCATTACAAAAACGGGATACGCCGGCTACTTCCTGATCGTCGCCGACTTCATCAAGGCGGCGCGAGAAATGGGAATTCCAGTCGGCCCCGGCCGCGGATCCGCCGCCGGCTCGCTCGTCGCGTACTCGCTGCGTATCACCGACATCGATCCGCTCGAGTTCGATCTGCTGTTCGAGCGCTTTCTCAATCCGGATCGCGTCTCGATGCCGGACATCGATGTCGACTTCTGCTTCGAGCGCCGCGGCGAAGTCATCGACTACGTTCGCCAGAAATACGGACGCGATTCAGTCGGCCAGATCATCACCTTCGGTACGCTCAAGTCGCGCGCGGCAATCAAGGACGTTGGCCGCACACTTGGCTTCACGCCCGCGGAAACCGACTATCTCGCCAAGCTCATTCCGAATCATCCCAACTTCTCGCTCACCGTCGCCGAAGCGAAGGAAAGGATTCCCGAGATCAAAGAGTTCTATCAGACGCGTAAGGACGACGCGCCCGAAGTGAGGGAGCGGAAGGAGCGCTATCGACAGCTGCTCGATTACGCTCAAAAACTCGAGGGTCTGTCACGACACGCGGGCGTGCACGCCGCCGGCGTCGTCATCGCACCGGGTCCGCTTGACGACTACGTGCCGATTTGCACCCAGGCGTCAAAAGGCGCCGGAGCCAACAACGGCAACGAAGAGACTGTCGTCGTCACCCAGTACGACATGAACGCGCTCGAGCGCGCGGGCATGCTCAAGATCGACTTCCTCGGCCTCACTACGCTGACCGTGATCAGCGACACCTTGCGCTCGATCCAGGAGCGCACGGGCTCCGCGCCCGACCTTGATTCGTTGCCACTCGACGAGCCGGAGACGTATCGGATGCTGCGCGCCGGTCGCACCGTCGGCGTATTCCAGTTCGAGTCTCCGCTGGCTACGGACATGCTCAAGAGCATTCGCGCTGACCGCTTCGACGACCTCGTCGCTTCCAACGCCCTCATGCGGCCTGGACCACTCGACGCCGGAATGCACCGCGTCTACATGAAGCGCAAGCGCGGCGAAGAACCGGTGAGCTACATCCTTCCCGAGCTGGAGCCAATTCTCGAGAGCACCTACGGCGTCATCACCTATCAGGAGCAGGTGATGAGAATCGCGCAGGCGCTGGCGGGTATCTCGCTCGCCGAAGCGGACGTGCTGCGCAAAGCAGTCGGCAAGAAGGACGCGGAGCTCATTCGCCAGGAGCTGGGCAAGTTCATCGAGAAGTCGATCTCGCGCGGCTACGATCCGGCGATCATCGAGGAGATCGCCAGCCAGATCGAGACCTTCGGCCGCTACGGCTTCAACAAGTCGCACTCGGTCGCTTACTCAATCCTGTCGTATCACACCGCCTGGCTGAAGGCGCACTACCCGGCCGATTTCATGGCGGCGCTGATGTCGTCGCAGATCGGCGACACCGACAACATCGTCAAGTACATCAACGAGGCGAGACAGCTTCACGTTCCCGGCGCAACGGAGCCGGGCCTCGAGATCCTGCCTCCCGATGTCAACGAGTCGGGCTACAAGTTCACCGTCGTTGGCGAGACGAAGATTCGCTTCGGGTTGGGCGGCATTCGTAATGTCGGCCGCGCCGCCATCGATTCCATTCTCGCCGCGCGCAAGAAGGACGGTCCGTTCAAGTCGCTGTTCGAGTTCTGCGAGCGCATCGACCTTCGCGTCTGCAACAAGCGCGTCCTCGAAGCACTCGCCCAGGCGGGAGCGCTGGATTCACTTGGCGGACACCGCGCGCAACTTTACGCCGCGCTCGACCTCGCCATCCGCGAAGCGTCGCTGCGGCAGGAAGATCTGCTCACCGGACAAGTCTCCTTATTCGGCAGCGCTTCGACCGACGACAAAGCGATCGAGACGCAGCACGTGCTGCCCAACGTCGAGCCATGGCGTGAGTCAGAGCGACTCGCCAAGGAAAAAGAAATCCTCGGCTTCTACATCTCCGGCCATCCGCTGGAGAACTATCGCACCGAAGCCGAGATCTTCGCGACCCACCTCGTTTCCGATCTCGGTCAGTGGCGTCCAGAGCAGATGAAGCTCGCCGTCGTCGTCACGAGCATCAAACGACAGCTTAGCAAACGCACCGGCCAGGAGTTCGCGCGACTGACGATCGAGGATTTCTCGGGCTCCGCCGAGGTTGTCGTTTTCAACGAGAAGTGGCAGGCGATCAACGACCGGATCCGCAGCGATATCCCGATGCTGATCACGGGTTCCTACCTGCGACGGGACGAGACCGCGGAAAACCCGTTGTTCGTCGTCGAGGAGGCAACCAAGCTGGCGGAGCTGCGGACCAACGGTACGGTGACAGTTGCCATCGACATCGCGAAGGGTTCATACTCTAAGGATGTGATGTCGGACGTCCGGGCGATCGTCGAGACGTACCCGGGCTCGGCACCGATCGAGTTTCGATGGAGCGACGACAACGGAGCCCAGGTACGGCTGCGTTCGCGGTCGCTCAAACTGTCGACCGACGGTGCGGCGATTAGCGAGCTACGGAATATTCTCGGCGAGTCTTCCGTTAGTCTCCAACGGGGGAGCTGACAGTGGCATCAGCAACGCAACTTGAATTCGAAAAGCCGATCGCCGAGCTGGAGCGACAGATCGACGAAATCAAGAAAACCGCGGGTGACAGTCAGCTGAGCGTTGCCGAGGCAATCGAGCCCCTCGAGCGCAAGCTCCACGATCTGCGCGAAGAAGTCTACAAGAACCTGACGCCGTATCAGCGGGTGCAGGTGGCGCGAAATCCAAAGCGGCCGTTCACCGCCGACTACATCAAGCTCGCTTTTACCGATTTCATCGAGCTGCACGGCGACCGTGCATTTCGCGACGACGCTGCAATCATGGCTGGCTGGGCCCGTCTCGATGACGACACGGTAATGGTGATCGGTCACCAGCGCGGGCGCGACACCAAGGAGCAGCTCAAGCGCAACTTTGGAATGCCGCATCCGGAAGGCTATCGCAAGGCGCTGCGCTTGATGAAACTCGCCGAAAAATTCCACGTGCCGGTACTGACTTTCATCGACACGCAGGGCGCGTGGGCAGGACTTGGTGCTGAGGAACGCGGCCAGTCGGAGGCAATCGCACGCAATCTCTATGAGATGAGCCAGCTTCAGGTACCAATCATCGCGACGGTGATCGGCGAAGGCGGATCCGGTGGCGCGCTGGCGCTCGGTGTGGCGGATCGCGTGCTCATGATGGAGAACGCGGTCTACTCGGTGATTTCCGTCGAAGGCTGCGCGGCGATTCTCTGGAAAGACGCCAAGAGTCCCGAGATGCGCGAGAAAGCAGCGACCGCGCTCAAGATCACGGCGCCCGAGCTGCTCGAGCTCAAGGTGATCGACGAGGTCGTTCCCGAGCCCAAAGGTGGCGCGCACGCCGACCATGAAGCCGCCGCCAAGTCGCTCCGAGACGTGCTATGCAAACACCTCGAAGAGCTGCGCAAGATGCGACCGGAGAAACTGGTGCGTCGTCGCCGCCAGAAATTCCTGCGTATGGGCGCGTGGCAGGAGTAGCGTTTGGCCCATCTCGTCGAAGTCGCCTTCAAGGGCAATCGTAAGGAATTCTTTCTCTGGGACTATCCTGATCCGCCTCCGCTCAACGCCGCCGTAATCGTCGACGTCGAGCGCGGCGAGGATCTCGGCTACGTCTATTCGCTCGGCGATCTGGCGCAGAAGCGAAACGGCGGCTGCTCGCACGGTTGCGGCACGTCTCTGCCCGAGCGCAAGGCGCTGCGGCTCGCCAGCGACAAGGACAAGCATCAGTCGAAGGATCTCGACCGCTTGAACGAAGACGCGCGTCGCAAGGCGATGGAGCGCGTCAAAGCCAACGGACTCGGCATGAAGCTGTCGGACGCCGAGTGGCAGTGGGATCGCAAGAAGCTGACGCTGTATTTCACCGCCGATAAGCGCGTCGATTTTCGGAATCTGGTGCGCGACCTGGCGTCATTGTTCCGCACCCGCATCGAGCTCAAACAGATCGGCGTGCGCGACGAAGCAAAACGCCTCGACGGAATTGGTCGCTGCGGGCGGCAGTATTGCTCGGCGTCCTGGTTACCGGAGCTGCGGCCGGTGAATCTCGGTGTCGCCAAGGATCAACGCCTGTCGTTGAATCCGTCCCAGATCTCCGGTGCCTGCGGGCGGCTAATGTGTTGTCTGCGTTACGAGCACGAGTTCTACGTGCAATCGCGCAAGCGCTTCCCGAAGGAAGGGAAAATCGTCACGACGAAAGTTGGCGAAGAGAAAGTCATGGCGGTCGATATTTTCCGCGAGCGCATCACTATGCGTGGCGTCGAGGGCGAGGTGCGCACCCTCACTCTGGCTGATTTCAAGAAAGAGACTGAATCACTCGGCGTCGCGTCGATCACCGCCGTGGAGGAAGAAGAAGACACAGGCCCAGAGGAAATCAGGCCGGAGGAGATTTCGCCGGAGTTGAAGTACACTGCCGAGCATCCGGTATTCGTGGAACGGGAAGGAGGAAGTGGGAAGCGGGAAGCGGGAGCGGGGGCACCGACATCTCGCCCAGCAGCCAGCGAAGCAGCACCCGGCACCAACGGTCGCGAGGGTGGAAGCTCAGGCAAGCGTCGACGCGGGCGTCGCGGTGGACGGCGCGGCCGCGGTGCCGACGATCGCAACGGCGGCGGGAACGGCAACGGCAACCCGGGTGCGAACGACAACGGCAACGGAGGCGGGGGCGGAGGCGCAGGTAACGGGAGCGGCCACTAATTGGCCAAGTACTTCCTCACCACCGCGATCGATTACGCGACCGCTGATCCGCATCAGGGCCACGCGTTCGAGAAGATTGGCGCCGATGCCATCGCTCGCTACCATCGGCTGAAAGGCGACGACGTCCACTTCCTGATTGGAATGGACGAGCACGGGCAAAAGGTCGCCCAGACTGCCGCCGAGAGAAAAGTCTCGCCGCAGGAGCTCGTCGACGCTGTCGCCGAAAGCTCGGAAGAGATCTGGGGCATGCTCGGCATCTCCTTCGATCAATTCATTCGAACCACAGATCCCGCGCATGTCACCGGCGTCAAACACCTGATCGAACGGATCTTCGAGAACTCGCCGGATGATTTCTACGAGAAGTCCTACGCCGGCTGGTACTGCGTCGGCTGCGAATCGTTCAAGCAGGACGACGAGATCGTCCACGGCAAGTGCATCATCCATCCGACGCGGACGCTGGAATGGGTCGAGGAGAAGAATTGGTTCTTCCGCCTCAGCGCCTACGCCGATCGCGTGCGCAAACTGCTCGAGAGCGAAGACTTTCTGCAGCCGAAGTCGCGACGCAACGAGATGCTTTCGCTGGTCGACTCAGGCCTCGAGGATATTTCCGCGAGCCGCAGCCGCTTCTCGTGGGGAGTTCCCTTCCCGCGCAAAGGGTCCGCCGGCGAGGTGCAGACGACTTACGTCTGGTTCGACGCGCTTCCCAACTATCTGACGGCGACCGGTTTTCCCAGTCCCGATTACGACAAGCTCTGGCCCGCCGACCTGCACGTCATCGGCAAGGACATCACGCGCTTTCACGCCGTCATCTGGCCGGCGATGCTGATGGCGGCCGGACTGGAAGTGCCAAAGCGAATCTGGGTGCACGGCTGGGTTCTCGTCGGCGGCGCGCGCGTCAGCAAGTCCACCGGCGGCAATCTCAATCTGCGCGACGCAATTGGAGAGTACGGTGCCGATGCCTTCCGCTATTTCCTCCTGCGCGAAGTTCCGTTCGATGGCGACGGTAACTTCTCGTGGGAGAGGTTCGAGGAGCGCTACAACGCGGATCTCGCCAACGCGCTGGGCAATCTCGCCAGTCGCACCATCTCGATGGTCGAGCGCTACTGCGAAGGCGTGGTGCCCAAAGGCGCGCGCAACGAAGTCGATACCGCCGACGCGAAGGATCTCGAGGCATACCATGCGTCGATGGGGCCGCGCGGATTCCTGCTGCACGAAGCGTTAAAGGCGGTCTGGCAGACGATTGCGCGCGGCAACGAGTACGTCGATCGCCAGGCGCCGTGGAAGCTCGCCAAGGATCCGGCGCAGCGCGCCGAGCTGGAAAAGACGCTTTCGACGCTCGTGCGCCAGCTCGCGCGACACGCGGTGCACTTGTTTCCGTTCATGCCTGGAAAGGCCGAGGAGTTGTGGCAATCGCTCGGCGCACCGGACGAACTCAGTGAGATGACATTCAAGCGCGCCGATTCAGTCGACGCCACCGGGTGGAAAGTAAAAAAAGGCGCGCCGCTCTTTCCGAAAAAAGAGGCCGCTCCAACGGCGTAAAAAAAAAGGGATCGCATTTTCGCGATCCCTTTTTTGAATGCTCGCCGTTTTAGATGTTGGGGTTGTTCAGCGTCTCGACGTCGGGCAGCGGGAAGCAACGCTCGCTTCCATAAGTACCGCCCTTCAGGTACACCGTGGAATATGCGATGCCGGCCGCGGGTACAAGCGGCAGATTCAATCGGCGAACGTCGTAGAAGTGCTGACCTTCGAGGAACAGCTCTCTGCTGCGCTCCTCGATCACCTGATTGGCAATCGCATTCGGATCGCTGCTCGAGAACGCCGGCAATCCGTGCGATGCACGCAGTGCATTGATGATGTCGACTGCCTGCTGTCCGCCCTGCACTTCGGCGATGATCAGCCGCGCCTCCTTGTAGCTGGCAATCGGAATGGGTGTTGCCGTCGACGGATACTTCGTCTGAATGTACCACGGCGTACGGTTGTCGTTGCCTGCCCTCGGCGCGCCGCTCGAGGTCTTGGCGGTGGTGTCGACGACTCGCGTGTCGGGCACCTGATTGCCATTCGCGTCCGTTACCGTGAGGTCACGATATGCAGGAGCAATCGTGATTGCGCCCCCGATGTTGAAATCGGCGACGCGGTTCTGGCGCGTTGATGGAGCCACCTCTGCGGACGCGTACTGCACGAAGCCCGGCGTCACCAGCGCGGCATCGGCCGCCGCACCAGCCTTGTTGCCCTGATCCAGGCGCGCTCTCGCTCGGCCGACGTAGGCCATGTTCAGCATCTGAGCGTCGCCGGCCGCCTGCGCTGCCGTGATCGCAGTCGTGAACATCGACTCCGCAGAAGCGAATACTTCGTTCGATGTTAGCTTCGGTCCGAGATTGATCGCCGCCTCGCAGAAGCCTTCACCCAGCAGAATGCGCGAATAGCCCGCGTACGCCGCTGACTTGGCAATCAGGTCCTGTCGATCGGGGACCTGGGCATCCGTCCACCCCTGCAGCAATTCGAGCGCGCGATCGGCCATCCCGCGCGCGACCTGGATCGGCGTGTAGAGACCATACGCGTCGCACTGATTTGTGGCGTACCGGGTGTCGGCGCTCGGATCCGTATCGCGTCGATCGAATGCCCAGTTCGCCGCTGTCGGCGTCGCATCCATCAACTCGCCGCTCGCCATGCCGGCGTCGACGATGTACGAGCCGAGCGCGCACTCGAAGGCACCGATCGCGCTGTTGACGATCAGAGTGGCGTTGGCTGGAACTTCGAGGGTCGACGTCTCGATTTTGTCGGGCGCCGTCGTCTCGAGGCCTTTGTTCAGGAGATTGCAATCGAGCAGCGGAACCGAGAGCGCGACGACCGTCAGCCACTGCCGGGCGCCGCCAATTCTGGATCCAAGAATGCTCGCTGTGCGAGTCACCTTCATCTGGTATCTCCGCATTGAGGCGGTGGATTTTCTTGATTGAGTACGCATTAGAAGTTCAACCTCAACGTCACGATGTACGACCGCAGCTGCGGTGTGACGTCCTGCTCCCACTGTCCAAAGCCGCGCGTTCCTCCCTGGAACGAAGCCTCCGGCTCGAGGCCAGTGTAGTTGGTCCAGGTGTGCAGGTTGCGACCTGAGATGCTCACGTACGCGCGTGCGGCGCCCAGTCTGCTCGCAAACGAGCTCGGCAGATTGTAGCTGAGTGATATCTCGCGGAGCTTGGTGTAGCTGGCGTCGTTGATCAGATCGCTGACGTACGCGCTGCTGCTGACCGCGCCCACGATCGCCGGTGAGAATTCTTCCGGATAGTAGTTCTCGCGGCACTCGATGAAGAGATGGCAGCGCACGCGTCGATTGCCATCGAGCTTCTTGTATCCGCCCTTGAAGTCGATCAGCGTGTAAAGGCTGAAGTTCGACAGGAAGTTGAGCGTCGATGTGAACGCTCCTTCCGAGGTCGGGACAGTGTTGCCGAGGAAGACTTGCGGCGCGCTTGCGCAGAGAACGGGTGCGCCGCCGGCTGGGCCCGGATCACAGAATACCTGCGCCACGCCATTCACCGTTGCCACTCCGTGCGTAGTCGGATCGATTGTCGCATCGACTACTTTCTTGCCCCACCACGCACCGACTGGATAACCGACGGTGTGTCTGATGTTCGCCGACGGGCTGATGAACGTCGCCCCGCCGAGATTGACAACCTTCGTGTGATTGGTTGCGGTGCTGAATGTCAGGTCCCAGCTCGTACGACTGTTGGCGATCGGAGTCGCACGCAACATGATCTCGTCACCGTGCTTGGTGATCTTGCCGGCGTTGACGAGCTGCGTTCCCGGGAATCCACTCGACGGTGCGACGGGTACTTCCAGAATTGCGTCGCGAGTCCCGCCGGTGAAGTGCGTGAACTCGATACCAGCACGGTCCTTCAGAAATCCCATGTCGAATCCGATTTCCGTCTCGTAGCCGCGCTCAGGGCCGAGGTCGGGATTACCGCGTGACGCCGGTATTACTGCCGGCGATCCACCCGGCCCAGTGACCGCGGAATCAAACGCGACCGCGGAGTATGGCAGCGGCGCCTGACCCGTCTGCCCGTATGCAGCGCGCAGTTTAAGCGTATTGACGAAGGGCAAACGATAGAAAGGCTCTTCGCTCGCCACCCACGACAAGCTCACTTTCGGATAGTAGACGCGCTTGAAGTTCGCGCCAAACGAGCTGTTGTTGTCCGAGCGAAGCCCGCCGGTGAGGAACAGCCGATCGTTCAAGCCGATCTGCTCCTGCCCATAGATGCCTACGGTGTTGTTCTCGACGCTGGTTTCCGAGCCGGTTCGCTGCGCCGTCGTCGATGACAATGCAGTCAGGCCCGGCCCCGGGAAATCCTGTCCATAGGCGCTGACGTACTTGGTGTTGCGGCGGAAGAAATCGACTCCGTAAGAAGAGGCAAAGCTCAACGCACGGAATTCGCTCTTGATCGTTCCGCCGTAGGTGAGCGTCGAGAGAGAGTTCTGCCTCGTCGCGACCGACTTGTAACCCGAGTCGGCGTCGAAGCCAAAGAAGTAGGAGAAATTCGGATCGTTGTGGACGGCCGACAACTCTTCACCATCCTCGTAACCCTGATCGGTGCCGAGGGTGAGATGATGTGTGAACCAGCCCACTGGAGTGTGCGTCACCTGCACGCTGCCGGTAAACCGGCTGATGTCCTGGTACATCTGATACTGCTTGTAGTAGGCCGATGGCAGCGCGCTGTAGAAGCCGTTGTTCGGCAGCGGGGTGCCATTGCTGTCGTAAAGGTTGGTCGGCGTGGCGTAGTAAGTCGTCCACGTGGTGCCGCCGTAACCTGCTTCGGCTGCGAGATCCGTTCGGCCGGTGACGTAGCCCATGTTGCTCTCGACCAGCAGCTTCGAGCTCGGCGTCAGCGTGAAGTTCGCTCGGCCGCCATAGTTCTTGAGCAGGTTTGTCGGAGTGACGCCGCCGTCGCGCTTGTAATTTCCGCTCACTCGATAGCGGAAGTTCTGCGAGCCGCCGCCAACGCCGACGTCATACGACTGCATGTAACCGGTTTGGAAGATCGGAGTCCCCGCATCGGCTTCACGCTTGGCGATGTTGAGCCCGACGATCTGGCCTGTCACTGGATCGGGACCGTAGTTCGTCCAGAGCCGACTGTCCTGATTCGCGAACTCGTTGCTCCCGCCGCGAACCGTGACATCCCACGCTGGGCGTCCTTCGGCTCCCTTCTTGGTGATGATCTGAATGACGCCGTTGGCAGCCTCGGTCCCATACAGCGTCGCCGCTGCCGGACCCTTCACGATTTCGATGCTCTCGATGTCGTCAGGATTGAAATCATTCCAGCGCGTCGTGGTGCTGGCGCCGAACGACTGGTTTTGCGGACCTGTGCCCTGTGAGTTGTCGACGCGAATTCCGTCGACATAAATCAGCGGCTGATTGGAGAGCGCAAAGCTGGAGACGCCGCGTATTCTTACGGTCGCACCCGATCCGATGACGCCGGAATTCTGAAGGATCGTCACGCCCGGTGCGCGTCCGTTGATCAGGTTCTGCACGTTATTGATTGGCGCCTTCGACGTCACGCTTGACGCATCGATTTGCGCGATGTCGACGCCGAGCGTGCGCCGGTTGGTACTGCCGGGTTGACCCGTGACCACAACTGCGTCGAGGTTTACGCTCGCGGGCTCCATGCTCACCCGCGTTTCAGTGCCTGCGGTCGCTGTGACAGTCGTCGCCCGGTAACCGAGTCGGCGCACATCGAGTGTCACTGTGGCTCCTTCGACACCGGAGATGCGGAATCGGCCATTTGCATCGGTCGGGCTGCCGAGTCTGGTGCCGCGCACCGTAACCTGGGCGTTCTCGAGCGGGATCTGGTTGCGATCGAGCACGACGCCGGAAATGGTGTTGCCCTGCGCGCTGGCTGCGATCGGCGCCACAGATGCGAGTAACGCGAGCAGAAGAAAACTCAGGAGCTTCGTTTTGGTTCGGGGCGCACGCGGTGGTGCGTCGATCGGAAAGCACGAACGACCATCCATACTCAAACTCCTCGTCGAGAGTGAGCGCGGCGAAATCACGCCGCAGATTAGGGCGGGCGAAAAAACGTATGACTTGACTCAGTCGCTGGCAATAGAAATCCCCGAGCAAGTAATTCCTGACTCGGGGATTGCAGAGCGCGAACTCTGTTTTCGATTACTGTCGAGTTGCCACTGCGATGACGCCACCCATGTTGCCGGTTCCATATTTCGTGGTGGCTTCCCACGATCGATAGAGGCGGATCGTCTCAACCTGCGAGGCCGGGATCGAGCGCAGACTGCTGATCGGCCCGAACTCCTGTCCGTCAACGTACACTGTCGGATACGGCTGCGAGCTCTTCTTGTTAAAGCTCGTCTCGCCTCGATACGTCAGGAAATTCGGGCGCAGCTTTTGTATCGCATCGAACACGGTTGCCGCCTTCGAGCTTTCGATCTCTTCCCGCGTAATGATGTGAGTATCGGCAGGATCGGCTGGCCCGACCCTCGACGCAGTGCATGCCGCCAGAGAAGCTGCGAGCGCAACTACCAATGGAGTACGGCGGCTAATCATGCCTGGTCTCGGGGTTTCAGAATTAGCGTGTGCGCGCCGCTAATGTCGAGTGGTAATCGCGATCACGCCCGTCAGATTGTGCGTGCCATACTTTGCATTGGCCTCCGACACGCGATACAGCCGGATCATCGAGATTTGCGCGGCGGGAATGCTCGACAACGTGCTGATTGGACCGAATTCCTGATCGTCGATGTACACCGTTGGAAACGTATTTGCCGTGGTTCCGGCTTTGAGCGAGGTCGCACCTCGGTTCGTCAGGAAGTTCGACCGCAGCTTATGTATGACCTCAAAAGCGTTGTTAGCGTGCGATGCGATGATCTCGTCCTCGGTGATCACTGACGGATCGTAGGCCTCGCCCGGCCCAAGCTTCGGGTGTGAGCATGCGACTGCAACGACGAGGGTCAGAGCTGTTACCCAGCGCGCAACCATAAGTCCTCCAGAATTTCGAAATGGCCTTCGCCAGCAAAAACGCATAATCCAAGCCCGTTAAAATAAAACTGGCTCGGTTCGCACCGAGCCAGTTCATACAAGCTGTACCACGGCTGCGCAAGATTACGGTACGCAAGCCGGGTTGGTCGTGACACCACGGGCATTCAGCTCCGGACGCGGGAGCGGCAACGCGGCGTTGTAGGGATCCGTCGTTGTCTCCGGGCGCAGATACGTCGAGTTCAGACGACCGTATTCACGCAGGTCATCGAAGCGCTGCGGTCCCTCGAAGAGCAGCGAGTAACGTTTCTCGTACAACACTGCATTGATCGCGCTCGTCTTGTCCGCGAACGGACCAAGTGGTGCCAGCCCGTAGTTCGTGCGAACGCTGTTGATATCCAGCAACGCATTCGCCAGCTGGCCCGCCTCGATGTAAGCCTGTGCTCTGAGGAGAACCAGCTCTTCGTCACGCAGGATTCCAAGGGGGCGCGCCTGATTTGCAGTACTGGCAACAGCGCCTACATAGGTGATGCTCGTGCTCAAACCAAATCCGGCAAGCGGCACGCGCGGGACGATCTTTGACGCACGCGTGTCACCAGCCTGTACGCTATCACCAACCAGCGGATTCAAGCCGATTTTTGCGTCTGAAATCGTATTCGGCGTATTCTCCGAGCCACCCGGCACGAACACGTAATAGGGTCCCTTTGTGAAATCAGCGGCCGGAACCGCACCGGGAGCAGCACCGCCAAGCGCCTGCGTTAGTTCCGTAATAGCCGTTGGGAACAGCGCTGGCGTGTAAGCCTTACGATCGAGCCCGCGGTAGAAGTCGACTTTTCCCTTCAGTCCGCGATTGAACTTGACGAGATTCGACACCACTGAATAATCGCGTCCGAACGCGGTGAATCCACTCGGGAGCGTGAATGGCAGCTCGGTGGTGGCACCAGCCGCGGTGAAATTGTCGTTCGCGCTGTCGAGAACGGCGGCGATGTAGGCGAGGACGGTCTGCTTACATCTGATATCCGTTACCGCAGCAGGGTCATCCGACTGAATGGCCACGCCAACGGTGTCGTGATATTCGATCACGCGCCAGTAATCCAGGGCCTTCATGGTCTGGATAAAGCCGCGCGTCGCGTTGACCTCGGCCGTCGTGAACAGCGTCGGCGACGCGTTGTCGAGTGCCTTCAGCAGGTTGGTCTCGGCGCGGAATGCCACGTAATAGTTGGCCCATGCGCCACTGCCCGCGAAGCTTCCAGGATCGGGATTGCCGCCGAGAGTCTCCTGAACGAAGCGTGGCTCCGAGGCGTCGATTCGATAGACATCGCGCGCAAAAATTCCCGCCTCGATCGCATACGCGAAGACGTTCGCTGCATTTCGGTCCTGACCGAGCACGCCCGTCGCCAACTGCTGCAAGGTCGTGGGCGTAAGTGAACCGCTCAACGCGTCCACCGTCGGCGCGTCGATCGGATTCACGACCGGATTGTCTTTACATCCAGCGGCCACCAGAGCAGCAGCGCCGATGAGAAGAGTTGTATATCGCTTCATTTGATTTATGCTCGCTTAGAAGGTGGCCGCGACGGAGACGAAGAACGTCCTCATCGGCGGATACGGAGTCACGTCCTGGAATCTGCCAAGAGACTGGTTGCCGAAGTTCGAGACCTCGGGGTCGAGGCCGGTGTACTTGGTCCAGGTCGCCAGGTTACGTCCGCTCAGCTCGAGGCGGGCAGTCTGCGCCCGGCCGCGGAAAATCTGCTGCGAGAACGCCGTCGGCAGATCGTAGCTAAGCGTCAGCTCACGCAGTTTGACGAAGCCGTTGTTCTCGAGCCACACGTCGATGCCCTGCGCAAAACGCTGCAGCTGCCGGTTGGCGAGCGCCGTGTCCTTGGCGAGACCGCTGCCGTAGAAGTAGTCGTTGGTCAGATTCACACCCAGACCACCCTTTCTCCAGTCTACGAGCGATGACAACCGCACCGGGCCAAACTGCAGCTCGTTGGTGAACCCCATCGTGTAGTCAGGCAGCGAATTGCCGACGAACGTCAGGACTCGGTTTGCAGACGGGCAGACGTTGTTGACGAGCTGCGTGCAGCCGTTGACTGCCTGCACGACGCTGATCAACTGACCTTCTGCAACGAACGCGTTGCCGAAGCGGCTACCGAATGATCCCGAGGGCGGAATGAAGCCCGGCACCGGCAGACGCGTGACTTTGCCCTTCGCGCTTGCATACGTGGTGTTCGAGATCCACGAGAATCTGTCAGTACGAATCGGCGTCATGTCGAGCCCGATTTCGGTACCGTGATTGACGATTTGTCCGCCGTTAATGGTTTGCGTCGTGAACCCCGTCGACGGCGCCAGCGACGCCGTGAGCAGCAGGTTGTCGATCTGTTTTCTGAACTGGGTGGCCGACAGAGTCGCTCGGCCGCCGAACAGTGTGAGATCGACACCGCCTTCGATCTCGCTCGCCGTCTCCGGCTTGACGCCGGCAGCACCGAGCGCTGTCGATGCACGGTAACCCGTCACGCCCTCGTCGATGATGTTGGTGAGGAAGGTGAACTTTCCGCTCGTCGGCTGATTGCCGGCGCGTCCGTACGCGAGACGGAGCTTGGCCTCGTCGATCTTGGAGATACCCGGAACGCGATAGGACGCCGAGAACTTCGGATAGGCGTAGTACTTATGCGGATCGCCGTTGTTGCTGGTCCGCTCGCCGTTAACGCCGGCGGTCAGAAACAGCCGCTCACCCATCGTCAGAAATTCTTCCTGCACGAAGATCGACTGAGACTTCACCACATCCTGGCTTTCGGTCGTGAAGATCTGCGTCGCTGACGCAACGTTCGTCACGCCCGGAAAAACTCCGCGGCCGGTGTTGTCGATGATGTCGACGTTGCGACGCACCTGTCCGAGTCCGGCAGAAGTGGTCGCGGTGAACAGGTCACGGATCAACCGGTGCGTAAAGTTCGCGCTGAGAGTTCCGTTGAAGATCGTGCCGTTACCAAGAACGATCGTTCCGGGGTTCGCGTTCACCTGCTCGATGTACGCGGTCGCCGGTGAGATGATCTTCGCGTGATCGTTGTATGCGTCGACGCCACCACTGAGGCTGAAGTCGAGGGTCTGGCGCTCCTGCGCAATCAGATTATAGGTAGCGTTACCGCTGCCGAGCAGACGGAAAACGTCTTCCGGCGTCTTGATCAGTTCGGTGTTCTGGAACGGATTGTTGAAGTTCACGACCGCCAGGCCTTTCGGGTACGTCCCGTCGGGCTGTTTCTGCAGATCGATGAAGGACGGCGTCTGCGAGAAGGTGGTGTATGGATTGATGCCGGTATTGTCGTTGCCGCTGACGCCGCGCTCTGTCAGCGAGTGAATGATCTCGGTATTCGCGCGCAGATTGAGGCGTCCACCGATCTTTTGACCGAGGTTTACGCGCAGCGACTGTTTGTTGTAGTTGTCATTGAGCTGCAGTCCGCCATCGTGCTGAATGAGACCGGAGACGAAGAAATTCGTGCCCCCCGAGGTCTGGCCGCGCATCGAGCCGATTGTCTGATAGTTGAACGGGTGCTCGCCATAGAGCTCCTGCTCATAATCGTGGCACTTGGTCGTCGCCGCGTTGTAAAGCGCGATATCGGCTGCAATGTCTGCCGGGTCGGTATCACGAGTCCAATCAGCGTACTCCTGGCCAGACCCGAAGCACCGCATCCCGATCTTGTTCGCGATCGTCGCCGTTCCAAAGCGCTGAGTGAGATCGAGCGTGGTTCTGCCAGCCACTCCCTGCTTGGTCGTGATCACGATAACGCCGTTCGTACCTCTTGACCCGTAGATCGAGCTCGCCGATGGGCCCTTGAGCACCTGGATGCTCTCGATGTCATTTGGGTTGATGTCGGCCGTGCGGTTGACACGCTGGTCCTGGGAAGACGGGAAGTTTCCACCGCCCGCCTGGGTGATCGCGTTCAAGCCGTTCGCGATCTGCGAATTATCGACGATGACGCCGTCGATGACGTAGAGCGGCAGGAAGCTCGCGTTGATCGTCGAGATTCCGCGCAATTGCACCTGCACGCCGCCGCCCGGCGCGCCGGAGTTCTGCGTGATGACCGCGCCGGGAATCTTGCCCTGCAGCGCGTAGTCGATCGTCTGTGCCGGCGCGCGATTCAGTTTCTCGCCAGTTACGACGGTGACTGCGTTCGCGGCGTTCACACTCGACACGGTAGTCGCCGTACCGGTAATGACCTGCGTCTCGAGCTGCAGAACATCGCGAGAGAGGGTGATATCGGCCTGAGTATCGCCGGAGGGAACGGCGATCGTCTTCTGCACGTAGCCGATGCGGCGGACACGCAGTGTCGCCGGTCCAGCCGGCACCTGCACTGTGTATCTGCCCTGATCGTCGGTATACGTTCCAACTGCCGTACCGACGACGCTTACACTTGCCGCAACGAGTGGCTCGTTGCTGCCTTCAACAGTCACGCGACCACTGACGGTGCGTGTTTGCGCGAAGGCGCTGACGCTGGCAAATGCCAGCAACAGCAACGATAGAACTGACGAGCGTACTGATTTCATGCCTGTCTCCAGTTTGAACGGGTGAGGCTTGTCGCACAGGCGCAACAAGCCCGGCGGAGTAGAAGGGACTCCGCAAAACGGGTGGTTCTGGGTGGGCAACTATTTACGGGCGTGGCAGGATAGTGTCAAGACATCAACCCCGGGACATCCTGCGAGATACATCAGATTACCCGCGGACTACAGAAACCTGCGGACTCGAGACCGATGACGCTCGCATCTCAGTTAACACGGTGAAAGGTGCGAGTAGCACCAGTGCCTGGTACCGGATAGCTGGGAGCTACCCGACAACAGGCACCGGAGCCACTCGCACCTCTGAGCGCGTTAAGGCCGAATGGCAGTAGTACCCGGATTAAAAGTCCTTGGTCCGCGGCTTCAGCTAGCGAGGTGCGGCGGGCGTCGAGCTACCGGTTGGCGTCCGCGTCCCAAAGTCCACGGTGGGGGCCACCTCGGAACCCGGCGCTGCCTCAAAGTAGGTGCGCGGCTTGGCACCGGTGACCTTGGCGGTGATCGCCTGCGGGAAGCGGCGAATGTAGGTGTTGTAGGTCTGAACCGCCTGGTTGTAATCGCTGCGCGATGTCGCGATGCGATTCTCGGTGCCGGCCAATTCATCCTGTAGTCGCAGGAAGCCCTGATCTGCCTTGAGCTGCGGATACGCTTCCGCAACCGCAATCAGTCTCCCGAGTGCGCCCGTGAGCGCCGCGTTGGCAGTCGCCATCTGCTGCGGATCGCCGCCCTGGATTGCGCCCGCCAGTCCAGCACGAGCCTGCGCGACTTGCGTGAACACCGCTTCCTCGTGCTGCGCGTAGCCCTTGACGGTGTTTACGAGATTCGGCACCAGATCGGCCCTGCGCTGCAGCTGCACGGAGATCTGTTGCTTCGCCTGCGCTGCATTTTCATCGTACGTCTGAATCTGATTGTACCCGCATCCGGCCAGAACCAACGCCAGCGGAGCGAGGGCAAACGCGAAACGACGATTCATTCTCTCATCCCTCAAAGTGAAATTGAGAACAACAGGTGCGACCTCCGCACCGTAAATCTATCCCCTGTACTCGTTGAGATACGCAACGAGCCTTTCCATTGCCGCCAGATACGCTTCCAGAATTCCGGCAGCGTCATCGCGAGAGATTTTTTCCGTCCCGCGTACGTGCCGTATCACTCTCACGAATGGCTCCGGCGAAAAACCGGCGTGCTGCGCCAACGCGCGTGTGAGCTCCTCGTAGTCCTGCGACGGTGCGTGGCCCTGCAGTCGCGACACACCCCGAAACACCACCATCAACGTGCTCAAGCTTTTCTCGAGCACTTCCAATTGACGACGGCTATCACCGCCCGCGCCCATCGTCGCCTGACGCAGCTGCAACAACTTGCCCATCGTCTGCTGCTCGACCTGCAGCCGCAAATCCGACGGCGACACTTTTATTCCATCGAACGGAGACTCGCCAAACAGCACGCGATGCCGCTCGAGGATGTCGGCGTACTCCATCGGGAAAATGTCGGACGACGATTTCCACTCGCGCGCAGTGAACGTCATCGGCGGCGGATTGCCGTCCTCACCCCACGCTCTAGAAACAGCTGCGACAGCGCGCAAGCGCTCGAGCGGCAGTGAGTCGACGATGACGAGCACGTTGTAATCCGACTTCCCCGGCTTGTGCTCACCCGCGACCGCGGATCCAAAGAGCACGACGGATCGAAGCCCGTTCCCGTACGCGAGCTGCAGTTGTCTGACCAGGTCATCCAGTTTCATTTAGTCCTCCGCGCCTCTCGCCTCTCGCGCTCACCAGCTCGATCCTCCGCCACCACCCGCAAATCCGCCACCGCCACCGAATCCCCCAAATCCACCCCCGCCTCCACCACCGAAGCCGCCACCGCCCCAGCCACCACCGCCGCTCCAGCCGCCGCGACCGAATCCGCCGGTCGGAATGATGATCGGGATACAACCCGGCCCACATCCACGGCTGCCGCGCCCACGCCGACCCATGTTGCTCAGAATGATCACGATGACCATGAAAATGATGAACAGCACGGCGGGCGAGATTCCGCCCCCGCCCCCGCCCCCGCCGCTCGGAAACTGAACGGCTGGTTGCGCTGTAACCGGAGGAACCGCAGTGAGCGCAGTATCGAGTGTGAAGTTGAATTCCTTGGCGAACTCCTGCGCCGTACGCAGCGTGACGAGCTCCAGGCCGGCGCTATAATCCTGTTGGCGAAACGCCGGCGTCGCCTCCCGGCAAAAGTCGCCCGCCTTCGCATCGTTGATGAAGCCTTCCGCGCCGGTGCCCGTCGAGATGAAGCAGTGGCCGCGACCATCGCTGCTCGTCTCCTTCGGCACCAGCAGAATCACCGCGCCGGCATTGCGCGTCGGATCGCCGGGATTTCCGATCTTGCCGACCTTCCACTGGCGACCGATCTGTAGCGATACTTCCTGCACATCGCGAGTGCCGATGTCCGGCATCGTCACGATCGCCATCTCACCGCGCGACTTCGTCCGCACGTCCTGGGCGATCTGCTCCATGTGCGCGATAGCATCCGGCGTCAGCACATGCGCAAAATCATTCACCAGCCCCGTTGGGGCGGGAATCTGAATACCAGTTTGAAGGAGTAAGAGCCAGGCCGCTCGCAGCACGGCGTTGAACGCCGCCGAGGAAAAACCAGTTAGAGCCGAAGTAAGTATCTACTCTCCCTTGATTTCGTAGTAAGGCAGGACGTGATTTAGCGGATGATCGCATTGCAAGTCAACCGCCACGTCGCCCTTGCGCTCGCCTTGTCAGTCGCGTGCGCACCAGCTGGAAACAAGAGCAGCGAAACCGCGGCCAGCCGTACCGACACCACACACATCGCCGCCGCTCCGCCCGACTCCAATATTACGCGCGCCGACCTCGCGCGGATTCAGGGCAGCACCAGCGCACCGCTGTGGGTGATCGAAGTCAGCGACTTTCAGTGCCCGTACTGCAAGCAATGGCACGATCAGACCTACAACGCTTTCCTAGACCAGTACGTGAAAAACGGCAAGGTTCGCCTCGCCTACGTGAACTTCCCACTCGGCATTCATGCCAACGCCTGGCCCGCCGCCGAGGCAGCGATGTGCGCCGGCGCGCAGAACAAATTCTGGGCGATGCACGATTCGCTGTTCGCGTCGCAAACCCGCTGGGAGGCCCTCGCAAATCCGAGCGCGGTTTTTGACTCACTCGCGCGCGCCACCGGAAACGATCTGACGAAGTGGCGCGACTGCGTGAAATCCGGAAAGATGAAGCCGCTCATTCAGGCTGATCACGATCGCGCGCAGCAGGCGGGCGTCGGCGCCACGCCCAGTTTCATCATTGGCGACAAGCTCCTCACCGGCGCGCAGCCGCTGAGTGACATGCAGCGCGTGATCGACTCCGCGCTCGTCAAGAGCAAGAAGACAACTTCCTAAGCAGCGCAGTGAATTCGCTGCTGCGAATTCCCTACTCCGTCGCCGGACGAATAGCGGATGCATTTACCGCTGTCGTTCCCGCCGGTGAATCGAAATTCCGACGCGGACTGAGCGCGCGGCGCAGGCTCATCGATCGTTACCAAGAGTGGGGCAACACCTCACGCGATCCATCGAGGCCGCTCGCCTGGTTTCACGCGCCATCCGTTGGCGAAGGATTGCAGGCGCTGCCCGTGATCGAGCTATTGCGCGCGCGCCGCAGGGATGTCCAGATCGCGTACACGTTCTACTCGCCAAGTGCGGAGCGATTCGCGCAATCCGTGAAAGCGGATTTTACGGACTATCTGCCGTTCGACCGGTTCGATCACGCTGACGCCGTTGTCCAAGCCCTGCGTCCGAGCGCTCTGATCTTCAGCAAGCTCGATATCTGGCCCGCACTCACCGAGTCCGCAGCGGCGCGCAAAGTTCGTGTCGGCGTCGTCAGCGCCACGCTCCCTGAATCCTCGGGCAGGCGCGGAATTTTTGCGCGGGCATTGCTGAGCGACGCCTATCGCGCGCTCGATCGCGTCGGCGCCATCGACGATGCCGACGCCGAACGCCTCCGTGAGCAGGGAGTCCAACGCGAGCGGATCACGGTCACCGGCGACACCCGCTACGATCAGGTTTGGCTGCGCGCGCAAAGACCAACGCCTTCCCTCGTTCAATCACTGCGCTCGGCGCGGCCGACTCTCGTCGCAGGTTCGACGTGGCCGTCCGATGAAGAGCATCTGCTGCCGGCCTGGCTTCGCGTTCGCGAAAAAATTCCCGACGCTCGACTGATCATCGCGCCCCACGAGATCGCCGCCGGCCATCTCGAGAAAATCATCAGGTGGGCGCGCGCCAACAAACTGGAGGTGGCGCGCATCGACGCACCGGACGCGCCGGGCGCCGATGTCCTGCTCATCGACCGGTTCGGCATCCTCGGCGATCTCTACGCGCTCGCCGATGTCGCCTACGTCGGGGGCGCCTTCCACAGCGCCGGGATTCACTCGGTGCTCGAGCCCGCTGCCTTCGGTGCGCCAGTCCTGTTCGGTCCGCGCTACGACAAGAGTCGCGACGCGATCCGCCTGATCGCCGCGGCAGGTGGCGCCACCGTCAAAGGCGAAGTCGATCTTGCCATCCGCTTGAGCGACTGGCTCGGCTCCATCACCGCGCGCGACACCGCCGGCGCTGCAGCCAAAGCGATGGTTCAGCAAGGCCTCGGCGCCGCCGAGCGGTCGTACCAGCTGGTGATTACTTTGCTCCCTCGGTAACAGCGGGCGCTGGATGCATCGGCGGGCGCCAGGTCACGCCGCTGGTACTCGGCTTGTGCACGAAGAATCCCTGCACCAGATGCACGCCGAGTGATTTCACCATGTCGTACTCTTCCTTTCGTTCCACGCCTTCGGCGATCACCATCGCGCCGTGCTCATTGGCGAATCTCACCATCGTCTCGACCAGATTCTGTTTAATGAAGTTCTGATCGATGCAGTTGATGAGAGACATATCGAGTTTGATGAAGTCGGGCTCGAGATTGGCGATCGATCCGAGACCGGCGTAGCCGCTGCCTGCATCGTCGACGGCAAAGCGATATCCCTTGTCGCGGAACTCTTTGAGTCGCCCGCGAAATTTCGGATAGTCCTTGATCGCCGTGCGCTCGGTGATCTCGATCACCACTTTGGTCGGATCCTTCACGGGCAGACTGTCCACTGCGAATGAAGGATCGGCAAAGTCCGCCGGGTCGACGTTCATGAACAGCAGCTCACCATCCTTGAGCAGCTTGCCCATCCCTTCGATCGCGCGCTCTCGACAAAGACGGCTGAGATCCCAAATCAGGTCGGAGGCAGCGGCGATCTCGAACATCACCTCCGGGCTGCGCATGCTGCGCAGCTTGCCGCGAGCGAGAGCTTCGTAACCGAAGACCTGCTGGGTGTCGGTGACGACGATCGGGTGATACTCGATGTACAGCCCGCGATCGCGCAGCGTCTCGCGCAGATCGGAAATCTTCTTTGCCTGTTCACGGTGCTCGAGGCTCTTTGACGCGTTCGCGGCTTCGCGGATGCCACGATAGATCTGCCGCTCCAGTCGCAGCTTCGGATTGTAGACGACAAGCGCGCGACCAACGAAGATGTCGAACAGTGCGGCGATGTCTTCGCCGTGCACGCGCTCGATCTCCGACGACACCCGATCCTTGAGCTCCGCGGTCAGCTCGGTGATCTCGGCGTCCGTTGCCGCTGGAGTGTCATCCTGCGGAACGTGGAAGAAAATGAAGTCGTCGTCGTTGGGGAACGACACCATCAATTTGGCCGAAGCAAGCTGACTCTTCGCCAGGAAATCGCGCATCGCGTCGCCGGTGGTCTCCAGCACGCTATCCAGTTTTTCCCAGCCGTAGACCTCCTCGACTTTGGAGTAGCGGTCGAAGTTGAAGTAGAGGATGACGAGCTCGCCCCTCTCCTGAACGGCCTTGCGAATGCTGTCGATCGTGGCGGCGACGGTCGGCAGTCGCGTCAGCGAGTCTCGAAGGAGCTGGTGGTAATCCACGCTCAGTCGCGGGACGGTGCGGTGGCGGCGCTGCTCCTGGCCGTCGGTGACAGCAGCTTGACGTTGCGCTCAACGGTGGCGGCGAGGTGGGGCAGCTCGAACGGCTTCTCCACGAAATCGTCCGCGCCCGTTTGCAATGCCTGACGCTTGTTGACCCAGTCATCGAGCGCGGTCACCATGATGACTCTCACGCTGCGACCCAGCGTCGGGTGGCTTTTCAATTCGCGACATACCTGCCATCCATCGCGACCCGGCATCATCACGTCGAGCAGCACGATCGCGGGTTTCACTTCGTCGAACGCTTTCAGTGCGTCGTCGCCGTTGTAGGCGACGGTGATCGGATAGCCTTTGGCCTCCAGGTAATCCCGGATGATGTGTGCGTTGTCGGGGTTGTCGTCGACAACAAGAATCGGAGGGTGCGAAGCGTCGGGCATAAGCGATTGTCGATAATGATGTTATCGCCTCATGCGGCGCAATTCGCAAGCCAGCCGCCGCTTCTCGTCGCTCGGATCGCGCGTTTAACTAACGCGCTTGACAAGCGTTGGACCCTGAGAGAACGTGCTAAATACAAACGTACGGAAAGGAGTTCCACATGCGGCGCCCAAGCTTTGTTCTCGCCGGTATCGCTGTCGCCTCCCTCGTCGGAGCTACAGCTACCGCGCAATCTACTCCATCGTACAAACTCACCGGACTTGTGCATGACGAAGCGAACGCACCGGTCATGAGCGCAGAGCTGCGACTGGCGCACGCCGGCCAGCTCGAGCAGGCAGTGCGCACCGACGCCAGTGGACATTTCGAGTTCAGCGGCATTCATCCCGGTGACTTTCAGCTGTCGATTCGACGATTGGGCTACAAAGTCTTCAATCGCAATTTTACCGTCAGCAATTCGGAGCCGGCGCCGCTCGACATAGCAATGGAGACCGTCACTGATCTCGATCCAGTCTACGTCGAAGGGGAGGACATGAAGCTGAAGGAATTCAACCAGCGCAGGACGACCAACAACTTCGGGAAATTCATCGACGCTGACGAAATCAAACAGCGCGATCCACGTTCGATGACCGAGATGCTGCGCACCATTCCCGGGGCGACGCTCACATCGGGGAAATTCGTTGGCAATCGGCTGACGCTGCGCGGGTGCAAGCCCACCGTCTGGGTGAATGGAATGAAGGCTTATGGAGCGGAACTCGACGAAGTCGCCAACCCACCCGACGTTGCCGGACTCGAAGTTTATCTCTCGTGGGCCGGCCTGCCGCCGCAGTATCAGGACCGCGAAAATCCGGGCTGCGGAGCAATTCTGGTGTGGACCAAGGACCGACAATAATCAACTCGAAAAAAAAAGCCCCCGCCAAAACGGCGGGGGCTTTTCCATTCGGTGTTACGGAAGATTCAAGTCGACGCCAGCACAAGTCGGCGAGCTTGCCGGCTTGTCCCACCACACAGGCGTACCAAAGTTGTCGGCACCCTGATCGCTGACCGCGGCCGCGACGTTATCGCCGTTGACCGAGACTTCAGTCTGCGAGTAGTAAAAGCGACGCGGGACGTAAGGCACGACCGCATTTGGGCCCGCCTGGATCGTCGATGGCTGGCAGGTACGCCGCCACTCGAACCATGCGTTGCCACCGTCGCCGAACAGAGCGATCCATTTCTGAACTGCAATCTGAGACAGTCCAGCGGTTCCGCCCTGGTAAGCAACTTCGGGTCTCGCCAGGTACGCGCTGATCGCAGCGTTATCGGTGATGCCCCACTGCTCCATCGACGCGGCAATTCCAGCAGCGTAGAAGCCGGCTGCCTGCGCCGGAGCGAGACCACCAATACCACGCTCAGCCGCCTCTGCCTTGATGAACTCGATCTCGGCGTACGTCAGCAACTGAGACGCGAGCGTTGCACCCGGCCCGCCATAAGTCGTGTATGACGTCGCGCCAGGGAAGAAAATCGTCCCCACGCGAGAGGCACTGACGATGTACGGCTGCGCCGTCGGCGCATCGACACCATTTGGCGCACCGGCGTAAGTGCCAGCAGCCGTTTGGTGCGCGAACACCGGCAGACGCGGATCGCTGGAGCCCTGCAGAACGTTGATAAAGGTCTGCGACATTCTGTAGTCGTCGCGCGTCTGCAGACTTGCCGAGAACGGGTTGTCGTTGATGCCATCGCCCGGCCACGGCAGCGCGGCGTTGTCCGCGTTCGAGGTGAAGACTCCACCCGGTGCGTTGAACGCGGCGGTGAGCTCCGCGTCAGCCTTCGCCGGATCGACGTTCACGATGCGCATCGCCAGGCGAGCGCGCAGTGAATTCGCAAACTTCTGCCACGCCGCCGGATCTCCGCCATAAATCGGATCGGCGGCATCGAGCGTCCCGCTTGCGCTGCTCAGAGCCTGCGACGCGTCGGTCAGAGTCGTGAAGAAATTGTTGTAGATGTCCTGCTGCTTGTCGTACGCCGGCTTACCACTGCCGCCGACTGAATCCGACGCCAGGGCATCCGAGTAGGGAATGTCACCCCACGAATCGGTAAGAAAGTCCGACGTCCAGACTTTCATTATCGCAGCGGGACCCCAGATGCCGGCGTCGTCGGCGGCCATACCTTTGCCGATGACCTTTCGATAGTCCTCGAGCTCCTGGTAATAGGCCGCGTCGAACGTGCCCGTCATGTATGCACGGGCGAGACGCTGGTAAGTGTCCTCGTCGGTGTACTGCACTTCGGCGAGATGCTGCGCGAGGAATTCGCCGCCACGCCAATCGTAAGTGGTTCCAAGCCACCGGCCCACCGAGGACCGAGTCGCGTTGGTGAACAGCGAAGCAGCCGAGGCGTCAGTAGGATTGTTTGGATTCCTGTTGACGTCCGTCAGCCCGTTGTTGCACGCAGCGAGACCCGCCACCACGATGGCAATCGAGGCGGCTCGGATCAAGTTGGTATTGGTCATAAGAGTCGTCTTTGTCATAGTGTGAGAAGTCTCGTTTCCATTACGGAACCACACGGAGACTCAACCCGATACTTCTCGTGCTGGGAATTGTCGCGAACTCGAAGCCCTGTGCGTTCCCCGTGCTGAGCGAGAACTCCGGATCGATGTTCGGCACGTTCGTATGCGTCCACAGGTTGTTGCCGATCAACGCCAGGTTGGCCGACGTAGCGTGGAGCATCGAGGCGAATCTGCTCGGCAGATCGATGCCGAAGCGGACGTTGCGCAGCTTCACCCAGGTATCGTCGTAGGTGTACTGCTCAGCGTTGTAGTACAACGACTCCCAGTACTGTTCCGCGGTGACGCGTCTGGTGTTCGGCTGGCCGGTGACGTCGTCGGTGCCTTCGATCACGAGTCCCGGATTGTTCCAGTCGACTTCACGACCGCGGAGCGAGTTCTTGAAGATGCCGGTGTAGTCACCCCACATGTTCGTGACGCTGAAGATCTTCCCGCCCTTGTGGAAGTCGAACAGGAAGCTGAGTTGCGCACGACCGAAATTGAATGAGTTGTTCCAGCCACCCACCCACTTCGGTTGAATGCTGCCGATGACTTTCTGATCGCCAAGCTGCGGCAGACCGCGGTGCAGCAGCAGGTTGCCCTGATCGTCACGGGCATAGGTGTAACCGTAGATGACGCCGTACGGCTCACCGACACGCGCTTCGAGATTCTGATACCAGTCGCTGTAGATGACGTAGGTATCGACGCCCGGCGCCAGCGTGACGACCTTGCTGCGGTTCTGTGAATAGTTGAAGGTCGTGTTCCACTGGAAACCACCAGCCGTCTGAATCGGAGTCACATCCAGCAAAGCTTCAAAGCCCTTGTTGTCGATGCGACCGAGGTTGGCAACCTGAGTCTGGAAGCCAGACGCTGGCGAGACGGTCAGGTTGACGATCTGGTTCGTCGTCGACTTGCCGTAGTAGCTCATGTCCACCGTCGCGCGGCCGTTCAGGAAACCGAGCTCGAGGCCGACTTCACCCGACTTCGTGAGCTCGGGCTTCAGGTTCGGATCCTTCTGCGAGTTATCCAGAGTGACCTGCGGCAGCGAACCAAACTTCGTCGGCTGTCCGACGTACACCGTCTGCAGCTGGTACGGCGCTGCGTCGGCTCCTACCTGCGCCAGCGAGCCTCTCAGCTTCGCGTACGACAGGAAGCCGGACTTCAAGAACGGCAGCGCGTCGCTAAGCACGATCGACGTGTTGACCGATGGATAGAAGTAGGAGTTGTTGCCTTCAGGAAGCGTCGAGGACCAGTCATTTCTGCCGGTTACTTCGACCGTCCACCAATCATTGAACGTCGCCGACGCCGATCCGTAGAGACTGTTCACCTGACGCCGTGAGACGAACGAGGTGACCGTCGGCGTGATACCGGCGTTTGATGCGTTGAAGATGCCGGGCACGATGATGCCGGACGTGTATTGCTGATCCCAGTTGTAGCGCTCATAACGACGCGCGCCACCGGCAGTCGCGTTGAACTGGAGGTGTGAGCCAGCGCGCGAGTTCGCCGTCAACAGAACGTCGGAATTGTTCGCGTTCGAGTACTCGGCGTACTGGGTGTATGCGCCCGCGAACGACGGGTTGGTGTAGTTCAGGTTGCCCTGAGCATAATCCTGGTTGATCTGCCAACGATAGATGTCGGACCCGGTCCGCGCCGTTGCGTCGAGCCAATCGGTAATGCGATAGCGCGCCGAGATGTTGCCGGTGACACGATCACGCACATCCTCGCCCGGGTTCAGGTACTGCAACCAGAACGGGTTGTTGTGGAAGTTGTAATTCCAGTTGAACAGCGATCCGTCGATGGTGCCCATGTTTGCGCGCAGAGCATCCATATCGACCTGACGGCCGAACCACACGAACTGCTCGAGGATACCGCTGTTGTAGCCGGTGCCCGCGCGGTTGTGGTTGTCGTTGTTGATGTACTGGATATCGCTGGTCGCGCTCAGACGATCCGAGACGTTGAGTGTGCCGCTGAGCAGACTGTTGAACTTGCGGAACGTGTTGTTCGGCACGATTCCGTCGACCGCCTGCTGTCCGACCGAGAGGCGCGCCTGTGCTCTGTCCGTGCCGCCGCTGAATGCGAGCGTGCTCGCCAGTGTCTTGCCGGTGTTGAAGAACGAGCTGACGTTGTCCGGATGCGGGACCCACGGTGCGCCGTTTGGTGCGTTGAACTGCGCGCAGGGAACGCTGCTGTCGTAGGTGTGTGGCGCAAACGGATCGGAGGGCGCACCGGGAGTGAAGATGCAGCCGGTGGTGCGACCGTCCAGTCTTGGACCGAAGCTCTGGTCGAGACCGTCGTTGACGCCGTTGCCCATGCCATCGACGAACAGGAACTCGCCGCCGGCACCCTGACCATATTCGTTCTGGTAGTCAGGAAGAATCGACGGCTTGTCCCACGTCATGCTCGTCGTGAGCTGAGTCTGGATTCTGCCGGACGAGTTGGCGCCCTTCTTGGTCGTGATCAGGACGACACCGTTGGCAGCGCGCGATCCATACAGCGCTGCCGCGTTGGGACCCTTGAGGACGCTGATCGTCGCTACGTCTTCCGGGTTGATGTCGTCGATCGCGCTGCCGTAGTCCTTGCCAGCATTGCTGTTCGCGAGGGCCAATCCGCCGCAGCAGGAGTAGCTGCCGTGGTCAGTGTTGGTAATCGGAACGCCGTCAACGATGTAAAGGGGCTGGTTGTTGCCGGTGATCGAGTTCTGGCCGCGAATGACGATGTTGGTCGACCCGCCCTGAGTACCCGACTGGGTCATTACTACGCCGGACACTTTTCCTGAGAGCTGGTTCAGGATGTTCATGTCGTGCGACGTATTGAGCTCGCCAGATGAAACCGTCTGCACCGCAGTGCCTAGCTGGCTACGCTCTTTGGAGATTCCAAGCGCGGTTACGACCACGCCCTGGAGTTCGGTGGCGGCGGTCGACAGACTGAAGTTCTGTGTGACCGGCGCTCCACTTACGGTAACGGACGCGGAGCTCGGAGCATAGCCGAGTCGACGCGCCGTCACGGTGATGCTCGTGCCGTTCGCCGAAGCTGGCACCGTGAACGAATATCGGCCCGCATCGTCGGTGAACCCACCGACGCGCAGAGCCGGCACGCTCACACTGGCGCCAACCACTGGTGTCCCACCAGGACCGGTAACCTGGCCGCTGATGGTCGTTCCCTGCGCTTGCGCGAATGCCGGGGCAAGCCCAAACACGCTCGCGATCGCAAGGAAGCGAGTGATCTTACCTGTCATTCCCATAAAACACCTCGCAGAAAGTGAAACTGGGATGGATGTCGCCTGCTTCGGGGAGTGACCAGCCCGATCCTCCCTGCAGCGACTATGTCGTTGCACTCGTCAGAAAATCGCGTGACGGGTGGGACGCGTGTGACGAGTGCCAAACCAAAAGCCCGAATTCCCCAGCCCGGGACATTCGGGTGTTCTTATGGCTACAACTTAGAGACCTTGTAACGGCGCTGTCAACGCTGCCTGGAGCCCGGTGTAATGCAGCTATCAGACGGTGAACTGTGCGGTCCCGTTGAGGGCAAAGAAAAACCCTCACCCGAATTGCGTCGTTACCGACGCAATTCGGGTGAGGGTTTGCTTTTGCGCGTCAGGCCGCGGTCGCTTTCTCCGTAACCACCCGCACCTCGTTGTTCAGCACCTGCATGAATCCGCCGCTGACATTGAAGCGCCGCCCGCCGTTTGTACCGAGGCGAAGCTGGCCATTGCCCAGCAGCGCCATCAACGGCGCATGGCCGGTCAGGATTCCGACCTCGCCATCGTACGCGGGCGCGACGAGGGCATCGGTCTCACCCTCGAACAGCACCGCCTCCGGCGAGATTACCGAAACTTTCAGCATCAGCTCGCCGACAACCTCTTGGCAGCCTCGACGACGCCGTCGATGCCGCCCTGCATGAAGAACGCCTGCTCGGGATACTGATCGAATTCACCCGCGACGAGTCGCTCGAACGACGAGATCGTCTCCTCGAGTTTGACATACTGTCCCTTGATGCCGGTGAATTGCTCGGCGACCGCGAACGGCTGCGACATGAAACGCTGAATTCTGCGCGCACGGCCGACGACGAGCTTGTCCTCTTCGGACAACTCGTCCATGCCAAGAATGGCGATGATGTCCTGCAGCTCCTTGTAGCGCTGCAGAATGCGCTGCACATCGGTCGCTACCTTATAGTGGCGCTCCCCAATGAACTGCGCGTCGAGAATTCGTGACGACGACGCCAGCGGATCGACCGCCGGATAGATGCCAAGCTCAGTGATCGCGCGCGACAACACGACGGTCGCGTCGAGGTGCGCGAACGCGGTCGCCGGCGCCGGATCGGTGATGTCGTCCGCCGGAACGTAGATGGCCTGCACCGACGTGATCGACCCGTTCTTGGTCGACGTGATGCGCTCCTGGAGGTCACCCATCTCCGTTGCCAGCGTCGGCTGATAACCCACCGCGCTCGGCATGCGGCCAAGCAGCGCGGACACTTCAGAGCCTGCCTGCGTGAAGCGGAAGATGTTGTCGATGAATACCAGCACGTCGGCGTTCTCGACGTCGCGGAAATACTCGGCGACGGTCAGCCCCGAAAGACCAACGCGAAGACGCGCACCGGGCGGCTCGTTCATCTGACCGTAGATGAGAGCGGTCGAGTTGAGAACGCCCGACTCCTTCATCTCCAGATAGAGATCGTTTCCTTCGCGCGTCCGCTCACCGACGCCACAGAAAACCGACTTGCCACCGTGCCCCTTCTGCACGTTGTTGATCAGCTCCATGATGACGACGGTCTTGCCGACGCCGGCGCCGCCGAACAATCCAATCTTTCCGCCTTTCACGAACGGCGCGATCAGGTCGATGACCTTGATGCCGGTCTCGAAGACTTCGGTCTTCGGCTCGAGATTCGCGAACTCGGGAGCCGGACGGTGAATTGGCCAGCGCTCGACATTGTCCGGGATCGCCGGACCGTTGTCGACCGGCTGCCCGATCACGTTGAGAATTCTGCCGAGCGCCGCCTCGCCGACGGGCACTGTGATCGGCGCACCGGTGTCCTCGACCTTCATCCCACGCACGACAGCGTCGGTCGACGACATCGCCACGGCGCGTACCTGGTTGCGGCCAATGTGCTGCTGCACTTCGACGGTGACGTCGATGTCGACGCCCGAATCCGACTTCTCGCGAATGCGCAGCGCGTTATAGATCTCTGGCAGATGCTCGGGTTCGAACTCGACGTCGAGAACGGGTCCAATGACCTGCACGACTTTGCCGATGTTGGCCTTCTGGGCGGTCGTCCCTTCCTCAGCCTTGGCGGCTTTCTTTTTTTCGGTGCGGACGGCTGTTGCCATGAGTTACCCCTGTAGCGCAGCAGCACCGCCGACAATCTCGGCGATCTCCTGCGTGATCTGCGCCTGGCGGGCGCGGTTGAATGTGCGTCGTAGAACGTTGAGCATCTCGCCGGCGTTGTCTGTCGCGTTTTTCATCGCCGTGCGCTGAGCGCTCTGGAATGCGGCTTCGTTCTCCACCAGCGCGCGATAAACCGAGTTGCGCACGTACGACGGAAGAAGCTCCGTCAAAATGACTTCCGCCGACGGCATCAGGATATAATCTGGCTGCGGTCCCTTGCGCTCGGGCGGAGTAACGGGCAGAACGAGCTGTGAAGTCGGCGGAGTCGATAGCGCCGAGTTGAACTTCGAGTAAATCACGTACACCGCGTCGATGTCGCCCGACGCGAATCTTTCAATCAGCGTGTCGACCAGCTCGGCGGCGTTCAGCGCAGTCGGCTGGCCTGTGATATCCGTGCGGCTGGACGCGACCTGGCGACCGACGTAGCGGAAATAGCCAAGTCCCTTCTTGCCGACGACGTGCAATTCCTGCTCGACGTTCTGCTCCGTCAGGCGCGCCAGAAGATTCCGCGCTTCCTTGAGCAGGTTCGCATTGAAGGCACCCGCCAGGCCACGATTGCTGGTAAGCAGCAGCACCGCTGCTTTCTTGATCGTCGCCGGCTGCCGCATCAGCGGAAATTTCTCCGCCAGCTCCGGCGTGTACAGGTTGGCGATGACTTCAGCCAAAGAATTCGCGAACGGACGCGCGGCAACCACGCGATCCTGGGCGCGCTTCATCTTGGACGTGGCGACCATCTCCATCGTCCGCGTGATCTTTCGCGTGTTCTCGACGGAGCGAATCCGTCCTTTGAGCTCGCGACCCTTTGCCATTTAGCGCTTCGTTGAGGCGAATTGCTGGTTGAAGGTCTCGATCGCTCTCTTGAGATCGGCTTCCGTTTCCTTCGACAGCACCTTCTCGCTGCGAATGCGCTGACCCACCTGCGGGAATTGCTTTTCCGCAAACTCGAGGAACCCGCGCTCCCAGTCTCTGATCCGCGGCACGTCGATCGAGTCGAGGTACCCGTTGGTGACCGCGTAGATGACCATCACCTGCTGATCGACGGGCATCGGCTGATACTGCGGCTGCTTGAGGATCTCGACGGTGCGGGCGCCGCGCTCGAGCTGTTTCTTGGTCGCCGCGTCGAGGTCCGACGCAAAGGAGGAGAACGCTTCGAGCTCGCGGTATTGCGCGAGGTCGAGACGAAGTCGGCCAGCCACTGAGCGCATCGCTTTCACCTGCGCCGAGCCACCAACGCGCGACACCGAGATGCCGACGTTCACCGCTGGACGAACACCGGCGAAGAACAGATCGGCCTCGAGGAAGATCTGGCCGTCCGTGATCGAGATGACGTTGGTCGGGATGTACGCCGAGACGTCGCCCGCTTGCGTTTCAATGATCGGAAGCGCGGTGAGCGAACCACCCGCTTTCTTGATGTGATCGCCGTCGACGATCGAAGAGTCTTCGCTCAACTTCGCCGCGCGCTCGAGCAGGCGGGAGTGGAGATAGAAGACGTCGCCGGGAAACGCTTCACGTCCCGGAGGACGACGAAGCACCAGCGACAGCTGACGATACGCAGCAGCCTGCTTGGTGAGATCATCGTATACGCAGAGCGTCGGCAGGCCTTCGTTGTACATGAAGAACTCGGCCATCGCGCAGCCGGCGTAGGGTGCGATGTACTGCATCGGCGCCGGATCGGACGCACTAGCGACGACGACGATGGTGTACTCCATCGCGCCCGCCTGACGCAGCTTCTCCACGACCGAAGCGACGGTCGAATTCTTCTGACCGATCGCGACGTAGACGCAAATTACACCGGTGCCTTTTTGATTGATGATCGTATCGATCGCAATTGCAGTCTTGCCAGTTCCACGATCGCCGATGATCAATTCGCGCTGACCGCGGCCGATCGGGATCATCGAGTCGATCGCCTTGATACCCGTTTGCAGCGGCTCCTTCACCGGCTGGCGGACGATGATTCCTGGCGCTTCTGATTCGACTTTGCGCGTGGTCTTGGCGTTGATCGGCCCTGCTTCGTCGAGCGGACGGCCAAGCGGATCGACGACGCGACCTACCAGCTCGTGTCCGACAGGGACTTCGAGCACGCGTGCGGTGCGACGGACTTCGTCGCCTTCCTTTAGCTGGAGATAATCGCCGAGGATGACGGAGCCGATGTTGTCTTCCTCGAGATTGAGCGCGAGGGCGGTGACTTTTTCGCCGGTCTCTGAAGAAGTCACCTCGAGCATCTCACCCGCCATCGCCTTGTTGAGGCCGTAGATGCGGGCGATACCATCTTTGACTTCGAGCACCGTGCCGACTTCCTCGACATCGAGCTCATTGAGGTCCGCCGCTTCGATTTCGCGGAGGAGAATATCCTTGATTTCGCCGGGGCGCAGGATCGTGTCGGTGGCCATGATCTATGTGCTCAGAAGCGTGATAACGCGGGTCGCCGGGAGGGCGTCTCGCATAAGGGTTTTCAGGGTTGTCGGGCGCTTGTGAAAAATATCACAAGCTCGGTAATCGAGCAATAAGGTGACTGGAAAAGACGGGCCATCTTAGGGACAGACCTAAACTACAAAAGGAAGACTACCAGCCGGCAGCCATGGGCCCTCGGGCCGGCAGCCCCGAGCTGTTTCCGCTTTGTAATAGTGCAGCTCCTGGCCGCAGGCTGTGCAGCCCACAGCCGCGGGGTGGTAGTCTTCTTTTTGTAGTTTAGCTCCTGCTCCTCGTCCGCCCTTGCGCAAATCGATCGATCAAATCCGTAGTACGAAGTCGGGCGAGCGATGCCGGCCTCGTCCCAAAAATCCTTTGCGCCGTCACCGCGAGATGCGAGGAAGATGCAAACTCGAGAATCCGCGCGATGTCGCGGATATCGTGACCTGGATTCTTGGCCAACTCGGCGGCCGCGATCAGTCGCACCAGATCGATCACCCGTTTCAGGTTCGGCGCCCCAGGTTTCGCGAAGTTGCGACTGAGATGCTCACGGCTCAATCCAACCGCGGTCGCGAGCTCCTTTGTCGTCACCGGCTTGCCCGAGTGCGCGACGATCACATCCCAGGCAGCGCGCTGTAGTGGCGCACTCAAGCCGAGCACGTGTGGCGGATCACCGAGCGCCTGGCGAAAGCGTGTCGAGAAGGCGTACGGATAAACCAGGTCGCGCGCGGCATTGTCATCGATCCCCTCAGCGATGACATCAACGAAGCCGAGTCCGGTGCACCGTGACACGGTCGGCGTGTCGGAAGGCCGCAGCGGCAGAATCGCAAAGAACGGCGCGCTGGGAAACTCGGCGGCGAACGCGGCTGCCTTCCATGTGTCTTCGTCGGGCGACCCGAGATCGACGAGCGCCGCGTCGACCAGCACGCGACGGAAAATTCCTTCGAGCTCTTCGGCGGATCGCGTCGAGATGATGCGCCAGCGGCGGCGCGGGAATGCGGCCCGCACCAGCGCCTTTGCCTTCTCGCGCTGGAGATGGACGACAAGAGTGGGAAGCGTCGAAGCGTCGGTCGATGTCGTCACGATCAGACGCCTGCTTCGACTGCGTCGAGGTCGGGTTTCCCTTCTATGAACTGTCGGACGACGGGATCGGTGGTGTGCTGGATCTCGTCGACGGTGCCGACCTGGCGGCACTTTCCCTCGTACAGCATCGCGATGCGCGAGCCGATGGTGTAAGCGCTGCGCATGTCGTGGGTGACGACGATGCTGGTGACGCCCAATCGCTCGCGCATGCGGATCATCAGCTGATCGATGATCGCGCTGGTGACGGGGTCGAGCCCCGTCGTCGGCTCGTCGTACATGATGTACTTGGGCTGCCGTGCGATGGCGCGGGCGATTCCAACTCGTTTGCGCATGCCGCCGGACAGCTCCGCCGGATACTTGGCCTCGACCCCCGGCAAGTCGACGAGCTCGAGCGCCTCGCCAACGCGTTTCATGATGTCGCGCTCGGAGAGCCTGCCTTCCTTGCGCAGTCCCATCGCGACGTTGTCGCCGATGTTGAGTGAGTCGAACAACGCGGCGAACTGGAAGACGTAACCGATCTTCGATCGCAGCTCGTACAACTCTTCGCGCGACAGTCTGGGCACTTCCCTGCCGTCGACCCAAACTTCACCGCTGTCGGGCTCGAGAAGTCCGACGATGTGCTTGATCGCGACTGACTTTCCGGTGCCCGAGTACCCAATGAGCACCATCGTCTCGCCTTCATCTACTTCGAGCGAGAATCCGTCGAGTACGACTTTTGGGCCAAAGGATTTGTGAACGTCGATCAGCTTGATCACGTCACAAATATGAACTGGCTTTTTGTGATGGGAAGGGGGCTTTAACTACAAAAAGAAGACTACCAGCCGGCAGCCGTGGGCCCCTGAGCCTGCGGCCGCGAGCTGCATCTTTATGCTACTGAAGGCAGCTCGGGCTGCAGGCTGGTAGTCTTCTTTTTGTAGTTCCAACAAAAAAGGGACGAGCATTCGCTCGTCCCTTTCATTGCCGTTCAACAATGTCTTACGCTGCGAAGGAGCCGAGCGCGCGGCCGACATCTCCTTCACGCAACCGCTTCAGCGCACGGTCGCGGAGCTGGCGCACACGCTCGCGCGTGACGCCGAGCAGCGAGCCAATTTCCTCGAGCGTGTGCTCGCGGCCGCCCTCGAGACCGAAGTACAGTCTGAGAACTTTCGCGTCACGCGGAGGAAGCGTGGACAGCGCGGTTTCGATTTCATCGTTGAGGAAGCGGTTCATTGCCTCCTCCTCGGTGTCGGGCATCTCGTCGGCGACGAAACGCTCGATCAGAGAGCGATCGCCTTCCGGATCCATCGGCGCATCGAGACGCACGTCGCCGGTGTTGAGTGCGGCGAGCGACTGCACGACGTCAACCGAAAGCCCCGTCAGGTGCGACAACTCCTCCGGGGTTGGCTCTCTGCGCATCTTCTGACGCAGAATCTCCGACGCCTTGATGATGCGCGAGAGATCGGCGGTGCGATTGAGCGGCACGCGCACGGTGCGGCCCTGACGCGCCAGCGAAGAGAGAATCGCCTGGCGAATCCACCACACAGCGTAGGAGATGAACTTGACGCCCTGATCCGGATCGAACTTGCGAGCAGCAGTGAGCAGACCGACGTTGCCTTCACCGATCAGATCGATGAGCGGCATGCCGCGGTTTTGATACTTCTTCGCGACCGAGATCACGAAGCGAAGGTTACGCTGAACGAGCTCCTGGAGTGCGTCGGGATCGCCGGCACGAATCCGACGAGCGACCTCGATCTCCTCTGTACCTTTGAGCAGCGGATACGTGCTCACCTCGTACAGATACTGATCGAGAATGTCTCTCTCGGGTTCGTTCGGAGCTATTCCGGCGACGGCCGTTTTGCGGCGACGCTTTACTTCAGCCATTTAGGTCACACCTCAGGTACTACGTGAAAAAGTCTTTCGAATGCGGTCCCGCGTGGGCCAGCAATGCGAGCGAGTGAAATTGTTTCGACAACCTGGAAACGCGTCAGCAATCGCGTCTCGGAGTGATCGAAATTTTCAGGTTGTAAAAACGCTGCAAGATACTGGCCGTTGACGATTTTGCCAGAGTGAATTTCTTGACATCGATACTACCCTTGGATATCCTTCGCGGTTCCTGTCCGGGCGCGTCGCTCACTCAGGAAATGCCGGGGGTGTAGCTCAGTTGGGAGAGCGCTTGAATGGCATTCAAGAGGTCAGGGGTTCGATTCCCCTCACCTCCATGACGGCAGCGAAGGCGGCGCTCGTCACGCGATCGGCCACTTCGGGTCAGCGTAGCACCAAGAACTTTTGTTTCGCGGGAATAGCTCAGTTGGTAGAGCACAACCTTGCCAAGGTTGGGGTCGCGGGTTCGAGTCCCGTTTCCCGCTCTCCGTCGCAGTACCCGGGCGGTTAGCTCAGTTGGTTAGAGCGCCACGTTGACATCGTGGAGGTCACAAGTTCGAGCCTTGTACCGCCCATTAAAATAGGACTCGACCGAGCGGAGAGGACTGCGGTTGTCCGCAGCCAGCAATAGTTCGCACCTCGTAACGTTCGCACTTCGCAGTTCGCAGTCGGTTGCGCCCGTAGCTCAATTGGATAGAGCATTTGACTACGGATCAAAAGGTTGGGAGTTCGAGTCTCTCCGGGCGCGCTTCATCTCACACACAGAAATTTCAACAACCGAATAGCAAAAGAGGGCGCCAAATCTGGCGCCCTCTTTCATTTCGGAGACCAGCTCCGTCACATGCGAGTGTCGGTGTCGGTCGTTCTGGTCGTCGTCGTCTCACTGCCGGAGGCCGCGCGCGGGCTCACGATCCGTTCCGTAGTCGGGCCGGCGTTCCGCGTCGAGCTCGACGTGTAGCTGTCACGAACGACCGTCGAACTTCTGCGCCCAAAGATCGCCCACAGAATCAGGATTGCCACGACCGCAATCGCGATCAGGCCCCACGGGCTGAGCCAGAAAGTGGTGGTCGTTGGCGACGTCGTCGTAACGTCGGTCGCAGTCGTCGTTGTCCGACTGCTCGTGCCGATCGTTGCTCCCGCATCCGACCCTGTCGACGGCGACTGCGCGGCCGGAGCGTTACTCGAACCCGTTTGCGGCGCGGCAGATTGGTCCGCGGCCGGGGCGGCCGAGCCACCCGTCGTGGGAGTGTTCGTGTTTTGAGCCGAGCTCGTCACTGCAAACAGTGCTAGTGCGGCGCCCGCCAAAACCGCCGTTAGGCGTATGCGTGAGTTATCCATGGTGACCTCTCCATGAGGAATGAGAAACTACGTACCGGTTAAAAGCACGACTTGGGCCAAAGCTCAACTTCAGCTCGTCGGCCCCTCGTTGCACTTCTCGCGCCGCGGCTTGCCATATGCCTTACCAGAGGACGTTAGACAAGCAAGGTCAAATGAAAACAGCCAAAGCAATTCAGTCGAGCGTGCTGTCCGTAGCGCTCATGGCATGCGTACAGACTTCGAACATCTCGAGCAGTTCTGCGCTCGTGCCTTCACCCATTCGGTCTTTGTCCGCCGGAGATCTGGATCACACCGATCCCGTAGCCTGGGCACGACTGGACGACGTCGGCTTCAATGTTCGCCACTCCGCGGCACATGGGGCGTATTTCGTCGACGCGGATCAGATCGCAGCCATGCACCCGCATACCATCGCCGACATCTTCCGCCACGTGCCTGTTCTGCTGGAAAGTCCGTTCTCCTATCGGAACAAACTTCTCATCGGACCAACGCCCTGCTTCGCCACGTACGTCGACGGATTGCGCCGACGCGGCAAGGCTCCGAGCAATCTCGACACGTTCATTCGCGTGACGGATGTGATTGGCGCCGAGGTCTATCCACCCGGCCAGCTCCCGCCGCCTCCGTTTGCGAGATCGACTGCAGACGAAAGCTGCACGACCGTCGCCATCTGGACGCGTCCACCACAGAGCCGAGCGCCTTAACGCGCGTCATTCTGCGTTCACGAAACGCTCGGACGCATCAAAGTCGGCGGCTTGGTGATTGCTGCCCTCGACCTCTGTACGAGATGTCGAGGAGAATCATGGTAAGGCTACACGCAGTATCGGCAGTTTCAATCGCAATCGTCTTCGCGGCGTGCGCGCGGTCGAGCGCAACAGATCAACTCGATGTTGCGCCTCAGCCGGGCTCAGTGACAGTCAAGGGTCGAGTGGTCGATAGCAACGGCAATCCCGTGCGCGACGCGCGGGTTTACATCCCAACGGCGGGTGATGTCACGCGCACGGATGCCAACGGCAATTACATGCTGACCGGAGTGCCGGACGGGCCGCAGACGGTCGTCGTACGCAAGCGCGGCTTCGCGCCGACCCGCGTCGCTGCCAAATTTTCGACCAAGCCGAGCGATCGTGAGCGCAACACGGTCAACGTCACTCTGCTGACTCAACCCGAGGCGGTCAATCTCGCCAACATGCAGAGCCGGGATTCGAGCGCGCTGGCGCGAGTTGGATTCCTGCAGCGCGAAGGCAGAACTCGCGGCGCGTATTTCCTGACGCCCGAGGACATTGCCGCGACGAGAGCGGTCACGACGTCCGACCTTTTCCGGCAAGTGCCGGTGCTCGTCGAAGTGCCCGGACGCACCGGTGGCAACGTGCTGCGCGGCGCGAACGGTTGCCTGACGACTTACGTCGACGGTGTGCGGTGGAGATCGATGTTCCCGGGCGATCTCGACACCTACATACCGGTCAACGATGTCGTGGCGGCGGAAGTATATCCGCCGGGTCAGCTCCCACCGCCGCCCTTCAACCAGAGTGGCAATCGTCTCAACTGCACGACGCTTGGCATCTGGACCCGGTCGGCGGTGGGCTAGAGCAGCTTACTGACTCTGACTCTGGACCTGTTTGCGGTAGGCTTCGCTGGCGTAAATCGCGATCTCCACACGACGATTGCGCTGGCGGCCTTCTTCGGTGTCGTTCGACGCGATTGGCTCTGACTCGCCTCTGCCCGCGGTCTGCAGTCGACTCGCTGGAACGCCGAGTGATTGCAGATACGCGCTGGCAGCCTGTGCGCGCCGCTGCGAGAGATCCATGTTGTAGGCGTCGGTCCCAACGCTATCGGTGTGTCCGACGATCAGGATATCCGAGTTGGGATACTTATCGAGACTGCTGGCGAGTTGCTGGAGGTTGGTTTTTCCATCAGGAAGGATTTCGGTCGAGTTGAACGGGAAGAGAATTCCCGATGGGAAAGAAACCGCGATGCCTTCGCCAACGCGGGTGATCGTCGCGCCAGGGATGTTCTGCTGCAGCTCCTTCGCCTGCTGATCCATCTGGTGTCCAATCACTGCGCCCGCGGCGCCACCGACGACGGCGCCGATAATCGCGCCGCGCACTGTCGACCCAGTCTGGTTTCCAATCACGGCACCGGCGGCGGCACCAGCTGTGGCACCGATTACCGCACCGCGCTGCTTCTGACTCATGCTCGCACATCCGCTCAGCACGACCGAGCCGGCGAGAACAAACGCGCCCAGCGCGCGTCCAGTTTGATTCATCTTCATAAGATCCTCATGAAAGCGTTCGCAGAAACGCGTACAAGTTGGGTGCCACCTTTCAGACACCTTTCAGAAGCCTTGCCCTAATCGTGCCGTGAACTTCCACGGACCGCGGGCGTCGATGACGCGTGTAACTCCTATTCCCGCGGCGCCGTTGAACAGCGTGAACAGAAATTCCGCCGACGCGCGCACTCCGTCGGTCGGTCGCGAAACCGGAACCGCCAGTCCACTCACTGGATCGATGAACGTGCCAAGCTCGAGCAAAGCTCGTTGTGCGGCCGGCCCCGAGATTTCGGCCCAGCCGCCGTGAATTCCCGCCGCCAGCCCCGGCGCAAGACCGGGAACAATCAACCGACTTGGCAGTTGGATCGGCGCGCGCAGAAAAGGAAAAGTGTAGCCGAGCACTGCACGCAGCAGCGCAGCGTTGTCGCCGGCGAATTCCTTGTAGGAATACGCAGTCAACCCTTCCTCGCCACCGAGCTCGAACATCACCTGCGGGGCCGGTTTCCCGAGCAACGTCCCGCCATCCGCCCGCATGTACAGCTGGAACGGCCCGACCTCCCGTCGCGCCGCCAGCCGCAACTCGGCGCGTTGCCAGTTCACGTTGCCATCGGCGCGCTCGTAGTAGAGCCGCGCGCCAACACCGCGGTCGACGAACATCCCGCTGACCTCGGGATTGAGGTCGAGCACCGCGACACTTCGGAAATAATTTCCTTCGCGAATGCCCCGATTCGGACGGAAGCCCTCGCCCTTTGCCACGTACAGACCCTGCGAAATGTTTTGTTGCACGGCTCGGTCTGCGCCGTAACCCACCTGCAAAGAAATCAGCGATCGCTGCTTGAGACCCAGCGCCTTGCCGACGTAAGCGCTGGCTCCCCAGCGATCCAGGTAATCGAAATTGTCACTGCTGCCGAGCAGTGCGGAGAGAGTGGCGCCCCACGAGAACGGCACCTGAAAATCGTTGGTATTGGCGAGCGATCGCTCGAGACGCAGTCCGGTCGTGATTCCCGTGCCGCGTCGCTCGAGACTAAAGAGACCTCGCGCGGTTTGTTCAGACCACGCCCAACCGATCGAGCCGTGCGCCGTCAGCTGCGGTGTGGAATCGCGGAATTGGTGTTCGACGGCGACGCCAGTGAACAAACCTTCGATGCGGTTGAATCGAAAGACTTCGCCAAGCGTGCGCGGCCAGAAGCGAGTGCCGCGCGTATCGAAACTCGTCCGCCATTCTGCAGGCGCCAGGTCATTGAGCTCGCCGTAGTAGACGTCGCTGCTCGCCGCGCCAATCGGTCGGCGCCAGTCATGGAATCGCTGCTGCGCTGCATTCGACGCGAACGTGAGATTGTGCGTGACGCCGGGTGGCGCTTCGGGTCCCGTCCACGACGAATCGTTGACACGGTAATCGTCGAAGCGCGACACGATGCGCAGGAGCGTGCGGAAATCGCCGAACAACGCAACACGCGCCTGGATTTCGGTTCGCTGAAACGCGGGCAACCAGTATTCGCCGTTCACTTCCTGGTTGACGAGCTCGACGAAGGAGGCGCCGCTTACACCGGGAATGCGGCTGCCGGCATTGATGGTGACTTTACCGTTGCGGACTTCCACGAGCCGGCCGCGCATGCGGACGATCTGCTTCCAGTCAGCGTCGAGGTACATCTCGCCCATGAAGAGGATTGCATCGCCGGGCGGGTTCGGGCGCGGCGTCACCTTGACGTGCGCGATGGGAATCCGGCGCGCAGACGAGTACAGGGTGACCGCGGTGTCGCCGCCCTCGAACTGGTAGTATTGATTGCGATTGAAGGCGAGCGGATGAACAGTCAGGCTCTGGCGCGGCGCGTTGACGACTTGACTGGGATCGCTGGCGGAAGTGACGCCGAGCTGGAGGCGGTTGCCATAGAGCGTAGGAATTGTCCAACCGCCGAAGAAACTCATTAGCGAGAACGTCGGCCCGATTGATTGGCTGCGATAGCCGATGACCCGTTGATCGTAGCGATCGGGTGCGCGCCAGCGTACATCGCTGGCGATTTGCTCGATCTGGGTGCTGCGCTCTCGGCCGCCGGAGTCGAGCACGACGACCGACATCTCGGTTTCAATCCGCGCCCGGTACGAGCGCAGGCGATCGGGAATCTGCGAGTTCACGCGCGCCGCGGCGCTGAGCAACTGCTCGAGAGCCGACGAATCGGGCGGGCGCGCCGGTATTTGCGCTACGAGGCCCGGTGTGACGCAGATAGTCAGGGCAAACGCTGACCTGGCCAGGAGAAGTGCGTTCGGCATTTGGCTCCTTTGCTGACGCAATCTTTCGCCCACTTCGTCGGCGAGTACATATTGGCGGCCCAACATTCCGGCTTACCCGCGCGAACAACATTAGCCGTCCACCCGCCAACCACGCTCGGAAGTCGAGCGCGATCCGTCCACCGTTCACCGCTCACCATGCAAAGATCCTACTTCCCTTCGCTCGCGCTGCTCGTCGCAGCGGCCTGCAGCAGCGCACCATCACCGACCACCTCTCCCTCTCCGCAGCGCGTTGCGCAGGGAGGTGACACCACTGGACGACCCGCAGGCGACAGCGCACGGGGAGCGGCGAGCCAACCGCGTCCCTACGGTCGAGTGATCACTCGTGAGGCTCACACTCGGCGCGGCATGTTCGTCGTCCACCGGGTGAACGACAAGCTCTACTTCGAGATCCCGCGCAAGGAATTGGGTAAGGACATGCTACTTGTCGGCAGATTCTCGCGCGCGGCAGCGGCCAATCCCCGGCTGCCGGGTGGCCAATTCGGCTCGTACGGCGGCGACCAGTTTGCAGAGAGGACCCTGCGCTGGGATCGAAACGGTAACCGCATCGTATTGCGCTCGCCGTCGTTCGCAATTGTTGCCGACACGACGATGCCGATCTACCGCGCCGTGCAGGCTGCGAGCTATCCGCCGGTGATCGCCGTGTTCAACGTCGACGCCTGGGGTCCGGATAGCGCCGCGGTGATCGATGTCACACGGCTGTACACGACGAACATTCCGGAATTCGCGGCGATCAGAGGCAACCTTGACGCTGCACGGAGCTACATCGAAAACACCCTCGCCTTCCCCGACAACATCGAGGTGGAGGCAACCCAAACCGGAGTTCCGGCGCCGGCGCCGGGTCAGGGCGGCGGAGGTGGTGGTGGCGGCGGAGGTGGAGGCGTACCACAGCCGGCGCAGAGCGTTCTCGCGCACTGGAGTCTCGTGCGACTCCCGGAAGTTCCGATGACGCCGCGCCGGTGGGATGAACGCGTCGGCTTCTTCTCCGTCTCACACGTCGATTTTGGAACAACCGAGCAAAGATCAGCGGATCGCTCGTACATCACACGCTATCGACTGGAGAAAAAAGATCCCAGCGCAGCACTGTCGGAACCCGTTAAGCCGATCGTTTACTATGTCGACCCGGCGACGCCGGAACAGTGGAAGCCGTGGGTGAGGAAAGCGATTCTCGACTGGCAGCCGGCGTTCGAGGCCGCAGGGTTCAAGAACGCGATCATCGCGATGGATCCACCAGCGAACGATCCCGACTGGTCACCGGAGGATGTGCGGCACACGGTAATTCGCTGGCTGCCGTCGACGGTGGAAAACGCGCAGGGACCGCACGTCAGCGATCCGCGAACCGGCGAGATCCTCAACGGATCCGTGCGCATGTTCCACAACGTTCTGAATCTGCAACGCGACTGGTATTTCACTCAGGCGTCGCCGCTCGATCCGCGGGCGCGGACGCTGCCTTTCCCCGACTCGTTGATGGGACGCTTGCTGGAGTTCGTCGTCGCGCACGAGATCGGTCACACCCTCGGACTTCGTCACGACCAGATCGGCAGCTCGACGTACCCCGCAGACAGCGTGCGTAGCGCGAGCTGGGTGCATCGCATGGGACACTCGCCGTCGATCATGGACTATTCGCGATTTAACTATGTCGCGCAACCGGAGGACAACATCGCTCTCGCCGACATCGTTCCGGGCATTGGTCCCTATGACAAGTTCGCGATCATGTGGGGCTACAAGCCGGTTCCCGGCGCCCGCACGTCCGATGAGGAGCGGCCGACGCTTGACCAGTGGGCGAGTGTGCAGGATACCATTCCGTGGTACCGGTTCTCGGAGAACAACGAAGGCGGCTACGGCACGCTGAACGAAGCGGTCGGCGACGCCGACCCCGTGAAATCGACGGGACTTGGCTTCAAGAATCTGCGCCGCGTCGTGACCTACATCTCTTCAGCGGCGACGAGACCCGGTGAAGACAACGACGATCTGCGCGAGTTGTACGATCGCACTGTTGGGCAGTGGGCTACCGAAGCGAATCACGTCGCAACCGTCGTTGGCGGCGAAGCGGTGCAATACAAGTCGGGCAGCCAGTCTGGTGCCGTCTACACGCCACTGTCGAAGGCGAGACAACAGGAAGCAATGCGCTTTCTCAACGAGAACGTGTTCCAGACGCCGACGTATCTGATCCAGCCGGCGATCGCCCGGCGGATCGAAGCTTCGGGAATGATCACGCGCATCACCAACGCGCAGTCGCGCGTGCTGACCAGCATGCTCAACGACGGCAAGTTGAACCGGCTGCTCGAGAATGAAGCGCTGACCTCGAATAGAAGTGACGCCTACTCGCTGGCGCAGATGCTGGATGATCTCAAGCACGGCATTTGGACGGAGCTGTATCAACCGCGCGTCTCAGTCGATCCGTACCGGCGGACGCTCCAGAATCAGTTCCTGGATCAGGTCAACGCGAAACTCAATCCGCCACCCGCCCCGACGACGCCGCCGCCCAATTTCCCGGGATTCAGGCCGCCGGCGCCGCTACTCGCGGATGCGCAAAACGAGCTGCGCGGCGAGCTAGTGTCTCTGCGTGCCGACATTCGTCGGGCGATTCCTCAAGCCGCTGATCGGGAAACGCGGCTGCACCTCGAGGGCGCGGACCACGAGATCGGTGAGATTCTCGAACCGAAGAAATAGCAGTGTAAGAGGTGAGAAAAGAAAACGGGGACGGCTAGGCCGTCCCCGTTTCAACATCTACTGCAACCAGATCAGGTGCAGGTAATAACACCGTTGGTCATGCCGCAGGTATGCGCCGACACCGAGTGCGTGGCGGTGGCGCTCCATGAAGCCGGTGGGCCTGCAGCGTTGGTGACGACGACGGTCACGTTCTGCGAAGGCGTGAATCCCTGAAGCGGCGCAGCCAGCGTTGCGGTACCACCGAAATACGCGCCCTGGTTGTCTGCCGCATACTGCTCTTCGTAGGTGGCGAGGTTGCGCAAGTCAGACTTCATCTGCGCGACATACGCCTTGTCCTTCGTATTCGCAAACTTCGGAATCGCAATCGCGGCAAGAATGCCGATGATGACGACGACGATCAGAAGCTCGATCAGCGTAAAGCCCTTCCTGTTGCGGATCATTTATTCCTCAGAAATTCGTTAGGAGTGATCGTCGCCCTGTTACGGCGCCGAAAGAGTGAAGACGACGGGCAAGCTATAGGTACCTGGTGCGTTGCTCGGCTGGGTAAAGCCGGCAGCCCAGACGGTCTTGAAGAACGCTTGCGCCGCGGCACCGTTGGTCGCGCTGGCTCCCGAGAGGAAGAGCGCGTCGGTCGTGCTGATGCCCGCGTACGTTCCAGCGACTGCATTGGACCACGTGAGATCGCTGATCGGCTTGGTACCGCCGTTCGAGCCAACGTATGTCCAGTTTGAAGCGTTGGTGGTCTTGATGTTCAGAGTCCAGCTACGGTTCGCCTTGATGGTGAAGGTCGGGCCAGCATCAGCGATGTTGGCACCGGTTTCTACCTGGTCGGCGGTGGGCGAGGTCAGGGTCGTGGTTGCGGCACTCATGCCCAGTTTGACGAGGGCATTTACCGTAGCGGAAACGGTGTTGGTCGAGTTGCAGCTGCCAGCGTTGCCACTGCACTGCGCATTTGCCTGGTTAGCGCCGATGGCAGTTCCCAGCACCATCGCGGCCAGTACAAAACGGGTCGCGTTCATCTAAGAAAAACTCCGAGTTAACTGTAAATCGACAGCCAAAGGGGTTGGAAAAAATCGCTGTCACTTCTGCGCATAAGACGCGCTGGTCAGTGCTTTTGCAACGCACTTTTTCGCCGATGGGTATACAAGTTAAGTATTGAGCCGACAAGCACTTACGTTGGTCACAAATATGCGTTTACGACGCGGTCTTTCGCTTATTGCGGCACGTGTTGCAACGTGCAATTCGCGAGACAAATTCGGCCTCCCATCGGCGCGCCGGCCATGTTATAGTGTGTCCTTCGCCCTCGATCTGAGGGCTCAATTCTCACTTCGGGGCGTAGCGTAGCCCGGTAGCGCGCCTGCTTCGGGAGCAGGAGGTCGCTGGTTCAAATCCAGTCGCCCCGACTCACACTTTAGATCCCATCGCTGATGCTGGCGGTGGGATTTTTTTTGTGATTGGAAAAGAACGGGGTATCGGGCGTCGGATGACGGGTATCGGGCACGAGTTTTTAACCGATGCCCCACGCCCAGTACCTGGTACCGGATACCCCGCTCTTTTGAAGTTTTCTGCGCGAAGGAGCCGGCACGCTCGCCGGATTTGTGTGCTAATCGCAGTTGCGCGCGATTCGTTTGGCCTGCGGGGAATTGGGAAACAGGGCGACCGCCTGTCGCGCGTAACCGCGCGCGAGAGAACACCGGCCGCGTCGCGAGTAAAGCTCGGCGACGCGATAGTTGATGCGGTAGCTGCCCGGATCCCACATCGCTCCTTCCACCCATCCGGCGGTGCGTCCGCCGCGTCCGACTGCGGTCATCGAAATCGTCTGGGCGGCACTCCGCGCCACCGCCACGATCGATGCAACAAGGAGCGCGGTGGCGGCGATCGCGAGCCTGCGCGGCGAAACCTCGACGTCTTTCACGCCACGGCGGACCCCGCTGGTCGCGCCCAGAATTGCCCACACCAACAGCGAAGGGGCGCCCAGCACCAGCACCACATCGAACGCACTGGCGACGATGGCGGCCACGATCGTGCCTGCGAGAACGCACTGGGTGAGAACGACGTCGGCATTCTCGAGATCCGACCATCGCCGCAAGGAAGCGAAGAACAGAATCACGAACGCACACATCAGCGCCGCCGTCGGAACGAAGCCGCGCTCCGATATGAACGCCACCCAATCGCTGCTCGGCCACGGATTCGCCGTCATTCCATCGTCGCTCAGCGATCGATCGCCGTCCGGCGCATAGCGAACGTATTGGACCGGCCAGTTTCCCGGTCCCACTCCGAAGATCGGGTTCGACGCCGCCATTTGGAGTGAGTTCTTGTATTGCGCGATGCGGCCGCGACCACTTCCGGTCTTGTAGTCAACCATGCCGCGCGCCGAATCGAGGTACGGCGACTCGCTGTTCCAGTTGAGCGAGTTTGGCAATACGATCGCAACCATTCCACCGATCGCCGCCGCGAGACTCAGTCTCGCGAACCGACCGCCAACGTGCTGGCCGCGCCAGTATTTCCGCGACGCGATCAGCGGAATCAACAAAATGAGCGCCGATGCAGCGACGGCCAACCACGCGCCGCGTGAGCGCGACAACACCAGCGCGCCGGCTACCAATGCGCCGCCGAGCGAACCGAGAAACGCGCCGAGCGGTCGGCGCGCTGTGACGGTGCACCATCCCAGGGCGGGCAGGCCAATCGCCGCTATGTGCGCGACGAAGTTGCGGTTGCCAAAGGTGCCGCCGGGGGCACGGTTGGTACTGAAGTACTCCGTGTCCAACCCGTATGCCTGGGCTAGACAGAACGCTGCGGCCGCTACGGTCGCGATGGCACAGGCGATCAGAATGGGTCGGTATGACGTCGGCGCCACGAATCGAGCGCCCCAGAAAATGATCGCGCCGGAGATGCTGATCGACAGCGATCGCTGCGCGACCCAATGGTTGGTCGCAAAGAGCGCCGAGGCGAGACTCCAGAGCAGAAAGAGGGCGATCAACCCGTCGACCAGATCGAAGCGCAATGCGCGCCGCTTGAATACCAGTGCACCGGCAACGATGAGTGCGGCGACATTGAGCGCGAGCTCCTTGGGGACGAAGTAACGATCGAGCTCGAACAGTTTGTAGGGGAGCGCGACGACGACCGCGGCGATGACCGCAATCTGAATCGTCACTCGGATGATTCGATCCATGCCAGAAATATGCGTCGACAATGACGCGATTAAAAAAAACCGCTCGAACGGAGATCGCTGCTAGCCGCGTTTAAACAACGTGGCGAGGACTCCGCCCGACACACCGCGCGAACGATTGACGAGACGCAGCTGCTCGATCTCGCCTTTGTCGAGCCAGATGCCGCCACAGTCTGGGCATTCGTCGACTTTCACCATCTCGGCGTGAGTTTCCTGGAGATCGCCGCCACAGCGCGGGCACTTGTTGTGGTGCGCCTTGCGCTCGGCCTGCTTGCGCTCGGCGTCGAGCTTCATCCGCATCTCGTGAATGAGCTCGAGATTGCGCTTGCCGAAGTATTCGTCTTCGTTCTTGCTGGGCTTTTCGTCGGTCGGCATACGGTGCGGATCCGAAGTCGATTAAAGATCTTAACTAGAAAGAAAAAGTACCAGCCTGCTGCCGGCAGCCCATAGCCTGCTGCCTCGAGCTACAAAACGGCCAGCCTTGCGGCTGGCCGTATGGTTTTGCGAACGCTCGCGGCAGCAGGCTGCCGGGGCTAAAAGAGTGTCAGCTGGTACTTCTTCTTCAGCAGTTAACGAGCAAACCAGTAGCTGGCTTTCACGAGAAAGACATTGCTCGGCCTTCCGAAGATTGCCATCGTCTCTCGCCGCGGTCTGAAGTCGCCCTCGAACGGAAGGAAGTCGCTGCGCTCCTGCTGCCAGACGAAATAGAGCGACGAGCCGGGACGATACTCCCAGCGAATCACCGCGTTTCCGCGCAGCGAGTGCGTACGGAAATCGGGATTGTCGATCGTGAATGACGGCGCCGCACCCGGCCCGTCCGGATCGACGGTGTAAGCGGTGATGTTACCCGTCGTCGGATCGGTGACAGAGGTCAGCGTACTGTTGTTGTCCTGACCGTAGACGAGGTAGTTCTGCGTCGCGGGCTGAGCGAGCTCCTTGAAGCCCTTGAATTTGCCGGCTGACGCGAACGGCTGCGCATACATCTGGAATGACAGCATCGGCGTCAACGTCCACTCGACGCGTGTCGTCGCCGACAACGTCGTCTGGAAAATGTCGGCGAACACGTAGCGACGGCCAAAGGTGCTGGTGGCCAGCGCATCACCGTTGCTCTGCACGTACTGGATGGTGTTGTGATAGCGATTGAGATCGGGCGTGACTGTCACTCGCACCGACGAGCTCGGACGAATGGTGACTCCGACACCGACGTCCTTCTGGTAACCGTGCTTCTCGTCAAAGTAGAAGTTGCCGGTGAAGATGTAGGACAGAACGGGACGCGTATCTGTATCGAGCTCGTACCACGCGCCCCACTGCGTAGGCTGGCGACCGAGCGGCCCGCCGCGGGTCAGTCGATCGTCGATCGCACTTGGATCGTACTCACCGCCCCCGTACAGCGACCACAGGTTGTTGAAGTTGAGCGTGACTTGATTGAAGAAGCTGGTCCACAACTTGTTGCCGCCGTGGTTCCAGGCGTGGTTCGTACCAGCGAAAAGATTGTAGCCACGCAAATACTTGCCCGGCTTCTGGTTGTTGTAGGACCCGCCCATTCCGACGTTGCGATAATCGACGCGGCCCATGAAGCCGAGATCGTTCACCTCGTAGCCCGGGCTGATGTCCTTGAGAGTGAGAGAGTACGACCAATCGCCGGACAGGTTGTAGCCCAGTTTGGCGGAGTATCCAGTAAGCGAGTTTGCCGCAGTATCGACGCTGAGGTAATCGGCATCGGGACGCTGGTAATAGCGCGCGCTCGATAACTGGGCATTCTGGATAACTGAGCGCGATCCCTGAATCAGAGATCCTGAGAAAGCGCCGGTGACGGTCTGGTTGCCCCAGCGGTTCTCGAAGTCGAAGCTGCCGACGTCAGCGCTCGAGCGAAGGAGATTCTTGAAAACCGCATCACTCAGATCGCGATTGACCGCGGTGCCTCCGATGCTGAACACGGTCTGGCCGCCGCGATAATCACGCCGAACGCGTCCGACGAAATAATTGCTGAGCGGCTCGACGGGCGTTTTCGATTCGACATCCGAAGCGTCGATGACGCGTGCGTTCTCTTCCGACGTCAACGCGTTTAGAAAGCCCAGCGTCCACGACCCAACTTTGCCGGTGAGTTTGCCGGCGCCGATGATGGTCGTTGCGTCCGGCGCATCGACGTACTGTCCGCTCACGAAACGCTGTGGCGGGCGGCCGATTCTGCGCGAGTAGAAAATCGTCTGGCTTCCATACGACGGCCCGCCCTGAATGGAGCCGATGTTGAAGATGTTGGCGCCTTCCACGAAGAAGGGTCGCTTCTCAGGAAAGAACGTTTCGTACGCAGACAGATTTACGACGGCCGGATCGACTTCGACCTGACCAAAGTCGGGGTTGACGGTCGCTGTCAGCGTGAGACCGTTCGGCAAACCGTACTTCAAATCCGCGCCCGCGGATGGCTGCGCGTCATTGAGCTTGTAGAATGGGTCGGCGCGATCGCCCGGTGCCCGCGTGAGTTTCGTGCTCACGTACGGCATGACCTCGAAACGGCGCGGGGTTGGAATGTCGATGATCCCGGTCAGATCTCCCTCGAGGGAGACGAAGCCGGGATCGGTTGTCTTCCACGGAGACCAGCTGTCACGCTCGTTGCGACGAGCGATGTCGCGCATGATCTGAAAGCCCCAGACGCGCTCGGTGCCCGCAGGTGCATTGCCGAAGCGCAGCTGCGAGAACGGGATTCTGTATTCCGCGACCCATCCCGCGGAATCGACCCGCGTCGCGACCTGCCACACTGCGTCCCAGTTGAGATCCTCGCCCGCCCTGTCATCGAACTCTAGCACGTCCTTCTGCACGCCTTTTGGATTGACCGAGAACCGCCAGGCAGTGCGACGGTCGCGATACGAATCGACCATCACGTGCACCCAATCGGAGTAGATGCCCGACGCGTCGCGGCGGGCGAGCTGCGCGGCGATCGAATCCGGCCGCGAATCGAACATGCGTACGCCGACGTAAAGCGCGTCGTCGTCGTAGAGGACGCGGACCTCAGTACGATCAGTCGGCGGCGCGCCGACCTTGGGATAGCTTTGCGTGAAATCCGACGACGGCACCGCCGACTGCCAGGTGGGTTCGTCGAGCTTCCCGTCGATATTGATCGCCCCGGTGGCCCGGCTTGCCCGCAT
>DATFHK010000111.1:0-5073 GCA_035248505.1 Gemmatimonadaceae bacterium | reverse complement strand
GCGGGTAGCGCCCGCCGCCGAAGTCACCACCGGAACGGTCGCGCCCATCGACACATCGCGCTACTCGGCGGTGATTGCGCTGGATGCGACGGCGGCACCATACGCCGCGCGACTGAGTCAGTACGTGCGCAGCGGCGGCGGCCTGGTTCTGGCGCCGGCCGCGGCTGCCTCCAGCGCGCTGGCGCCGCTGCGCGCCGTCGGAGGAGATGCGATCGTCCTGGAGAAGCGCGGTGCGGCGACGACGATTTCAGCGCGGCGGCTCGGCGCTGGTCGACTCCTTCAGACTGTCTATGAGGAAACCTGGAAGTCGCGAATGACCGGCGGCGACAGCGCTGTCGCCGAGCATCGTCGGTTGTGGACTGGGCTGGTGAGCGATGTCGCATATCCGCCGCACGTCGCGCGACGCGTGGGCAGGCCGAGTTCGGATCCGCCCGACGATGACCCGACACCGTTCGCTGCTCTTGTGGCATCGATCGGTCGTCTGTCGACAGCGCAACCAACGGCACTAAGCGCACCGGACAGAGCCGGCTGGGGGCGGCTCCTGTTTGCGATGCTCGCCTTCGCGATGGTTCTTGAAGTCGCCTCGAGGCGATCCCGCGGGATGAGCTAAGCTGTCTCAGAAGGTGAACGTGACGGTAATCGATTCGGTCGCGCTCGCGCTGACGATGTAGGCTTTCGCTTCCTGAGTAAAACTGAGACCCAATTCCATAGTTGCGCCTTTCCATCGCCGGCCTGCGGTTGCTCGGTCGAAGCTGTCCGCCAACGCCGCAACGGTTTTGAACACGTCGTCCAGATTCATTGCCGCCGTCTCAATCCCAACAGAGCCGAAAGCGTTTCTGAAGCGGAAGGGTCTCGGCGCGAACAAGACATGGCCGGTGCCGTTGGTTTTGACTGCGATGAGTTTTGGCATAAAGGCCTCGCTTCAGAGGGTTTGTGGCGCGGTATCCGGAGCAATGGGTGATCCAGGAAAGATTGCTGCCTCACGCCTCTACGACGATACGTCCCCAAAGAGGCGGGCGATATAGCTAACTAGGCCCGACCGCCAGAATCAACTGGCCCATAAACGCGGAACGACACATCTTAGCCTTACCCAAGGATGGCGGCCGCGTGGAATCTCCTCAGCTCGAGCGGCTGAAACAGGCTCTGTCAGGCCACTACCGGTTCGAACGTGAACTCGGCGAGGGAGCCTTTGCGACTGTTTTCCTTGCGCAGGACCTCCGTCTCGAGAGGCCCGTCGCAATTAAGGTGCTTCACGTGGACCCGATCTCCGAGGTCAGCGAGATCCGTTTTTTGCGAGAAGTGCGATTCCTCGCGAATCTCCAGCATCCGAATATTGTTCCGGTGCACGACTCCGGCCATCTCGAGAACCTCCTGTACTACGTGATGCCGTATATCCGCGGTGAATCATTGCGCCAACGGATAAGACGTGAGGGACGTCTCGCCGTGCGAGACGCAATCCGCATTACATGTGAAATCGGTGACGCCGTCGATACGGCGCACAACGCAGGCATAATCCACCGGGATATAAAACCGGAAAACATTCTAATCTCGGGCGCGCACCCATTGCTGGCTGATTTTGGTGTCGCGCGGGCACTCAACGACTCCTCTGTCACCAAGGTCACGCAGAAAGGATTCGGAAGTCCGGGGACTCCTGCCTATATGAGCCCAGAACAGCTTCTCGGCGAAGAGCATATTGACCAGCGCGCCGACATCTACTCGTTGGGATGCGTTCTTTACGAAATGCTGACGGGCCACGCACCGTTCGAGGGGTCTGGCGGTTTCGTTAAGCGATTTACGGAAGCAGCGCCGTCGTCGCGTGAATTGCGGCCAGAGGTGTCGACGGAGCTCGACAAAGTTGTTCAAACGGCACTTGGTCGCACACCGAGCGAGCGGTTCAGAAGTGCAGCCGACATGTGTACCTCGCTTTCCGCGGCCGGTGCAGAAACGCCGGGCGATCGGGTTGAGAACAAAGGCGATAGCTCACATGCTGCCCCCGCCCGTGACAGCCACTATTTCCCGGCAGTGCTCTTCGCGCGCCGCCCAATAGCGTTAGGAATGATTCTGTTGTTACTGATTATCGGGGCCTTTACAATCGCCGCGTGGGCGCGCCGTTCCTCCGAATCCCCGGCGACGCCGGATCCCCGCCGAATCGCTGTCCTAGATTTTGAGGACCAAAGTCCGGGACACACCCTTGGGTATTTGGCGAGCGGTTTGTCGGTCAGTCTTACCCAGGAGCTCAGTGCCGTAAACGCGCTTCAGGTCTTGTCTCGCAACAGCTTCAGGTCGCTCGAGAGCCGAGGAGCCTCTGTCGACAGCGTTATTCAGGTGTTGCGCGTCGGTAGCCTGATCGAAGGGAGTCTGCAGAGGTCCGGCGACAAGCTGCGGCTCACCGTGCAGATTGTCGATGCGCCCTCAGGAACGCAGATCGAGAGCGCGACCATCGAGCGAAGCTTTGGTGAGCTCTTTCTGCTCGAGGATGACCTGGCTCATCAGGCTGCTGTTCTTCTCCGTCGGCGTCTCGGCGTCCAGATTCACGTACAGGAGGCTTCGGTTGGGACGAGCAGTGCGCAGGCGCGCGATCTTGTCTTCCGAGCGGACAAGCTGCGGGAGGACGCAGACTCCGCGGCGTCATCGGCCGACAGCGCCGACTTTGCGTGGGCTGAACATCGCCTCAAAAGCGCCGACTCCCTCCTCGCCATGGCGGAGGCAAGCGACAAAGACTGGGTCAGGCCCATCATTGACAGGGGATGGGTTGCGATCGCACTCGCGCGCGGCGAAAGCAACGCGGCACGCGCGGCTGACTTCGAGCGCGCAATCCGTTATGCGAACCGCGCTTTGGCAAAAGATACCGCCGACGCGGCAGCGCTCGAGCTTAGAGGTACTGCGCTCTACTGGCAGGTCGTCCGGCTGGACATGCCTGATTCTGCATTCAACGATCGCCTCTCGCGTGCGACGACTGACTTGACTCGCGCTGTCGCGATCGATTCCACCCGTTCGCGCGCTTGGGGAACCTTAAGCCTGGTTCGGTTCGCGCGTGGAGACGTAGGCGAAGCGGTACGCGCGGGCAGAACTGCGTTGGCGATGGATACCTATCTTAGCGATGCGCCCACGATCATGTCCGCGTTGTATACCGCCAACCTCATGGAAGGTAAATGGGGCGAGGCATCACGCTGGTGCGACATCGGCGGACGCGACTACCCGCGTGACTATCGGTTCTGGGATTGTAAGCTCACACTTCTTGCCGAGGACCCGACGCGGCAGCCGAATCCGCAAAAAGCGTGGGCTACAGTCCGTGCCGTCAACGAACTCGATCCTCCGCTCATCGCACAGCAAACCGGTCGTCAATATCTTCCCACTTATCGTGAGATGATGGTTGCAATGGTCCTGGCGCGAGTGCGACAGGGCGACAGCGCCAGGGCGGTCGCGCGTCGTGCTTACCAGGCCGTCGAACGGGACACTTCGCTCCATTCGGACTTTCTGTACGACGACGCGTATCTGCATCTACTACTCGGAGAGCGCGACGAAGCGCTCCGTTCGCTCTCCGAGTATTTGTCGATTCGCCCCTCGCTTCGAACGCTTGTCTCGAAACACCGACGGTGGCAACCGTTGTGGGACGATGTGTATTTCAAAAAGCTGATCAGCGCACCGTGAATTCAATGAAGGTCGGTGTTCCCGATTCCAATGTGACGGCGCGGATCTTATCCATCCCATAGCTCGACGCAGGTAGATGATGTCCTGCGGCAACGGAGGGATCCCTGAAAAGCTTCTTCGCTATGTCATTAAGTTGATCCGGCGTGCTGAAGCGCTGGTAGTAAGGAAGCACGAATTTCTCGATCGCTGATTGGCTCGTGAACACCGCATCAGCCTTATCGAGCTCAGTTCCGGCTCCGTAAGGCTTCCCGTCGATCATCAGGCGGATCGCAGGCTTCAGAGTCAAACCCGGACCGCTGTTTTCGGTGTGCAGGTCAAGCAGCACTTCCTCATCGCCGCGTATTTCTCGCGCCGTACGAACATCTATTTCCCCAGTCGCTAATCGAACCAGGTACGGATGCTCATCACGAAGGCCGTCAGCCTTTTCCGCCAGCCTTCGCAGCAGGTTCGCATTGACTGACGCGACCTTGGCCGCGTCAGGCTTACCGGGGCCATTTTCGGTGGAGAGTTTGTCTGCGTAGGTTGGCACTCGGGTCTCGATCGACATTACGACCTCCTCGAAGCGGGATCGCCGGTCCGTTGCTAGGCCGGTGAGCGGTAGATCGCCGCAACGCCAACGTAGGGCGTTCCTCGAAGAAGTCTATAGGCAGTAACGGTGCTCGAGCGCGTGATTCGTCAAGTATTGACGGAGAGCTGGTAACAGGTTGCCGCTCGCCGTCTCGAGTTTCAGGCCATTGCCGTCCGCTCGAAGCACACCGTCGACTACAGGAGATCCATCCACCGACAGCGCGCTAAAGTGTCGACATGCAAAATTCCGCCCGAGCGGGTGCGAACCTTCCTGCGATCCTGGATTGCTCGGAACTACCGCAATATCGTTCGATGTTGAGCCACTATAGAGGAGACTGGCTGCCCGAATCGGCGGTCACCAGAGGTGTGGCTGCGGGTCGCTAAGTGATATGAAACCGACAGTCGTCTGATATGAAATCGACATATCGCTGAAGGTGATCACTCGATTTCGATGTCCTTCATCCCCTTCTCGAGCTTCGGATACTTCAGCCCGAGGCCCTCGAGTGTATCAGCAATCTTGTTGGCGACGAGGTAGTTGCGCGCAGCCTCATCGTTGGCGGGGACGATGTACCACGGCGCCCATTTGGTGCTGCATTTCGCGATGGCGTCGTGGTAGGCGGCGGTGTAATCGTCCCACTTCTTACGGTCGTCCAGATCGCCGAGCCGGAACTTCCAGTTTTTCTTCGGGTTGTCGAGGCGTTCCTGGAGTCGCTTCTTCTGCTCCTTGCGCGAGACGTGGAGGAAGAACTTGAGGATGACGACGGAATTCTGGGTCAGCTCTCGCTCGAAATCGTTGATCTGATCGTAGCGTGCCTCCCAGATCTCGCGGGGGACGATCTCGTGAACTCGCGCAAC
>DATFHK010000110.1:0-15344 GCA_035248505.1 Gemmatimonadaceae bacterium | reverse complement strand
CGATCGTACTTGAGGATTCCGGTGAGATCGGCGTGGCCGGGCCGTACGCGGGTGACGTTGCGGCGGCGCGGACCCTCGGCGTCCGTCTCGCGCGGCGCGGGGTCCATGATCTCCTGCCAGTTCTTCCAGTCGCGATTCTGGATCATCATCGCGATCGGAGAGCCGAGGGTCTGGCCGGCGCGCACACCAGAGAGGAACTCGATCTGATCGGACTCGATTTTCATCCTGCGGCCGCGACCGTAGCCCTGCTGGCGACGTGCCAGCTCGACGTCGACGTCGGCGGCGACCAGTGGCAGTCCGGCGACCATCCCTTCGAGGATCGAGATGAGAGCGGGGCCGTGCGATTCGCCGGCGGTGGTAAATCGGAGCATCGGCACCCAAAGAGAACTAGGTGCGTGCGACTAGACAACCCCTGGCGGCCCCGTAAACGCGCCCAGAAGCCCTCATAAAGCAAAAAGGCCCGACCATATGGCCGGGCCTTTTTGCCAGTTCGTAGCGTTACGGACAGGTCGTCGTGAACGTGTTTGGCAGCTGCGCGATTACCACGCCTCTTGCCGTCGCCCCGACCAGCACCAGCTGGCCGTTCGGTCGCAGGGCAGCCGTTACAGGACCGATGATCGGGTCTCTGATCGGAATCGTGCCGACGCGGAGGTAACAGTTGGTGTCGTAGATCTCGATCAGCGGCTCAGACGACGCGGCAAATGCCAGTCGTGTATTGAGCGGGAAGGAGTTGATACCCGTGTTCTGCGGATGGAAATCGAGCCCCGCGTTGGACACCGTCGTGTTAAGGACTCCCTGCAGACGCAACGCAGGATTGGTTATGTAGGTCGAGTCAGCGCGGAATGCTGCAAGTCCGCCATCGAAGTTGATTGCGACCCCGAACATTCTCGCCGATGTGTTGGCGATGAAGTCCAAGACATCGACAGGCGGTGATACGCCTCTGTCAACCCACCACTCCACGGGATCGTAACCACGGTCGACCTGGTACATCATCGCACGGCTGTTAACTACGCTTCCGCCCTCGCCGAAGACTGCGCGCGAGAAGTTCCCCGAACCTCTGACAAAGGTGGTGTCGCGGAACGCAAGCTTTTTCGCGGTTACGACCGTCGAGCCAAGTGCGTTGAACGCCGGGACAAGTACTGCGAACCCAACGCCATCAGCGTCGTGGCGTTCAATCTCGAGCGTATCGCCGCGGGCCCCGTCCTGGCCGATTGCCTGCTCGAAGAAGAAGTGCGAAGTCGTCGAGTCGGAATGGCCGGCGGCCGTAACGCCCTTGGTCAGGTTCTCCCAGCGCAGCGTACCATTCAAATCGGAGAATGGAGGAGTCTGGCCAGGCGTTGGCGTCGTGGAATACGTAAGAATGCGATCGCCGCATACGCCGCCACCCGCATCTTTGCAGGTCGCGCCAAGGAATTGTGGGCGATCACTGAAATCGTAAATCGTTTTGACACGAATCGGCAGACCACTCGTCGCGGAGGTGGTCGTCGTGATCGTTGCGACGATAATGTTCGGCAGGAGGTAGCGGAAAACTTCCAGTCCGCTGCCGCTCGTGCCTGCGTCGAGATCGATGTAACTGATCTGCGTGCCGCCGGAATTCGCAACGAGCAGCGTGTCGCCCATGGCGCCGCTTCGATCGCGCGGCCAGCCCGCAATGCCCCACGGCCGTGAGCCAACGATGACAGGCGTCTTGAACGAAGAATCAGCGAGGTTGAACACCTCGACTCTGTTTCTGGTGATGTTGGTCAGGTAAAGACGGTCTTTGCCTGAATGATAGACGGCATCCGCCACCTCACCGCCGAAGGGCAGCGAACGAGTTACACCAGCGACGACGGTTACGGTATCGACGCGGTCCTGTCCGTTGGACAGCTTCGCATACGCTCTGACACCATTTGAGTTCTGCGCGAACACCTGGATATAGGCCGTCGTCGGGAACGTCGTGTAGGGCAGATTCATGACGAACGTGTGCGGCTGGAAGGTCAACTGACCGTTCGACACGAATGTCTGTGTATTGTCGATCGGACCGCCCGGAGTGCTTCTTACTTCATAACCGAGCTGACTGATACCACTCGGATCATCAGCTTCCACGTGAACGGTATCGGTCACTTCGACGCGCTTCAGGTGACCGCACTGGTTGTCAAAGCTCGAGTTGCCGACGCAGTACTGGTTCACGACCGGTATCGACTGAATCTGCGCTGCTGTCTGCACGTTGATGGTGATGCTCGGACCCACTGCACGCTGTCCAAGCGAGTCGCGCAGGAACGGTGTAATCGTCAGTGTGCCTGGCGCTGCATTGGCAGGAATCGCAATCGTGTCCTGCGTGGTCGTCGAATCCAACATCGGGCTCGCGAAGAGCGTGGAGTCGGACCGAACCACTGGTCCCGTCGAGTTCAAGCCAAGCGCCAGCACCTTCGTGGCCGCCTTACCCATCACCGTTACGAGAATCGATTTTCCAACAACCGCAGAACTACCGGAGAACGGACTAAGTACGCGCACTTCCGGTGGCGGCAGGTTCCCCGTCGCCATGATCAGCGTGTCGACACCCGACGTGTTTCCTGCGCCGTCGGTCGCCGTCGCCGTGATCGTCACCGGCGTGCCGGGTGGAACCGTGCGGCTCGCGAAGAGCGTGAATGGCAGCTGAATGTCGGTGACAGTGCTGGTGAACGTTGTGTCGAAGACAACTCCGACTGCGCCGACCGCCTGAACGTGAATGGTCTTCAGACCGAGATTGTCCTTCGCCTCGGTATTGAAGCCGATCACCGTGTCAGCGAGCCCGGTGCGTGGCGTGAGGTCGAGGGTTGGCGGTACACGGTCTCTTTGCGGATCGATCGACGTGGTGTCGTTGCACGCCACGATTACGAGTGAAACTGATGCTGCTATCGCGGCTACTGCAAAGCCGCGACGCAGAACGCCGGAAGGAACTTTATACATACGAGTCACCTTTAACGGGTGGCTGGTGGGTTCGAGGAGGCGCCGGGTAACGGCGTGCCGTCGTCGATGATGTGAGGCGTGACGAGGATCAGCAGGTCACGCTTTTCGTCCTGGGTGCGCGTTTCGCCGAACAGTCTGCCGATCAGCGGCAGATCGACGAGCAGCGGGATGCCCGACTTCGATTGCGTGGTCTGAGTGACGGTCAGACCGCCGATAACCGCGGTCTCGCCGTCGCCGACGAGGAGCTGAGTGTCGCCCGCCTGCTTGCCGAAGATGTAGCCGGCGTCCGACGACGCGAGCTGCGCGTCGGAATTCTCGGCGTGTAACAGCAGCAGGATCTGGCGATTGTTGGTGATATGCGGCGTTACAGTCAGGATGATACCGACCTGCTTCATCTGCACCGTCGCGCGCGGCTGCTGGGCCGGCGCTGTGCCACCCTGCAGGTTCGCAGTATTCGCGTCGAGCACGCGGATCGGAATTTCCTGACCAACCTGAATCGAAGCCTGCCTGTTATCGAGCGTCACGATGCTCGGCTCGGCCTGCAAATCGGCGAGACGAACTTCCTGCAACGCATCGAGGAAGCTGGTGAGCTGGAACTTGCCGAGCGCCGTCGAGAACACCACGCTGAGCGCGGGATTGATGACGCGGGCGTTGGCATTGGCGATCGCACTGATCGCGTTCCCACCGAGCAGAATTCTGTCGCCCTGGAACGGCGTGCCGCCGCCCAACGCATCGGGAACTCCGTCGCCATTGGTGTCGATCGGCTTGAGCGTCGAAGGATCCGGACGCTTGATAAGCTGGCTGAAGAACTGATCAGTGCCCGTACCGAGATCGTAGGAGAGACCAATGTCTTCGATGTTGGTTCTGTTGACGAAGATGATCTTCGCCTTGATGCCGACTTGCGGGGTGCGAACGTCGAGGTTGCGCACGTACTGTAGAACGTCGGCGAGGCGTGAGGCCGTCTCCGTGATGATCAGCGTGTTGGTTACACTGTCAGCCGCCACGAGGCCACGCGCAACGCAGTTGGGACGGGCGTTCGCCTGGGATACGTTGGGGCTGGATTGAATTTGCGGACAATCTTTCTGGAGCAGCTGCTGAATCGTCGGGACAAGATTCGTCGCGCGGGCGTAATTGATCGAGACCAGCTGCGTCTGCAGCGGCTCCGAAGCCTGTCGATTGATGATGTTGGCGTAACTGTCAACCGTGATGATTCCGGAGATCGCGTCTTCAGACGCCGCCAGACCCTGACCGTTTAGGATCGCGCGCAGCGCGACGTCCCACGGCTGATTGCGAACTTCGGCGGTGACGGTACCTGTGACATCCTTGCCGACGACGATCGTACGTCCCGAGAACGCCGCGAACGAAGCGATCACGTCACGAATGTCGGTGTCCTGGAAAGTGACGGTGATCGGAGGCTGCTGCGACTGCTGGACCTGTGAGAAGAGACCGACCGGTTTGTCGTAGCTCGAGGTTCTGCGCGCCGGCGCGGGCTCGGGCTCGACGGCGACCGGGGCGGGTTGATCCTGTGCGTCGTTGGTCTGATCGATGGTCGACTGAGTCGTCGCTGCCGATTGCATCTTTGCCGTTTGCGTGGGCATCGCCGGCGACGGCGCTGTCCGCGCGGGCGCGGGTGTGTACGCAACGAGCTTCGGCGTCGCGGCAGCCGTCGAGACGGTCTTTGCTACGTCCTGAGCTGCGGTTGCCGTCTGGCGTGCGGCACTTGACGTTGCTGCCGGCGCCGCTGCGTAGCTGCGACGTGACGAGGTAGCCCACGAGCTGTACTCGGCCGTCTTGCCACCGGTTATTGCAACGCGGATTTCCGTGTCACTGCGCTTGACTTCGTACGGGTGCTTCGAGTCCAGGTCGATCACGACGCGGACGATGTTCGGACGGTACTGCGAGTAGCGAATGTTGGTGATCCCGCCGCGCGCGACCCTGTCGTACGAGCGGTACGACATGTCGAGCGTTGCTCCTTTAATGTCTACCACGACTCGAGCGGGCGCGTCGAGCGTGAAGTCCTGCACTTCTACCGCGGCGTTCACACCGATCACCACTTCAGCCTTCCCGGAGGACGGGACCACGCTGAGTGAGTGTACCGTTGCAGCCGAGGAGGGCAGGAACAGGAGCGCCGCCGCTGGCAGCGCTTTCAACAAGCTCATTGACGTTGCCTCATTTTAGTCGAATCGGGCGGTGCTATCGGCAGGAGCTCCTGGCGACTGTAACCGAACTCTTCGATCGTGAAAATCACTGCTTTCGGTTGAATGGCCGCGACGCGCATTCTGCCAATCGTCTGGCCAACTCTGACCTTGTACTGATCTTTAGACGTGACATCGCGCAAAACGGCAACAGAGTTTTGCCCGCGCGGGTCGTAGGCAACGCCGACCAGTTTCAGGTCTGTGAGCAGCGGTTTGAGATCAGATGTCGTAAGCAGCGAGACAAAAGGATCGCGACGGCCGGAACCTTCGTAGGCGAACACTTCGCGATTGATCAACACCGCAGGCGCCGTGTCAGCCGCCGGCTTTGCGGCCGGAGCTGTGGCGTCGTTCAGCGGCTTCATCGTCGTCGGCGGCGTTGCCGCCGCCTTTGAATTCGCCGCCGGATTGGATGTGGCGGCCGGCGATGCCGCGGGACGAGTCGCTTCAGACTTGGCGGCCGAAGAGACTGTGCGCGAGGTTGATTGCACCTTCTGATTATTCGCAGCCAGGGTCGTGCGCGCTTTAGGCGTGGCTACTTTCTCGGGCTGCGGGTCGCCAAAGCCAATTGCCGCGGCCACCTTGTGATACGCACGCGTTATCGGGTTGTTGGAAACCGTCAGCGATGCGCCGCCTTGACCCTGCGCATTCGCCGAGGCGTTCGGATTCTGCTTCGTCGTTGCGCGCGTGCCCGTTTGCGCTGAAGCTACGTGCGCGACAGCGGTCGAAAGCGCCAGAGCGAAGGTGAGGACTCTATTCATTTATTTCACCGCCGATGGCGGCTGATAAGGCGTTGAGCGCGCGACGTACGTCTGCACCTGGAATTCAGTGTCGACGAGCGATTCACCCTTCTTGGCTGTCGCTTTGGTTTTGTCGGCAACGGGGTGCAGCTTGATCGACATCGTTACCGGCGCGATGATGCGATTCAGCGAACCGACGTTGCTGAGGAACTGGCCAACGGGGTGGTAGCCGCCGATCACCGCCAGTTTATAGCGGTACGTATCGAATTGCTCACCCTGCAGAACCGGCATCGGTTCAACCGTCGCCAAATCGAGTCCAACTCGGCGCGCCGCCGTCGAGATGTCCTCGAGCAGCGCTGGTACTTCGTTGCTGCGCGGTACCAGCTGACGCATCACTTTCAGGCTCTGATCGTATTCAGCGGTCTGCGCTTTCAGCTTCTGCAGACTGCCCTGCGCAATGTCGGCTTTCGCCTGTTGATTCTTTTTGTCGAGCGAATCGACGTGCGCCTGCGTAACGGCCATCTCCGCGGCCTTCGGCTTGTAGAGGAAATACCAGTACGCGCCCAGCAGCAGGAGAGCGCCGATACCGACGCCCACCCATTTCTGCTCGGCCTTGGTCATGTTTGCGCCGATAGCCATTACCGCACCGCCGAGACTACGAGTGGAACTGTCTTTATCACGTACGGCGGCGGAGGTTGGGTCTCGGCCACCAGGGTGAACTCAGTGACTTCCTTGCCTTCTGCCTGCACCAGATCCGACCGCGTCAGCTGCACGTTCTGAATGAACGGTGACGCTTCCAGCGATTTCATGAAGCGCGTGAGCGCCTGAATGTCGACGGTGTGGCCAACGATCTTGAAGTTGACTTGCTTTGCATCTGCGAGCAGTGAGTCGGACCGAGCTCTCTTGGCGCGTTCCTTCTCCAGCTGTCTCTGCCGCGGCGACTTGGCGCCCTGTCCCGCCGTATCTGCGTTCGCGGCGGCTCCCTTCTTCGCTACCGTGTCTGCCATCGCCACGCTCTTCGGCGGACTTGTCTGCGAGACTTCAGTCAACCAGGTGTACTGCGGCAGCGCGCTGCTGATCTCGTACATCAGGTGCGACCACAGATAACGCGAATCGTCGATCGACTTGATGATCGCGATCTGCTGGTACAACGAATCGCGCGTCGCTTCAGCTCTCGCCTTGGCGTTGAGCACGGCACTGTACTGCGCGGAATCCTTGACGGCCTTTTCCTCGCGCGCATTCAGCAGCGCGCCTCTCGCCGTCTGGCTGATCAACATCAGCGCGATGAGCGCGCCGGAAATTCCGACGGCGACAAAGGCGCCGAGCATGTATTTGTTGCTGATTTTGTCGGAGAGGCCGGCGAACCACTGTGCCGGATGAATCTCCATCTTGAAGCCGGAGCCGGTGGTGGCCTTGCCACGCTTTTTCTTTTTCGCGTCGCCGGGGAGCAGGTTGATTTCAATCATCGTCTGTGCGTCTCCGGACTAGTTCTTTCTTAGCGCGAGGCCGATCGAGAGCATCAGCAGCGGCGCCACTTCGTCGGTGACCAGCGATTCCATCGCGCCGTCGCGCACCGCCATCGTGGCGAGCGGATTGGCAAGCTCCACTGGCTTCCTGAGTCGCTGACCCAAAGCCTCGGTGAGGCCTGGTGTCCTGGACCCGCCGCCGCAGGTGTAGACGGCCTTCATCTGGCCGTCACCCTTGAGCGACGTCGACAGGAACGCAATCGCGCGCTCCAGTCCGGTGGCGATTTCCTCGGTGCGCGCCGCGATGACCGAATCCAGCTGCGACGACCGGTCGTAGCCGCGGATCATGGCTTCGGCGTCGGCCGCTGAAAGGCCGTGCTCGCGCTGCAAATCTTCACGCAGACGACGGGTTCCCACCGGCAGGTCACGGGTGAGAATCGGAACGCCATCGTCGAGAATGTTGATGTTGGTTACTTCGTGGCCGATGTTGACGAGGCCAACTGCCCCGCTCATCGCGGCTGGATAGTTCACTTCAAAGGCGTTGTGCAGCGCAAAGGCGTCCACGTCCATCTGCATCGGCGTGATGCCGGCCTCAGAAAGGATGCGCAGCTTGGCTTCGACGAGATCGCGTTTCGCAGCGACGAGGAGCACGCTCATCTCGTCGCGACTGTCGCCGTTCTCGTCGAGGATCTGGAAATCCAGCTCGACGGAGTCGACATCAGGTACGTGTTGCTCGGCTTCCCAACGCATTAGCTCGCGCGCCTGCTGTTCCTTGACGCGCTCGGTCTTGATTCGCTTGATGATTACGTCGCGGCCGCCGACGGCAGCGACAACGGCCTTGGTGTTGGCGTCAACGGACTCGATGGTCTGGCGGATGATCTCCGAGACCATGTGCGGGTCCATCACTTCGCCTTCAACGATCGCGTCGTCGGGGAGCGGAGTGATCGCAACCTTGACCAGTTCTGGTGTTGACTTCGAGTGATCGACGACGGCGACCTTGACCAGGCCAGATCCGATGTCGAGCCCTACGGTAGTCTTCTTCCGGCCAAATAACCCCATCGCGGCCCTTTCTATGAAAAAAGAAGCGGGTTTACTCGGGCGCGCGCCGCCGTGTTACCGTCTAGAGGCGAGACAACCCAAGGACCCTGTTTGCTTGCGTTTTCCGAGGAGACCAACCGAGTGGCACTGCTGCCTCCTGAGGTCTGTCACCATCGTTCGAACTAAGACACGATTCAATTGGCGCGAAAGTAACGATGGGCTCCCGAAAGGTCACAAAATGTCATACCACCATCGCTCTGGAATTGGGTCGACAAGAATCGAATCGTTGACGGAGTTTGGGGTGCTGACGACAACGCCGATTCGGCGCATCGCTGCGCTCGTAGACGACGGTGAGCGCGCCTGCGCCACGATGGAGTAAAGCGTCGAGTCCAGTCGGGTGATTGTAATGTCGACCATCATGCCTGCGGACGACCATGTGGATAACTGCTCGCCGGCAACGCCGATTGCCTGCCCAGCGCGGTTTGACCAATTGCCGATTTCCTGATCGATCGCGGCTTCCGCCGCACTCAAAGCCCGCTCGCGCGCTGCGCCGCTGTTCGCGATGTGGCTCTCCTCCATCGTCGCGAAGAAAACCCCCGCTACCAGGACAGCAATCAGCACGACGACAAGGAGCGCGGCGGCGAGAATGAACCCGCGCCGGTTCATTGCAAGCGATTCCGGACCGCAACCGAGATCCGCGCCGAGTCGGATGGCAGCCACGGGTGTCCGTCCATGAGTAAGCTTTGAGGGCTCGCCGCCCGGGCAGTGACGTCGACTCGCGACAGCGATAGCGGCGAAGCGACCAATCGATCGCCAGATCGATCGAAGTACTCGAAGACCAAACCGGATTGATGGACGTCTCGACTGTAAGGTCGGTAGGGTCCGCTCAATGGTTGCACCGACCCACAGCTGGACGCGCCGATTGCGTTGCAGCGGCGATATCCCAGATACCACGCGCCGTCAGAAGCGCGGTACAGGCTGTACCGCCCGCGCCTTACGAAGCGGACGGGCGAGCCGGGGTGGATGTCGATACTCAAGGACTCATTCAGCGAGATCGCGAAGGCCTTCGAGCCGGTCTCGATATCTGCGTTCTGTGAAAAACCCGATGCAGGCGGACAGGTCGTCGACAGCGCGCGCGAGCTAAACGCGGTAATGCGGTATCGTCGCCAGCGTGTTTCCGGCGGTCCCGAGTCTACGTAAAAGACAGCCAGGTCGCCGGTGTCCGGCTGCGTCGCAAAGGAGGTCAGCGTCGCTCCACTGGTCGCGGGCGGCAATCCAACCTCTGAGGCACCCGAGACCTGACAGACCACCGATCCGCCAGTGGTGGAGAAAATCTCGAGTGCGGAATCGGCGAGAAGGCGAGCCGTGTCCGTGACCGACATACCGCGGAGATCAGTCGACAGCACCTCCAGGGCATCGCGAACACTTTGACGAGCGATGATCAACTCGCTGCTGCCGCGATAAAACCGCTGCTGCCGCATCAACAGCAGACCAACGCTTCCGCCGAGAATGCCGGCGATTGCCAGCACGACTGTGAGCTCGATCAGACTGAACGCATTTCGGCGGGCGATCAGCATCTGAGCCTTCGCGGCGCGCATTGCGACATCGCGATCTCCCTGCTGTTGGCGTCGTCACGCGCGGCGCGCTCCTGGCTGGCGTTTGCGTTCAGCCTTCGGCCGATCACTGCGCTGGTGCTCGCCAGGGCGAGCCCGCCAATGCAGAAGACGAAGATCGCAACTACGGTTTCGAGGAGGGTGTAACCGCGCGGCATGCACCGAGCTTAGTCGGGCCGCTCGCGGCCATCATCATTCGCGCGTTGCGCGCGAAATCAAACTACTTCGGCTCGGTGGCGAGTCCGTAACGCGAGAGCTTTCGGTACAGCGTGGAAGGATCGATTCCCAGAACTTCCGCCGTCCGCGGCTTGTTGCCGCCTTCGTTCTCGAGAACCCACATGATGTACGCGCGCTCGATGGTGTCCAGCGTCGGATTGGTCTGCACTGCCTCGCTCACCAAAGGATCCGATTTGGGCTCGACCACGCGTTCCGGCAACGAAGACAGGGGAATGGTATCACCCTTCGCCAGAATCACAGCGCGCTCGAGCGCATTCTCGAGCTCGCGCACGTTGCCCGGCCACGGGTATCGCTGCATCGCTTCCAATGCTTCTGGTGCCAGCTTTCTGGTTTCTTCTCCGCGCGCTTCTGCCGCGCGTCGCAGGAAAGCCTCGGACAGCAGCGGAATGTCCCCGGGACGATTGCGCAGTGGCGGCAACACGATCGAAATGACGTTCAACCGGTAGAAAAGATCGCTGCGGAAGTTGCCACGCTTGATCTCTTCCTCCAGATCGCGATTCGTCGCCGCAATCACGCGTGCATTTACCGGTTTTGCCTCGGTGGCACCAACCGGAATGATTTCACGTTGCTGGAGAACGCGCAGCAGCTTCACCTGGGTCGCGGGCGTCGTTTCGCCGATCTCATCAAGGAAGAAAGTGCCTTCGCCTGCCGCCGAGAAGAGACCTTCCTTGTCGCGCGACGCTCCGGTGAAAGAGCCTTTCACGTGACCGAAGAGCTCACTCTCCAGGAGGCTTTCTGGCAACGCACCGCAATTGATCGATAGGAACGGCTTGCTGGCGCGCGGCGACAAATCATGGATGTAGCGCGCCACGACTTCCTTACCGGTTCCCGATTCTCCCTGCAGCAGTACTGTCGAATCCGTGGCGGCAACCGATTCTGCGACGTGCAGCGCGTCGAGCCAGGTTTTGCTCGATCCAATCGGGCGAAAACCTTTTTCCCGTTTCTTTGATTCGGTTTTCAGCGCGCGACTCTCGCGCTTGAGATTGCGATGCTCCGCGGCGCGTCGAACGATCGTCACCAGCTCTTCGTTCTTGAACGGCTTCTGGATGTAATAGAAGGCACCGTTGTTCACTGCGCCGATTGCCGACTGAAGGCTCGCCTGCGCAGTCATCAGAATCACTACCGCGTCCGGGTCGTGCGCACGGACCGAAGACAGAATGTCGAGTCCGGTGACGTCCGGCATTCGGACATCGGTAATTATGAGATCGGGCTTCAGAGCGGCGATCTGCTCGAGTCCTTTCTTGCCACCCAAGGCCGTATAGGGAATGAAGCCTTCGGTCTTCAACAGGATGCGAACGGCGTCGAGAATTCCCTGCTCGTCGTCAATGACGAGCACCGACGGTGCGGACGTGGTGGCAGTCGACATGCCTATGCGCGCGAAGGAGCCGTGGTCACGCTACGCCGGCCTTTTCAGCGCCTTCGGTGTTCTGCGCCGCGAGGCAACCTCGTTGCCGAGCTTGGGCAGGATCACGGTGAACCTGGTGCCAATTCCCTTGCCGTTGCTGTCGACGAGAATGAAACCGTGGTGCGCCTCGACCGCGCGATGCACGATCGACAGCCCCAGCCCGGTGCCGCCGCTCTTCGTCGTCACGAATGGCTCGAACAATCTTTCCTTGATCGAATCCGCGATGCCGCGACCATTATCGGTAACCTGAATCATCAACGCGCCGCGCGTGAAATGCGCGGCCTGCGATGGAAGCTGATGATGCGAGAGCTCGGATGTCTCGATCACGACTTCGTCGCCGGGAGAAGAAGCCTGCACTGCGTTGAGTAGAAGATTGAAAATCGCGCGGTGGAGCAAGTCGTCATCGCCAACGACGACCAGTGACTTTGAAGGAAACACCTCGCGGATGCGCACGTTCTCGGGCTTGCTCGGATGTCTGGCGACGAGATCGGCCGCGTGATGCGCAATCTCAACGAGATCCGCTTTGCGCACGCTCGTCACACCCGTGCGCGCGAAGTCCAGAAACTCCGACAACAATCGCGACAGCCTGTCCGATTCCCTCTGCACGAGTTTCGTCAGCGTCCTCGTATCGTCGTCAGACCCCGGCACTTTTGCCAGCAGCTCGGCGGCACTCCTTATGGATGCCAGTGGATTCTTGATCTCGTGAGCGAGCGACGCACTCAGCTCGGCGACTGCTTCCAGCCGCTCCGCTCTGGTGTGAAGTCTCTCGATGTCCGCCTCACGCAGCCTGAAGGCAGCCAGCTCGGCCGCCATTTCTTCCCGGTTGGTGTGCGCCGCGCGGAGTCGCGCCCCGATATAACCGCAGCCGAGCGCGACGGCGCCAAAGATCCCGAGCTGCACATACACCGGAGTGTCGAAGACCGTCGACTTGTCGGCGATGGTGATCGAGAAATAGAAAACATCGCCCAGCATCGCGACCAGCAGCACACCGGCTGGCGGAAGGATCAGCGCACTCATCGCGATAACGAGGATGTAAAGCGGCGCCAGCTGCGAAGGAGTGCCGGTCTGGGTGATGTGCACGACTGCGGTCACCAGCAGCAGATCGAAAATCATCTGCAGGTAGAAGAACGTATCCCCGAGGGCATTGGGGCGGCGCGCCGCGTACAGCATTGAGCCGCCGGTAAAGAACAGGCTCGAGATAAAGGCCAACGTCGCCAGTAGTGTCGCGGTGGTGTCGGCACGTCTCCAAACTACGATCGCGGCAATGAAGATCGCTGTCGCAAGGGACAAGCGTCCCAGGTAGAGGACTCGAAGAACCCTCTCCCGCCCCCCTCCGGTGGCGGCAGGGAGCGTTAGCGCGGGCTGGGGCGCCGCGGGGCTGATCGGGACTGCCGGAAGCAAGTATTCCAAGCTCGTAACGTTAGAGACTGACGTCAATAAGACGCTCCGGCAGGCTTCTAAGTCTCTACTACTATATAGATTACATGCCTATGGTCCTGGGACTCGTTGCGCCGGAGGTCGCCGACCCTCCGTCCGTAACCGTGGCTACAAGCAGCCTCATCGCGGTACTCGGACTCGTCGCCATAAATGGTTTCTTCGTGGCCGCCGAGTTCTCGCTGGTTGCCGCTCGGCGAAGCAAACTCGACGAGATGATCGCCAAAGGCGATCGCGGCGCCAGGATCGTCCAGAATGCGCTCAAGGAAATCGATCGGTACATCGCCGGCACCCAGCTTGGCATCACCATCGCGTCGCTGGCGCTCGGGTGGATCGGGGAACCGGTGCTCGCCCATCTTTTCAACCAGGCGTTCAGGCTGATTGGCCTCAACCCGTCGGCAACCGCCAGCCACGTCGCGGCCGTTCCCGTCGCCTTCTTTCTCCTGACTTTCTTCCACATCGTGCTCGGCGAGCTGGCGCCGAAATCGATCGCGCTGTCCAGTCCCGAGCGCACGGCCAAAGCCGTCACCCGGCCGCTGCTGGTGTTCTCGAGATTCATGTCGCCACTCATCTGGCTGTTCAATGGAACGGCGAACGGCTTGCTCCGTCTTTTCGGCATCGAGCCTTCCAGCGATCAGGAAGGCCACACCCCCGAAGAAATCCGGTTCCTCGTGATGCAGGCACACGCTCACGGGAATCTGGACGAATCCGACCGCGCGATGCTGGCCGGCGTGCTCGACTTCCACGAAAAGAAGGCCCGCGATGTGATGCGGCCCCGTACTGACATCGTCGCGCTCGACATCGAAGCGACAGAGGAGGAAGTGTGGGAGGTCCTGCGCCGCGAGAGATATTCGCGGTACCCCGTGTATCGCGAGTCGCTCGACGACGTCGTGGGTGTTTTTCTCGCCAAGGATTTGTGGCTTCATTCCGGCGACGCGCCGTTCAACCTCGCCGATTTCGTGCGTGAGCCGATGTACGTTCCGGACAGCCGCGCTGCCGAGCGCGTGCTCGACGATTTGAGACGCACTCGCGCGCACATGGCGGTGGTCCTCGACGAGTACGGTGGCACTGCCGGAATCGTGACGATGGAGGACCTCGTCGAAGAAGTCGTTGGTGACATCGCCGACGAGTACGACTTCGCGTCGCGCGAATCCATCGTCACCGATGGTGTCCTCGAGCTCGCCGGTTCACTCTCGCTGATCGACGTCCGCTCGGACTACCGCATTCAGATTCCGGAAGGCGACTGGACGACCCTGGGCGGATACGCGTTCGCCAAGCTCGGTCGGCTACCGCGGATGGGCGACCGGATTCCAATCCCCGGTGGCGAGATGGAAGTTGTGGCGATGGACGGCAGACGTATCGCCGCCCTGAGAATTCACCGCGCCGGCGTGCGTCAGCAGCCGCCAGTCGCGCAGCCAGCCTAAAGCTTCCGCCTGAACACTCCGCAGGCGTCGACTGCAGTCGAGTCGAGCATGCTGCTTCGCACATTGTTGCAGGGCAACAGCGACGCACGCGCCACCCAGTTTCGGCGCCGACGTGCGCCGAGGTCAGAGACGAATCTGTCGACTATTGGCGCCCGGGTCGGATCGAAGACAGAAAGCGCAGCGGCAGATTTGATGGCGAGCTCGCTCTCTCGCGACCGAACGTAGAGCAGCGGCAGATGCGCGGCGACGGCGATGTCGGCGCTGGGAATCGGCCGATCGATTGGTTCACTCCGATCCCAGACTGCTTCGGTGTACTTCGCCTCGAGATAATCCGAATAGAGTCGAGCCGCGGAACTGCCGCGTCCCGAAAACTCGAGCCGCTTGCCCATCGCGAGATAAATCTCGGGTGAGCCGACGTATCCGTGTCGCAGCGAACTTTGCAGCATGCTGAGTGCGGAATCCCTCTTCTGCGCGCCGAGATAAGCGGTCGCCAGTCGATAACGCGGCTCACCGAGCATCGGATCCGTCTTGACCGCGTCGTTCAGCACCACAATCGCACGCTCATAATCGCGGTCGTTCAGATAAACCTGCGCGAGCGCGAGTCGCTGCTCGATTCGGCGCGGACTGAGATCGATCGCCCTGTGCAGCGCTTCGATTGCCTGCTGCCGATAGGCCGGCGAATCGTAGAAGTCGGCGGCGAACATGAGCAGGCCGGCTTCATGGGTATATAGACGGTCGTTGAGTGAATCGCGATGGATTTCGCGGCCAAAAACGCCGAGCGATTGGTCGATGGCACGCCCGACGAGTGCACGTTCCTGCGGATCGTGTTCGATTTCGCGGAGTCGCGGGCGCAGCGAGCCGAGGTAC
>DATFHK010000109.1:0-8399 GCA_035248505.1 Gemmatimonadaceae bacterium | reverse complement strand
CTTTAAGCGTCTTCGCGCAGCACGTCACCGTGGTTCTTCACCAGACTCGGTGCTCGCGCGACAGCCTTGAATCAGCGCTACTGGCGACGCTCTCACTTTTTCCAGACAGCGCTGATGATCGATTCACATCTCAATCGCCATGATGGCTCCCTGCCAGTCGAGCTCGAGCTGGCGCTGCGCAGCGCAACGTGGCGCGCGATGGTCGCTCTGCATTCTCTGCGCACCGCCGTCCGCGATCACGTCTACCAGGAATCGGCACGCGGCTGCAGTCAGGTCGAGATCGACGACGGGCTGCGCATGATGATCGACACCTGCACGCCCGCACCCGGCGAGGCCGATCACTCAGCCGAACGTGCCGGCGAAGTCACAAGGCAGGTACTGGTGTGGAGCGCGACGTTTTATGGCGGGAAGGCAGAAGCGGGAACCGTGCCTTAGACCGGGGAAGCCGCCCCGCCTCCCCCTTCCCGCATTCCTCCTCGGTTGACACTTCGGATTCCTCATGTAAGCATCCGTTATCAGCCCGCTGGAGCTCGCATGCAGGAAGTCCGCTTCGTTCGTCTTGTCGTCGCACTCATTGTCAGCTGTCCCGTCGTCGCGGCTGCCCAAGCAACCGGTACGATTCGGGGACGAATCACCGATGTCTCCACTGGAGCGCCCGTATCGAGCGCACAGGTGCGAGTCGAAGGAACCGCGCTCGGCGCCCAGACTGCGCCCGATGGATCCTACACCATCACCGGCGTCCCGAGTGGATCACAATCAGTCAGTACGCGTCACGTAGGTTACGCGCCGCAGACGATCACTGTCACCGTCGCGCCGTCGTCGACGTTAACGCAGGATTTTGCGCTGCGCTCGGCGGCAGTCACGCTCAGTGAAGTAGTCGTCACCGGCGTCGCTGCTCCCACAACCAAGCGACAACTCGGGAATACCATCGAGACGGTGCCGGGTGAGCAAGTCGCTGAAGCTCCCGGTGTGACTGCGATCGACCAGGCGCTCCAGGGCAGAATCACCGGAGCGGTGATCTCGGAGAATTCGGGACAGCCGGGCGGCGGCGTCAGCATCCGCTTGCGCGGCACGAATTCAATTCTCGGCGGTGCCGAGCCGTTGTATGTGATCGACGGAGTCATCGTGGATAATTCCGCGGAAGCGCTGGTGAGCCTGAGCGGAAATGCGACGCGCGGAAATCAGGCGCTCAGCAATCGGATGGCGGATTTCGATCCTTCCGACGTCGAGCGGATCGAGGTCCTCAAAGGAGCCGCTGCCGCCGCGCTCTATGGCGCGCGAGCCAACAACGGCGTCATCCAGATATTCACCAAGCGTGGACAATCGGGGCGACCGAATCTAAGTGCTTCCAGTCAGGTGACGTGGAACTCGACGCCCAAGCGCTATGATCTCAACATGTCGCCAAACGCGGGCTATACCGATGTCATCTACGGCGGTGCGCCGGCGATCGGCGCGCCGATCCAACGCTACGATATCCAGGATCAGATCTTCCGCACCGGTGTCGGCAATGATACGCACTTTTCGGTCTCAGGCGGCAACGGCGGCACCAGTTACTACATGGGCGCCGGCTACCAGGGCGAGGACGGAATCCTTCGCACGACGAAGTACAACCGCAAGGATTTCCGGGTCAATCTGTCACAAAGCCTCTCGGATCAATTCGAGGTCGGTCTGCGCGCCAATTACATCAACTCGCTCGCCGACTTCATACCGGAGGGTGAGCAAACCCAGGGTGTGCTGACGAGTGTGATCTTCACGCCGACCTCCGTGAACCCCGCCTTCAATCCCAACCTTGGCCGCTACCCATACAATCCGGTGCTGGGGGCGAATCCTCTGGATGTGATGGCGAACTGGTCGGCGCCGGAGCGCGTGACGCGCTTACTCGGCGGACTGGAGGCAACGTGGCGTCCGGTGAGCTCGATCACACTCAGATATCTGAGCGGCGTCGACGACTATCGGCGCGAGGATACCTACCTTCAGCCACCCTTCTCAACGAGCGCGAATTTCACCGGATCGATTCAGAATCCGGTGCAATTCAGTCGTCTCTTCAACAACGATATCACTCTCACTCACGCAGTGACGCCGAATCCGAACCTCGGATTCAACACCTCGTTCGGATTCAGATACACGCGCGACCATACGGAGACCGTTCGCGCAGCGGGTGCCGATCTCGGCCCGGGACAAACTCTGGTCGGCGGAGCGACGCAGACTGCGACACAATCAGAAGAGGAGCTGCGCACCGTCGGCTGGTACGTCGAGGAAAGAGCGAGCGTTGGAGATCGGTTATTTCTGACCGGTGGACTGAACTGGGATGAGTCGTCCGCGTTTGGTCCGTCGCAGCGGCGGCAGCTTTTTCCGCGTGCCGGTCTTTCGTACGTCCTCGACCGCGAGCCGTGGTGGCGGGGCACGCTCAGTAACGTGTTCAGCTCCTTCCGCCTCCGCGCCGCTGTCGGAGAAACAGGAGGTCAGCCGCCGGGACTGTACTCGCGATTCGCGAATTACGTGAATACGTCGTTCAGCGGCAAGCCGGGACTCGTCTCGAGCATCACCGCGGGAAATCCCAATCTCAAACCCGAGCGACAGCGCGAATATGAGGGTGGCTTCGACGCCGGCTTCTTCCACGATCGGGCGCAAGTCGAATTCAGTCTTTACAACAAGAAAACCACGGACCTCGTCCTTAGCATTCCGCTGCCGCCGAGCAGTGGTTTCCAGCAGCAATTCCAGAACATTGGGAGTTTGACCAACAAGGGTGTCGAGCTCGCGCTCAACACCGTGAATGTCACGCGGCCCAATTTCAGCTGGCGCACACGGCTCACGTATTCAGCCAATCGCAATCGAATCACGAATCTCGTGACGAGCTCGGACACGCTGCTATTCGATTATCTGAATGCGGTGATCGTCGGTCAACCAATTGGCGTGTTCTACGGCGGGGTTTACGCGCGGAATCCGGATGGCTCGATTGCGTATGCGCCGGTTACCGTCAGCGGTCAAAGTCTGCTGCTTCCCGTACGCGGGAAGGACACGCTGGCAAGCGGAGCGATAGTCAATGCGCAGCGAATCATCGGCGATCCGAACCCGAAGTTCGTGGCCAGCTTCGGGAACGATTTCGATCTTGGGCAGCGCGTGCATCTCAGCGTGCTGCTCGACGGTCGCTTCGGCAACGACGTTGCGAATTTCTCGCGCCGCATCGAAGAGCTGTTCGGCGTGTCGAAAGTCGTCGAGCGAGAAATCAGCGGCGACACCGTCGCGCGCACCTTCTCGCTCAATCCCGCCGGGCGCAGTCTGATCTACGAGGAGTACATCGAGGACGGTACCTTCGTGAAGCTCCGAGAGATCGCGCTCGACTTGACGCTCGATCCGGCGTGGCTCGGCAGGTTCGGCGCGCACGAAGCGAAGCTCCGTGTCGCCGGGAGAAATCTCAAGACGTGGACCGACTACTCCGGCCTCGATCCGGAAGTCAACATGTTCTCCGCCAGCACGGTCTCACGCGGCGTTGATTTCGCGACGACTCCATTGCCGCGACAATTCTCGATTGGCCTTTCCTTCAAATTCTAGGTGCGCTCATGCCATATACATTCTGGATGACCAGCCGCGCGCGGAAGGCCGTGCCGATATTCGCAGCCTTCGCAGTCCTCGCCACTGCCTGCAATCTCGATCTCACCAATCCGAATGCTCCGACCGAGGAGGAAGTCGTGTCGGATCTCAACGGTTTGCTCGCCGTTGCGGTTGGAATGCAGGGTCAGTTTGCGCAGGCGATCGACGATTACATGGTGACCAATTCGCTCGTTACCGACGAATGGGGAACGGAGACGAAGGCACTCATCTCCTATCAGTCTCTGCTTACAGGCGAGAACTTCGATCCGTCCTATCTGGTCGTCAGCGCTCCATGGTCGGCGTCGTACTCTGTGATCAAGTCGGCGAACACGGTGCTGGCGGGCGCTGACAATGTTGGCCTCGGCGCAGGTCTACGCGCTGGAACTGTCGCGTTGGCAAAGTTGTTCAAGGCAATGGCGTTCGGAATGTTGATCCAGCAGTACGATCAGGTGCCGATCGACGTGACGACCGAAGGTTCGCTGCCGCAGCCACGCGCCGTAGTGATGGACACCATCCTCGACCTGCTCGAATCCGCGCGCGCTGACATCGCTAACGTGTCCGATGCTGACCTCGCCGGATTCAAAAGCCGCGTCGCGGGAACCGGGTTCGATCTTCGCAACACCATCGATGCGATGCTCGCGCGCTACTACCTCATGGCCGGCCGGTACGCTGACGCATTCGCCGCCGCCGATCGCGTCAGCCTGACAACTCTGTCTGTGCTCTCGTATCCGGCTCCGACACGCAATCCGATCGAGAACCTGGCGTTCCAGCTCGGTTACGTGGCGGGCTTGAAGAGCTTTGCCGACCAGGCAGAAGCGGGTGACCGGAGACCGAGCTATTGGCTGAACACCGCCATACCCGGACCGGCAGGAAATCCTGACTCAGTGCTGCTTTTTCTCAAGAAGTACTCGACGCCACAGGAATCATTCCCCCTTTACCTGCCAGATGAAATGAAACTGATCAAGGCGGAAGCGTTGGTGCGCTCCAATTCGCCAACCACCGAAGCTCTGGCGCTGGTGAACGAAGTGCGAACTCAAACCAGCTCGCCGGTGGACGAGCCCGTGGCGGGTCTGCCGCCGGTTGTGCTGGCGACGCAGGCAGAACTCCTGGCGGAGATTGCGAAGCAGAGGCGTTACGAGCTCTATGAGCAAGGGCTGCGCTGGGAGGATACGAGACGATTCGGCACCGCTCTTACGACGACACCGACGCAACCGTTCCTGCCGATTCCACAGCAGGAGTGCAACACCAATCCGGCAAATCCGTGCGGGTAAGAGAGGGCCGACAACTGAGAGCTTGACCGAGGCCCGATGACTAACTGCGCTCGGTCAAGGCTTGGCCTCCGCCCGTAGAACATCCCAGATCCCGGGATCTTCCGGGCCGAGTACCCACACCGAGAATCCGCGCAGCTTCCTGCTCTTGGCGAGATCGAGTTTCTCGCGGAAGCTGCGCGCGTTCTCGAGGAAGAGCCACTCATAGACTCCGTCGATTGGGTAATAGGCGTACGGCACCGCGGCAACACTGTCCCACTGCATCACCGCGCCATTGCGCTCGGCGAGGCCGGACCCCCACTTCCAGCTCACGGTTTCGTTCCACGAGCGCGCGCGCTCGGGGATGGTGCGATCCTCTCGCACGAACCAATGTCCGCCATAGGTCGGGATGCCAAGCGATAGCTTTTCGCGCGGAACGTACTTGAGAAAGTAGTCGACGTTGGCGCGCATCCACGCGAGACTGGCATTGGGCCCGGGCGTCGTTCTGCGGGTGTGCTCGCTGTAGGTCATGAGCGAGATGAAATCACCCGCGCGCGCCAGCGCCGCGAGATCGTACCCTGCGCGCCAACTGTCGTACATGAAACGCTGATAAGCGTTCGCGCCGGCGTTGTCTTCGGTTTGATGCACAACCGCAATGCTGATTTTGCATCCAGCGCGGTGCAGCGCGTCGGCGGTCTCGCCGTACCACGCCGTCAGGAGATTGCGATCCTGAATGTTTACATCTTCGATATCGAACTGAATTCCCCAGTATCCATTCTCGCGACAGAGATCGACCAGCGTGCGCGTCGCACGTACACGTGCAGCAGTGTCAGCCAGAAGTTTTCTGAGAGCCGGTTGATTGAATCCCTCATTGACGACGAGCGGCATCACCTTCACGTGATGCGCTTTGGCGAGCGCCAGCACGCGCGAGTCCAGCTGCCCGAACACGATGCCAAGGCTATCGACGGTGTAAACCTGTGGCGCCAGCACCGTGATCTGGTCGATGTGGCTTCGAAGGCTTTCATAGGCATCGTCTCGGTCGACGTAGTAGAAGAGCCGTTCGAGCGACTGCGCGTTAGCGACGGGAACGAAGAGGATGGAGACCAGGATGAAGATGCGACGCATGCCCTAATTTGCGGGAGAGATAAGAAAGAAGGGAGGACCGAGAGATAATGGACTGATTGAGGACCCGGACTAACGGCATCGACAAGTTCGCACTGATCGAGGATCGAGAGCTCGGACTTTCGAGGGCCGAGGACAAAAGAGGCCTGTCCTCGATCCTGCTTGTTCACCGTCCGCGTCCTCACTCAGTCCGAACCTGTCGACGCCGTTAGTCCGGGTCCTCAGTACCCCTCTCGCTTAGGGCAGCGAGTCCAGCACTCTTCTTTTCCCAAATTCATCGATGTCGAACGCGATCGCTCGGCCTTTACCCGATACTGCCCCCCGCACCCTGCTCAGCGCGTCGTAGTAGTCGAGATACGGGAACGACGAGATCTTCCCGCCCACGAACTCGTACTTCGTAACTGCATCGCGCCACTGCGCCATCTCATCCGCCACGCCGACAAAAACGTACGGCGCAAATTGATCAGGGTCTTCCCAATTCTCTGCGTAGTACAATCCGCGAACTCCGCGGTACGCCGGGTGTGCAGTCGCCACTCCCTCGAGTGATGCGAGCAGCACCGCGTCCTGCACGATCAGGCTGGTGTTGGAGTGATCCTTGTGAATGCTGTGCGACCAGTGCGTGATGATGTAGGTCGGCTTCACCTGACGGATGACATCCGCGACGTAGCGGCGCGCCGCTTCGTCATTTGGAATCTCGCCGTCGCGATAGGGCGCGAAGATCGCTTCCGCACCGATCACCGAATCCGCCGCTAGGGCTTCTCGCCTCTTCTGCACGCCATACGCAGCCGGAGACATCTTCGGGTTCCCGCCTTCGCCAAGCGTCATGTGCAGAATCACGACTCTGTCGCCGAGCTTGTGCTGCTTGATGAGCAGCGCACCGGCGGTGAGCTCCATGTCGCCCGCGTGCGCCCCGATCGCGAGGATGGTGCGGGCTGTTGCCGCCTGAGCCTCAGCGCAGAACGGCGCGACGGTCAGCACTAGCAGCGCGAGAACGCCCAACCGCTCATCCCTCACGGCTTCCCACTGCCTGCTTCCCACATCCCTCTATTGCTCGTAAACAATATCCACCGGAATCGACTTGAGTCGATCGAGATCCCCCCGTAGCACCGGCCCGATCGTTCCAAACTCGGCGTTTAGTCTTCCCGCATCTTCGTAATCGCCGTTGCCCTGGATGCGGATGATCCTCGCCGCGAGTGAATCGGCGCCGTCGCGCATCTTTGCCATGTCGACGCGATACTTTCCACTCGGCTCGCGCGCGAAGGCGCCCATCTTCTGCAGGAAGTTGAACGCGACGACATTGGCGCGGCCGTGCGAATCAGTCGCACCGAAGCGTACCGAGCGGAACATGCTCGCGAGAAGAGTTACGTAGTTATCGTCGATGTTGGTGCTCGCCGCCTGACCTTTCGCGTTGAGCGCGCGGATCATGTACATCGCCAGGATGTCGGCCTTGCCTTCCTCGAGTGCGGAGTAGCGCTCCTTGAGCGCGGTGCGCACCAGACCTTTGCCATTGATCGTGTTCTTGATGCCGAGTCCGTGCGAGACTTCGTGGAACATGACGTTGCCGAAGAACGCATCGAAGGTGACGTTGTGCAGCTGGTCGGGTACGATCAGCTCCTGCGCAATCGGAATCAGGATGCGATCGAACTTCGCGCGCACCGCGTTCTTGAGCTGAATGCGACGTGCGCCTTTCTTGAGCTGGACTTCTTCGTCGTTGGGAAGATTGATCGCGATCGTCTTGGCGCCGGTGTTGGCCTGACCGGAAACGAACGCGACATCGTACGCGTTTAGATCCGACGCACCGCCCGGCGTCTCCCGCTTGTATTCCTCGGCGACGGGAATTCCGCGTTGCAGCTCGGGCAGAAACGCGGCGTACTTCGCCAGACGATCGCTCCAGTCGCGATCCTTGATCAGGACAACTCCTTCGTGCGCCGCCTTGTAGCCGAACAGCGCATCTTCGTAGGTCTCGATCGGCCCGATGACGATGTCGAGCGTGTTGTTCTTCATATCCATCCACGCGAAATCGCTCGGTTGATAGTCGTCGGAGAGCAACGCGTCCGCGCGTAGAGTGAGATAATTCTTCAACCCCGGATCTTCAGCGAGCGCAGCAGCTTCGCGCAATTTCGCAGCGGCAGCCTGATGTTGTGCGGCAAAAATCTGGTGGAACGGAATCGCGTAAAGTTTGCCTGACGCATCGCGACGCACGACTGTGTACAGACTCTTGAGCGAATCGGCTCTCGCCCCGCCAGGCGCGACGGCCGTCTCGAACTCCGTCTTCGTCATGTCGCGCGGATAATAATTGGCGCCGTCGGGCTTGGGACCAACGCCGGCAACGAACGGCGCATTGTCATCGAGGCGATCCCACGGACCAAAGTTGATGTCCGCGAGCTCCCGCGTGGCGGGATCGCTGATCGACCGCATGAGCGCATCACGATCGCCGTA
>DATFHK010000108.1:0-14342 GCA_035248505.1 Gemmatimonadaceae bacterium | reverse complement strand
GGCCGCGAATCGAACATGCGTACGCCAACGTAAAGCGCGTCGTCGTCGTAGAGGACGCGGACCTCGGTACGATCAGTCGGCGGCGCGCCGACCTTGGGATAGCTTTGTGTGAAATCCGTCGACGGCACCGCCGACTGCCAGGTGGGTTCGTCGAGCTTCCCATCGATATTGATCGCCCCGGTGGCCCGGCTTGCCCGCATGTTGTGCGCGGCGAGCGTCACTTGACCTGACCGCGTGGCGTTGCCTTGTGTCGCTGCGCCAGTCTCGGCGGGATTGGGGTAGGAAGGACTCTGCGCGGGAACGGCAGTCGCGACGCAAAGCATCAGGACGCCGAGAGATGGACGGGAAAAATTCATACTCGAGTCGGTTGGAGACGGGTTACCGAATTTTTAGACGGGTGGATCGCGGTAATGGTTGAGACAACCCCGCGTCACGAAAGGTTGGTGGGCGGAGTTCGCGCAGTCCCCGAAAACTAAGCCACTAATTCGTAGAGGGCGTGGGTTTAGCCCCGGCAGGAGTGGGCTTCGCCGGCGCCCGCTGCTCCGCCCTTTCCGGTCGCTCGGGCCGCTCGGTTTGCTCCGGTTTCTCGGCTTGCTCCAGGATCTCTGCCTGCTTGCCGGTGATCTGCTCCAGCTGCTTCTGCAGGTCGCCGAGCGCTGCGGCACCTTGCAGCCGCCGCTGCAGCTCTGCAGCCGTATGTGGCGCGTTGATCTGGCAGCTGCTGCTCAACGGATTGTCAAAGTTTTTCAGAACATCCTTGACCCGCCACAACTCGCTCGGTGAGGCACGAACGGTGATGGCAGACACTCCCGAAGAGGTGTAGTAAAGGCGTCCGCGACCACGCACGTACGGGTTGATGACGTCGCCAGCCTGTTTAGGCGAGAGGCACGACAACGGAATGGTCTCGGTTTGTAGACCTCCCATTCCATGTCCGCCGTCGAAGACGTCAGGAATCAGTATGTAGGCAGCGAACCATACACTCACGGCGAGAGCAATGCTGGAGAGCGTTACGACAACGCGTCCCATTCTTCGGCGATGCGCAAGCTGGCCGGCTGTCTCGGCAACCATAACGGGATCGCTGATCGGCGGAAGATTGTTGAGAATCGTCGCCGCCTGATACTCGCGATCACGCAGCTGCGTCAGTAGCGGGCCACAGTCAGGACAGCTCGCCGCGTGACGAGACACCGCGGAGTCGGGTGTCAACTCGCGTAACGATCCGGTGGCCAATTCTTCCAGGCATTGCTGACAATTCATGTCGACAACTCGCTGTACGCGGGGTGACTGGCGAGTAATCCATCGCGAATCGCCTTCCGCGCTTTGAAAAGGTTGGCGCGTACCGACACCGGTCGCATGCCGGTGCGCTCCGCGACTTCCGCGGGGGAAAGTCCCTGCAAGTCGACCAGGTCGAAGATTTCGCGCTGACGACGCGGCAGCTCCGAAAAAAGCTCGCGGATAACTGTCGCCGCCCGCTGTCGATCGACCCGACCACCGGGGTCCGTTGTGTAGACATCGCGATCGGGACGCGCCGCCGGTGAGAGCAACAATCGTCCACGACGCCCACGTTTGCGACGCTGCTGACTAGCGGTGCGCCGGGTGATGCGGTAGAGCCATGCCTCGAGTGGACCGTCGGAGCGATAGTCGCCGATTTGCCGGTGGACGCGAACGAAGACTTCCTGCGTAACGTCCTCGGCTTCGTCGGGGTCGCGCGCAAAGGTCAAAGACCAGCGAAAGACGGCGGGCTGGAAGCGCGTTACGAGTGCCGTGAACGCAGTGTCATCGCCAGCGGCTGCCAGGGAGGCGAGCTGCGCGTCGAGCGCGTAAGCCGAGCGGTCGCGGAAGGGCGCCACGTTTTCTCGAGCTTCCGCGCGTCTCCGTTTCCGTCGTCTGAACATTGCCTGGCTAATATATGGTTGCACTAATGCTGCGCCCGAACCGGCGGACACCGTCTTCTCCAGTCGTATCTGAGAAAATGATGTCGCCAACGCCCGTCGCGTTTACTCGGTTCGAGTTACTAGACCAATGATCGAATCCAGCCCCCATCGACAGCGATCGAGCTGCCGGTGATGTAGCTCGCGCGTTCGGATGCAAGGAAGGCGGCGAGGGCAGCAAACTCGCGCGGCTCGCCAAGTCGGCCCATGGGAATTTCTTTTTCCCAGCGAGCGTAGATCTCTTTCAACGAGGCCCCCGTCTTCTCGCTGTTCGCCTGGGCGAGCTGCACCATCCTGTCAGTGCGGGTGTAGCCGGGAAGAACGTTGTTCACCGTTACGTTGAACTGCGCGACTTCATTGGCGAGCGTGCGAGCGAAACCAGTCACCGCTGCTCTGAGACTGTTCGATAGCATGAGGCCGTCGATCGGCTGCTTGACGGCGATCGACGTCACGTTGAGAATGCGTCCCCAACGACGTTCCTTCATTCCCGGAAGGACCGCCCGAGTCAAACCGACAGCGCTGTAAAGCAAGAGCCGCGTCGCAGTCTCCCACATCTCCGGGGTAGAGTTGTCGAAACTGCCGCTCGGCGGGCCGCCGGAGTTAGTAACCAGAATGTCGACGCGGCCGAATGCATCGAGAGCCGTTCTGGCGACGCGATCGACGCCTTCTTGCTGGGAGACATCGGCAGCGACCTCGACGACCTCGACACCCGATGCCTTGCGAATGGAATCCGCGGTGGAGCGCAGCGCTTCCTCGCCGCGCGCGCACATGACGAGATTTGCGCCTTCGGCGGCGAGCTCTTCGGCGATGGCGCGACCGAGTCCCTTACTGCTCGCCGAGACGAGCGCGATTTTGCCGCGAAGCCCGAGATCCACTCAGCGTCTCAGATAATCGTCGGTCTTCGCCAGCCAGTCCTGTCGCGGCGGACTGAAGACGTCCACATCGAGCGTGTCCTCCAGCGCTTCCGCCCTGTGCGGAACGTTGGATGGGATCAGCAGGACTTCGCCGGCGTGAACTACGACTTCTTCTTTCTGATCTTCGCCGATCCAGAACCGAAGCGCGCCTTCCAGGATGTAGGTTAGCTGCTCGTTGTCGTGCGAATGCTTTGGCACGACGCAGCCTTTCTTGAGATACACATGCGCGAGCATCATGCGATCGGCCGTGATCAATCGCCGCTCCAGCATATCCGTCACGCGTTCTTTGGGCATGTCGTCCCAGCGGAAGAAACTGGTCTCGCCGATTCGCCGACTGTGTGGCGATTCAGTCGTGTCGCTGTCCGTCGTTTGATTCATGGGTTCGCCTGTGTGGAAAGGTATAAATCTGGCACTTAAGCCGGTCGCAGGCTCATGCGCAGGTGCTGTGACCGCTCCGGCCTGCGAGACGTCTTCGAATGTGATCGCTATCACGCCGACAACGCCACTAACCAAGAGAAGAATATGCTACTCAACAGACATCGGGCCGCGCTGCTCGCGCTCGTGACCTTTGCTGGATTGTCCGGCTTCGCGCGAAGTTCAGAGGCGCAGCTGCTCGGAACATTCCATCCGACGGTTTACGGATCCGGCGAGCTCGACACGCGACAGAGTCAGTTCTATCTGCTCGGTTTGTATGTCGGAGTCGGCGGACTCGGCTGGTCGCCGTACTTCAACGCCAGCGGGTATCTGCTCCGTTATGAGCCGGTACCGACGGTCGACGTGACGCAAAATCTGACGGCCGTCTCTCCGACGCTCGGACTCGCCTACGCCGGACGCACCGGTGGCGTCTCCTTCGGTGGCGGCTATACGTGGGTCAATCACGAGAACGCTGCTGCACCCGGCGCCGAGAGCGGCGGTAAGAGCGGCGCCACCGCCAGCCTCGGCGCGTACTCGAACGGCTCGGGCCGCCGGGCGATGCGTAGTCAGCTGCTCGCGAACTACAACTTCGGATCCCACTATGCGTGGGCGCGCGCACGAGCGTCGATGCCGTTCGGTCATTCCGCGCGTCACCCTGCGCGCATCGGCGCGGAAGTGGTCGGCCAGGGTGGTGGACTCGTTGGCAACTACGTCAGCTCGTTCCAGGCGGGACCGACTCTCGAGTATCTGTGGAATCAAAACTTCCGCACCACGTTGGCAGCCGGCTGGAAAAACGTCGGCGGGACTCTCTTTACCGACAGAGACAACGCAGCCTACTTCAAGCTGGAGTTTTCTCTGTCGCCGTGAGCGGTACGACGGGGTGCTTGAGATGGAAGCCAGTAGCGTCCTGATACGCCTTGGCGACGGCGAGCAGTTTGGCCTCCTCGAACAATCCGCCAAGGAAGGTTAGGGACACCGGAGTGCCGTCATCGCGGAATCCGTTGGGCAGGATGACGGCGGGATGGCCGGTGAGATTCGTCGCGACGAGCTGACTGAGATTGGCGGCGCCAGTAGGGGTGACGATGACGTCCACCGTGCGCATTAGTTCGTCCCACTTCTGAATCGCGATCGAACGCACGCGATTGGCGTTCACATAGTCGACGGCGGGAATGAACCGCGAGACTCTGAACGTATTCGGCCAATCGAATTTGCCCTGCTGCACCAGCTCTTTGTCGCGATCGCTGCGCGTGAGCTCATCGAATGCAGCAGCGGCTTCCGCGGTGAGAACGATTCGCATCGCGTCGTACTGAACGTCGGGCAAGTCAACCGCAATCAGCGGAATGCCGAGCCGGTGAAAGACGTCGAGCGCGGCGTCGTCGAACTTCTTGGTTCCGTGCAGAGTGCGCTTTGAATCGGCGGGATCGGTTTGCGGCAGATCGAACGCGGACTTTACGTAGCCGATCCGCAGCGACTTGGGAGACAGCTGTGAATTCCAGTGATAGTCGGCATCGACGACGGTGTTGTCTTTACCGTCGGGACCGTAGATCGCATCGAGTACCATGGCGCAATCTTCCACGCTCCGACAAATCGGGCCGAGCTTGTCCATCGTCCAGGACAGCGCCATCGCTCCCGTGCGTGGAACGCGTCCAAACGTCGGACGGAGTCCAGTCGTACCGCAGCGCGTCGAAGGCGACGAAATCGAGCCGAGGGTTTCGCTGCCAATCGAGAAGCCGACCAGTCCGGCTGCGGTCGCCGAGGCAGGACCGGCGGATGATCCACTCGATCCCTGATCGATCTTCCAAGGATTTTTGGTCGTCGCTCCAAACCAGATGTCGCCCTGCGCAAGCTCACCGAGCGTGAGTTTGGCGACGAGCACCGCACCGGCGTTGTCGAGTCGCTGGACGACGGTCGCGTCGGCGTCGATGACCTGATCCTTGTACGGGCCGGCGCCCCAGGTCGTCTTGTAGCCGCGCACCGCGAGCAGATCTTTCGCGCCCCACGGAATTCCGTGAAGCGGGCCGCGATATTTGCCGCGCTTGATTTCAGCGTCCGCCGCGGCTGCCTGTTTGAGCGCCCGTTCCTCGGTGAGCGAGATCACGCAGCGCAGAACGGGATCGTACCGCTTGAGTCGTGCGAGATACATCTGCGTCAGCTGCGTCGACGTGACTTGCTGACGCCGCACAAGCTCGGACAGCTCGGTCACGGGAAGAAACGCGAGGGAATCGATATTTGATGGCGCGGACCGCAGCGGGACCTTGCTGCGCACCATCGGCCGGTGCGAAGGAGCCGCCGGTTTTTTCCCCGGCGGCAGCGGATCGAACTTGATGGCCGGACTCACCGAGTTATCCAGCGGGATTTTGTGCAGCGCCTCTATGCGCTGCTCCTGCTGCTTCAACCCGTCGAGCATCAGCTCGCGGTCCTGCGGATCGAAATGCAGTCCCGCCACTTCTTCGGCGCTGGCAATCGTGTCGACCGTGATGTCAGCACCGGCACTCAGTTTCTCCCAGAGAACCCCGGGAAAAAGCGTAGAGGTGAGACCAACGCCCGAGAAGTAGGACATGAAAGCGCGGCGATCTAAGACTGGCATCGAGACCTCTGTCATTTTTTAACTACAAAAGGAAGACTACCAGTCGGGGGCCGTGAGCCCGAGGGCCGGCAGCCCCGAGCTGCGCCTACTCCGACATAAGACGGCTCGGGGCTGCAGGCTGCAAGGCCCACAGCCGCCGGCTGGTAGTCTTCAGTAAGTAGTTCAAAGCTGTGATTTGGAGTACGCCGCCTCCCCGTCGAACTCCTGCAGCTTCTCAACATGCATCCATCGATGGGAGCGGCCGACGGTGCTGAGCAGAGAAAGTATCTCCTCGTCGCCGAGCCGTGTCACGCCATCGCGCAGGACGAAGCGGCAGCGATAGTGGTCGACGAGAGAAACCTTGCGACCGTTGGAGGGGAAGACCACCGCCCCGCGATTGGTGATCATCTCGAGGCGCAGAGGAGATGACGAGAGCGACTCCTCGAGAGTGAGAGCGAGCTGGTCGGGCTCGAGCGTCGACTCGACGTAGACGTCGAGACCAGTCAGGCCGCGACTCTTCGCGGGCACTGAGTTGACGCCCGGATGATACGGCGGCAGATCGACCCTGGTGTATTTCTTGGGCGGACTGAGCTTCGAGGTCTTGCCGAGGTTCGAGATCACCGCCTGGGTGAACTCGGTCGTGCCCGCCGGTTTTTCCGTCCCGATCATGTCGCTGGTGCGAATCCCGCTCTCCAGCGTCACGAGCACCGATTGCTCCACATCGTTCGCCGCTTTTCCCTCGCCGATGTGGCGGAGCATCATCGCGGCGCTGAGAATGAGCGCGGTCGGATTGGCTTTGTTCTTCCCGGCGATGTCGGGTGCAGAGCCGTGCACCGCCTCGAAGATCGAAACGTCGTTGCCAATGTTCGCCGACGGCGCGAAACCAAGTCCGCCAGTGAGTCCGGACGTCAGGTCGCTGAGGATGTCGCCGTTCATGTTGGTCGTGACGATGACGTCGAACTGTTCGGGCCGCATCGCCAATTGATGCGCGGCGTTGTCGATCAGTATGTGCTTCGTCGTGATCTGCGGATACTGCTTGGCGATCTCCTCGAAGGTGTGCTGCAGTAGTCCTTCGGTGAGCTTGAGGATGTTCGATTTCGTCGCGCAGTGGACTGCTTTTCTGCCCTCGGCGATGGCGTAGCTGAACGCCAGCTTCACGATTTTCTCGCAGCCCTCGCGCGAGATCAGCTTCAGACTCTCGGCGACGCCCGGCGTCTGCATGTACTCGATGCCGGCGTAGAGATCTTCGACGTTCTCACGAACAATGACGATGTCGAGCGCGCGGCCGGTGAAGGCGGTCTGGACGCCGGGCAGCTCGCGAACTGGTCGGATGTTGCCGTAAGTCTCGAATAGCGCCCGCAAGGTCACATTGGCGCTCCGATTTCCGTAGCCGATCGGCGTCTCGAGTGGCCCCTTGAGCACGACTTTGGTTTGCTCGATGGACTCGATCGTCTCTTTCGGAATGCCGGTGGCAATGCCTTTTTCGAACACGCGAGCGCCGGCTTCGCACTTCTCGAATTCGACGGAAACGCCGGTTGCTTTTATGATGGCGAGGGCGGAATCGACGACTTCCGGGCCGATTCCATCACCTGGGAGGACCGTTATCTTTCGTTTTGGTGGTGTCATCAGAGGAAGTTAATTCCTCCGAGAAGTTTTTTTGCGCGCGTAGCTCAGTTGGATAGAGCGTCGGCCTCCGGAGCCGAAGGTCGTGGGTTCGAATCCCGCCGCGCGCACTGCTCTTTCCAGACCTCGGCGCCGGTCAGTCGGCGAAGCAACGGGTTGGCGGAGCTTCTCGCGCCGCTTCCTCGGCGAACTCCATGTGAGTGGCGGTCAGAGATGACGCGGCGCTGCGCGACGTCCGCCAACCCGTTGCTTCGCCTCCTTCCCGCCTGGCATCGCGCAATACGCGCTCGGGATTCTCACCGCGTGGCAAACGCAGCGGCGAGCGAATCCAACATTGTTTGACGCCGGGTGCTGTCGACCAGGATGCCGTTTGCGATTACTGCGTTGATTCTGCGGACGTTGTTGATGTTCGACAGCGGATTGGCGTCGAGCAGAACGAGGTCGGCACGTTTACCGGCGGCGACGGTGCCGAGGGTGTCGGTGGCGTTGAAGAAACGCGCGGGGTTGATCGTCGCGGCGCGCAGGGCCTGGATGGGTGTGAAGCCATCGGCGACGAGACGCGCGAGCTCGTCGTGCAGAGAGAACCCGGGAATCATTGGGCCGTAGGGGCCGGTGTCGCTGCCAGCGAGGAACTGCACGCCTTGATCTCGGCAGATCCGGATCAGGCGCGCGCGAACTTCGTAAACGCTGACGTTTGGACTTGTGCGCGCCGCACGAGAGAAGCGTTCCGCTGGAACGACGTATTGCGTGATGTCGCGCACTGACTGCGGCAGATAATTGAGCCGCGGATCGCGGAGCAGCGCGTGGTCCAGCGGCATCAACGTCAGGTACGCGGTGAAATAGGTCGTCGGAGTCAACCACACACGACCGCCGGCAAGCTGGCTGCACAATGCGCGCGCACGAGACGGACTGAATGAATCAGCGAGTCGGCGTTGCCAGGTGCGTGTGAAATGTTTCGTGAGACCTTCCGTGCCGGCTTCCACGTTTGCCCACTTGCTCACCGAGTCAATCAGATGGCGATCGGCCGAGGCAAACAGCAGCAATCCTGACCAGCCGTTGCCCATATGCTCGATGCTGCGCTGGCGCGCGCGAACTGCATCGACGGGATCCACCGCGATCGGCAGGTGCCCGGCGACATACGACCCGCGTCTGCGCGCCTCGGTCGCGATCGCGAGATAGGACTCGCGACTCAACCAGTCGTGCACCTTGATGAAATCGACGCCGCGATCGAGCAAAGTATCGACGACTCGGCCACCCTGCGCCGGCGAGCCGACGCGAGCGAGTCGAGTATCGGTGTCGGCAACAGGGCCGGTCAGGATCGGACCCGCTGCAATGATTGTCGGTCGCAGCGTCGCGGATTTCGCAGTCGCCTTCCATCGTCGCACGTGCGTTAAGGGTGAGCCCATGTCGCGCACCGAGGTGACGCCTGCAGCAATCGACAGTGGAAAGAACCACGCTTCCGTGGTGTCGATGTGCACGTGCATGTCCCACAGCCCGGGGATGAGGAACTTCCCGTGCCCGTCGAGGACTATTGGCCCACCCGTGGTGTCCCAAGGCTGCCGGGCGCGCGCTACTGACACGATGCGTTGGCCGCGCACCACCACACGCATGTTCGGCAGCACCGTGCCGCGCACAACATCGACGACCGAGACACCATCGATGATGAGTGGAGTCGCCGCCTGACGCGCACGCGCTGAGACCGACCGGCCCGTGAACGCGATGGCGCCGGTAAGCAGCGCAACTATGACGGCAGCCCGCAACTTCATCGTCCCACTACGCCGTCTTTAACGCTTGTTCGATCTCTGTCAGCGACTTGCGCGCGTCGCCGAACAGCATGCGCGTCTTCTCATGGTAGAAGAGAGCATTGTCGATCCCGGCGAAGCCATGACCCATGCTGCGCTTGAGCACGATGATGTTTCGCGCGCGGTCCACGTCGAGGATTGGCATCCCGTAAATGGGGCTGGCCGGATCATCGCGCGCTGCCGGATTCACGACGTCGTTGGCGCCCACCACCAGCACGACATCGGTCTGAGGAAACTGTCCGTTGACCTGATCCATCTCCAGCAACTGATCGTACGGGACATTCGCCTCGGCGAGGAGCACGTTCATGTGGCCCGGCATTCGTCCCGCGACTGGATGAATCGCGTACTTGACGTCGACTCCACGCTTCTCCAGGTCGGTCGCCAACTCACGCACGGTGTGCTGAGCCTCGGCGACGGCCAAGCCGTAGCCAGGCACGACGACGACACTGCGCGCGTACGCAAGCGCGATTGCCGTATCCTCTGGTGTCGTCTGACGAACCGTCCGTGCAACTGCCGCCGCTTGCCCCGCAGCATCTCCGCCCGACGCGCCGAAGGCGCCGAACAATACGTTGGCCACCGAGCGATTCATCGCGGTACTCATCAACAGCGTCAGCAGCGTACCCGATGCGCCAACCAGCACTCCTGCCACGACGAGCATCTGATTGTGAAGCACGAAACCAGTCAGCGCCGCGGCCAAACCGGTCAGCGAATTCAAAATCGAGATCACCACCGGCATGTCGCCGCCGCCGATCGGCAGCACGAACATCGCGCCGAGCAAAAGGGCTGCTGCGAACAGCATCCAGATCGACGATGCCGTGGAAGCAAGTACCACCATCACACCGAGCACGATCACGGCGAGCATAATCAGTCCGTTGACCACACGCTGCAGCGGGAATTGCAGCGGTCGTCCGGGCAGAATCTCCTGCAGCTTTCCGAACGCGATGATGCTGCCGGTGAACGAGATCGCTCCGATCGCGGTACCGAGCACGATTGATGTTGCTTCACTGGCAGCGATCGGCTCCCCGATATGACTCAGCTTCAGAAACTCCGCGACTGACACCAGCGCGGCGGTTGCCCCGCCCATGCCGTTGAACAGCGCGACCATCTGCGGCATCGCCGTCATCTGGACCGTGCGGCCGAAGTAGATGCCGATCGCAGCGCCAATCAGAGTGCCCACCGCGATGATCCAGAACGAGATGATCTGGCGGTCGATGAGCGTTGCGGCAAGCGCGAGCGTCATGCCGATCGCCGCCAGTCGATTGCCCGACCGCGCAGTCGCCGGCGAGCTCAGCTCCTTGAGTCCGAAGATGAACAGCACGGCGGCAACGATGTAGCTGACTGCTATCACCGATGCGCGAAGATCAAGCACTCTTCTTCTCTCCGTGCTCCGATTGCGCCGGCTGACGGCGCTTGAACATCTCCAGCATGCGGTCGGTCACGACGAATCCGCCAAATACGTTTGCCGCGCCGAACACGACGGCGATGAATCCCAGAATATCGAGCAGCAGCGTATCGGCCGAACCGGCGACGAGAAACGCGCCGAGTATGACGATGCCGTGAATGGCGTTGGTGCCGGACATCAAGGGAGTGTGGAGCACCGAAGGCACCCGGCTGATTACCTCGAAGCCGACGAAGATTGCCATGATGAAGACGTAGATGCCCAGTACGAGCTCGTGACTCACTTCGTGACTCCCGCGATTTGTGTCAACGGCGCCAGCCCGAGACGCTGCCGCGTAGCGGCGTGACGGACTTCGCCACCGGCGACGATAGTGACGGCGGCGATGATGTCGTCGCCGAAGTTGAGATTGAGCTCCCCTTTCGGCGCCAGGAGGGTCACCAGCGCCACCAGATTCTTTGCGTACATCTGACTGGCGTGGTAGGCGAGATCGCTGGAGATGTGCAGTGGCGCGATGATCGTGACGCCGTTCCTGACGACTGTGTCGCCTGGGACGGTGACCTCGCAATTTCCGCCCTGTTCCCCCGCCAGGTCGACGATTACGGATCCCGGCTTCATCGCTCTTACCGTCTCCGCGGTAACGAGGAGCGGAGCGGGTCGACCCGGAATCAACGCCGTGGTGATGATGACGTCCGCCTGAAGTGCGCGCTGGTGGATCAATTCCTTCTCGCGCTCAATGTGCCGCGCGCTCAGCTCCTTGGCGTAGCCACCCTGGTCCTGCGCGTCCTCGATGTGCACATCGAGCTCGACAAACGTCGCGCCGAGCGATTGCACCTGTTCCTTGACCACTGGTCGCGTGTCAAACGCTTCGACAACGGCGCCAATGCGACGCGCCGTCGCGATCGCCTGCAAGCCTGCAACTCCGGCGCCGATCACAAGGACACGCGCTGGTCTTACCGTTCCCGCTGCAGTCATCAGCATCGGGAAAAATTTCTGCAACGCGTTGGCGGCGAGCAGCACCGCCTTGTAGCCCGCGACGGTGCTCTGCGACGACAGCGCATCCATCATCTGCGCTCGGGTGGTGCGCGGCACGAGCTCCATGCTGAGCGCGGTGATGTTGCGTTCGGCGAGCTGCTGGAACAGCGCCGGATCTGCCGACGGCTGCAGCAGTCCGATCAGCACCGTCCCATCGCGCAGCAAATCGAGCTCGGCTTCGCCGCTGTTGGCATCACGACCGGGGCGCTGGACTTTGAGGATCATCTGCGCGCGCTCGTAGACCTCGCCCGCGGTGTCGACCACTTCGGCACCCGCATCGCGGTACGCCTCGTCAGTGAGCCCGGCACGCAGTCCGGCGTCGTGCTCGATGATCACGGTATGGCCGGAGCGGGCGAGTTGGGGAACGACTTCGGGAACCAGTGCGACGCGTCGCTCGCCAGACGCGATCTCGCGCGGCACGCCGATCAGCATTCGCTTGTGGTATTTGCGATCATGACCGGCAATAAAATAAGCAGTCGGCGAACCCCATGTTTATATTCGCAGCATGCCGCACCAGCTGCACTGGCGAGAACTAAGAGGAGGCCTGATTGCGGTGGCGGTGATCGCCGCAATCATACTTTCAATCTTCGCGTTTGCGAGGGTCGGCGCACTCCACGGCAAAAAGGTGACCCTTTATGTCGTCACCGACGAGGCACCCGGAGTACTGGCCGGCACCGAAGTGTGGTTGTCGGGGGAAAAAGATGGGTTGGTTACCGGCATCTCCTTCCGGCCGCCCAGCACCGACACCCTCCAGCGGCTATTGATCGCGACGCAGGTGCTCGCCACAGCGCTGCCGCACATCCGGCGCGATTCCTACGCGCAGATAAGACCCGGTGGCACATTGATCGGAACGCCAATCATCTACATCTCCGCAGGCACGGCTAACTCGCCGGGGCTGAGAGATGGGGATACGCTGCGCGCGCGGCCGGTGACTGGCGTTGGCAGCGTCGCCGAAGGAGCTGCACAGTTGGCCCCCCAGCTCGGTCAGCTCGTGTCGGCGGCGAAATCGATCACCAATAAGGCAAATGAGCAGGTCGGCACGATCGGCAACATTCGCGCGAATGGACTGGTGGACCTGCCCGACATCACCGCGGGCGTGTCGAGCCTCAACTCACGCGCTCGTGGCAACGGAACGCTGGCCGCCAGTCTGCGCGGCGATATCCAGCGCCGCGCATCACATGCCTTTGCCTCAGTCGATTCGATCAAGGCACTGGTTTCATCCAACCGAGGAAACATCGGGCGTTTCCGCAAAGACTCGACGTTGGTGACGAAAGTCGGGCACGTACGCGCCGAGCTCGATACGTTGAGCGCGCTGTTGAAGAGCCCGCTCGGCACGATCGCAGCAGTTCATTCGGACAGCTTGCTCGCGCGCAAGTTGGACGAAGAGCGCGAGCTGATGGCCGCTTTGATGCGCGACGTGAAGAAAAACCCGCTGCGCTACATCCAATTCTGAGCTTGACCCGTTTTTTTTCGCCGCTTACTTTCGGATGAAGTAAGCCCCCGCTCCTACTCGTTGTTCTCGCCTCCCGCCTCTCGCCTCTCCCCTCTCCCCTCGCTTTCTTCCACGCAACGTGGACATCGCCGAGCTAAAACGAAAATCAGTCACTGAGCTTCAGGAGATGGCTGACGGCCTCAAGATCGATGGCTCGTCGGGACTTCGGAAACAGGATCTGATTTTCCAGATCGAACAAAATCTTCTCGACACCGACATCATGCTGCACGGTGACGGTGTGCTGGAGATATTGCCGGAAGGCTACGGATTCCTGCGCAGCCAGGATTGGAGTTATCTGCCCGGTCCCGACGACATCTACGTCTCGCCATCGCAGATCAAGCGCTTTGGTCTGAGAACCGGTGACGAAGTTCGCGGGCAAGTGCGACCGCCGAAGCCATGGGAGCGCTATCTGGCGCTGCTAAAAGTGGAGAGCGTCAACGGCGACGATCCGGAGAAAGCGAAGGATCGCATTCCCTTCGACAATCTCCGCCCACGTTATCCCGACGAACGGCTCCGGCTAGAGACGAAAGACGGAGATCTAAGTATGCGCGTGATGGACCTGATGGCGCCGATCGGCAAAGGTCAGCGCGGTCTCATCGTCTCGCCGCCGCGCGCCGGTAAAACCATCCTGTTGCACAAGATGGCCAACGCCATCGCCGAGAATCATCCGGAAGTCACGATCATCGTGCTTTTGATCGACGAACGTCCGGAAGAAGTGACCGAAATGATTGCCAGCACGATCAGAGCTGAAGTCGTGAGCTCGACCTTCGACGAAGGGGCACCCCGCCATGTGCAAGTCGCTGACATGGTGTTGGAGAAGGCGAAGCGACTCGTCGAGAGCGGCAAGGATGTGGTGATTCTGCTCGACTCTCTGACACGATTCGCGCGTGCACACAACACTGTCGCACCGCAGTCGGGGAAGATTCTGTCGGGTGGCGTCGATGCCACAGCCCTGCACAAGCCGAAAAGATTTTTCGGATCCGCGCGCAACATCGACGAGGGTGGATCGCTGACGATCATCGCGACTGCGCTGACAGAGACGGGATCACGTATGGACGACGTGATCTTCGAAGAATTCAAGGGGACCGGTAACATGGAGCTCGTCCTGGATCGAAAGATCGCAGACCGGCGTATCTACCCGGCGATCGACATCTTCAGGTCGGGCACCCGTA
>DATFHK010000107.1:0-5093 GCA_035248505.1 Gemmatimonadaceae bacterium | reverse complement strand
CCCGCCTCATCGACGAGCTGCACGTCGCGATCGCACCGAGACTGCTCGGCTCCGGCGAGCATCTCTTCCATGGCATCGATCTCAACGCGCTTGGCTACGAATGCACCACGCATATTCCGACTGCCGCCGCAACCCACGTCGTGTTGACGAGACGCGAATGACACGCACACTCGGGGCGGCGCTGCTCGCGTTCCTGGCGCTCGAATCGGCAAGCCCGCCGAGCGCAGGAGGTCAAACCGCGTGGCAACCATCGGCGGGCAACACTCAAATCCCCATTTGGCCCAGCGCAGCTCCCGGCGCGATGCCGACCCACGGGCGCGAGGTGGCTGGTACCGTCGTGGATTCCACCGGCAAGCCCAAACCCGTCGGTGGCAGGCCGTGGATCTACGTGGACAGCGTCTCGCAACCGACGATGACCGTCTATTCACCAAAGGGCCGCAACACGGGCGCTGCGGTCGTCGTGTTCCCGGGCGGTGGATACTTCGTTCTTGCGATCGATCTCGAGGGCACGGAGGCCTGCGATTGGCTGACGTCGACGGGCATTACCTGCGTGTTGCTGAAGTACCGCGTGCCGTGCTATCGAGTCGGTCCGTATCGGGATTGTCGGACGGCATTGCTCGACGCACAACGTACAATGGGATTGGTGCGGTCCCAGGCAGCGCGGTGGCACATCGATCCCCACAAAATCGGAGTGCTCGGCTTCTCGGCAGGCGGGCACATGGTGGCCGCGATCAGCACACATTTCGACAAGCGCCTCTACCGAGCGGTGGACGCGGCCGACTCGGTGAGCTGCCGTCCGGATTTCGCGATCGCACTTTATCCGGGACATTTGGCGGTACGCGAAAAGGGCTTTGTGCTGAATCCCGATCTACGGGTCACCAACAGGACACCGCCGACGTTGCTTATCCAGGCGGAGAATGATCCCGTCGATCCAGTCGAGAATTCGATCGTGTATCACAACGCGCTGAGGAAGGCTGGTGTTCCGGTGGAAATGCATTTGTATGTACAGGGCGGGCACGCCTTCGGGCTGCGGCGCACGAGTTTCCCGATTACGGAATGGCCGCAGCTGGCGGAGCGCTGGCTCAGAACTATCGGAATGATCCCGAAATAGAGTGGAGGATCTGCATATGCGTCACGTTTTGTTGGGCTCGCTCATCGCAATCGCCGCGTGTTCCACACCAACCAGCGTTGACAGCGGATTGCTATTGGTCACGTCGCGGTCGCATTCGGTCACGCTCACCAACCATGCCTCGGATCCGGTGTCGTATCTCATCGGAACGCCCGACTATTTCGCGCTTTACGATCCCGGTCCGTGCCGACTGCCGGAGGGCTGCAACAAAAGCCTCGCGCCGAAGGAGTCCGTTACGATCCCCAACGATCAGATTGGCGGATACCATTTGGGCCAAACGACCGCGATTGTGATCCATTGGCGGGGCCTTGGCGGCATGCCCGTGGACGGACCGGAACGCCTGGAGATCGCGCTTCGGTGACTGCCTGGGTGCTCGTCCACGAACAAAGGACGGAAATCGCACCGTGACGCAGCCAAATCCTTGCGAAGGCTGTGACCTTACTTTACTCTACAAAGTCCTTTATGTGAATCCTCAACCGTGAGCCATGCAGCTCAATATTCGCAACCTGTCCAAGAAGTACCCGAACGGCACTCAGGCTCTCAAGAACGTCTCCCTGGACATCCCACCGGGAATGTTCGGCCTCCTCGGCAGAAACGGTGCTGGCAAGTCCACCCTGATGCGCATCTTGGCCACTCTCCAGGCACCGGACTCGGGCTCGGCACAGCTCGGCGACATCGACGTCATTAATCAGAAAGACCGCGTTCGCGAAACCCTTGGCTATCTCCCGCAATCGTTCGGTTTCCACCCCAAAGCCAAAGCGCAACGCCTGCTCGAGCATTTCGCCGTGCTCAAGGGCATCGACGAGACCGGCGCACGGCACGACATCGTCGAATCCCTGCTCCACCAGACCAATCTCTGGGACGTGCGCGATCAGAAGCTCGGCACTTTCTCGGGAGGAATGCGGCAGCGCTTCGGCGTCGCCGTCGCGCTGCTCGGCCGACCAAAGCTGATCATCGTCGACGAGCCCACCGCGGGACTCGATCCGGAAGAGCGGGTGCGCTTTCTAAACCTGCTCAGCCAGATCGGCGAAGACAGCGTCGTGATTCTCTCGACCCACATCGTCGAAGACGTCGAGGAGCTTTGCAGCAGCATGGCAATCATCGATCGCGGTGAGATCCTGCTCGAAGCACAGCCCTCGCAGGCAATCGCCGAGCTGCGTGGACGGATCTGGCGCAAGACGGTGACGCGAGAGGAGCTGAGCGCCATCGAGAACGAGCGGCGCGTCATCTCCACCAAGCTGCTCGCCGGACGCACCATCGTTCACGTGTACGACGATTCGTCACCCGGCTCCGGATTCGAGACGGTAGAGCCCGACATGAAGGACGTCTACTTCAGCGTCATGGCTCGACACCACGGACAGCGCGTCGCGGAGCTCCAGGCGTGAGACTTCGCGAAGTCTACCGTTACGAGCTCGACTACACTCTGCACCGCCCGCTCACCTGGATCATCTTCGTTATCCAGGGACTGTTCGCGCTCTGGACGAGCCTCGCCACGAGCGACAACACCGCCGTCAACTACAACGCGCCGATCCGGCTCGCCGGCGGCGCTGTCATCGCCGGCATGCTCGGGATCCTCATCTCGGCAGCGCTGTTCGGTGACGCCGCGCTGCGCGATGTCGATTCGGAGATGGATCCGCTGCTCTATACATCGCGGCTCACCAGGACCGAGTATCTGGGTGGTCGTTTTCTCGCCGCGCTCACGGTGAACGCCATCGTTTTGCTGGCGATCCCACTCGCGCACATCGTCGGCGGCTGGATCACCGGACCGCAGCAGATGGGACCTTTCCGGATCGCCGCTTTGGCGGAGCCGTTCGTGTTCTTCGCGCTGCCCAACATGATTCTATTCGGCGCGCTTCTGTTCACCGTCGCCGCGCTCACCCGCCAGACGATTCCCGTTTACCTCGCCGCGATCGCGTTCTTCATCGGCTATCTCACCGCGGTGAACAACATGAACGGAATCGAGAACTCTACCCTGTACACGATCGCCGACCCACTCGGCATTGGCACCTTGCAGCGGCTTACGAAGTACTGGGCGCCGGCGGAGGAGAACGCGCAGCTGATTGGATTCCCCGCGTTGCTGGTGGTGAACCGGGTGATCTGGCTGGCGGTCGCGGCGGGTATGCTGGCGTTCGCCCAGAGAAGATTCCGGTTTGCGCATCGGGAAGCGGGAGGCGGGAAGCGGGAGGCGAGAAGCGGGAAGCGGGATGAGGGAAGCGTTACGCCGTCTGCCCCGCGCGTTGCGCCTATGCCGCCCCGCCTCTCCCCTCCCGCTTCCCGCCTCCCGCTTCCCGCTTCCCGCCAAACCCTCGCCATCGCGCGTCGCTCGCTCGAGGAGCTCGCGCTCACTCGCGTCTTCGCCGCGTGCGTGATCATCGCCGCGGGACTGGCCATCCTGTTTGGATGGAATGTCGGCAGCACGGCGTTCGACACCTCGACCTGGCCAATCACCTACCTCGTCGCCGCCGAAGCGATGGGCAAGCGCATCGGGCCGGTGATCGTGCTGTTGATCGCGCTCTTCGCCGGCGAGCTCGTGTGGAAGGATCGCGCTGTTGGCGCCGCCGAGATCGCCGATGCCGCGCCGGTACCGAACGGCGCGCTGCTGCTGGGCCGGTTCATCGCGCTCGTCGTCATGCTCGTTGTGCTGCAGGCCGCGTTGATGGTGGCGGGAATGCTGATTCAGGCGCTGCAGGGCTACTATCGATTCGAGCCGATTCTGTACTTCAAGATTCTCTTCGGCGTCAGCCTCGCTCGCTGGATCCTGATCGCTGCGCTCGCGATGGCCGTGCACGTCGTCGTGAACCAAAAGTACCTTGGCCACGTCGTCGTCGTCATGGCGTGGGCGTTCACCGTGGTGCCCCAGTTCTTTCACATCTATCACCACCTTCTCATCTACGCTTCGACGCCGTCGTGGACGTACTCCGCCATGAACGGCTTCGGCGAGTTCGTGGCGCCGATGGTCTGGTTTCTCTTCTATTGGGGTGCGTGGGCGCTGGTTCTCGGCGTGATCGCCAACCTGCTGTGGGTGCGTGGGCGGGAGACGGGTGTGATGCAACGGCTGCGCGAAGCACGCGTGCGGTTCGCGGGACCGCTTGCACGCGTAACCGCCGTCGCGGCGGGGCTCATTCTGGTCCTCGGCGGTTTCATCTTCTACAACACCAATGTCCTCAACGAGTATCGGTCTCCGGAGGACGCCGGTCGAAACGACGCCGAGTACGAGCGGACGTACAAGCGCTTCGAGGCCGCGCCGCAGCCGACGATCGTGGCGGTCCAGTTACGCGACGAGATCTATCCCGAGCGGGCGAGCCTCGATGTGCACGGAACGTATCGAATGGTGAATCGCACAGCCTCGGCGATCGACTCGGTGCACATCGTGACCCTAGATCGCAAGTCGAAGCTGCGCGCGATCTCGTTCGACCGCGGCTCAACGCCAGTGGTCGTTGATGACGACCGACAGTACCGCATTTACGCGCTCGAGAGGCCGCTCCAGCCGGGTGATTCGCTGACGCTCTCCTTCGATCTGACGTTTGGCCAGCGCGGATTCAGCAACGGATATCAGGAAAAAGCGGTCGTCACGAACGGTACGTCTTTCAGCCGCAGTGTGCTTCCGGCAATCGGTTATCAGCCGTACCTGGAGCTGAGTGACGAGGAGGCGCGCCAACACTTCGGGCTCGGGCCGCAACACACGGCGGCGACGGAGGACCCGCGACAATCTCGCTGGATTCTCCGCAACGAGGATCTCGTCGATTTCGACGCAGTTGTCGGCACCGATCCTGACCAGGTGGTGGTGTCACCCGGATTGCTGCTGCGCACCTGGACCGAGAATGGCCGCCGTTACTTCCATTATCACGGGGACGGTCCGACGATGTTCGGCGCCGACGTCTTCTCGGCGAAGTGGTCAATCGTAAAGGACCGCTGGGCGCCGGCGCGAGACTCGACGCGCGCCGTGTCGCTCGAGGTGTTTCAC
>DATFHK010000106.1:0-18260 GCA_035248505.1 Gemmatimonadaceae bacterium | reverse complement strand
CTCCGGGAGACGGGAATCGTCTTCATGTTTGCGCCCTTGATGCACCCTGCGATGCGTCACGTTGGCCCGATCAGACGTGAGCTCGGGATCCCGACAGTGATGAACGTGGTCGGGCCGCTCGCCAATCCGGCGAGGGCAGGGCGGCAGGTGGTGGGTGTGGCCGATCTCGAGCGCGCACCGGTACTGGCGGGTGCCCTGTCAGTGCTCGGCAGTGTGCACGCGCTTGTGGTGTACGGCGAACCCGGATTGGACGAGGTGTCCCCGCTCGGACCGACCCATGTGGTGGAAGTCGTGAACGGAACCACGAAGCGGTGGACAATCCATCCTGAGGATCACGGCTACAAGAAAGTCAGCCGCGACGATCTGCGAGGGAGCGAGCCCGCCGAGAATGCGAAGCTGATCGAAAAGATTCTGGAGGGTGGCGGACCGAAGGGAGCGCGCGCCGCGACGGTGCTCAATGCGGCGGCGGCGATCTATGTCAGCGGACGAGTCGCCTCTTTTGGCGAAGGCGTCGCGGCAGCAGAAAAATCGATCGAGTCCGGTGCCGCCAAGCAGGTTCTAGAAAAGATGAAGCGGGCGTATGCAACGCCCGCCAAATCAAACAGTTAGAGACTTTACTTCTAGAACCTTCTCAGCACTCCGACGACGATGCCCTGGATCGTGACATCGTTCTCGTGGACGAAGATGGGATCCATGGTGTCGTTCGCCGGCTGGAGCCGGATCCGACCATCGCGTTCGCGATAAAATTTCTTGACCGTCGCCGAAGTCCCGTCAATGAGCGCAATCACCATCTCGCCATTGTCCGCCGAGTTTTTCTCGTTGACGATGACGAAATCGCCGTCACGGATTTGCTCGTCGATCATCGAATTTCCGCGCACCCGCAGCACGTAGTGATTACCGCCGCGACGAACCAGATCCTGCGGTACGCCGATCGTCTCGGGAGCCTGGACTGCCTCGATCGGCATACCCGCGGCGACGGTACCGAGAAGCGGCAGCGACGCGGCTCGCGGAAAGATGTCAGACGGAATCAGCTCGATTCCGCGACTTTCGTTGTACGCGCGCTTGATGTAGCCTTTGCGCTCGAGGTTGGTGAGGTGCTCGTGGACAGTCGCGAGCGAGTTATAGTTAAACTGCGTCGCGATCTCCTCGAAGCTCGGTGCATAACCGTGCTCTTCTGAGTAGTTCTCGAGGTACGTGAGAATCTCACGCTGGCGTTTTGTTAGCGACATTATCTCTTCCGCGGCTGGGTATTGGGAGCGGACCACACCTGCCGATCCACCGAACATTTGCCGAATTCATACGTTAGCCGAAGATCGACCGAAGCGCAAGCTTTTTCCGGTTGGGCTCCGCCGACTGGTGTACTCGGCTCGTTGACTGACGAGGCCCAACGCCGCGCGGCAACCTTGAAAGCGCGTGCAACCGAGTTGCATCGACTGGCGGCGGCAACAACTCCCGCAGCTCCGTTCGGCACGGCCCTTCGGCAATCGAAGGTGACAGTGATCGCGGAGGTCAAACGGTCGTCGCCATCGAAGGGCGCGATCAATCCCGCGCTCACCGTCAGCGACCAGGTCGGCGCATACGACCGCGGCGGAGCGGCGGCGATTTCCGTTCTGACCGAGCCGACGCGTTTCAGCGGCTCCAACGAAGACCTGATCGCGGCGCGATCGGCCACCCGATTGCCTTTGCTGAAGAAGGATTTCCACGTCGACCCGCTGCAGATCGTCGAGGCGAAAGCCCTCGGCGCCTCCGCAGCGCTGGTAATCGTGCGCGCGGTACCGCCGACGCGCCTGAGGGAGCTCATCGATGTTGGTCGCTCGATCGGCCTGGAGCTACTAGTCGAGATCCGTGACGAAAACGAGCTTCAGCTGGCGCTGGCATCTGGCGCGACGTTGGTCGGTATCAACAATCGCAATCTGGAGACGCTGGAGATCGATCCCACCAACGCGCCACGCCTGTTGCCGTTGATTCCCCGCGAGGTAATCGCAATCGCCGAAAGTGGAATGAAAACGGCCGATGATCTTGTTCGCGTCGCTGAGGCGGGTGCCGATGCAGTGCTCGTTGGTTCTGAGTTATCTGCGTCCGCGAATCCGGAAAGTGCGGTGCGAGCTCTCACCGGTGTCACACGAAATTCGAGTGCTCGCCAAAGTTAAGTTCTGCGGCATGACTCGACCGCAGGATGCTGCACTCGCCGCTGAAATCGGCGCCAGCTACGTCGGAGTGATCTTCGCGGCGGGCCCGCGAAAGGTATCCGCGGAGCAGGCCCGGGAAATTCTTGCTGCTGCCGGAGAGGGCGTCGCTCACGTCGGCGTTTTCGACACCAATGACGCCGATCGCGTCGCCGAGATCGCCGACGATGTCGGCTTGAACGTGCTACAACTTCACGCCGATCCGATGCCGTCCGATATCGAAGCGATCAGGCGCAATTTTCAGGGGGATATCTGGGCTGCAATCCGTATCGCCGGCAATCACATTCCACACGAATACGACGAGCTGTTCGATCTCGCCGATGGGGTGCTACTCGATGCTCGCTCGGAAAAAGGGTTGGGTGGGACGGGAATCGCTCTTCCATGGAACGACCTGGCAGTGGATCTCGCGCGTGATCGGGGCGGCGCGGCAGTGATTCTCGCCGGAGGTTTGAACCCGAAGAATGTCGCCAATGCGATCCGCACTCTTGCTCCCGACGTGGTCGACGTCTCCTCGGGAATCGAAAGCTCGCCCGGGATCAAGGACCCGTGGCTAATGCGTGAGTTTTACGAGGCAGCCGTCGGACACGCAGTTCTATAACATGACCACTGACACCATCCACCGTTTCGGCGCGTTCGGCGGCCGGTACGTACCGGAAACCCTGATCCCCGCGCTCGACGAGCTCGACGCTGCGTTCGACGAAGCCTCTCGCGACGCGTCGTTCCATACCGAATTGGATCGCCTGCTCAAGGAGTACGTCGGACGACCAACGCCGCTCAGTTCGGCGCCGCGCTTTTCAGAGCAGGTAGGCTGCGGCGTCTACCTCAAACGCGAGGATCTGAACCACACCGGCGCTCACAAGATCAACAACGCCCTTGGCCAGGCACTCCTCGCCCGGCGAATGGGTAAGCGGAGGATCATCGCCGAGACTGGAGCGGGCCAACACGGCGTGGCGACGGCGACTGTATGCGCGCGATTCGGTCTCGACTGCACGGTCTACATGGGTGAAGAGGACATGCGCCGACAGGCGCTCAATGTCTACCGCATGCGGTTGATGGGGGCCAAGGTGGTTCCCGTCCTTTCCGGGACGCGTACGCTGAAAGACGCAACCAGCGAAGCCATTCGAGACTGGGTCACCAACGTCAACGACAGTTACTACATCATCGGCTCGGTAGTGGGACCGGCACCATATCCGCGCATGGTGAGAGACTTCCAATCGGTGATCGGCCGTGAAGCCAGGGCGCAGATGCAGGAAATGGCGGGGCGGCTGCCGTCCGCCGTGGTTGCATGCGTGGGCGGAGGATCGAACGCGATGGGGATTTTCTATCCTTTCATCGCCGACCGTTCGGTGCAATTGATCGGCGTGGAAGCGGCTGGCAAAGGGCTCGAGTCGGGCGAGCATGCTGCGTCACTGGAGAAGGGCGTCCCCGGAGTTCTGCACGGTGCACTCAGCTACCTGCTGCAGGACGAGAGCGGTCAGGTGCACCCGGCTCACTCTATCTCGGCGGGTCTTGATTATCCGGGGGTCGGGCCGGAGCACGCTTATCTCAAGGAGACTGGCCGCGCGACCTACGTTTCCGTCACCGACGACGAGGCGGTCGAGGGCCTCGGGATTCTCAGCCGGTTGGAGGGGATAATCCCGGCGCTGGAGACGTCACACGCCGTCGCCTGGGTCGTCCATGAGAAGGGCCGCTGGCAAGCGAGCGACGCAGTCCTGATCTGCATTAGCGGACGGGGCGACAAGGACCTCGCGCAAATCACAGAAATGGGACTTCTTCCCGCATGACGACATCGGTGACGACAAAGACCGACGAGCACGCGCTCGGCGAACCGCCGTTCCCGATAGTGTATGTCACGGACCTGCTGAAGGCGTTCGTGAAGGCGTTCCGCGCGACCCAGATGTACCTCCCCAACAATCCCATGCACGCGCGCTCCATCGACGCTGTGCGGGACGCGTTCAACACGCTTTGGCAGCATACCGATGATTTGATCCTTCAGGTCATCGAGACACGTCTCGAGTGGGAAGGCCGAGTCGTGCTCGATGAGGGCGAGCGCACCAGCGACAACGTCGCCTGGCTGCTGTACAAGGACGGCATCCGCGAGCTGACGATGCTCAAGGGCTTCGAGCTCGAGGAGCTCTCGATTTTCTTCGGTCTGCTGCAGCGGGTGCGCAAAGCCAGCGATGATGACGACGATTTGCTGACGCTGATGTGGGAGCGTGAATTCGCCACGCTTCAGTACCGGTACGTCGACCTCACCCAGGACAGCGGTCCCGGCGTGGAATCGATGGAGCGCCAGGAGCAAAAGGAAAAGATTCTTTCACCCGCGCAGGCGGAAGCCGGCCTCGAGTCCACGAAGTCGTCGATCGCGACGATGGAGGACTTCGATTCAACGCTGTATTTCCTTGACGATCGCGAAGTCGAGTACCTGCAGCAGGAAATCAAGCGCGAGTTCTCGACCGACCTGCGGCCCGCGGTGATCGCCTCGCTGCTCGACACCTTCGAGAATCAGAAGGATCCGACGGTGCGCGAGGAGATCTGCGGATTGCTCGACTACTTCCTGCTGGTTCTCTTGTCGACCGCCCAGTATCGGAATGCCGCGTATTTATTGCGCGAAGCGGCGGTCACGGCCAACCGCGCTCCGGAAATTCTCGACACCCAGAAGCAGCGCCTGCTGCAGCTCAACGAGCTGATGAGCGACCCCAAGCCACTCGGTCAGCTGCTGCAAGCGCTCGAAGACTCACCGCTTCGTGCTCCCCAACACGAGCTCGACGAGCTTTTCGGAATTCTTCAGCCGCGGGCGCTGGAGACGATTCTAAGCTGGATCGGACGCAGCACCAATCCGCAGCTCAAGGTCTTACTCGAGGCGGGAGCGTCGCGTCTCGCCGGCAGCAACAGCGCCGAGCTGATTCGGCTGATTGGATCGGACGATGAAGCGGTCGTTCTCGAGGCGATTCGCCGAGCTGCGGCGCTGAAGTCGCCGGCCGCCGTGCCGGCATTGGGCAAGATGCTCACTGTCGGCGAAGTCGATATGCGCGTTGCCGCGGTCAGCGCGCTCGCGGAAATCGGCTCACCGGGCGCGATGCAAATGCTCGAGCGCGCCCTTGCCGACGAGGATCGCGACGTCCGCATTGTCGCCGTGAAGACGCTTGGCGCGAGGAACGCGCGCGCCGCGCTGCCCAAAATCGAAGCGGCGATCAAAGGCAAGGATCTGCGCGACAGCAATCTTGGCGAGAAGATGGCGTACTTCGAAGCGTACGGGCTGATGTGCGGCGACGCCGGAGTGGTACTGCTCGACGGAATCCTCAACGCGAAGGGATTCATGGGCAAGAAAGACGACCCCGAGCTTCGCGCCTGTGCCGCGATGGCGCTTGGCAAGATCAACACACCGAAGGCAAGTGAATCACTGCGCAAGGCAGCGTCTGAGAAAGACGTGATCGTGAGGAACGCTGTCAGCAAGGCGATTCGCGGTGGAGCGGTAGCGTGACGGCTCCCGCGACCAAAGCGCGCAGCACCGAGGACAGGCAGGCGGGCGCCGCCGTCCGTCGTGGCGGGCGCAACTTCATGATTGCGTTCTACGCGGCGCTGCGCGCCATAAAGCTCTATCCCCTCGAGCACAGCGCGGTGCAGAAAGCGCTCGGCGAACTCTCGCAGGTGGCCGAGGAGCTGCGTGCGGAAGAAGGCGAGCTCGAGTTTCGCATTTCCGGCGAATTCATCTTCCTCAACGAAACGCGACTTCGGCTCGATCTGAGCAACTACGCTACCTTCGGCCACATCCTGACGCTGATGAAGCTGGCGGGTATAGGAACCATCCAGGTCGGCGTGCAGGGCCAGTCGCGCGACTGGAGTTTGTTGCTCTCGTTGCTCGGTGCGGAAACCAAGAGCTCGCCGGCGGATCGCTTCAAGGAGATTCAAAGCCGTCTCAAGGAAGCGAAAATCGAGACGTTCCAGCTCGAGCCGCCGACCGAAACTGCCAGCGACAAGGAATTCAACGAAGAGGCGAAAGCGGCGGCGAATCGCACGTACTCGCAGTCAGTCGCGGTCACAAAGGACGTCATCAACTCGGTGCGCATCGGCAAGACCCCCAACATTCGCAAGATCAAGCGCGTGGTGCAGGGGATCGTCGACCAGGTGCTGAACGAAGAGACATCGTTGATCGGCCTCACCGCAATTCGTGACTACGACGAATACACGTTCACTCACTCCGTGAACGTCTGCATCTTCTCGATCGCGCTCGGTCGCCGGCTGGGGATGACCAAACTGCAGCTCTACGAGCTCGGTCTCGCCGCGTTGATGCACGACATCGGAAAGTCGCGCGTCCCGCTCGACCTGCTCCAGAAGAACGGCGAGCTGACCGAGGAAGAGTGGAAGTGGATGGCTGCGCATCCGTGGCTGGGCGTGCTCGTGCTGTTTCAGTTCCGTCGCCAGCAGGACGAGCTGTCATATCGCGCGATGACGGTCTGTCAGGAGCACCACATGAAGATCGACCTGACTGGATACCCAAAGAGCATCCGCCCGCGACAGGTCAGTTTGTTGAGCAAAATAGTCTCGATCGCGGACGGCTACGATGCCGCCACGACGAGGCGCGTGTATCGCACCGAGGCGTTGGCGCCGTCGTCCGTGCTGGAGGAAATGCGCGACAATCCGCGTCGTGGACTGGATCCCGTGCTGGTGAAGGCGTTCATCAACCTGCTCGGTATTTATCCGGTGGGCACCCTTGTGGTGCTTGATACATTCGAGTTGGCGGTGGTGACTGCGGCGAGCCCGAATCCGGAGACGCTCTCCCGTCCAACGGTCAAAATCATCAGTGACGCGCAGGGGAATACGATCAGTCCGCCGCTCCAGGTGGACCTGGCCGTTCCGGAGGCGGGAGGACAATATGCCCGGACCATCATCAAAACGGCTGACCCCGACCGCTATGGCGTCACACCAGGCGACTACCTCATCTAGCTCGATTGCGCGCCGCTTCGACGCGCTCCGCAAAAAATCCCAACGCGCTCTGGTCTGCTACGTCACGGCGGGCCATCCGGATCGCGCGCGATCGCTGGACACCCTGCGCGCATTGGAGGAAGGCGGCGCCGACATCGTCGAGCTCGGAGTGCCGTTCTCGGATCCGATCGCCGACGGACCCATCATTCAGGAAAGCTCCTACGCCGCGCTGCAGCTGGGAATGAACTACGATGGCGTGCTGGAGTTGATCGAGCGCGCCTCGCTCGAGATCCCGGTCGTGGTGTTCACGTACCTGAATCCTGTCCTCGCTGCGGGCGCAGATGCGCTGACACGGGCGGCGGATGCGGGAGCGAGTGGGATTCTCATCACCGACATTCCTGTCGGCGCCGATCCTGAACGCGAGGAATGGTTATCGAATAGTCCGCTCGATTTCATTCGACTCGTTGCACCGACGACACCGCGTGAACGAATGGCGGAAATCGCGCGCCACGGGAGCGGCTTCGTTTATCTTATCAGTCGACTGGGCGTCACCGGCGTTCGCGAAACAACTGACGCTTCACTTCCTGCCACGATTCAACGATTGCGCTCGGCAACCAACCTCCCGATTTGCGTCGGATTTGGAATTTCGACGCCGGCTCACGCGCGCAGTGTAGGCGAGCTCGCCGATGGCGTCGTGGTTGGTAGCGCGCTCGTTCGCGCGGCGTCGAGCGGCCCCGACGAAGTTCTGAAACTCACTCGCAGCCTGCGCGAGGGGCTGGATGGCCGCTAAGGAGACCGACGTCGTCACGCTGAAGGGAATGCGCTTTCACGCCCGGATTGGCGTGCTGCCACACGAAGCCGAGATCGCGCAGTCGATTGAAGTCGACGCATCACTGTGGGTGACCCGACCCGGCGCGCGACCAACCGCCAAAGACATCGTGGATTACCGCCGCGTGTACGAGCTCGTTGCGGAAGTCATCACGAAGGGTCACACGGCGTTTCTCGAGGAAGCCGGCGAGCGGATCGCGAGCAAGGCTCTGGAATTGCCGCTCGTTCAGCGAGTGCGGATCGCAATCAGAAAGCCGAACGTCGCGTTGCCGGGACCACTGAGCTACGCCGAAGTCGCGCTCGAGCGTGAGCGGGCGTGAAGGATGTCGCATACGTAGCACTGGGCTCCAACCTCGGCCATCGCGAGGTATTTTTGGCGCAGGCACGCCGTTCGATCGCAGGACTACCCGGCACACGGGTGCTTGGCACCACCGCGGTCGAGGAGACAAAACCACTCGGACCTGTGCCGCAGGGGCCTTTTCTCAATCAGATGATTGCCATCGAGACCGAACTGTCACCACAAGCGTTGCTGCTCGAGCTGATGAACATCGAGAAGGAGGCAGGTCGCGTGCGCGAAAAGAAGTGGGGCCCGCGCACGCTCGATTTGGACATCGTGCTGTTCGAGAGGCAGAGCGTGACCGAGCCGGATCTGATCGTCCCGCATCCACAGCTCTCGAATCGACCGTTCTGGCTGCGCGAGCTGACCGAATTGAGGAGCGGACGGGTTGGATAAGCCGAAAGAGCGCCCGGTTACGGTTCGCGATTTTGCCGAGCACAAACGAAAGGGCGAGAAGATTGTCGTCATGACTGCCTACGATGCACTGTTCGGCAGACTCGTTGACGAGTCTGGAGTCGATGCGATTCTCGTCGGCGACTCGCTGGGCACAGCGATCATGGGATATTCCTCGACCCTGCCGGTGACGCTCGACCACATGATTTACCACGCTGCCGCGGTCAAGCGCGGCGCCAAGCGCGCGCTGGTTATCATCGACATGCCGTTCCTTTCGTACCAGGCAAGCATCGAAAGTGCCGTGCTCAATTGTGGACGCGCGATCCAGGAGACCGGAGTGAACGCCGTCAAGGTCGAGGGCGGCAGTCCGGAGATGCTCGATACCGTTCATGCGCTTGTCCGCACCGGCATTCCGGTGATGGCGCACATCGGCTTCACGCCACAATCGGTGAACACCATTGGCGGTGCACGCGTCCAGGGACGCGAGGCGGAGGATGCGGAGCGGTTGATCAGTGAAGCGAAGGGCCTCGAGGAAGCAGGTGCGTTTGGCGTCGTGCTCGAGTTGGTACCGGCGGCAGTTTCTGCACGCATCACCGAAGCGGTCGGCATTCCAACAATCGGGATTGGCGCCGGCGCGAATTGCGATGGTCAGGTGCTGGTACTTCCCGACGTGCTTGGCCTCAACGACGAATTCAACCCGAAATTCCTCAAGCGCTACGCAGAGATGGCGCAGGAAGTCCGTTCCGCGCTTGGCGCCTGGGCAACGGATGTCAGGAACGGCGCCTATCCCGACGCAGCGCACAGTTTCTAGATGCAGCTGGTCGAGACCATCGCCGAGATGAGGAGCGTCGTCGCCAACGCGCGCGCGCAGGGGAGGAGCATCTCGTTCGTGCCGACGATGGGTGCGCTCCATGAAGGCCATCTGAAACTGGTCGACGAAGCGCGGCGGGTGGGCGAAGTGGTGGTGATGAGCATCTTCGTCAATCCCCTGCAGTTCGGACCGACTGAAGATTTCGCGCGCTACCCACGCACGCTCGACCACGATTCGGATCTCGCGCAGCAGCGCGGCGTCGACTTTCTGTTCACGCCGACGAAAGAAGACATGTATCCATCCTACGCGCCGGTCGTGCAGGTTCATTCCGGCAGCGTCGGCAAGGAATGGGAAGGGGCGCAGCGACCGCACCACTTCGAGGGCGTGTTGACGATAGTCGCCAAGCTCTTTCACATCATCATGCCCGACGTGGCAGTATTCGGACAAAAGGATCTGCAGCAGGTGGCGGCGGTGAAGGCGATGGTTCGCGATCTGAATTTTCCGGTCGGAATTCTGGTCGCTCCGATTGTGAGAGATGCTGATGGCATGGCAATGTCGAGTCGCAATCGATATCTGTCGGCGAGAGAGCGAGAGCTGGGGCTCAAACTGTCGCAGGCGCTGTTTGCCGCGCGCGATGCATTTCAGCGTGGCGAGCGGCGAGCGAGCGCGCTGGAGGCCATTGGCTGGAGAATGCTGGAGCGGGTGGTGGGTTTGACGCCGCGCTATCTGGCGGTCGTCAACGCCGACACCTTTCAGCGCGTGAACATGGTTCGGCACGGAGACGCCGCAGTGGGCGCGATTCGGGTTGGCGAAACCCGGCTCATCGACAACATCATTTTCTGATGGTGCAACTGCAGGCTTCGGGGCTACCCACCTGGGCGCAGGTTACTGAGCGACGGCTCGCGCATATCCAACGCGTGACATCTCTCCTGCGCGCGTGGGGAGCGGCGATGCGCGTACCGTCAGAGGAAGCGAACGCGTGGATCGACGCCGGTACATGGCATGACGCACTGCGCGACGCCCCAATCGAAGAGCTGCGCGAGATCACTGGCGATCGAAAATCGCCAGATGGCCTGCTACACGGACCAGCAGTCGCCATGAGACTCGAGTCGGAAGGCGAGCGCCGAAAGAATCTTCTCGAAGCGATTCGTTACCACACTGTCGGTCACGCGCACTGGGATCGAGTCGGTCGCGCGCTTTACATGGCCGATTATCTGGAGCCGGGCCGGAAATTTCTGGCGGAGGATCGCGGTTTTCTCGCCAGCCAGGTGCCGCACAACTTCAACGGCGTATTTCGGCAAGTCGTGCGCTTCCGCCTCGAATGGTCAGTGCGTGAAGGCAATCACATCTTCCCCGAGACCGTCGAGCTCTGGAATAGCCTGCGGTGATTGCGGGAGGCGGGACGCGGGAAGCGCGAAGCGGACCGCCGCGCCGCCGACGCTACGGCCGCCTCGTCCTCGTTCTGCTGATTATTGCGGTCGTCGCGGCGATAGTGTGGTTCGGTGTGCACGCGTTCTCCAATCCCACTGACGCTTCAGTCCCCGATGACGCGCGCGCTCCCGAGGGAGTGCGCATCAAAGTCGAGGTTCTGAATGCGACGAAGACGCGTGGTTTGGCGCGCAAAGCGACTTTGTTTTTGCGCGACCGCGGTTTCGATGTCGTCGGCTCGGGGAACGAGAGCGAGCAGCGGGCCAAGACCGTCGTCTACGACAGGTCAGGTCATCCCGAGTGGGCGCGGCTCGTTGCGCGAGCTATGGGAGCGCCGGTCGTGTCGCGACCGGACAGCTCACGCTACCTGGACGTTACCGTCCTGATCGGCGCTGACTGGCGGACGCCGCCGCTGCCGTTCCACCCGTAGCTGCCCACACGCTGCCGCGATATCCATCCCGCGGCTCTTACGAATGGCGACCTCGATGCCGTGGTCTCTCAGTTTTCGCGCGAATGCCTGGATGCGCGCGGGCGCAGTCGGAGTGAAGTTGCCGGCGCCGCCAGGGTGCAGCGGAATCAGATTGACGAAGGCGCCGCACTCACGCGCGAGTTGCGCGAGCTGAACTGAGTGCTCGTCTCCGTCGTTGATGCCGCCCAGCATCACGTACTCGAAAGTCACTCGACGGACGAAAACCTTCGCTGCTTCAATTACGCTCGCCAGCGGATACTTGGTGTTGATCGGCATCAGCGTCTGTCTCAGCTCGTCGGTCGGCGCATGAATCGAAATCGCGAGGCGGAACTGCTCCGGACGCTCGCCGAGTGCGACGATGCCGGGAAGGACGCCGACCGTCGATACTGTGATATGGCGTGCGCCAATCCCGAATCCGCGCGGTGAGTTCAACACTGTGAGAGTGGGATCGACCGCCTTCCAGTTCATCAGCGGCTCACCCATTCCCATGAATACGATGTTGGTGACCCGCTTCGGTGGCGAAAGCAACTCCATTTCGCGCACTTGCCCCGCGATCTCGAACAGCTCGAGGTTGCGGCTGAATCCCATCGCCCCCGTCGCGCAGAAAGCGCACTGCAGCGCACAGCCGGCCTGGGACGAGATACAAAGCGTGAGCCGCGATCCTTCAGGAATCGCCACGGTCTCGATGAACTCGCCGTCGTGCAGGCGAAAGAGAAACTTTTCGGTGCCGTCGATCGAAGTTTGCCGTGTGGCGAGCGCCAACCGCGGCATTGTGAAGTGCTCGGCGAGCAGGCTGCGAAAGGTGAGGGGCAGGTCGGTCATGTCGTCGAATGAAGCGACCGGACTCTGCCACAGATGCCTGACGACCTGGGATCCGCGGAACGGCTTTTCGCCGTGTTCGACGGCAAAACTCCGCAGTGTCTGTTCAGCGTCGGCGGGGAGCATGTTGAGGAGGTTCACGCGCGCGCCTGCGACCTCCCGATTGCTGCGATTGTCGTTCATGCTCCTTCCACCAAGTCTATGCAGTTACTAAATTTAACCGCTCTCAACAGCTTATTCGACCCACGGTTCAAGCGCTGACACAAACGGTTCCTTCATCCAGCTTTGCCACGGCAAAGCGCACGCATCTGAGCGGCGAGCTCAGAACGTCTCATGTCGGCGCGAAGGTCAAACTGGGCGGCTGGGTCCACCGCACCCGCAACCTCGGCGGCATTGTCTTTCTCGATCTCCGCGACCGGGCTGGATTGGTGCAGGTCACTTTCGATCCCCGATGGACTCCGACGGACGTGATCGAGCGTGCCGGCAAGCTCGGTCTCGAAACCGTGATTCTGGTCGAGGGCGAAGTCGCCGCCCGTCCGACCGAGATGCGCAATCCGGAAATGGAGACCGGAGATGTTGAGGTTCGTGCTACAACCTTCACCATCGTCGGACCCGCGGACACGCCGGCAATTCCTGTCGCCCGTGGAAAGGGCGAGAAGCTTCCCGCCGAGGAGCTGCGACTCAAGCATCGCAATCTCGATCTGCGGCGCAGCGAGCTGCAACGGAATCTGATCATGAGGCACCGGCTGCAGCAGGTGACGCGACGCTATCTCGACGAACGCGGCTTTCTCGAGATCGAAACGCCGATCCTCACCAAGCCGACACCTGAAGGCGCTCGCGATTACATCGTTCCCAGCAGAATTCACGAGGGAGAGTTCTACGCGCTGCCGCAGTCGCCGCAGCTGTACAAGCAGCTGCTGATGGTTGCGGGCTTCGACCGCTACTTCCAGATCGCGCGCTGCTTCCGCGACGAGGATTTGCGCGCCGATCGTCAACCTGAATTCACCCAGATCGACATCGAAGCTTCCTTTATCGAGCGCGAAGACATCATCGAGCTCACTGAAGGGCTGCTCAGGGTGCTGTGGGCTGAAGGAGGCTATCAGATTCCGGAGAAGTTCCCGCGATTGAGTTACGCGGATGCGATGGAGCGATTCGGTTGCGACCGACCGGACATGCGTTACGAGCTCGAGATCTTCGACGCCAGCGATGTGTTCCGCGACTCGGAGTTCGGGATCACCAAGTCGGTGCTGGCGAGTGGCGGGCGAGTTCGCGGAATACGCGTCCCCGGCGGCGCGGCCTTCTCTCGCAAGCAGGTTGACGAGCTGGAGGCAGTGGCCAAATCGGCCGGCGCCGGCGGACTGGTGCGCCTCAAGCGCGGTGCGAGCGGCCTCGAAGGTCCGGCTGCCAAGTTCATCAACGAAGGCGCTGCCCAGCGCCTGGGCATTAGCGATGGCGAGCTGGCGCTGCTGGTCGCCGGCAGGGAGCAGGTGACCGGTCCGGCGCTCGACCGCGTGCGCCAGGATGTTGCGCAAAGGCTGTCGCTGGTGTCCGAAGAGAAGAGATCATTCCTGTGGGTGACTGATTTTCCACTCTTCATACGGGAAGAAAACGGCGCCTTGAGCTCCGTCCATCACCCGTTCACATCTCCGAATCCCGAAGACCTGTCGTTGCTCGACTCAGCGCCGGAAAAGGTTCGTGCGCTGGCCTACGACGTCGTCTTCAACGGCACCGAGCTGGGCGGCGGCAGCATCCGCATCAACGACCCTGCACTACAGCGGAAAGTTCTTGGCCTGCTGGGTATCAACGAGGAGCAGGCAGAGAAGAGATTTGGATTCCTGCTCGATGCGCTCAGGGCCGGAGCGCCACCTCATGGCGGAATTGCTTTCGGTTTCGACCGCATCGCGATGATGCTTGCTGGAGCATCGTCCCTCAGAGATGTAATTGCCTTTCCCAAGACCACCGCGGCGCGGGCGTTGTTCGAGGACGCCCCGACGACCGTTCCACCCGAAGATCTAAGGGAGCTCCATCTTCAAAAATCAACGAGTTGACGTGAGCGAAGAACAAACTATTCAGCGCCTGAATACCGAAGGCGCAGACATGCTGACCCTCGCCGGCGTGAACGACGAGAACCTCGTCGAGCTGGCCCGACAAACAGGTACCAAGATCGCCCTCAGAGGCGAGACGCTGGCAATCAGCGGAAACGCCGACGCGGTAGCACGTGCGATCCCGATCGCACAGCGCATGATCGACACCGCCAAACAACAGATGCCCCTGACCGCCGACGACGTGCTGCGCATGAGCATCGAGGGCGGCCGCGACGGCAACGGCAACGGCGCCGACAATGAAACGCGAATCGTTCTGCCGGGCGTTCGCAAAATCATTCAGCCGAAGACGAGCGGTCAGGCTGAATACATGAAGCTGATGGCCGAGAACGACATCGTCGTTGGCATCGGGCCGGCGGGAACGGGAAAGACCTATCTCGCGGTGGCCGCAGCCGTCGACGCGCTCTCGCGCAAACGCGTCCGCCGGATTGTACTCGCGCGTCCCGCGGTTGAAGCAGGAGAAAGTCTGGGCTTCCTTCCGGGCGACATGCAGGCAAAGGTCGATCCGTACCTGCGTCCGTTGTACGACGCGCTCGAGGACATGATGCCGCATGAGCGCGTGCAGAAATCGCTCGAGACCCGCACCATCGAGATCGCACCGCTCGCCTACATGCGCGGACGCACGCTGGCCGACGCATTCGTGATTCTCGACGAAGCTCAGAACGCAACGACGGCGCAGATGAAGATGTTCCTGACGCGACTCGGCGTTAACTCGAAGGCCGTTATCACCGGCGACAAGACCCAGATCGATTTGGCGAGGCGGGAAGAATCCGGTCTCGTGCAGATCGAGCGCATTCTGCCGGGGATCGATGGCATTGGCTTCCACTACCTCAACGACGCCGACGTCGTTCGCCACCGACTGGTGCGCGAGATCATCAAGGCGTACGCGGAAGACTCCGGAGCCTGACCGGCGCTCGCCGCTCGACCACCCGTTCGGATCGCCAGCTGTCGGTGGCGATCTCTTCGAGCGTAAAGCGCCTCGGCGTTTCTGAATCGCGCATCAGAGCCGCGTCTGTAGCGGCACTCGAATCCGAAGGTGTCGCGAATGCGATGATCTCGATCGCGTTCGTTGGCCGCGCGGCGATCACCAGCATGAACGAGAAGTATCTACGCCGCGGTGGTGCAACCGACGTGATCTCCTTCGGGTTCGCAAGTGGAGGAAAACGCGGCGCCATTATTGGCGATATTTACATCTGCCCCGATGTCGCGCGAGCCAACGCGCGTAGTCAGGGAGTGCCAGCGGCGGAGGAGTTATTGCGGCTTGTTGTGCACGGGACACTGCACGTGCTCGGATATGATCACCCGGAAGGTGCAGCGCGGATGAAATCGCCGATGTGGCGCAATCAGGAGAGAATTCTTGCGCGTCTCGTCTAAGCAGCTGATTGCGGATTTTGAGACGGGGAAGAAGGCCGCTCTCGCACGGGTGATCAGCGTCGTCGAGAACCATCGCGACGACTTCGAGGAGATTCTCGGTGCGCTCCATCCACGGCTGGGCCGGGCGCGGCGCGTTGGGCTCACCGGCCCGCCGGGCGCCGGTAAGAGCAGCATCACATCCCTGTTGGTCAGGAAATATCGCGACGCGAATCTCAAGGTCGCGGTGATCGCCGTCGACCCGACCTCACCTTTCACCGGCGGGGCACTGCTCGGCGATCGCGTGCGCATGGAGAGCGTTGCGCTCGACGACGGCGTGTTCATCCGGTCGATGGCCACGCGTGGATCACTCGGCGGACTGGCAGCAGCCACGCGTGAGGTCGCCGATGTCTGCGACGCCTTCGGCTTCGATCGGGTTCTCATCGAGACCGTTGGTGTCGGACAATCCGAGCTCGATGTCGCCCGCACTGCTGATTCGACGGTGCTGATTCTCGTTCCGGAATCGGGAGACGCGATTCAGACCCTCAAAGCCGGCATCATGGAAGCTGCCGACATCTTCGTCGTCAATAAATCCGATCGCCCTGGAGCTGACCGCCTGCGCAACGACGTCGAGCTGATGCTGGGGTTGCGCAAAGGGATTTCTTTCGACAAGGTGCCGGCGCACCACGGCGTCGATCTGAAGAAGTTCAATCCGTCGCGGATGGCGCGTGAGGCAGCCGCGGATCCGGCGCCGAAACACTGGACGCCGCCGGTATTGCGGGTTGTAGCGACAAGGGAAGAGGGAATCGACGACATCGTCGCCGCGCTCGACCGTCACTTCGCTTATCTTGAGGGAAGTGGTGAGCTTCGTGCGCGTAGACGCGAGCGAATGCGTGAGCGCGTCATGGACGTCGTCGAGCACAAGATCCGCGGCCGGCTGTGGAAGGACACCGGCACCATGAGTTGGCTCGAGCAACAACTGCCGTCGGTCGAGGAAGGTCGCGCGACGCCATTTTCGGTTGCCGACCAGCTGTTGCGCCAGAGCGGGGAGCTCGTAAGTGGGGAAGAGACCTGAATGACGAAACTAAAAAGTTCGAATTCGAAGCCTGCCACGCAAACCGAGCTGATCTCGACGATCGAAGAGCAGAACGCCGAGCTGCGTTTGCTGCGCAAGGAAGTCGCGGAATGGCGTCGCAAGTACGAGAGCGGCCAGCTGCGCGATCTCGCGTTCACCAACTCGGAGAAGGAAGTCGAGCCGATCTACACTCCGCTCGATACCGCGGAAACGAGCGCCGACGCGATGGGACTGCCCGGCATCTATCCATACACCCGCGGCATTCACGCCACCGGGTATCGCGGCAAGCTGTGGACGATGCGGCAGTTCGCTGGATTCGGCTCCGCGCGGGACACCAACGAGCGCTACAAGTTCCTGCTCGAGCATGGGCAGACCGGTCTCTCGGTCGCGTTCGATTTTCCAACACTGATGGGTTACGACTCCGATCACCCACGGTCGGAGGGAGAGGTGGGAAAGTGCGGCGTCGCAATCTCCAGCCTCGCCGACATGGAAGTTCTGTTCGACGGAATTCCGCTCGACCAGGTCTCGACGTCGATGACCATCAATGGCCCCGCTGTGATTCTTTATTGCTTTTACATTGCGGCGGCGGAGAAGCAGGGCGTCGATTCGAAGAAGCTGCGCGGTACGATCCAGAACGACATTCTGAAGGAGTACATGGCGCAGCACGCGTGGGTGTATCCCATCGAGCCCGCGCTCCGACTTATCGTGGACTGTTTCGAGTGGTCCGCCGAGCATGTGCCGCAGTGGAATACGATTTCGATCAGCGGCTATCATATTCGCGAGGCGGGCGCGACGGCGGCGCAGGAGCTCGCGTTTACACTTGCCGACGGATTCACGTACGTAGAACGCGGAATTGCACGGGGCTTGAACGTCGATACGTTCGCGCCCCGTTTGTCTTTCTTCTGGGATATCCACAACGATTTCTTCGAGGAGATCGCCAAGCTCCGCGCGGCACGTCGCATCTGGGCGCGACACATGAAGGAGCGCTACGGCGCCAAGGATCCGCGGTCGCTGATGATGCGGTTCCACTCGCAGACTGCCGGCGTCACGCTCACCGCGCAGCAGCCGATGAACAATGTCGTGCGCGTTGCCTACCAGGCGATGGCTGCCGCACTTGGCGGCACCCAGTCGCTCCATACGAATTCGATGGACGAGACTCTGGCGCTGCCGACTGAAGAGGCCGTGCGGCTGGCTCTGCGCACCCAGCAGATTCTCGCCTACGAAACCGGCGTGCCGAACGTCATCGACCCACTCGGCGGCTCCTACTATGTCGAGACACTGACGACCGAGCTGGAGCAGGAGGCCGAACAGCTCTTCCAGCAAATCGAGGAAATCGGCGGCGTGGTTCGCGGGCTGGAGACGGGTTGGCTGCAACGTCGTATCAATGAATCGGCAGCGCGCCAGCAGTGGGAGATCGAACAGCAGCGGCGAATCATCGTTGGCGTCAATGATTTCGTCACCGACGAGCCCGAGCTCAAAATCGAGACGCTCAAGATCAGCGAAGAGACGGAGCGGGAACAAAAGAAGTCGATGGCG
>DATFHK010000105.1:0-10740 GCA_035248505.1 Gemmatimonadaceae bacterium | reverse complement strand
CCCCCCGCAGCCCGAGTAACAATGAGTTACCCCCCCGCCCCTCCTGCTCTAATTTCAAAAGATGACTCAGTGGACTCATAAGGAGTATGATCTCCTCGAACGCGCGATCTCGAACGGAAAACGAATCGCCGCTTACCGGCGGGGAACCGAGTACGTCGTGCTGCCCACTCGCCTGCGCGTGATCAGCGGACGCGAGGCCGTCGAAGCGACGCATCCAACCACCGGCGACGAGATCACGCTCTACCTCGACGAGATGGACAGCTTCGAGGTCGTTCGTTGACGCGCGGCAAAGCGAAGACCGGTGACCTCGTCGCCATCTACGCCGATGAATCCTGCCTCGGCAACGGTCGGGACGGAGAAAACCCGGGCGGCGCAGCGGGTGTCATCGAGTGGCTGCATCCACGGTCGCAGAAAGTCAGTCGCTGCGACTACTGGATCTCAGAGCCGGCGACCACCAACAATCGTATGGCGCTCCGATCGGTGATCGAAGCATTCCGCGAGATCTCGCGCCGTGGGAACGCCTATCGCGTCTTGTTCACCAGTGATTCGAAATACATCGTCGACGGGATGAGCGACTGGATGCCGCGATGGAAAGAACGGGGTTGGAAGCGGAAAACCGGCAACGTCGAGAATCTCGAGCTATGGCAGGAAGCCGCCGACGCGATCGATGCCCACGAAGTGCAGTGGCGCTGGGTGCGCGGTCACGCCGGACATCCACAGAATGAGTACGCGAACTTTCTTGCGACCCGGGCGGCCGCGGAACAATCCAATTCGGGCGGTTTACGTCAAACTGGCTACGATGAATGGCTGGAGAAAACCAACGCGGGTAAAGTTCGCTTGAAAGACCCCGCTCCCTTCCCCGATCTCCATTCGTTCCGGCCGACCAAGCGCGTATGGACGATCTAGACCGACTTTTTCAGCGACTGGTGCACAACATCAGGAACGGCCACGCCGAGTACCTCAGCGTTCCGTTCACGGTGCAGGAGCTGTACGACACGCTCGTGCCATATCGTCACTACCGCCGGGATCTTGGCATCGAGACCAATCAGGATTACGAAGCAGCGGTCACGCGGCTGCTCTCCGGCGAGAAAGGTTATGTGCGCGCCGATAAGGCGATGCAGGATCGGCTGAAGCAGGAATTGGAATCGCCACACGCTGACGTCGGGGCATTCCGTGATTTCGCCGAAACCCGAATCTCGCTCGCGCCGGAAGCAATCCAGAAACTCGGCGTCGCCGTGCCGACGCAAAATGCAGGAGGCTACGCCGGTCAGGGCAATGGCAACGGCGCGTCGACTTCGTTCGGCGGCCTCGCCACAGTGGAGCTCGCCGAGGGTTGCAAGTTCTGCGGCGGCACTCTGCCCGAAGGTCGCACCGCAACGTACTGCCCCCACTGCGGCCAGAATCTCGCCGCCAAGCATTGCGCGGGATGCGGCGCCGAGCTCGATCCCATCTGGAAGTTCTGCATCAACTGCGGCAAGAAAGCGAGCATCTAACGTCATGAACACCAAAGGACCAACTGGCAACGGCGACGGCATCGTCTTTTTGTCGGCGGTGCGCACTCCATTCGGCACCTTCGGCGGAAAGCTCAAGGATCTTTCGCCCGTCGACCTCGCAGTGCTGTCGTCGAAGGCAGCCATCGAGCGGTCTGGTGTCGAGGCAAGCGATATCGACCAGACGATCTTCGGCAACGTTCTCTACACTACCCGCGATTCCATTTATTTCGCCAGGCACGTCGGGCTGAAATCGGGGCTACGCCAGGAAACTTCGGCGCTCACCCTCAATCGACTTTGCGGCTCCGGATTTCAGGCGGTGGTTAGCGGGGCCCAGGACATCCTGTTCGGCGACGCGAAGCTCTCCCTCGTCGGCGGCGCAGAGTCGATGTCGCAGGCGCCACACGTCACGCGCGGCCTGCGTTGGGGCACCCCACTCGGCAAATCTCCAACGCTGGAAGACGTGTTGTGGGAAAGTCTCACCGACACCTACGTCGGTCTCGGCATGGCGGAGACGGCGGAGAATCTCGCCGAGAAATACAAACTCGATCGCGGCTGCGTCGACGAGTTCGCGTTGAGGTCACAGCAATTGGCAAAAGCGGCGTGGGACAACCACGTCTTCAAGGATGAAGTTGTGCCAGTGCCGATCACAAACCCGAAAACCGGAAAAGTCGACGAGCTCGCAACCGACGAGCACATGCGCCCTGACACGTCGGCGGAAAAGCTGGCCGCGCTGAAGCCGGTGTTCCGCAAAGGCGGCGTCGTCACGGCGGGCAATGCTTCAGGAATCGGCGACGGTGCGGGGGCGATGGTTATCGCGAGTGAGAAACTGGCGCGCGAGCGCAAGCTCGAGCCGCTGGGACGACTGATCTCGTGGGGAATCGCCGGCGTCGACCCTTCGATCATGGGCATCGGTCCGGTACCCGCGTCCAAAGCGGCGCTCGCAAAAGCGGGACTGACCATGGATGACATGGACCTGATCGAGGTCAACGAAGCGTTCGCGGCGCAGACGTGCGCGGTCGAGCGTGAGCTCTCGCTTCCCCGCGAGCGGCTCAACGTGCACGGCGGCGCAATCGCGCTCAGTCATCCGCTTGGCGCGTCCGGCGCGAGAATAACGGCCCATCTACTGCATGCGTTACGGGCGCAGGGAAAGCGCTACGGACTCGGCACTGCCTGCATCGGCGGCGGTCAGGGCATCGCCCTCGTTATCGAGTCCATACAATAGAACTGCGCTCCGCGCAGAGCTCGAGGAAAACATGAGGCGACTTGTAAGACCTTTCGCGGTGGCTGCGGCCGCAATGTTGGTCGCGGCATGCGCAACGACCACCGGTGGCACCGGCGGAGCGGGCGGGCCCGTCTCTTCACCAGATCAAACAACTCAGCCGGGCATCGTGTGGGGCGTCAACACCCGGGAGCACGTGGATCTCTGGCTGCACGGCTTCGCGCTGCTGCAGGAAGACACGACTTTCGTTCCGTTTTTCCGCCGTGGATACACCACCGACATGACGGTGCTCAAGAACCGCGCGAACGTCGTCACTCAGCTCGACGCCAATCGCGACAAGCTTCGTCAGCGGCTTGCGATCAATCCGCGCCTGATCAACGCGCAATTCGTCCCGCTCGCATTTTCGTCGTGGAATGAGCTGACCCAGGTCGTCGACATGTTCGTGCGCGCCAACGGTGATCCTCGCGCAGCGTCGTCGCAGGAGCAGGCAAATGCGATTGCATTCCTCGCCGCGTACTTCCAGACAGGTGCTGATCGCGACTGGTTGCGGCTGTTCGTTCAGTCGCTGAATGACGAAAGCACCAAATTCTATCACTCGTACTGGGTGCAGCAGCAGCGTCAGCGGGCCAACGTTCTCGAGCTCGTCGACACGTTATGGCAGCGCACTTATCGTCCGCGGATGCAGCGCTTCCTCAACAACACCCAGCAGGGGAACGGGACGATCCTGCTGTCGCTGCCGCTCGACGGCGAAGGCCGCACCATCAACAACGGCAAGCAGTCAAACACCATCACCGTCACTTTCCCCGATCGTCCCAACGACGCGGTGCAAGCGATTTACGTGATCGCTCACGAAGCAGTTGGCAGTCTGGCTGGCACCGCGGTCAACGACAACATCACGCCCGAGCAAAATCGCCAGGGACTTGGCGAACGCTATCAGAGTGCGGCTGCGGTTCGCGGCGGTGCCCTGTTGCTCCAGCGCGTCGCGCCGGAAGCCGTTGACGGCTACATGCGGTACTATCTGACATCGGTCAATCGACCAGTCGGCTCCAACGTCGCCACCTCCTTCACCTCGACCTTTTCCATACCTGACACCATCCGCGACGCCATTGCGCGCCAGCTGGACGTAGTCCTTGGGGGGATTTAGGCAGATATAATTCTGCATGGCCGATGAGAAAGCGCCGCTGCCGGCGACGGCCGGCAGCAAGCAAAATTTGCTGGACCGACAGGCGCTCGAGCGTGTGCTCGCGCGCGCAGCGGAGCTCCAGGGCGCCACTGCGATTCCCGAATCGAGTGATCTCATCAGCGAGAGCCAGCTTCTGGATATCGGCAAGGAGGTTGGGCTCAGCGCCGCGACTTTAAATCAGGCGCTGGCCGAAGAACGCACCCGCATCCAAGTCCCCGAGGAGCGCGGCATCGTCGCCCAGATCGCCGGAGCCGGCTACGCCACCGCCACCCGCACCGTCGGCGGAAACGCCCGCGACATCCTCGCAACTATAGATATGTGGATGGTGCGCGAAGAGTGTCTCCAGGTTCAGCGCCGGTTTGCTGACCGCATCACCTGGGAGCCGCAGCGCGGCCTGTTCGGAAAAATCCGTCGCACCGTCAACGTTACCGGCAAAGGCTTCTACCTGATGGATGCTGCCCAGGTCTCGGCGACAGTCATGCCGGTTGATTCCTCGCGTGTCGTCGTTCGACTCGACGCCGACATCCATCAAAGTCGGGCAAAGCGTGTCGGCGTCGGCGGATTTGTCGGCGCGATGGGATTGGCGGTGAGCGGAGTGATTGGACTCGGATTGGTCATCGCGCACCTGCCGTTGATTCTCGCCGCCGGCGCGACGGTAATCCCTATCGCCGGTTCCGGACTTGGCGCTTATCAGATCGCAAAATCACATCGAACGGTTCTTGCCAGTGTTCAGCTCGCGCTCGAGCAGATTCTCGATCGGTTGGAACACGGCGAGTTCACCCGATCGGGATTGCTCGGCACCATTGCATCTCGCGCCCGACTCACGCCCTGAGAGCAGATCAACATGGCCAAAATCCAGAGAGTGGGAGTCTTCGGCGGTGGGCTGATGGGCAGCGGCATCGCACAGGTTTCCGCGGCAGCTGGATTTTCCACCACTGTCCGCGAAGTCTCGCGTGAGCTGTGCGACAAGTCGCGTCAGTCGATCGAGAAGACGCTGGCGAAAGGGATCGAACGGGGAAAGGTCACACAAAAAGAGCGCGATACGACTCTGGGCAATCTGCAGTTTGCGACCGAGATCCGTGATTTCGCGGATGTCGATCTCTTCATTGAAGCCGTCGTCGAAGATCTCGACGTCAAAAATTCGCTCTGGGCTCAGCTCAACGAAGTCGCGAAGCCGACTGCGATCTTTGCCTCCAACACGTCGAGCCTGACCATAGTCGCGATGGCCGCAGCCTGCGGTCGTCCGGACAAAATGCTCGGCCTGCACTTCTTCAATCCGGTGCCGGTGATGAAGCTCGTCGAGGTCGTGAGGACGATTACGACCAGTGATGAGACCGAGCAGAGGGCGATTGAATTCGTGCGCGCGCTGGGGAAGGAGCCAATTCGTGCCAAGGACAGTTCCGGCTTTATCGTCAACCGTTTGCTGATCCCCTACATGCTCGACGCGATCCGCGCGCTCGAGGCGGGAGTCGGCAGCGTCGAAGACATCGACAAAGGGATGCAGCTTGGCGCCGGCTATCCGATGGGACCGTTTGTGCTGCTCGATTTCGTCGGTCTCGACACCGCGTACAAAATCGCCGAGATCATGTTCACCGAGTATCGCGAGTCTCGATTCGCTCCGCCGCCGTTGCTCAAGCGAATGATTCTCGCGGGAATGTTCGGCAAGAAATCGGGCAAAGGATTCTACGATTATTCGTCGAACCCGCCGCGCGTGAGTCCGCTTGGCTTGTGAGCCTTGTCGGATTTCGCGGATTCTATCGTGAGGACGAGCTGGCGAGGGCCGTCTATTCGGAGGCAGCCGGCATCGGGCGAGCGATTCCGTCGGCGGTCGCCGTGCCGGTCGACGCTGAAGATGTAGTAGTGCTGGTCAAGTGGGCCGCGCAAACGGGGACGACGCTGATCCCGCGCGGCAGCGGCAGCAGCATGGCCGGCGGTGCAATCGGCAGTGGGGTGGTCGTCGATCTCTCGCGCATCAATCATCTCGACAAGATCGACGAGCGCGACCGGACGGTTTGGGCAGAGCCCGGCGTGCTGTGGTCGACGCTGCAAGTTGCCGCGCGACGCAAAGGCTTGCGTCTTCCGGTCGATCCTTCCAGCGGCGCGTTCTGCACGCTCGGCGGTATGGTGTCCACCAACGCCGCTGGAGCTCACAGCTTGCGATACGGTGCCACCCGCGCTTGGGTGAACGCGCTCGATTGCGTCTTCAGCGATGGCGATCGTGCGATCATTACCCGCGGTGAACCGCCGCCGAAACGCGTCAACGCGATTGCGCGTTTCATGCGCGATGTCCACGGCGACATCGTCGCATCAGATAAGCGGCGTCCCATGATTCATCTGGGCGTCAGGAAGGACGCTTCGGGCTACGCGATCCACGACTACGCCACGAATGCCGATCTGGTCGACTTGCTCGTCGGCAGCGAAGGCACCCTGGCAATCATCGTCGGCATTCAGCTGACGCTCGCGCCCGTCGCCGCGGCGACGAGCAGCGTGCTGGGCGTTTTTCCATCGCTTGAGACAGCGACGGAGGCAGCGACTACTGCCGTCGAGTCGGGGGCGAGTGCGTGCGAGATGCTGGACAAGACCTTTTTGTCCTACGCGGCATCTGGAAAAACCGTGCACGAGAAATTCCGCCAGCGAATGGAATCGGCGGCAGCCATTCTTTTGGCGGAAGTCGAAGGCGACAACGGGGATGCCGCCTCGGCAGCGGCCCAGAAGCTGGCGAAAGCCTTCCGTGAGGCCGGCGCCCTCGATGTCGATGTGGCGCTAACACCCGACGCCGAGCACGACCTGTGGCAGCTGCGGCACGCCGCGAGTCCGATTCTTTCGGACCTCGAGCACGTCACCTCGATGCAGTTCATCGAAGATGGTGCGGTCCCGCTGCCAAAGCTGCCTGACTATGTGAAGGGAGTGAAGAAGGCGCTGGCCCAACGTGAAGTGAGCGGCGTGATTTTCGGTCACGCCGGCGACGCGCACGTCCACGTGAATCCGCTGGTCGACGTGCGACAACAGGATTGGCGGCAGCGAATCACAACTCTGCTCGAGGACGTTGTCGGATTGACCCGGACCCTGGGCGGCACTCTCACCGGCGAGCACGGAGACGGCCGCATTCGTACCCCGCTCCTCTCGCGCGTCTGGCATAAGGATTCGATCAAAGCCTTTGGTCAGGTAAAGAACGCCTTCGATCCGCAAAACATTTTCAATCCCGGCGTCAAAGTCCCGCTGCCCGGTCAGCAACCACTTGCCGACATCAAGTACGATCCGTCGCTGCCGCCTCTTCCAGAAAAAGCGAGAGCAGCGCTCGACGACGTCGTGAGATCTCGCCGGTACGATCTTTTTCGGCTTTCTATGATCGCGTGATCTTCTTAGCTTTCCGCGACCCGAACATCGAGACCAGGCGCAGTGAGCTCTCTTCTTGTTGCTGAGACGACTTCCGTGTTTTACACCGAACCAGTAATCACGCTATTGGCGCGCCCGGTTTTTCTGGAGCCCGAGCATCTCAAGGTGCGCTGGCTGGGCGAGAGCACCGATGGTGAACGGCTCGCCGAGTTCGCCGGACGTTTGTGTTACATGAGCCAGAAGAATCCGGCCAATCGACCCACGCGTGAGTATCTGGAGAACATCAAGAAGCAGGGACACGGCTCCGTGCTCGAGCACGCGAACTACTCTCTCCTGCTCGAGGGCGTCAGTCGCTCGCTCACCCACGAGCTCGTTCGCCATCGCGCCGGTTTCGCTTACAGCCAGCTAAGCCAGCGCTATGTCGACGAGTCGGAAGCGAATTTCGTCGTGCCGCCGGCGATCGTTGGTGACGAGACGCTGGAAGCCGAGTGGCGGAAGCAGATCGAGGAAGCGCAAAGAACCTATGTGAGCCTCGTCGAGCACTTGATGGAGCGCTACGCGTGGGTCGGCGACAAGGTGCATCGCCGGAAAATGGCGCGCGAGGCGGCGAGAGGAGTTCTTCCCAACTCCACGGAGACGAAAATCGTCGTGACAGCGAACGCGCGCGCCTGGCGGACGATGCTGGAGCTTCGTTCGAGCGAAGGCGCCGAGCTGGAGATTCGTCGCTGCGCCGTGGCGATGCTCAAGCTTCTACAGCGTGAGAGTCCTGCCTTCTTCTCCGACTTCGAGATTTATCAGGCGGAAGATCGGAGAGAGGCGGCGCGGATCGTTTACCACAAAGTCTGACGCTGCGCGCTGAGGGCCGAGCGTCTGCACTCGCTTTGCGCTTACCGCTCTACGCTGACCGCTCTACGCTGACCGCTTAACGCTGCAAGCGAAGGGACAGAGCGCGACCTCTCAGAGGAGACGCCTTATGTCCTCGCCTTTATACAATGTGAGCGGTCTTCCGGCAGGCAGCGGATAGCGGTGAGCGTGCAGCGGTAAGCGCTAAGCGAGTGGAGATGCCTGCCTTTTGAGTTTTCCATCCTTGGCGACAAGAAAAATTTTTTCCGCAGCCGCCCAAAAATTTTTTTTCTCGAGAAAATTTTTTTTCGTCTCTTCGGAATAATTATTGCGCTGCATCGTTGACGTTTATATACTCGGTCCAATGAATCGAGCGCGAAATTTTCTCTAGGCGTCGATGACTCTCATCGGACTCGCCTACAACCAGAAGCCGGAGCTGAACGAGCTCCCAACCGAGCTTCCTGAGGCGGCCCGTCACCAAGGCGGCGAGCTTTCGCGTCCCGATGAAGAACCTCCGAGTAGAATTTTTGGACTCACCGTCGCGGAGCTAGCCACTCGCGACGAATTCGCCGAGTGGGATTCACCGGCGACCATCGCCGCGGTCGAAGCGGCGCTCTCGAAACTGGGCAGAGTCGTTCGCATTGAAGCCACGGAAGATTTTCCGGAACGCGTCCGAGCGATTCGACCCGACATCGTCTTCAACATTGCAGAGGGCTTTCACGGCGTGAACCGGGAGTCGCACGTGCCGGCCATCTGCGAGTTCTTTGGAATTCCCTACTCGGGCAGCGATCCCTTCACCCTCACGCTCTGCCTCGACAAAGCACGGACGAAGGAAACCTTGTACTTCCACGGTATTCCGACGCCGAAGTTTGCCGTCGTCGAAAATCTCGCCGATCTGGATGGGCGGACCGCCGGCCTCACCCTGCCGCTTTTTGTGAAGCCGTTGCACGAAGGCTCGTCGAAAGGAATTACCGATGGCAATCTTTGCCGCGACCGCGGTCAGCTTCTCAGCCAAACGAAGTTCCTGTTGGAGAGCTATCACCAGCCGGTTCTCGTCGAGGAGTATCTGCCGGGTAACGAGTTTACCTGCGGCGTGCTCGGCAACGGCGACGAAGCGACAGTCCTCCCGATCGTCGGTATGAACTTCGATGCACTGCCCGAAGGCGCGCTCCCGATCTACAGCTTCGACGCCAAGTTCGTCTGGGATCGCCCGGAACGGCCGCTGGAAATCTTCCAGTGCCCGGCAAAAATCAGTCGCGATCTGCAACAAGCGATCGAACGTGTCGTGCTCGACGCTTATCGAGTGCTTGGCTGCCGCGATTGGGCGAGGATCGACGTCCGTCTCGATGCCGCCGGGAACCCGAACATCCTCGAAGTGAATCCGTTGCCGGGAATTCTTCCCGATCCGGCGGAGAATTCGTGTTTGCCGAAAGCTGCGCGCGCGGCGGGCATCGGCTACGACGACCTGATTCAGAGCTGCCTTCGCTTCGCGGCAGCACGTCAGGGCGTCGGGCTCCATGAATCGACGGCGCCAACTGTTGCACCGGGCGAGCCATTGCTCGCCGCTGGCTAACAGAGAAAAGCGAGGACGACGCGATGAAGATTGCGCTGCTGTTTGACGGTCTATCGGCACTCGGCAAAGCCCCCGAGGTGCAGTTGCTCGACTCCATCGAGGCAGTTGAGACGGCGCTGATGGATTGGGCGAGCGAGGTGGTCCGCGTTCCCGTCAGCAACGACGGACGCTGGGTCGAGCGAGTACGCCGCGGAAAGTTCGATCTCGTCTTCAACCTTTGCGAAGGCATCGACGGGGAAGCGGTTCACGAAGCGAGAGTCATCTCGGTGCTCGAGCTGCTCGGCGTTCCATTCACCGGTAGCAGCAGCTGGACGACCGCGTTGACGTTGCGGAAGAACGTCGTCAACGGACTGCTCGACCGCGCCGGCCTGCCGATGCCCCGCTGGGCGCACATTCGTCGCGCGGACGAGATCACCAGCGTCGGCTTCCCGGCGATCTGCAAACCCGTCGCCGAGGATGCGTCGGTTGGCATCGAGCAGAAGTCGGTAGTGAGAAGCATGCGCGCCCTCACTGCCCGGGTTCAGGCGATGTTCGAAGGTTGGGACGAAGTTCTCGTCCAGCGCTTCATCGATGGCCGCGAGGTCAACGTCGGAATTCTCGGCGACGAAGTGCTGCCAATCGCGGAAATCGATTTCGGCGACATGCCCAAAGGGATGTGGCACATCGTCTCCTACCGCTCGAAGTGGGAGACGGGCAGCGACGAAGATCTCGGCGCGAAGCCAAATTGTCCGGCCGATCTGCCCGAGGATCTCGCCAACGAGCTGACCCAGATTGCGCGCACAGCGTGGAGCGTCGTCGGTGGCGAAGGGTATGGACGTTGCGATTTTCGCATCGATCAGTCTGGACGTCCGTGGCTACTGGAAGTGAACGCCAATCCCGACATCTCGCCCGGCGCCGGCCTCGCACGCATGGCGGGTGTGGCGACTCTGAGTTATTCGCAGCTGATTCGAAAGGTTTGCGACTGCGCGCTGGCCCGGCCGCAGGACGATCACGTGGAGCGTTGGGCAAAGACACTTCGTTTGTCAGGACTGGGTTGAGTTCGGTCATCTACAACGCCCTTAAGGGGGCCGGAGTGGTACTCGCATGAGCGAAT
>DATFHK010000104.1:0-9129 GCA_035248505.1 Gemmatimonadaceae bacterium | reverse complement strand
AGGTGTCAGCGGTCGCAGCTTCGTCCTTCTTCGACGTGCATGCAGCGAGAACCAGAACTGCGGCGACAAGGGCCAGGCGCTTCATTTACGATCTCCTTGAGAGGCAAACGTGGAATAATTCGCCGGTCCGTGCACGCTCTCGCGGTGCCGGTCTTGGCGCGGGCAAGAATCTATCTCATCCGAAAATAGTGTCAAGGGTAACGCGTTCCGTCTAGTAGGCGTATGACGCGGGGACTAGATTAACCTGAAATCAGTATTGCCCTCGGAGCATAAGTTGTCGGTCCTCCCAGAAACATTTGGTGCACTGAAGCGATCTGCTTACGGTGCGCCTGAAAAACGCCAGCTGTCCGTAAAGGATGAGCTACGCGCGAATCTTCTGACTCGCCTCGCGACGCGTAAATCGATCTTCAACGGCGTGATTGGTTACGAAGAAACCGTCATGCCGCAGATCGTCAATGCTTTACTCAGCAAGCACAACTTCATTCTGCTCGGCCTGCGCGGTCAGGCGAAGTCCCGAATTCTGCGCTCGCTGATCACGCTGCTCGATCCGGCACTGCCGATCATCGCCGGCAGCGAAATCAACGACAATCCGTTCGCGCCGATTTCCAAGTACGGGAAAAATCTGCTCAATGAAGCCGGCGACGACACTCCGATTGCGTGGCTCGAGCCCGAGCAGCGTTATGTGGAGAAGCTGGCGACGCCCGACGTGACCGTCGCCGACATCATCGGCGATCTCGATCCGATCAAGGCCGCGCGCGGTGGTCACATCCTCGGCGACGAGCTGACGATGCACTACGGGATGTTGCCGCGCGCCAATCGCGGAATCTTTGCATTGAACGAGCTGCCCGATCTCGCCGGGAAAGTACAGGTGAGTCTGTTCAACATCATGCAGGAAGGAGACGTGCAGATCAAAGGTTATCCGGTGCGTCTGCCGCTCGATGTGATGTTGTGCTTCACGGCGAATCCGGAAGACTATACCGCGCGCGGCAAAATCATCACGCCGCTTAAGGACCGCATCGGCAGCGAAGTCATCACGCATTATCCGGAAAGTGTCGAGCTCGGCATGTCGATCACGAGCCAGGAAGCGTGGACGGCGCGCGGTGCCGGTAAAGTGCGCGTTCCCGATTTCATCGCCGAAGTGATCGAGCGCGTTGCGTTCGAGGCCCGCAGCGACAAGCGCATCGACAAGAGATCCGGCGTATCGCAACGCATGCCGATCAGCGTCCTGGAAAACGTCGTGTCGAACGCCGAGCGTCGTGCAATTCACACCGGCGAGCGAGATATCGTGCCGCGCATCGCTGACATCTACGCGGCGCTACCGGCGATCACCGGAAAGATCGAGCTGGAGTACGAAGGCGAGCTCGTTGGTGGACACAACATCGCGCGCGAGCTGATTCGTCGCGCCGCGGACGCGACGTATCAGGATCGTGCCGGCGGCATCAGCACTGACGAAATCATCATGTGGTTCGATGTCGGTGGTGCGCTCCAGGTAACCGACGATGTTGGGGTGGAGACGGTGGTCGAAGGATTCGGTAGCGTTCCAGGACTGATGCAGGTAGTGAGCGCAGCAGGTCTGGCGCCGATGGATGATCTGCCGGTTGTTGCCGCCGGATGCGAGCTGGTGCTCGAGTCACTGGTGGCGCGCAAGAAGATCACTCGCTCCGATGCCGGCACTTACGGTCGCGCCGTAGAAGAAAAGCGTCGCCGCCCATATCAGGACTAACACGTGCCGGTTCTCACCGTCTCGCGCCTTTACGGGTCGGGAGGCTCTGAGGTAGCCGCGATCGTCGCCCAAACCCTGGGTTGGGCACTGCTCGACAACGCCGTCGTCGACGCAGTCGCCGCGCGGATGGGGCTGAGTGTCGCTGAAGTGCAAGCACGTGAAGAGCGTGTGCCTTCGCTGGTCGAGCGGCTCACCGCAGCGATGGCGATGGGATCGCAGGAGTGGGTGTCGCCGATGGCAGCCGCGAAGCGCCCGACCGACGAGCAATTGATCGAAGTCACTCGTCACGTGGTCGAAGAAGCAATTGCGAGCGGACCGCTGGTCGTCGTCGGTCGCGGGACGCAGGAAATGCTGGCCGCCCGCGAAGACACCCTGCACGTGTTCTGTTACGCTCCGCGAAAGGCACTGATCGCCCGCACCATCCAGCGTGAGAGCGTCACCGCCGAGGAAGCTACCCGTTTGGTCGACGAAACCAATAAGCAGCGCGATCAGTGGGTGCGCCTGCACTGGGAGCGCGATCGTCGAGCTCACGACAACTATGATCTCAGCGTCAACACCGAACGCCTCGGCATCCAGGGCGCTGCGGATCTGATCGTCGACGCCGCGCGAATGAGGTTCAAGCTGCGCTAACATTCTGGACGGTGGCCCGCGGCATCAGCAGTTTGTAGTCGCTTTCTCTCCGCGAGGCGACAATGGGCATTCCAGACACGCAGCCTGTCCGTCCAGATCCTCCGAGCCGCGGATACATAATTGGTTCAGTAATTGTCGGCTTTCTGTTGGCCGTGTTGTCGGTGTTCACGATCCGGACACCCACGTCGGCCGATACCGCGTACAGGATTGGCCAGCTCACCGGCGTTCTGCTCGGCCCAATAGTCATTGCTGCGATTATTTATTGGCTCGCGCGATGGGCGACCCACGGCAATCGATCGAAAAGCATCAAGATCATGTTTTGGGGGCTGGTGGTGTGGTTCCTCATCCTGCTCGTCAGCTTCATCGTAGTCATCAGCAGACGGGCGTTTCTTTCCCCCCACACAACCACCGCCGCTGAGAAACAGGGACTCACAATTGATCCCGACTCGATCAGACACAAGGCGCTTGGCTTTGCTCTGCCGAATCCGGGAGAGAGCTTCGTTCGATACGAGGAAGCCGAGCAGGTGCTCGTGCAACAATTTGGGCGCGGGCAGGACATGACTGTCTGGGTTTTTCGCGATACCGCGCAGGCAATGGGTTTGGCGATCCAGGTCGTCGGATTCAGCTCGCTCGACGAGCAGGCCTTTCGTGACTACGCACGGGGGATGAGGCCCAAAAAGTTCGCGACGGTGTTCCTCGACACCCTGACGTGGGCCGGGAATCACCGTGAGTACACGTTAGGGTTGCGCCACGACAACGGCGTTCTGAGCATCACTCGCTGCGTGCCGCGGCTTAACACCACCAAGAAGCTGGTAGTCTGCGTGCAGATGGTTGGAGGCGACTCAGCGAATCTGGCAAAGATTCCCAACGGATTAACCGTTAAGGATTGAGCGCCTCAGTACACGAGGTTCAGGGAATCGGCACGGTGGGCATCGTCCAAACTGCCCGGCTGGACGAGATCACGCGCACACCACCGACGGGCCGCGGCTGCTGCAGCGGCATCGTTGCTTGCTTGTGAGTGCTCGAGCAGAAGCGTCGCAGCTTCGGTGCGCGCGAGCGAATATGCAATCGATCTCGCGGCTGCCTGATGGGCGTCTGAGAGGGAGGCAGAACTGCGCGCGAAAAAATTCTCGATAGCGTCGACGGCTGCCCCGACTCTGGTGATCTCAGCAGATTTTCCAAGCCTAGAAAGTCTTCGCCGGAGGTCTGCAATCCACGCCGACAGCGCATCGGCTTTTTGTATCGCGCGCAGAGTGTCGAGGCTGAGCACGTTGGTGGTGCCTTCCCAGATCGGTAGCACCTGCGCATCTCGCAGCAACTGCGGAATGCCGGTGTCCTCTATATAGCCCGCACCACCAAACGCTTCGACCGCTTCGCTGGCGACCGCCACTGCCTGCTTCGCCGTGTAAAGTTTCGCGACAGGAGTAAGAAGCCGTAGCAACTGCAATTCAATTTCACTCGCTTCACCGCACTCCTCCTTCCCGAGCAGCTCGACGATGCGGAACGCGAGCATAAATCCGGCGCGGAATTGTAGCGAGAGCTCGGCGAGGGTTTCGACGTGCAGAGGATGCTCGATGAGCGGCTTGCCGAACGCAGTGCGACGTTTCGCATAATCCGTCGCCAGCGCGAGGGCGCGACGCATCCCGGCAACTGCAGCGACGGCGTTGTAGACCCGCGTGACGTTGAAGAGCGTGGAGATTTTCCGGATGCCATCGCCCGCGCCCCCGACCAGGCGCGCCGGCGTTCCCTCGAGCGTCAACTCCGCCGTCGGCAACGCGCGCGTTCCGAGTTTGCCCTTCAGTCGCTCGACTCTGATGTTGCGCAGTGCACCGTCGCGATCACGCAGTGTGACGAGAAAAACGCTGAGACCCGATCCGCCGGTCGGCGCGCCTTCGATGCGCGCGAGTGTCATCGCGACCTGTGAAGTCGTCGCGGACGTAAACCACTTCAAACCGTACAAGCGATAGTCGTTTCCAGATTCGCATTTGGCGATTGTCGACGTGCTGGCGACGTCGGAGCCGCCGGATCGTTCAGTCATCCACTGCCCTGATGTCCAGAACTGTCGCGGATCGCGTGACGTCAGGTGTGCAAAGACGGACCGAGTGGATTCATCGCCATAGACCTCGAGAAATCGCGCGGCCCCGTCGGTCATTGCCAACGGACAGCTGTAGAGTGCCGACGATGGAGCAAACAGATAGAGACGCGCGAACTGGTCGATACGGGAGTAGATGCCGTGCGCACGCTCGTACGCTGTCGCGACAATTCCTTCGGCGGCGGAAATCCGATCCAACTCGCCCCAGGCGTCGCTGGTCTCGATTCGATCCACCCGCTTCCCCCACGGATCATACGGAACGTGTCGCGGCGGAGATTGCTCGGCTTCCTCACCCAGCGCGAGAATGTCGGTGACGGCGCGCTGACCGAGGCGACGCAGATCCGGTTCGACGTCAGCGAGGACTGGCGCCGGCATCCGCCACCGGAGATACGAGCGCAGAAGAGCGTCGTCGTCGTACTGATTGGCGAGTTGAGGGGAAGGTAGCGAAGTTTCGGCCATATCTGGTTTATACCCGGCGTCATCGCCTGGCGCCAGTAATGATTTCGCATGAAACCTTCACCCAGTTGCCTGACGTAGATCAGCCATGGTGTCAGCGCCAATCACGGGCGAGCACGCAGTCGCCTCGGTAACCCCAGCGCGGCAACTGCTCCGCGAGCGACAGATCTATCACGTGCTCGATCGCACGCTGGCCGTGATTCAAATCGTCTTCGGAGTTGGCACCACGTTGGGCCTGATAGTCGGAGCCGTCGCCGATGGAGTGAACTCACGACCAATCGAAACCGTGCTCGGCATCGCGGTGATGCTGTTGACGGTGTACGGTGGTGTTCTGCTTTGGCGAGGCAACCGCGCGGGATTAGCGATCTCGCTTGGTCTGCAGTTGTTCCAGGTTGTACCGGTGATTATCGCGCACACCGCCGTTCGATACGTAGCCGGACTGCAGTGGACACTCCGATTCGGTGGACCGAGAATCTGGAAGCCCTGGGGATTCGAGGGGACGTTCATCGTTGCACATGATCCGGCATTTCCGGCAACGATGATTGGCCTCAACGTCGTCGCGCTGGTGAGCGCGATCTACCTCGCGAGCAGACTTCGCGACGAATCACAAAACTCAGCAATAAAGTCGACATAACAGCTGAGCTAGTATCCTCTTCAGTAGCAACGGCCTGCGTCATGCGATTGTCTTTTTGTGACTCTCGCATTTTGGTGATACCATGCCTTTGCAATACGAATCTCTCGATCCCACCACGCGGCGCTTCGCGATTGCGGAGCTCGATAGCGACATCGCGACCGGTGCCTATCACTCATCAGAGCGAATTCGGCACACAGCGATTGCGGAATACCAGCGCTACCTGCACGAAGCGTTGCGGTACTACGACGATCGTTGGCTCGAAGATCACGCGTCTGATCTAATGATCGATTTCGAGCCGCGCCGCACGCGCAGCGGTGGGCAAACCGCGGTGAAGCTGCCGCAGATGGCGTCGCGCATGTTGGCCGAAGGCGATTTCAATCGCTATTACATGCGCGGTGTCGCGTTACGCGCAGTGGAGGAAGGCAGACAGGTCGTCGAGGTTTATCGAGCGCGACTATCGCTCGAGCCACGACGGGAATCGGCGGAACTGGAAGGTCATCGACTTCCGGCGGAGGAAGTATTGAAGTATCTGCGCGGTGAACAGGTCGATGATCCCGCAGTCACCGCACTCGGCCGACCGAACTCGGGACTAAGCGTACGACTCGTTTGACCACCTATTGAGGATTTGTCGCCCAGATCGTCGACTCGGTGACGAAGCCGCGATCGTCCAGCTCCAGCATATCCGCGATGACGTCGGCGATGTCCGGCGCGTGGAGCTTGGTGGGGTTGTCCTGTCGCGGTTCGCGCTGCGGCGTAATCGCGCCGAAGCTGGTGAGCACTTCGCTCGGGTTCACCTGCATCACGCGGATGTTGTACTGGCGCAGCTCCGCTCTCCAGCACTCGGTCATCCCGCGCAGGGCGAACTTGCTGGCGACATACGACGTGCCGTTGGCGAAGCCGCGCTGTCCGGCGGTCGACGCGATGTTGACGATGTTGCCGTAGTTGCGACCGACGAAGTGCTTGGCGGATTCACGCGCCACCATCATCGCGCCGAGGACGTTGGTTCGCCACACGCTGAAGAATTCGTCGCTGCTCAACTCGATCAGCGGACCGAATGCGCCAAAACCAGCGTTGTTGATGAGAACGTTGAAGTCGTCGAATTCCTTCACGACTGCTTCGATCATGCGCAGCACGTCGTCTTCCTTGCTGACATCGGCGACGATGGGGAACGCACCGATCATTTTCGCCGAACTTTCCAGCTCGTTTTTGTGACGGGCGCAGACGGCGACGCGCGCACCGCGTTCACGAAGTACGCGCGCTGCCTCAAAGCCGATGCCGCAGCTCGCGCCAGTGACGAGGGCGGCGGCGTTCTTCAGATCCATTGCTTCTCCCGCGATCCCATCGTCTCGCGCGCGAGCTCGACGAAATCGGCAACGTCTTCTTCGGTCGTATCGAATGAGGCGATGAGGCGTACCTCCGAAGTCTTTTCGGCCCAGACGTGAAAGGGCCAGCGCGCCTGAATCTTCGGAATCACCTTCTGGGGAATGATCGCAAACACTTCGTTGGCCTGGACTTCCTGAGTCAGAGTGATCCCATCTATCTCAGACAAACCACGTGCCAGGAGTTGGGCCATGCGGTTGGCGTGAGACGCGCTGCGCTTCCAGAGATCATTGGTGAGCATTGCGTTGAACTGCGCGGCGATGAACCTCATCTTCGACGAGAGTTGCATTCCCTGCATGCGCTTGAACTCGAAATCGTCAGCGAGCACGCGCTTGAAGAACACGACGGCTTCGCCGGCGACGAGCCCGTTCTTGGTCCCGCCAAACGACAGCGCATCGACGCCGGCGTCGCTGGTGATCGCCTTCAGTGGTACATCGAGGTAGACGGCCGCGTTAAAGAGCCGCGCGCCATCCATGTGCAGGAGCAGCGAATGGCTGTGCGCAAAATCGGCAATCGCACGAATCTCCTGCGGCGTGTAGACGGTCCCGTATTCAGTCGCCTGGGTGATGGTGATCGCGCGCGGCTGCACGTGATGCTCGTCGCCGATACCGACAAGATGCTCGCGAATGCCGGCGACGGTGAGTTTCCCATTCGGTGACGGAACCGGAAGCAGCTTGCATCCAATGTGCTTCTCCGCCGCGCCACACTCATGCACGTGAACGTGCGCAGTCTCGGCGCAGATGACGGCCTGGTGTGATTGCACCATTGCCTGGAGACAAAGGACGTTGGCCGCAGTGCCGCTGAAGACGAGAAAGACTTCGGGCTCGTCGCCGAGCTCGCGACGAATGCGACTCACGGCTTCGTGGGTGTATGGGTCATCGCCGTAAGCGGGCACGTGCCCGGCGTTCGCCGCCGCCATCGCCGAGAGGACTTCAGGGTGAACACCGGCCCAATTGTCGCTGGCGAAAGCGCGGACGGGCGCCTGATGTTCTCGCATCTGCCAAGGATAAAGGCAGAAGCAGGATGCCGGAAGCTGGGCGGACTCAAGACGCAGACTGGCATCGAGGAGTTCGGGCTCATCGAGGACTCGGACCAACGGCATCGACGAGTTCGGACTGAGTGAGGACTCGGACTCCGAACAAGCAGGACCGAAGACGCGCAGTCCTCTTTTGTCCTCGGTCCTTTGTGGGTCCGTGTCCTAGTCCTCAATTAGTCCGAACCCGTCGATGCCGTTAGTCCGCGTCCTCGGTCCTTACCACGCTAATGAAAGTCCCTGCTGGCATGGACCAGCTCTCTCACCTTCAGTTCACTGAATTTTCTCCCGATGACGTTCCGCACACCATCATCCCGCTCGAACTTTCCTTCTACGAGAATGAAACTGGAGAATCTTACGATTTCTGAGAATTCCTCGACCATCCGCTTGGAGACGATGACGTTGATGAAGCCGAATTCATCTTCCATCAACAGAAAGACGGTTCCTTTCGCGCTCTGTGGCTGCTGACGGATGGTCACCAGGCCGGCGGTCTTGATCCATTCCCCGCCCTTCAGCTTCTCGAGCTGCTTCGAGTCGAGCACTTTCTCGGCGCGCAGTTGTTCGCGGAGATGTTCCATCGGGTGGCCGTCGACGCTGATGCCGACGGAGAAGTAGTCGAGGAAGATCAACTCGTCGCGTGAGAGAGGACGCGGCTCGTACGGGACGTGACGCGCCGGCGCCAACGGCAGACAATCTCCAACCGAGCGCATCGCCACCCATGCCGCGCGACGGCGATCGGGTTCCCAGGAGGCAAAGGCTCCGGCCCGCGCGAGCTGTAAGGCGTCGGTGCGCTGGAGCTTTGCGCGCTGCACGACGTCGTCGATGGACGAGAATTTTTCCCAGCCTCTCGCTGCCTTGAGTGCATCGAGAGATTTCTCGCCGAGTCCACGGATGTGCCGCCAACCAATTCTCAGCGCTGGTCGATCGGGATTGTCGGTTGGCTCAGTGGTGCATTCCCAATCGCCATCGCGCATGCACGGCGGCAGAACCTTCAAGCCGTGTCGCCGCGCGTCGTGAATCAACGTCGATGGCGGATAGAATCCCATCGGATACGAATTGAGCAGCCCGGCGTAGAACTCCGCGGTGTAATGCGCCTTGAGATATCCGGTCGCGTAAGCAATCAGCGCGAAGCTCCACGCGTGCGACTCGGGGAACCCATAATTCGCGAAGCTCTTTAAATC
>DATFHK010000103.1:0-52293 GCA_035248505.1 Gemmatimonadaceae bacterium | reverse complement strand
GTATCGGAAACAGCTCGATCAACTCTGCCATTTGGAGCGCATTGACGACTGGGACATCTGGATCACGCCGCGCCAGAGCAAGCGTGTCCCGGTCGCCGTTTCGCTGAGTCGCGCCAGCCCGCAGGACGAGAACAAGATCGGATTCCGGTGGATTCTCCGTGACATCACACGTCAGAAGGAAGCCGAAGACTTGCTACGTGAGCTCAATCGCGACCTCGAACTGCGCGTGGCATCCCGCACTGCGCAACTCGCCGCCGCAAACCTAAAGAAAGACCAGCTCATTTTCAGCGAGCGCAAGGCGCGCGAAGAAGCGGAAGTCGCCAACCGCGTGAAATCGGAATTCCTCGCCTTACTGAGCCACGAGTTCCGGACGCCGCTGCAGGCGATCTTCGGTTACACCGAGCTGCTGGAACGGCAGATCCACGGCCCGCTCAACGACGCCCAGCAACGAGATCTCAAGCGGATCCAGCAGAGTCAACAACACCTGCTTGGCCTCATCACGACCATTCTCGATTTCGCACGCCTGGAGAGCGGACACGGAATCGAAGTGGAAATGCAACCGGTGGTCGTGCACGAGATCCTCTGCAACATGGAAGGCTTCATCGGAGCGCAGCTCGAGAGCCGCAACATCCAGTACGCGTACAAATGCGAGAACCACGGACTCGTGGCACACGCTGACGGCTCCAAAGTCGAGCAAATCGTGCTGAACCTGCTCGCGAACGCGATCAAGTTCACCTTGCCCGGCGGCCTGATAAGCCTCGAGTGCTGCGGCGCAGACGAGCGCATCCACGTCCACGTGCGCGATACGGGGATCGGAATTCCCAGTGACAAGCTCGAAGCGATCTTCGAGCCCTTTGTTCAGATTCGCTCCCGCGGCGGCGAAATGGGCGGCACCGGACTCGGCCTGCCGATCAGCCGCCGACTCGCGACCGCCATGGGCGGTGAGCTGAACGCGACCAGCGTCGCAGGTCAGGGATCGACCTTCACCCTGACCCTGCCGCTGCAGAAAGCGTAGGACCTCGCACGCAGCATTCCTCCAGCATCTCTACAATTTCGCGGATCGTCGTCAACCCGCGATCGCGCGCGTAGAAAGTTCGGATTGCCTTGTAGCGAACATCTTTGGGCAGCTGCATTCCTGTTTCGACGACCCATTTCTGCAGCTCGCGCGGCCGCGGTCCCCACCAGCCACATTCCTGAAATTTCGGGTTCAGCAGAATCACGATCGGGATCGAGCGCGATTTTCCGTTCGTCAGATGCGCGTCCATGATGTCGAGATTTTCGTCGCGCGCGAGAATCCGCAGATCCATGTTGCTGACCGAATCCGCGAGCTTGGCGACGATCGGCACGATGTTCACGGCGTCGCCACACCAATCCTCGCTCAATACGAGCAAATGCCAGTGCCCGCGCAGCGCTTCGACCCGCGCCGAATATTCGACCGGGATCACCACGTGCCGCGCGACGGCCAACCACAATTCGTGATTCTGGGTCGGTCGTGCCAGAAAATCGGAAAACGTCTCGCCGCCGTAATAGCGCGGTTTTGTTATCAGTGTCATCGCTTACTCCCCGCTTCCCGCGTCCCGCATCATATCCAGGTGCAGTATCCCGTCCTCCTCATACGGCTCCGATACGGTTCGGAACCCATAGGCGGCGTAGAATTTCTCGAGCCGGCGCTGCGCGGCGATCTTGATCGGCTGATCCGGCGCCAGCGTTGACATCCTCTGCAACGCTTCGACCATCAGCTGCCTGCCGAGTCCGGTGCCGCGCACCTGAGGTGAAGTGACGATCCGTCCAATCGACGCCTGCTGATATCGAATACCGGGTTCAAAGAGACGCGCGTAAGCGGCAAGCTCTCTCCCATCGGTCCCATCGCGCCAGCCGAGTAGATGCCACGCCAGCGGATCCCGACCGTCGGAGTCCGGGTAGGGACAATTCTGCTCGATGATGAAGACCGCTTCGCGCAATCGCACGATCGCGTACAGATCGTCGACGGTGAGGTCGCGAAAGCGCGAGAACTGCCACGACGTGCTTGTATTGGCCAAATCCGTCCTCTATTCTGCGCAGTCGAACCCGTTCATCAGGAATAACCTAACAATGCCCATTCACTCGCCGCACATGGATGCTCGATCAGAGTATTTCAGGTTTGCGTTCCGCCCGCTCCGGCCAGCGTTTCTCGCGTCGGTCGCGTGTTTGTTTTTTCCCTTCTCCGCGAGCACGCAACAGCCGACGGTGCTGACGAACGGCGACGTCACCATGGGATTGAAGCGAGACCCGGCGCTGGCTGCTGCAATCGCAGACATCTCGCCAAAGCAGATTCGCGCCACTGACTCGGCGCTGGTTTCGTTCGGCACGCGCCACACCATGAGCGACACTCTGAGTGCGACTCGCGGGATCGGTGCCGCCCGCCGATACCTGTTCGCCAAGCTCCAGGGCTACAGCCAGGCATGTGGTGGCTGCCTGCGCGTCGAGTACGATCCGGCGCTGATGCAGATGCGCGGCCATCCGGACCGGCCGATGGTGAACGTCGTCAATGTGCTGGCGTGGCTGCCCGGTCGTGACACCACCCGCGTCGTCGTCATCGGCGGCCACTACGACTCGTGTGGTTGTGCGCGAACCGACATCGGTCCGCTGGCCCGATTCGAGGCGACCCAGGATGCACCCGGCGCAGATGACGATGGGTCGGGATCATCGGCGGTAGTCGAGCTCGCGCGCGTTTTCTCCCGGCATTTTCCGAAGGGATTGGAAGCGAGCATCATCTTCGCAACCTACGCCGGTGAAGAACAGGGACTTTACGGCTCGACGCATCTCGCGCAGCGCCTGCATGAGGCTGGTTACAAAGTCGTATCGGCATTCACTGACGATATCGTCGGCAACGTGGCAGCCGAAGACGGCAGAGTCGATTCGACGAGTGTCAGAATTTTCGGCGCCGAGCCCGATAACGGACCGAGTAGAGAGCTCGCGCGATATGCATGGGCAGTGGGGACGATTTACAACCCGCGCTTCCAGGTTCTGCCGGTGTTCCGGCTCGATCGCATCTCGCGCGGCGGCGACCACAGCCCGTTCGTGGGTCTGGGCGATCCGGGCCTGCGCTTCACCGAGCGACTCGAGAACTACAAGCGCCAGCATTTGCCGACCGACGATTTCGCGCACGTGAATTTCGGCTACGTCGCCAACGTCGCACGCGACAATGCAGCAATCGTCGGTTCGCTGGCGAACGCGCCGGCGCCGCCGGTGGCCATAGCGGTACGCGACCGGGAATCCGGCGGCGCGAAGTGGCGCATGACGTGGAAAGAAGTGCCTGACGCGACCGCCTACGAGGTGTTATTCCGCCGCACCACTTCTCCCGTCTACGAAAAAATTTACCGCGTCGGATCGGTCACTTCCTTTGTGCTCCCCGACCAGCTCGACGACGGCTGGGCGGCCGTGCGCGCCGTCGGCGGCAGCGGTCATCCATCGCTGACGGCAGCGGTTCCTCCACCCTGCCCAGTGTTGGCGACCCACGCCGACTCCGTGGCAGCAGGCGACATCATCAGGAATTGCATTAGGGCGCCAAGACAATAGCCGGAAGCGAGGAGCGGTTTAACGGACCGCGGTCTACGGACTAACGGCATTGCTGACTGCGGACTGAGTTGAGGACTCGGACGGTCCTGGTCCTCGATCAGTCCGCGATTGTCGATGCACTTAGTCCGTAGACCTCGGTCCGATTAACCCGCTTCCCCCCTTATCGCTTACCGCTCCGCCACCAAAATCGTCCTAAGCAGTATGAAGTTCCTATCCTGGACGGCTCTCGTCGGCCTTACCGCATTTGTTGCCTGTGCCCCGCCGCCATCGGCCAAAGTTGTCGCGCCGATTCCCGTGCAGCACCAGTATCTGCCGCCCGAAGTCGGGCTCAATAACTCCGGTCTCGACACATCGCTGGGGCCCAAGCTCGATAAAATCGTAAAGACCGCCATCGAGGAAGCAGTCGCTCCTGGCGTCGCCATCGCCGTCGGCCGCAATGGGCACATCGCCTACATGAAGGGCTACGGCTACATCGATTGGAATCAGCCGGGCTCGCCGGCGGTCGATACCAACACGCTCTACGACCTCGCGTCGCTGACCAAAGTCATCGCGACCACCACGTTGGCGATGATCCTCGAGGAGAACGGCCAGCTCGATCTCAATCGCACCGTCGTTTCTTATCTGCCCGAATTCAATTCACCGGAAAAAGCGCAGATCACCGTCAAGCAGCTGCTGACCCACAGCGGCGGATTGGAGGCCGGCGCCAACCTTTTTCGGTCCGCCAAGGGCCGCGATCAGTACCTGGCGCAAATCAACGCACGACCGCTGGAGTACACGCCCGGCACCAGCATGATCTACAGCGATTGGGACATGATCCTGTTGCAGCTGATCATGGAGCGGATCACCGGCAAAACGCTCGACGTGCTCGCCAGCGAGAAGATCTTCAGGCCGCTGGGAATGGTCGACACCCAGTTCCAGCCGCCGATCTCGCTGCGCCCGCGCATCGCCCCGACCCAGGTCGACGACGCACGCGGTGGCCTGCTCTGGGGAACAGTGCACGATGAGAATGCCTGGGCGATGGGCGGCGTTGCCGGCCATGCCGGACTTTTCTCGACGGCAAAGGACCTCGCCCTGTTCTCGATGATGATTCTGAACGGTGGTGAGGGCGCCAACGGCGCCCGCATCGTGAAACCGGCAACCATCGCACGCTGGACTGCGCGCCAGGGTAAAGAATCCACGCGCACCCTGGGCTGGGATTCGCCCGAAGGCGGCTCCAGCGCCGGCCAGTTCTTCTCGCCGTGGAGCTTTGGGCACACCGGCTTCACCGGCACCTCGATCTGGCTCGATCCCGAGAAGGACTTGTTCGTGGTGGTGCTCACCAACCGCGTCAATCCGTCGGGCAGCAATAACCGTCACGTGCAGTTGCGGAGAGATGTGGCGGATGCGGTCCAGCAGGCAGTACTCGGCGCACGGATCGTCAACTGGGAAGCTAGATAGCGCCACTCTGGGCTGCTGCGGGTGCTGCCAACTCAAAACTTAGAGTACCGAAGGTGCCAGTAAAGGCGCGCGATCCCCACAGGGGATGTAATTTTACTCATGCCCGCGAGTAAAGAGCGCGTCCCGACCCTGATCTTCGAATACGACGAGATCGCTAAAACCATCGCTCGCCGCATCGCCGAGATCATCAAGGAACGCCGGAAAGAAGGCGGACATGCGGTGCTCGGACTCGCCACCGGCAGCACCCCCATCGGCATCTATCGCGAGCTAATACGCATGCACCGCGAGGAAGGGCTCGACTTCTCCGACGTCGTCACCTTCAACCTCGACGAGTACTACCCGATGAACCCCGACAGCATCCACAGCTACCACCGGTTCATGCGGGAGAATCTGTTCAACCACATCAACATCAAGCCGCAGAACATCCACATCCCGCGTGGCGACGTGCCGCGCGACGATGTCGAAGTCGAGTGCGAGCGCTACGAAGCGGCGATCAGGAAAGCAGGCGGCATCGACCTCCAGATTCTTGGTATCGGGAAGACCGGCCACATCGGCTTCAACGAGCCGGGATCAGGCGCTGACTCGCGCACGCGCCGCATTGCGCTGGACACCGTGACGCGTCGCGATGCTGCCGCGGATTTCTTTGGCGAGGACAACGTCCCCACCGAAGCAATCACCATGGGCGTGGCGTCGATCATGGAGGCGAAGGCGATCGCCCTCGTTGCCACCGGTGAGCACAAGGCTGCCATCATCAGACGCGCCGTCGAGGGTGAACCCGATCCCGACGTCGCCGCTACCTATCTGCAGGCCCACCCCAACGCGATTTTCTACGTCGATTTCGCCGCCGCCGCCGAGCTCACTCGAGTGAAGACGCCGTGGGTGCTCGGTGAGGTGAAGTGGACCCGCGACAAGGAAATCGATGCCGTGATCTGGCTCAGCGAGATTACGGGCAAGTCGGTGTTGAAGCTGGACGAGACCGACTACCGCGAGCACCATCTGAGTCCGCTGCTCGCGAAGCACGGAAAGGCCGGACCGCTCAACGGCGAAGTCTTCAACGCGCTGATCGCCAAGATCCGCGGCCGCAGCAAGCTGCCGATGGGCAAGCGCATCATCGTCTTCTCGCCGCATCCTGACGACGATGTGATCTCGATGGGCGGCATGCTCAACAAGCTGCACCAGAACCGGAACGACATCATCGTCGCCTATCAGACTTCCGGCAATATCGCTGTCTTCGACCACGAGGTTCGTCGCTACGCCGATTTCATTCGCCGTTTCGGCAACGACTTCGACATCAACGACAACGCCGCTGGAGCGCTGGTGGAGGAAGTAGAGAGTTTTCTCGACACCAAGAAAGTCGGCGAGATCGATGCGTTCCCGGTCCAGGTGATGAAGCGCGCGATCCGTGAAGCGGAAGCCGTTTCCGGCATCGAGACGTTTGGGATGCGCCGCGAGCAGGCGCGCTTTCTCAATCTTCCGTTCTACCAGACGGGGAAAGTGCGCAAGGATCCAATCGGGCCTGAGGACGTGCGCATCGTCCTGGATCTGCTCGAGGAGAGACAGCCCGAGCTGGTCTTCGTCGCCGGCGATCTATCCGATCCGCACGGCACGCATCGCATGTGTCTCGAGGCCGTGCTCCAGGCGCTGACCCAATACTCGGGTCCACCGCCGGAGATGTGGTACTATCGCGGCGCCTGGCAGGAGTGGGAGATCAGCGAGGCCGACGTGCTAGTGCCGCTATCGGAAGACGAGCTGCGGGCGAAGAAGATGGCGATCTTCAAGCACCAGTCGCAGAAAGACCGCGCGCCCTTCCCCGGTCAGGACGACCGCGAGTTCTGGCAGCGCGTCGAGGAGCGCAACCGCAACACCGCACAACGCGTCGATCGGCTCGGCCTGCCCGAGTATTTCGCGATGGAAGCATACGTCGTGCGCCGCGCGGGCGCGCCGATCGAACAGGAGATGATCGCGACGAGTTCGCTCGCCGAGCGAGACACGTCGCGCGTGAAGGCCGGCGCTGTAAAAGCAGGCCGGTGAGCTCGCAGGCGCTACTGCCTGTGCGGGAGGATCGATGATCATCAGGTCAGTCGTCGCGCTTTCGATCGCCTGCGTCGCCTATGCAACCGGCACCAGCGGTCAGAGCTACCCAGGACTCGCGTTCGACCAGACAGTGCACCAGGCCAGAGATCTCAATACGTCCAACGACACCGTCTCGGCGGTTCTGCACTTCACCACCAGTCGCGGCAACATTCGGGTCGACATCGAAGGCCACATGCCCACCGCCGGCAATTTCCTCAGCGGTGGAGGCCACTCGATCATGCTCCTCACCGATAGCGGCACCAAACTCACGTTCATCAGCGACGAACGGAAGCAATACGTCTCGATCAATCCCGTCGCGACGATGGAAGCGATGCGGAAGATGCTGGAGGCAACGGGAGCGCAAATCATCGTCGACAGCTCGGGAACCGATATTTCGCTCGACAGTCTCGGCCCAGGTCCCCGAATCGACGGACATCCGACCCTTCGCTACCGTCTTACTTCGTCACTACGCGTGTCGGTCGTGATGCGAGGAACGGCTTCCGGATTCGAGCAACATTCGGTGGAGGACATCCTGGTAGGCGCGGACTTCACCGATCTGGCCGATGTCACCCAGAGTTTGACGAGGCTGCTGGACATGGGCCAGGCGATGGGACTCGCACCGGCGTTCATGGAACGCGCGAAGGCGATGCAGGGAAGGATTCACGGGCTTCCCTTGCGGGTTACGAAAGTTCTGACCGTGAAGACCAACGGCGTCACTCGCACCGGCAGTCAGGACATCGTGGTTTCGAACGTGAGGCGCATTCAGGTGCCGGCGTCCACATTTGCAATTCCAGCCGGCTACTCTCAGCTCACCACGCCGATGTCGCCTGGAGTCAACCAGTAAATCGCGTTTTAGTAGTTCGGCTTGAGCGCTGGCGACCAGTCAGATAGCCGCGCATCGCCCGAAGTCGTGAGCTGCCGCAGGCGTCCCGTCTGCTTATCGAGAATCCAGATGCTGCGCGGATCTCCGATTGCGCCCAACCTGCGCGTAATCGCCAGGTGACGGCCGTCGGGCGCCCAGGAAGGATCCTCGTTCTCGCCCTCGAAGGTTAGCTGTTTCATTGCGCGATCTTTCAGCGCGATCGTCCACACCTGGAAGTCGCCCATCTGCTGTTGGTAGGCGATCTCGTCACCCTTCGGCGACCACTCCGGTCCCGTTCGATAGGTGCGCTTCCCGGGCGTCGGCGGCGTCAATAAACGCAGGCCGCTGCCGTTGACGTTCATGGTGTAGAGCTGCGGCGTCAGTGGCACCGGCGACATGAACACGATCTGCTTCCCGTCGGGACTAAAGCTGGGCGACGTCGTTTCTGCGCCCTGGCGGCCCACGTACGGAACGGCAACGCTGTCGTCTCCACTCACGTTTGCCATCACCAGCTCGGCGGGCGAATCGCCACCACTCGCCCACACCAGGCTCTTTCCATCCCTGGTATAAACCGGAGTGATGTTCAGCCCGCGTGTGGATGCGCCGAGCATTCGCGGCTTCATCGTCCGCAGATCGACGATCCCGATGCGCGTCCCTCGATCGTCGGCGTCGACGTAGGCAATGTAGCGGCCTGACGGATGCCATGCCGGCGACAGCGCAGCATTGGGAGTGGGGATGGTTCGCTCGTTGGCACCATCGCTGTCGATGATCTTGAGCTTTGTGCCGTCGACGAACGCAATGCGAGTCGCTGCAATCCCGCGTTGACCGGTCAGCCAACGCTCGATCTCGTCACTGGCGACGTGAATGGCAAGTCTGCGTTCGCGCTGCACCGAGTCCCGCGTAGTTGAATCTCTGGCGACGAAGCGTGCATAGACCGAGTCCATGTGGACGGTATCTTCGGCCGCGCGCGCGCTGAGATTTTTTTCGGTGCGCTCGAGGTCCGCGAGTATCGAATCGCGCGCCGCGGCAGCACGCCGCGCATTGGCGCGATCACGCGTCGTCTTCATCGGCATCGGCTTCTGTGCCGCGCGCGCCAGACTGTCGCGGGTCCACTGGTGCGCGTTCAGGCTCTCCGCCATCGCTTCGGCGCGCTCTCTCAGAACATCGTTCAGGGAGTCGCGCACCGCCGGCAGCCGATTGGCCGGCATGCGCGGCATCCTGAACGAGCCTTCCTGTTTCAACTGACCACGTGCGGCATCGAACGCTTCGACGTGGAGAGCGCTCGCGGTGGGTCGAACGCGAATGACGAAATTCGCGCGGGTATTGGCGAGCGGCGCGAAGTTGATGCTCTTCCCGCCCGGCTGCCAAACATCCGCCAGCGTCGCGCTGTCGAGAATCAGCGGCTGGATCCGATCGCCGTAATCGAGGTCGCGCTGGATGATCGTGCGAATCGAGTCACCGGGCGTGGTGTCGACCTGCAGCACGACGACGGCGGGCGGCACCTCCACCGGTTTCTGTGCTTTCGGACGCGCGGGGCCGCGCTGCGGATTTCTGTTTTGTGCCTGCACCGCCGGCGTGAGCACGAGCACAGCCGCTGCGCCGGCGAGAAATGGTCGACAATTCATGAAGGCGTTCAATCTATCGGATCAGTGTGTGATACACCGCAAAAAAAGCCGCGGAGGATGTTCTCTCCGCGGCTCTGTTCGATCGGGTTTTGATTGCTCGCTTAACGCTGGAGGTGGAACTGAAACGGCATCTGAACGAGCTGCTGCACCTTCTTGCCCCCGATCTGCGCCGCCGAGAATTTCATGCGGGGGAGCGCTTCCTTAACGGCGGCGGTAAACGCTGGATTGCTGGAATTCAGGATCTTGACCGTACCCGGCTCGACGCGCCCGCTCTCGTTGACGACGAACTGAACGACGACCGAGCCCTCGACGCCCTGGTCCTTGAGTGACGACGGATATTCCGGTGATTCGCCGCCGATTCGCTCGACAGCCTTCTCGACCTGGAACTCCATGTACGGGCCGTGGTGCTCCTCTTCGGCCTTGACGCCCGCTTCTTTACCCTTGGAGTCCGCGTCACCGGTACCGCCCTTTACGCCACTGGCGGTTCCGCCTGCGACACCCTTACCGCTGAAGTCGGCTTCGTTGGTAATCGCCTTCGACAGATCAATCGATGGGATCTTGGTCGGAACGCTGACCGGCGGCGGGACGACCTGGAAGCCCTTCGGCGGAGCTGGCGCTTCTACTTTGGGCTGCTGGACGACGAGCTTCGGCTTGGGCAGCTCAGGCGCTTTGGGCTTCGGAGTCTCTTTCTTGACCTTCGGCGGCGGAGGTGGGTCTTCCTTCTTCGGCGGCGGAGGTGGATCCGGCTTTTTCACCGCCACGTAGTGAAGATTCTCTGACTTGGCTTTCTCAGCCTTGCGAATGCCCGCGTTTGCGGTGGCGAAGACAGCCAGGAAGATCACCAGTACGTGCAATATGATACTGGAGAGGGTCCCGCCTGCTGACCGTCCCCTTTTTTTGTCGGTTTTTTTGGATTCGAGTAGTCTCATCATTTGAAGGCTCCCCAGATGAAAATCGCACATTGTTATAGAGCAAACGGCTTGCCAAACCAGCCCTGATTTAGGGCGGCCTAAATCACATATATTGGCACGGTTTGTCGACGGGGCTCAGGTTGTTGGTTTGGTGGGCAAGTGCAAGAAATTCAACAACCTAAGGATGAGGCTAAAGATGACGCGACACGGTCGATTAGCTGACTATTTGTACACCGTGAGTCAGTTTTTGTTTCCGGGCCAAACGGCCACCCGACCGAGGCGAAAATCGCCTCCTTTTTTGACTCAGGCCGCCGGCTCTGGGCTGCCGGCAGCAGGCAGGTAATTCTTGCTTGAAGTTCAGCCTTTTCTGTTCGCCGCGTTCTTTTTCGTAAGAATCCCACACACCGAATCCCAGGCTTTCCTGCCAGCAGTACCAGCCTTGGGCCGATCCCAAACCATGTGCACCTGGTCGCGCGGATCGACTTCACCTTCGTCGCGCACGAGTGCGTTGTTGGCGCCGTAGACGGTGCTGCGCACTCTCTTGACCCGCACTGGCGAGCAACGCACATAAGCCCTCTCCACCAGCCGCGTGTACTGTTTCTTGTTCTCGAGAATGCGCGGCCGGCGGTAGTCCCAACTCGTCACCGCGGTCCAAGTCCCGGAACTTTGCATCGCGACGCTCGCCGTATCGAATAACACCGTCACGTCACTGTCCTTGTAAACCTGCCGCCACGGCGCCTGCGCGAGCGTGATCGATGGAATCGCGAAAGTCGCACAGAGAGCGAGCCGCGTCACAAAACGCTGCATGAAAGATCTCCTGGAAGCTCGAATTAACGGGCCGCGGGTGTAACCGGTCTGACAGCGCAACCGCGGAAGTTTTGTAGCTGGATTATATACCCCGAACGCGCCTAGTCGCCACCTGCGTTACAAATGCCACCGAGAATGTCGCGCGTAATCGCTCCCGCTGCGATGGCGTCTGCAGTCGCAGCGGCGTTCTTTCTTCTCGCGCGCGAGCTCAAGTCCTATCGCTATCGCGATTTGATGCGACAGGTATGGACCCTGCCTCACTCTCACCTAGCTCTCGCACTCCTACTCACGGCCGTCGCCTATGCGGTGTTGCCAGCGTACGACGCAATCGCACTCTCGTACGTCGATCATCCGCTTTCCGTCAAACGGATTGCGTTTGGCTCCTTCATCGCGTATGCACTAAGTCATAGTCTCGGCTTCCCGCTGCTTACGGGCGGACCCGTGCGTTACAGGTTCTGGAGCGCGTGGGGGTTGTCGACTTCCGAGATTGCGCAGGCAATCAGCTTTGCCGGTGTCACTTTCATCATCGGCATGATCGCAGTCGCCGGCATCGTGTTCCTGCTCGAGCCAGCATCGACGATCCATTTGCTGCGATTGCCGCTCGCCTCACTCAAACCGTTGGGTGCGCTCTGCGTGCTGATGGTCGTCGGCTACCTCGCCGTCGCCGCAAAGCGAAACAAGTCGTTCCGACTTTTCGAATGGCAATTTCCGGTTCCGTCGATCCGACTGGCGCTCATCCAGCTCGCTGTCGCCATCGTCGATTGGACGACTGCCGGTGCAGTCCTCTATGTCCTCCTCCCGCCGGCGTATCGCCTGTCTTTTCTGCCGGTGCTCGGCGTTTTTCTGCTCGCACAGTTCATCGGAATTCTTAGCCACGTTCCGGGCGGCGTCGGCGTTTTCGAGGCAATGGTTGTTCTGCTGCTCAAACCTTTTGTGCCGGCAGCTTCGATTGTCGGCTCACTGCTCGCTTACCGCGCGATCTATTACTTCCTGCCCCTGGTTATTGCGCTGACGCTGTTGATCGCGTTCGAGGCCGGGCGCCGGCGCGAGCAGGTAGCCGAAATGGCGACAATGGCCGGCGAGTTCGTCGGTCGCTGGTTCCCCGCTCTCCTGCCCCAGATTCTCAGCATCGCGACCTTCATCGCCGGCGTAATTCTTATCGTATCCGGTGCGACGCCGGCCATTCGCACTCGCGTGACAGCCCTCGATTCGGTGCTGCCGCTGGGCGTCATCGAGCTCTCGCACTTTGCCGCGAGTCTCGCCGGCGCTGCACTCGTGATTCTGGCTTGGGCCATCAAGCGGAGACTCGATGCCGCTTACACCCTCACCATTGCGACGCTCGGAATTGGCGTCGTCGCCTCCCTGCTGAAAGGGCTGGACTGGGAGGAGGCATTCGCCCTGACGCTGGTTCTGCTGGCAGTGTTTCCGTCGCGACGGGCTTTTTATCGAAAGGCAGCGATCACCAGCGAGCCGTTTACCGATGGCTGGATCGCCGCTGTCGTCCTCGTCGGCGTCGTCACGACCTGGCTCGCGTTCTTCTCTTACCGCAACGTTGACTTCACCAGCCCGGTGTGGTGGACATTCAGCGGACGGGGTGACGCGCCTCGATCGTTGCGCGCGATGATTGGTGTGCTCGGCTTTCTGATGCTGTTCGCTTTATCGCGCAAGCTCCGCCACGCCAGCCCAGATACGGATCCACCTACCCCGCGACAGCTCGATCTGGCTGCGCGCATCGCGGCTGACTCACCGGAGACCATCGCCAATCTGGCACTGCTCGGCGATAAAGCCCTTTTCTTCAGCGACAGCGGCCGCAGCATGATCATGTACGCCGTCGAAGGTCGCAGCTGGGTTGCGCTCGGAGATCCGCTCGGCGTCGAGAGCGAACGCGGCGAGCTCGCCTGGCGCTTCCGCGAAAGCGTGGATCAGCACGGCGGCTGGCCGGTGTTTTACGAAGTAAGCCCGCGACACCTGCCTATCTACATCGACCTCGGTCTGACGCTGTTCAAGCTTGGCGAAGAGGCAATCATCCCGCTCCATGACTTTTCGCTCGACGGCGGGCGCCGCAAAGCGCTGCGACGCACTCGCAAGGACGTACTCAAAGCGGGCGCGACCTTCGAGATGATCGCCGCCAGTGAGACGCACAGGTTCCTGCCGGATCTCAGGCAAATCTCCAATGAATGGCTGTCGAGCAAACACACCAAGGAGAAGGGATTCTCCCTCGGTCGGTTTGACGATCGCTACATCCAGAGTTTCCCGGCGGCGATCATCCGCGTCGGGGACGCCGTCGTCGCGTTCGCCAATGTCTGGCTTGGCGCGGAAAAGAGCGAGATCTCGATCGACCTGATGCGATACACCGCCGTCGCCCCGCCGGGAGTGATGGAATTCCTCCTCATCGAGCTCATGCTCTGGGGCAGCGAAAACGGGTACCAGCGATTCAACCTCGGCGTGGCACCACTTTCCGGCATCGAGAACCGAAGTCTTGCGCCGCTCTGGAATCGCGTGGGGGCACTGCTGTTCAGTCGGGGAGAACCGTTCTACAACTTCCAGGGCCTGCGACTGTATAAGGAAAAGTTCGACCCGATTTGGGAGCCGCGGTATCTGGCGTCACCAGGCGGCCTCGTTCTACCGAGAATTCTTACCAATGTCGCGTCGCTGATCTCGGGCGGCCTGACTGGAGTTGTGGCCAAGTGAAACGTTGGGTGCTGGCGCTGCTGTTGGCAGAGGCATGTGCGCGTGCCCATTCCGCTTATCGTCCGCACGATCCCCAGCTGCTCAACGAGCCGCTTTATTTCTATCCGGCCCGCAGCTACGGGGAGAAGCCGAAGGCCGGGATCTTCTTCCTTGGCAACGATCTCGGGTTCTGGGGACCGCACCAGCGACTCGCGGAGCGATTGGCCGACGATGGCTACGCGGTTGTTGGTTTCGATGTCAAGAAGTTTCTGGATCGCTATCCTGATTCACCCGACGTGCGTGACAGTGCGATCGTTCATGAACTGCCACGGCTGATGAAAAAATCGCTCCACGAACTGCACGCCGACTCGCGGCCGATCGTCCTTGCGGGTCATTCATTCGGCGCCGATCTCGCCCTCTGGACCGAGGCGCATGCCCGGCCGCCAGGTGTCGTCGGCGTTCTGGCGCTCGGCCCAACCAAAAGGGATCATCCAACTGTCACACTGCGCGACGAAATCAACGCTGGCGAGCCCACCGAGCCAGGCAGCTTTTCCGTCGCTGACCAGATCCGCAACGCACCCCGCAATGTTCGCATCGCTCTCATGAGAGGAGCCAGCGACAAGGAACGGTCCTCCGATCACGCGTTCATCGATGCCGGAGGCTCGCGAATGAGCTACACGATTATCCCCTTCGCTTCGCACTCGCTCAAATCGTTGATAATCGTCGGGCCGATGATCGAGCACGCACTCGACCATCTGCTCGACTAGCGTTCGAGGCCGATAGCCTCTGGTCGTCGCGGCGACTCGGCGCGCACCATGGAGTCGGCTTCGGCGCTCATCTCTCGCATTTCGGTGGCATTCATCGTCTTCACGATCGTGAGGACGGCGGCGAGCAGCGGCACCGCCACCAACAGACCAAGGAATCCGAATAGCAGCGACATCAGGGCCTGCACGCCAAGCGTCATCGCCGGCGGCAGATTGACGCCGTGTTTCATGAGAATCGGCACCAGCAAGTGATTCTCGACGAACTGGATGACGAAGTAGCCGATGGCTACCAGCAGCGCCTTGTGCGGCGAATCGATGAACGCCATCGCCATCGCCGGGATCGCGGCGAAGATCGAGCCGACGATGGGAATAAATTTCAGAACGCCCGCCAGAATCCCGAGTGGAAGCGCGGCCCGAACGCGGATGGCGAAGAGAAAGAGCGTGGTGACGGCACCGATCACCGCCATTGCAATGAGCTGAGTCACCAGCCAGCGTCGGAGCACGTTTGCCAGACGCGTCATCGTAAGCGCAGCGCGCGAGCGCTCGCGCGCGGGAACGAGCTCGAGCAGTCCGCCGTGATACAGCGATGGATCAACGCCGATGTACGCGGCGATGAACAGCACCAGCAGAAACGCGCCCGAAATGGCGAAAGTTGATGTCAGCACGTGCAGGAACGAGTGCTGCGCTCCGCTGAACTGGTGCGCCAGTTCTCTTCTAAGATTTCCGCCCGCCGCGACATCGTCCTGGCGAGTGCGTCTGACGACGGTCGATGCTGTTGCTGCGCTGTCGGCGGTTGGCTGCACGGTCGTGACGACCTGTGTCGAATCGACGACGCGCGGTTTTTGCGCCGCCGCCACCCGCAGGGTGTCAGCCCCGTTTTCCTCGTTGAACAAAATGCCGAGCACGCCGTTGGCGCGATGACCGAGCCAGGCGTCGATCTTGTCCATCGCCTGCGGTAACTGCTCCTGCAGTTGCCGTGACTGGGTGCGGAGAATCGGCGCCATCCACACACCGCCGGCGGTGAGCAGGCCCAGAAATGCCGTAAGAATTATCGCGACGCCGAGTCCGCGTGGAATGCGCCGCTTCTCGAGCCAGTCGGCGCCTTGTGCCAGCGGCAACCCGAACAGAACCCCGAGAAAGAACAGAAACACCACCGGGTGCGCGATCCACAGCAGTCGCACCGCGATGTAAAAGCCGAAAATGATGGCAAGAACGCGCACGACGTCGCGTGTCGGCGGCAAACGTAGTGGCTGTCTGACCTCCATGTTTACTTAGGTTAGCCAGAGGCGTGCCGCGCGCACGCTCACTTGCGCCCGCACTTCCAGCCAATCTTCTTTCTCTCGACAACGCAAGAGGCGTGAATGGCTGCAACACCTGATGCACTGATCGGGATTTATTACGAGCATCCGGACTGGTTTCGTCCGCTGTTCGCCGAATTGGATAAACGTGGAGTCGCATACGAACGAATCGACGCGGCGTCTCACTCTTACGATCCCGGCGAAACCGAATCTCCATATTCGCTGGTGTTCAACCGGGCCAGCCCGTCGGCCTATCTGCGCGGACACGGTCAGGTAACCTTTCATACCCAGAGCTGGCTGCGGCATCTGGAGAGCATCGGAGTCCCGGTAGTCAACGGATCCGCTGCGTACCAGATGGAGACGTCGAAAGCGCTGCAGCTCGACATACTCCGCGAGCTCGGCCTGCCCTACCCTCGCGCACGGGTGATCAATAACGCCGCGCTCGCTCCACAAGCGGCTGCCGGACTGCGCTTTCCAGTCGTAGTTAAGGCGAATATTGGCGGCAGCGGGGCCGGTATCACTCGCTTCGACAGTCCGACGATGCTGCGCGATGCCGCGGAGTCGGCTGTGATCGACCTCGGTGTCGATCGAGTCGCGCTGGTGCAGGAGCTCGCGCCGCTTAGAGATTCGCACATAACGCGCGTCGAAGTGCTCGACGGAAAATTCCTATACGCAATCAACGTCTATCCGGCCGCCGATTCCTTCAATCTTTGCCCGGCTGACATTTGCCAGACGACGAGCGGGGTCGAGCTCTCCCGCGTTGCGTGCGCCGTCGATGCGCAGAAGAACGGAATGCGTGTCGAGCAGGCCAATCCTCCGCGCGAGATCATTCGCCAGGTCGAGCGTATCGCCGCACGCGTCGAGCTCGATGTCGGCGGCATTGAATACCTGATCGACGATCGCGATGGCAAGCACTACTTCTACGACATCAACGCGCTCTCGAACTTTGTAGCGGATGGACCGAACGTGATCGGGTTTGATCCGTTTGTACGACTCGTCGATTATCTCGTAGAGCGCGCGGGAAGAGGAAAGCGGAAAGCCGGAAGCGATGGTGGGACGCGGGAAGCGGGAAGCGGGAAGAGCCAAACCCGCGTCGGGTCCAGGTCGAGCGAGGTCGCGGAAGAGCGTCCCGCTTCGCGCCTCCCCCTTCCCGCTACCCGCTGATGCGATACGGCTACTGGCTCCCCGTCTTCGGCGGTTGGCTACGCAACGTTCCCGACGAGGGAATGACCGCGACGTGGAATTATGTGAAGCACCTCGCCCAGCGCAGCGAGAAGATTGGGTTCGACATCACGCTCATCGCCGAGCTGTTCATGAACGACATCAAGGGAATCGACGCGGATTCTCTCGAAGCGTGGTCGACTGCGGCAGCGTTGGCGGCGGTGACCGAAACGCTGGAGTTGATGGTGGCCGTGCGCCCGACTTTCCACGAGCCCGCGATCTTTGCCAAGCAGGCAGCGAACATCGATCATATCTCGGGCGGGCGGCTGGCGCTCAACGTTGTCTCGTCGTGGTGGAAAGACGAGGCGCGGCGCTACGGGATCCATTTCGAGGAACATGACGATCGTTACGCGCGGACGGACGAATGGCTGCGTATCGTCAACGGTGTCTGGAACGAATCGCGGTTCTCGCACAACGGAAAGCACTACAAGGTCGATGAGACCATCCTCGAGCCAAAGCCGGTGCGCAATCCACGACCGACGATTTACGCCGGTGGCGAAAGTCCGGCCGCCAAAGAGCTGATCTCGCGCGCGTGCGATGCGTACGTGATGCACGGCGATCCGCCGGAGCGTGTGGCACCCAAGATCGCCGACATGAGCGCGCGGCGCGAAAAACTTGGCTTGGGGCCGATGGAATACGGTGTCGCTGCTTACGCGATCGTACGCGATAGCGACGCCGAGGCCCAGCGGGAGCTCGAGCGCATCACCGACGTAAAACCGGGATCGCCGGGCTACCAGAACTATCGGGATTTTCTGGCGCATTCCGCGCTCGAGCAGCAGGTGAGTCTCGAGGACTATTCCGTCTCGAACCGCGGCCTGCGCGCGGGACTGGTCGGAACGCCAGAGCAAGTCGCCGAGCGTATTCGCGCGCTCGAAGCTGTGGGCGTGGATCTGTTGCTGCTCCAGTTTAGTCCGCAGCTGGAGGAGATGGAGAGGTTTTCCGAGACGGTCATGCCGTTGGTTGAGGCTGCCGGTCCAGTTCGCGTCGCGTAGCTGCCTCAGGCTGAACGTCCGGTCCGCGTTTCGTAGCGCGATCGACCTCAAACTACGAAAAAAGCTGCTGCTGCCTCTCCTTGATCACCCTGTAGCACTCGCACGCGACCTTCTCCAAGCCGGGCCGATCGGTCACGGCGATGCGGCCGCGGCCGTGCGAGATGAGGCCGGCTTTTTCCAGCGCGCCCATCGCCACCGTCACGCCGGGGCGGCGAACGCCCAACATTTCGGCTAAGAATTCCTGGGTCAAATCGAAGTGATTGCGCCCGACGCGATCCTCCGACATCAACAGCCAGCGCGCGCAGCGCTGCTCGATTACGTGCATGCGGTTGCAGGCAGCCGATTGCGATACCGTCTCGAAAACGTATTGGCTGTAGCGGTGGAGGAGCCGATTCAGTGCCTCACACTCGTCGATCAGACGCTGGAAGTCCCCGGCCGGAATCCGTCGCGAGATTCCGGTAATCTGGCCAATCCCAGTCAGCCGGGACGCCATCACCTGATTGAACACCGCCAACCCGGTGAAGCCGTCGCAGCCGACCGTCATCGCCTCCACCGAATTCCCATCTTCCAGCTCCGTCACCAGCGAGATCACACAGTCGTGCGGGAAGTGGACAAAGCGGATCGGTTCGCCACGACGGAACACCAGCTCCTTCGATTCCACCTGGACATCTTCCGATACCGCCAGTACGGCCTCTAGCTCGCTCTTGGGAAGAAGTCGGAGCAGAAGGTTCCTCACTCCGGCGGCGGACGCCGGGGCGGGTGTCTGGGGCGTGCGATGAACCGATTGGATCGACGTAGCCATATCGAGCCAGTTAACCGTCAGGACTGAGAAGACTTGCGATTTCTCGCGCAAGCTGCACGTAAGCAAATAACGAACCGTGTGTCGCGGCTTACGGAACCCCGGCGCCCCTCACATTTATTTTGCCAGCCTGACATCGGACAGGACTTCCGATCCGGCCAAGGAAGGCCGGTCCGGCGCAGGGCGGCGTCCCTGCCTTTATTGTTATGTTCCGAGGGTAACAACAGTCTTTTTACACGGCCTGCCATCTATAGAGCAGCAGGACTTGTAGCGCCCTACGAACGACATGACGACACCTGCTGACCCACAGCCCAACGAGCGAAAATTCCGCTTCAAGGACGAGTGGCTGGTTTCCCTGGTTGGGACCATGCCCGGGGTCACGCCTGACCTGATCAAGCGCTGGCGGTTCCAGCAGAAACCGTACATCGCGCAGGCCCTCATCGACGGCGACATCCTCTCGTTCAAGGAAATCGCCGAGCTCGTCAAAGACGCATTCCGCATCGACTACGTCGACCTCAACCCGGGCGTGATCGACAAGAATGCGATGCAGATTCTGCCGGAGAAGCTTTGCCGCGATCACAACGTTCTGCCCGTCAAAGTCGATGCGCGCATGGTGCACCTGGCCATGGCGAATCCGCTCGACCAGGAAGCGATCCAGCGCGTGAGCTGGGCGACCAGTCGCGAAGTGACGCCACTGTTTTGCCCGCCGGGTCAGCTCGACAAGCTCGTTCAGGAGACGCTGCGGCCTGACGCGATGATCTACGGCCTGATCGAAAAGCTCGATCAAACCGTCGGCCTCGAGCAGGTCAAGGAGCAACAGGAAGACGAAGCGGCGATGGCGCGCGTGCACGCGCCGGTCATCAAGCTCGTCGACGCTATCATCGCCAACGCCATCAAGCTGCGCGCGTCCGACATCCACATTGAGCACGACGAGACCAACACCCTCGTTCGCTTCCGCATCGACGGACTGCTCAAGAACATCATGGTGCTGCCGCGATTCATCGGCGTCGGACCCGTCGTTTCGCGCATCAAGATCATGTCCGATCTCGACGTCGCGGAGCGATTCCGTCCGCAGGATGGGCGCGCCAAAGTGCGCGTCAGCGGTGACGAGGTCGCGCTGCGCGTTTCAGTGCTCCCCACGCGCGTCGGCGAAAAGGTCGTGATGCGTTTGCTCAACGAGAAGGCGGTCCAGGTCTCGATGGGCACACTCGGCTTCATGCCCGAAGTTCTCGAGCGGTTCAAGGCGCTGCTGGGCCGCGAGCAAGGAATCCTCCTCGTCACCGGACCGACGGGCTCGGGCAAGACGACGACGTTGTATGCTGCGCTGAACACACGGCGTGGCGAGAGCGTCAACATCGTCACCGTCGAAGACCCGGTCGAGTACAGACTCGCCGGTGTCAACCAGGTTCAGGTCAACGAGCGGCAGGGGCTGACCTTCGCCGGCGTTTTGCGATCGGTGCTTCGTCAGGACCCGGACGTCGTGCTCGTCGGTGAGATTCGTGATCAGGAGACCGCGACGATCGCCTTTCAGGCGGCGATGACCGGACACCTGGTGCTCTCAACGCTGCACACCAACGATGCGATCGGCGCCATTCCGCGCCTCGCCAACATTGGCGTCGAGCACTTTCGCGTCGCTGCCGGATTGATCGGCGTGACGGCGCAGCGTCTGGTGCGCAAGGTGTGCCCGCACTGCCGTTACGAAGCGCCGATTGAAGAGCTCCATCCGATGATTCGCAGCGCGCAGCAGCGTGCGTATGGAAAGGCTCGCCACGTCAAGGCGACCGGCTGCGCGGAATGCGGGTTCACCGGCTACACGGGTCGACTGCCGCTGATCGAGTTTCTGGAGATCACGCCCGAGGTGCGCGCGATGATCACGACCGGCAAGCAGGCCGACGAGATCCGCGCGCACGCGCTGCGCACCGGCGCGTTGCACACCTTCGACACCGATGCGCTGTGGCACATCGCCGAGGGCGACACGACCGCTGAAGAAGTCATTCCATACACCGAGTTCGAGCGCCGCCGCACGCCGCGCAACCCGACGCCGCGTGTCAACGCAGAAGTCGGCGACCTCGATGCCGATGGCGTCAAGAAACCCTCGCGGGTGTTGCTTGCCGTCGCCGACAAAGCCGACCGTGTTCGCTTCAACGACATCCTCGTGGAGTCGCGGTTCGCCGTGCAGATGGCCAACGACGGTGCTGCCGCGCTCGGCATTCTGGCGCAGGATCCGCCCGATGCGCTGGTGATTGCTCTCAAGCTGCCGATTCTCGATGGCCGTCAGGTGGTGCACGCGGCGCGCACCGTTGTCGGCTTGATCGACATGCCGATCCTGGTGATCGCGCCCAAGGGCTCCGAAGGCGAGACAGGCGATCTGCTATCGCAGGGCGTCGACGACGTTCTTTACGAGCCGCTCGACGCCGGCCGATTCCGTTCGCGGGTGACCGGCGTGCTGCGCTCGCGCGGCCTGTGGTCGGATCCGGAAGAAGTGATGCGACCGCTCATTCCGCAGGACGAAGCCGAGCGGCTGGTCGAGTTCCGACTGAGCGCCGCGATCGACGCCGAGCCGGAGGAGCGCTTCGACAAGATCGCCCGCATCGCGCTGCGCGCCTTCAACGCGCCCTTCGCCGGCATTTCTTTCGTCGAAGGCGACCGACAGTGGTTCAAGTCGAGACAGGGTCTGCAGATTGGCGACAGCTCCCGCGACCTGTCGTTCTGCGGTCACGCCATCAACAGCGGCGAAGTGTTCGTGGTCGAAGACGCCGTCCTCGATCCCCGGTTCGCGCAGAATCCGCTCGTGCTCGAGGAGCCACGAATTCGCTTCTACGCCGGCCAGCCGGTCAAAGGCCCCGGCGGCCACAACATCGGGACTATCTGCGTGATGGACAAGGTGCCGCGCGAGTTCAGCGACGAGGACCGCGACACCCTGCGCGATCTTGGTGAGATGGTGGAGAAAGAACTGCGGACGACGCCGAAGAAGAAGGTTGCGCCGCCGGACTGAGTGCGGGTTAAAGCGGCGAGCTCGTTCGCCTCTGATTGCAAGTCGGAGAGTCGCTATTGCGCGCCCGCGATCATTGTATCATCGTTAGCCAAGCTAACGATCTCTACGGAGCCGGCAATGTCAGTCTCCCTGTCGCGAATCAAGCAAATCGCAGTTCCTGTGGACGACGTCGAGAAAGCGAAGGCCTTCTACAAGGATTCGCTCGGTATGCAGCATCTCTTCGATGCACCGCCCGGCCTCTCGTTTTTCGATTGCGGTGGAGTGCGACTGATGCTGTGTGGACCGGCGGCGCAGGGTAAGGACGGAGACAGGCAGCATGCGGTGCTGTACTACGACGTCAGCGACATCAAAAAGACTTACGCGGCAATAAAAGCCGCCGGCGCGCCAAGCCTCGCCGAGCCGCACATCATTGCGCAGATGAACGGACGCGAGGTCTGGATCGCGGAGCTGAGCGACGGCCACGGAAACAACGTCAGCTTGATCAGTGAGGTCGCGGCGAGCTAAGCGCGCGGAGCTGGCAGACCAACTGCACTCCGCGGCGATCCACCTGCTCCGCCAGCTGAGAAAAGAAGACGACGCCAGTGGCTTGTCAGCCCCGCGCTTGTCGGCACTCTCCGTCGTCGTTTTCGGAGGGCCAGTGACGCTTGGCCAGCTCGCGCGCGCCGAACAGGTGCGGCCGCCGACGATGACCAAGATCGTAACCGGCCTGGAGAAGGATGGACTGGTCACCCGGAAGTCGGACGCCAGGGATGGGCGCCTGACAAAGATCATTGCGACGGCGAAAGGACAGCGAATTCTTATCGCAGGCCGCGCGCGCCGCGTCAGGTCCCTTACCAATGCGGTCGAGCAACTCAACGAGACCGAGCTGGCGCAGCTCGATCGCGGAATTCAAGTTTTCCGAAAGTTGATCACTCGAACCTCGGTCGAGACCGCTGATGCCAGGACCTGAATCCGACTTTGACGCCTTGCGCGATGACGTGCGCCAGGTTTATGACGGCGATCCCTGGCACAGCTCGTCGATCACCGCCACGCTCAAGGATGTCGACGCACGTACGGCCGCGCGTCGCAGCATTCCCAACGCTCACACCATCTGGGAGCTCGTGCTGCACATGGCCGGCTGGACGCGCGAAGTCGCATCTCGCGTGCGCGGCGCCGATGCCGGTGACCCGGCGGAAGATTGGCCAAAGCAACCAGCGACGCCCACCGACAAGGAATGGACGGCGGCGCAAGACGATCTGCGCGCCGCCCACGAGGAGTTGGTTCGCGCCCTCGATTCTTTGACGCCGGCCGATCTGGTGCGGATCGTTCGCGATCAGCGCGCGTCTCGTGAGACAGGCAGAACGGTGGGAACTCACATCCGCGGCCTCCTCAACCACCACACCTATCACCAGGGCCAGATCGCGGTTCTCAAGAAAGCCGCCACTTCGTAATCCCCGATTAGCCCGCACTTCGCAGGTCGGTTTGCGCCGCCCTGTAAATGATTCGTCAAAACGCACCCCTGAAGCCGATGCGGTGTCTAATTTTCACCCCTCAGTCAACTCATTCCACCAAGTACATGAAGACTCTATCAGTGAAGATCATCGGCAGCGTCGTCGCTTTGTTGGTCGCCGGCAATGCAACCGCACAGCAAGCGCGCACGCCGTCGGAAGGAGGAGCCGTGCCGACGACCTTCGACGTTCTGCTGCGCGGCCGCACACACACGCCGACGCCCACTTCGGGGCCGATTACGCCGGCCGACCTCCAGACGCGACTCTACATCTTCGCCGACGATTCGATGCAGGGGCGATTGCTGGCAACTGCGGGGAACGTCAAAGGCGTCGAGTACATCGCCAGTGAGCTCAAGCGGCTGGGCCTCCAGCCGATGGGCGACAACGGCACCTATTTCCAGTCACTCAACATGGTAGAGCGGAAGCTCGATTCCACATCGCGCTTCTCTGCCGGCGGAAGGGACTACACGGCATGGACTGATTACCTGCCGCGCGACCAGGGCGCCGCGACGCGCAAGATGGACGGTGCGCAGACTGTCTTCGGCGGGACGTGGGGAGATTCGACGTCTCTCATCGATCCGTCCGCCGCTGCCGGCAAGCTGGTGGTGTTGAGACTCAGTCCAGCCGCGGCCACCCAGGGTCCGCCAGGCGGTGTCGATCGCGCGCGGGTGTCGCGCTACTTCGCGAACGCCGCGGGGATCGCCGTCGCCAGCTTCGATCTTTTCCCACGGCAATTCATTCAGATCTATCAACGACCCAATCAGTTGATCCGAGATGGCGCCGACCCCGAGCGGCCGTCGTTCATGTACGTCAGCAAGAAGATGGCGACGGCATTACTCAACGCCGACATCGATAGTGTGAAGGCCGGCGCGACTGGAGTCGCGGTCACATCGACGCCCGTCTTCGTTGAATCGCCAATTCAGTATCCAGCGCGCAATGTCGTAGCGATGATTCCCGGCAGCGATCCCGTGCTGCGCAACCAGTACGTGGCCATCGGCGCGCACAACGATCACATCGGGTGGAGCACGCGCCCCGTCGCGCACGATTCGATCTACATCGTGAATCACCTTTTCCGCACCGGCGGCGCCGAGGACCGTGCGCCGCAGCTGACGGCGGCGCAGCAGGCGCAGGTAAATACATTGCTCGCCGACATCCGCCGCCGCAGCAACGGTGCGTCCGCGCGTCCGGATTCGATCTTCAACGGCGCCGACGACGATGGCTCGGGTAGCGTGAGCGCGCTCGAGATCGCCGAGTACTTCGCGTCCCAGAAAACCAAGCCCAAACGCTCGCTGCTCTTCGTCTGGCACGTCGGTGAAGAGGAGGGCCTATATGGATCGGAGTGGTTCACCGATCACCCGACGGTCCCGCGCGATTCGATCGTGGCGCAGCTGAACATGGATATGGTGGGCAGAGGGTCCGCCACCGACAACACCGGCATCACCGCCGCCGGCCAGCGCTACAACGGGAACGCCAACTATCTACAGCTCGTTGGCTCGCGTCGTCTCTCCACGCAGCTTGGTGATCTCGCCGAATCGGTGAACAAGTCGGAAAAGCGTCCGTTCACGTTCGATTACGCAATGGACGCGAACGGCCACCCCAACAACATCTACTGCCGCAGCGATCACTACGAGTACGCGCGGTACGGCATTCCGATCATCTTCTTCACGACTGGCGGGCACGCCGATTACCACCAGGTGACCGACGAGCCGCAATACATCGACTACGAGCGCATGGCGAGGGTGGGGCAGTTCGTGGCCGACCTTGCTACGCGAGTTGCGAACCTGCCGCAGCGGCCGCTAGTCGACAAAACGAAGCCGGATCCGCACGGTCAGTGCGTCCAGTAGTCGTTTCCTGAGGACCGGGGCCCGGCGGTCAACCTCGCCAGAAAGTTGGCCCGACTTTCGCCTTATTGTTGGGTGGCTCAGTAGAACCTCTCAACACCTAAGGTCCCATGGCGACACACTTTCGGCCCCTGGTAAGGCTCGGCGCCCTCGCGACGCCGCTGGCGCTTGCGCTCCTCGCTGGCTGCAAAGGCAGCGAGACGGCCCAGGCAGGAAAACCTGAAAACCCGCAAACGTGGGCTCCTGAAAAGCTGACGTCCGTGATGGGCGTGCCCGCCACCGACATCGAAGCACGCATGAAGGAGAAGCTGAGCGGCGCCAAGCCGGACAAGATCGATGACGACCAATGGGGTCATACCAAGCGACTCTACCAGCTCTACGGCAACAATGCGCTATGGCTTTCCACCGACGGGCTTCACAAAACACGCAGCAAGGCCCTGACGGACGCAATACTCGCCGCCAACGCCGATGGCATGCGCATGGAGGACTACCCGATTGGCCCGTTGGCGCAGGCGATTGGCGCGCTCAAGCAAACCAAGAATCCGACCGCCGACCAGCTGGCGACTGCCGACGTTCTGTTGACCGCATCATACGTCGCGCTTGGCGAAGACTTGATGACCGGACAGATCGACCCGCGCACAGTCGCGCAGGCGTGGCACGTCAATCCCGAAGAGGAAAACGTCGACAGCGCGCTGGTAAGGAATCTTCGATACGAGCATCTCGATCGCGCGCTGGCAACGATGCGGCCGACCGACGACGACTACGCGGGCCTGAGCAAGGCACTACAGCAATGGAGAACGATTGCCGTAAAGGGATGGCCGACGGTTCCGGCTCCTTCCGGGAATGTGAAGCCGGGTGGAAAGGTAAGCCCCGAGCTTTTGACTGCGTTACGCGCGCGCCTTGCCGCGGAAGGGATTACTGCAGCGGCGGATAGCACGCAGGGCGCGAATTCCGGGATTTACGACCCCGCGCTCGCAGGAGCGGTCGCGACTTTTCAGCAGCGGCACTCGATCAACGTCGACAGCGCGCTGGGAAAGGAAACCATCGACGCGCTCAACGTGCCGGCGACCTATCGCCTCGGCGAGATCGCGGCCAACATGGAGCGTTACCGCTGGCTGCCGAGGAGTTTTGGTACGCGGTACATCTTCGTGAACGTGCCCGCATTTCACCTCGAGGCCTACGACAGTGGACAGAAAGCGCTCGAGATGAAAGTCATCGTCGGACAGGAATACGAGGACAAGGCCACACCCGTATTTGCGGACTCGATGGAGACCGTGGTCTTTCGTCCGTACTGGGATGTGCCACCAAGCATCGCCCAGAAAGAGATCTTCCCCAAGGGGCCCGCTTACCTCGCCAGCCAGAACATGGAGGTTTACAATCAGGGCGGTCAGCGAGCTGTGCGTCAGCGCCCGGGTCCGAAGAACGCGCTCGGCTTTGTGAAGTTTCTGTTTCCGAACGATTTCAACATTTATCTGCACGACACGCCAAATCACGAGCTGTTCAACAAGGACGTGCGTGCGTTCAGTCACGGTTGTATCCGGCTGGAAAAGCCCGCCGAGCTTGCGCAGTGGGTCCTCGGCTGGCCCGCAGACAAAGTCGATCAGGCAATGCGTGACGGACCTGACGATCACGGGGTGAAGCTGCCGCAGAAAATTCCGGTCTTCATCACGTACTTCACTACTTACATAAACAACGGCCAATTGTATTTCGGCAACGATCTTTACAACCGGGACGACAAGCTCGTACCGCTTGTGATGTCAGGGGCGCTGCCGAATAAAGAAACGGTGGACGCGGTACAGGCGCTGCGGAGGATCGCAAGCGCGTAACTGCTCACAACAGGAGAAAGTGTTGTGGTTCGACCCCCAAAGACCATGGGACCGCCGAACATTCCACGCGCACACACCGGTGTCGCTGGACTCGACGAAATTCTCGGCGGCGGGTTTCCAACAAATCACATCTATCTGATCGACGGTGAACCAGGGACCGGTAAGACGACGCTCGGCCTGCAGTTTCTCATCGAGGGTGCGAAGCACGGCGAGCGCGGACTTTACGTAACCCTCTCTGAGAGCCGGCGCGAGCTCCTCACCGTCGCCGAATCACACGGTTGGTCGCTCGACGGAATCGACATCTTCGAGCTGACCACCGAGGGTCCGATCGACGTCGAGGAGAGCTACACGATCTTCCACCCTTCCGAAGTCGAATTACAGCAGACCGTCGACAGAGTGCTGAAGTTGGTCGAGGAGCTCAATCCAAAGCGCGTGGTGTTCGACTCGCTCTCGGAAATGAGACTGCTTGCCCGGGAAGCGTTGCGATTCCGGCGTCAGATCCTCGCGCTCAAACAGTTTTTCGACGGGCGCCAATGCACGACGCTGTTGCTGGACGACAAGACCGCGCCCGACAACGATCTGCAACTGCACAGCATCGTGCACGGCGTGGTTTTGCTGGACCATGTCGCACTCGAGTACGGATCCGAGCGCCGTCGCCTGCAAATCACCAAGGTCCGTGGCATTGTTTTCCGCGGCGGTTACCACGATTTCCGCATCGTCACCGGTGGCCTGCGTGTCTTCCCGCGCGTCCTGCAGGAGCCCGAGCGCGTTCAGCCGCCGCGTGACCGTTTGCTCACCGGGTCCGGGCCGCTCGACGACTTGCTCGGCGGTGGCATCACTTGCGGTACGAGCGCGTTGATCACCGGCGCCGCCGGCACGGGTAAATCAGTGCTGTGCACTCAATTCGCCAGAGAGGAGTTGAAGCAGGGCGGCAAGGTTTTGTTTTACCTGTTCGACGAGCGGTTGAGCACGTTTCAGCTGCGCAGTGAGGCGCTGGGCGTGTCGATGGAGGCGCAGCGGGAATCAGGACAGCTCACGTTGCGGCAGGTCGAGCCCACGGAGCTCTCACCGGGTGAGTTCGCCAACCAGGTCGTGGAGGCCGTCAAGAAGGACGACATTTCGCTGCTCGTGATAGACTCGATCAACGGCTACCTGCAATCGATGCCGGAAGAGCGTTTGCTGCCGATTCAGATTCACGAGTTACTCAGCTTCCTCGCCAATCACGGCGTGACTTGCGTGATGACGCTGGTACAACACGGGATCTTCGGCAACCCGGTCGCTGAGACCGCCGACGTCAGTTATCTCGCCGATACTGTAATCCTGCTGCGCTATTTCGAGGTCGAGGGTAGCGTGCGCCAGGCTATCTCGGTCGTGAAAAAGCGTAGCGGTGACCACGAGCGGATGATTCGCGAATGCAGGGTGCAGAAAGGCGGACTGTTCGTCGGCAAGCCCCTGCGTGAATTTCAGGGTGTACTGACCGGCGTCCCGGAGTACACGGGCGGCGTCTCACCTCTCCTCGCCGAGGAGCCGGTGGGCGCCCTGAACGGCAAGGAGCGCAAAAAGTCTCAACGTGTAGGAGAGGCTTTCAGGAAGAGAACCGACCAGGCCGCGCAGGGACTGGCTTTTCAGAAAGCACGGCGCCGAGATCATAGTGGCAGTTCAGGTAATCGAAAGAAACCAAGAAGCTGAAACGCTTCCCGTCGTTCTGCTGACGCCTACCGGCCAGGACGGGAGCGTCGCGCAGCGCGTGCTGGTCGGATCCGGTTTTCAACCGCGCATCTGCACCGACATGAAAGCGGTGTGCGAGCTGCTCGAAGGCGAGAGAATCGGAGTACTGGTGCTGGCGGAAGAAGCTCTCCGCGGCGGCGCGCGTGAGGAATTGATGGCAGCGCTGGAGGCTCAGCCGCCGTGGTCTGATGTCCCGATCGTAGTGTTGACGGGCGAAGAAGCGTTGTCTGGTATGCTGCGGCCGGCGTTAAGCGGAATGGCAGTCAAGGGGAACATCACCCTGCTCGAGCGGCCGGTGCGAGTGGCGACGCTGACCACTGTCATTCGTTCCGGATTACGAGCGCGACAAAGGCAGCTCGACGTAAAGGCGCACCTCGAGGAGAAAGAGGAGTCGGAGGAACAGCTGCGCGACAGTGAAGCGAGGCTACGCGTCGCCGTGGACAGCGAACGAACAGCGCGCAAGGAAGCGGAAGAAGCGAACGCGGCGAAGAGCAAGTTCCTGGCGACGATGTCGCACGAGCTTCGCACACCGTTAAACGCCATCGCCGGTTACGCACAGCTGCTCACGCTCGGCGTGCGCGGGCCGATAACGGAGGCGCAGAAGGAAGACATCGAGCGCATCAACCGCAGTCAACGACATCTGCTGTCGCTGATCAACGACATCCTGAACTTCGCCAAGATCGAAGCCGGTCACGTCGATATCGCGGCTACTCCGATCAAAATCGGCGACATCATCGAGAGCCTCAAGGAGTTCGTCGACCCGCAGCTGCGCGCGAAGGATCTCCAGTTCACGATTGCGAGCGACATTCCGGAAGCGGAGGCGCGCGGCGATCCGGACAAGGTGCGGCAGATTCTGATCAATCTGTTGTCGAACGCGATCAAGTTCACGCCGGAGGGCGGCCACATCGCGCTCGAGTGCGAGGAAAATGACAAGATGATCTGCATCATCGTGCGCGATGATGGAGCCGGCATACCTGCAGACAAACTGGACGCCATCTTCGAGCCGTTCGTACAAGTGACACGCGACTATGCGTCGCCGCAGCAGGGGACGGGACTCGGACTATCGATCAGCCGCGATCTTGCCCGGCGGATGGGGGGCGATCTCACGGTCGAGAGTGAGTATGGGCGGGGGTCGAAGTTCGTGCTCTCCCTGCCTCGGGCGTAGAAGCTACGGACTGAGGACCTTAAACGCGCCCAGCGGTTTAGTCAGTTGCCTTAAATCGGCCGAGGTCGATTCTCTGCCCCGTCTCGGTATCAAAGAGGTGCACGCCCTCCGGCCGGACGTCGACCGAAACGATGTCGCCGGGTTTGATAACGGCTTCGGGCGGAGCGACGGCGACGAGTTTGTCGCCGCCTGACATCGTGACGTAGACGATTTGTTCATTGCCCATCGGCTCCACAACACCGACTTCGGCGCGCGGCGAGCCTTCGCGGCTGCCGCTGACTTCGATGTGCTGCGGCCGAACACCGAGAAACACCCGGCCACGGCGGTCGCCGTCGCAGGGCACGTCGACAGAGAGATCGATTCCCTTGAACGTGCACATTCCGCTCGTACCAGCGGTCGGTTCGGCTCGCTGAATGACTCCCTCGATGAAGTTCATCGAGGGACTGCCGATGAAACCGGCGACGAATTTGTTGGCGGGTCGCTGATACAGCTCCATCGGGGTCGCCACCTGTTGCAGCACTCCTTCCTTGAGCACGGCGATGCGATCGCCGAGTGTGAGCGCTTCTGATTGATCGTGGGTGACGTAGACCATCGTCGCGCCGAGCTTGCGGTGCAATCTCGACAATTCGACGCGGGTCTCGACGCGCAGTTGGGCATCGAGGTTCGACAACGGTTCGTCGAAAAGAAAAGCCAACGGCTCGCGCACGATCGCGCGTCCCAACGCCACGCGTTGCCGCTGGCCGCCAGAGAGTTGCGCCGGCTTGCGATCGAGCAGCGCCTCGAGCCCGAGCGAAACGGCGACGGCGCTGACGCGCTTGTCGATGACATCGCGGGGTTGCTTTCTGATGGCGAGACCGAACGCGAGGTTATCGCGGACGGTCATGTGCGGATACAGCGCGTAGTTCTGGAACACCATCGCGATGTCGCGCTGCTGCGGAGGAAGATCGGTGACATCGCGGTCGCCGATGCGGATCACTCCATCAGTGACGCGTTCGAGCCCTGCCATCAATCGCAACACCGTCGACTTGCCGCTGCCCGATGGCCCGACGAGTACCAGCAGCTCGCCATCGCGAACCTCGAGGCTGAGATCGCGAGCGGCGACGTAGCCGTTGGGATAAACCTTATCGACGTTTTCTAGAGAGAGTCTCGCCATTCTGGTCCCGTTTGACTGCGAACTGCGTACTGCTAGCCAACGAATCACTCCGAACTGCTAACTAAGTTCGAAGTTCGAACTAAGTCCGAAATTCGAACTCAGTCCGAAATTCGAACTGAGTCCGAAGTCCGAACCAAATACGAAGTTCGGACAATTACGAACTCCGAACAATTACGAACTCCGAACAATTACGAACTCCGGACAATTCCGAACTATCGAGAATTAGTTAGAACTTCGCAGTTAGTTCGTAACGCGTAATTAGTTAGCAGCTCGGAGTGATTGGTTAGCTCGCAATACGCAGTTCGCAGTCGTCTATCCTTTCACTGCTCCCGCAGTAAGTCCCTGTACGATCCGACGTTGAAACACCAAAACCAATCCCGCGACCGGCGCCGTCGCGACGACCGCCGCAGCGAGAATTTCGCCCCACGGCACCTGGTATTGCCCGCGAAATAACGCAATTGCCACCGGGACGGTTTGCCGCTCGGGTCCGAGCGTGAACGACAGCGCGAACAGAAACTCGTTCCAGCAGTAGATGAACGTAAGAATTCCGGTCGTCGCCAGACTCGGCACTGCCAACGGTAGCAGGATCCTGAGAAAACTCTGGCGACGCGACGCACCGTCGACGTGGGCAGCTTCCTCGAGATCCTTTGGTATTTGCCTGATCGAACCGGTCAAAACCCACACCGTCAACGGCATCGCGAAGGTCATGTACGGCATGATCAGGCCAGGATAGGTGTCGATCAGGCGCAGCGATCGCAGCAACAAATACAGCGGGCTGACGATGGAAATCTGCGGGAACATCGTTACCGCCAGAATGAACGCCATGATCGGCGCCTTGCCGCGGAACTCCAGCCGCGCCAGAGCATACGCCGCGAGCGTTCCGACGACCAGACAAAAGATGGTCGTCGTGCCGGCGACGACGAGCGAATTTCGAATCGGCGTAATGAAATCGCGCTCGGTAAACAGCGCGCGATAGTGATCGAAAATCAAATGCTGCGGAAAGAGCGAGGGATCGCGGAACAGCGCCGCATCGGATGTGAACGAAGCAACTATCGCCCAGTAAAAGGGGAAGAGCGTAAAGATCATCAGCAACACCAGCGCAGCAGCGAACGCCCACGTTCCCCACCGCTCACGCCCAGGACGCCGCGCCAGGCTCCCGCGCCCCGCCTCCCGCTTCTCCCTTCCCGCCGCCGCGCCTCCCGCGCTCACTCTTCCCCTCCCAGCCGCACTCCCAGTCCGCGCACGTAAAACAGCGCCAGCGCGAAGGTGATTGCGAAAATCACAACCGAAAGCGCCGAGCCGTAGCCGAAGCGAAGATTCTGGAGCAGCGCATTGAAGGTGTAGAGTGCGACCGGCTCGGTCGACGTACCTGGTCCGCCGCCCGTCAGCACGTAGATCAAGTCGAAGACGCGGAAGCCATCGAGCGTGCGGAAGATCAGCGTCACCAGAATCGCAGGCTTGAGCAGCGGCAGCGTGATGTGTCGCAACTGCCACCACGCATTCGCCCCGTCGACCGCCGCCGCCTCGTACAAACTGAGATCGATGTTCTGCAGTCCGGCCAACAACAACAGCGCGACGAACGGCGTCGTCTTCCACACATCAGCCAGAATCACCGGCACCCACGCCAGCTTCGCCTCGATGAACCAGACCATCGGCGATTTTAGCACGCCGATGTTTACCAGCATCGCGTTGAGAATTCCGCCTTGCGACTCGAAGATGAACCGCCACAGCAGCGCGGCGACGACCGTCGGAATCGCCCACGGTACCAGCACCGCCGCTCGCACGAATCCGCGTCCGCGAAAGACGCGATTCATCGCCAGCGCCAGAAACAATCCGATCAATAACTCCAGCGAGATCGACACGACCGTGAAAAACGCGGTGTGGCCGAGTGCTGCCCAGAAGCGCGGATCTTTGGCGATCTCGACGTAGTTCGCCAAACCAATGAACGGCTCGCCGAGCCATGGCATCCGCAGCTCATGCAGGTGCAACGATTCCCAGAATGTCCAACCCAGTGGGAAAATCGCGATCAGCGCGATAACGCCAAGCGCCGGCGCGACGAGCAGCCATCCGAGCTTTGCCTCCGAGCCAAGCCGCGAGACTTTTCTCACGAAGCGCCTCGCATCAGTTTCCGCATTCCCGTTCGCTCGATCAGCGCGTTGATCTGTGCCGCCGCGGCATCCAGCGCCTGCCTCGGCTCAGCCTGTCGCACGAGGGCGCGTGCAACCTGGATCTGCAGAATTTCCGAGAGCTCCGTGTAAATCGGCGTCACGGGCCTCGGTGTCGCGCTTTCGATGGCGCGTCGAGCGTTGTCGACGGGAATGTTGAGCGCAGCTTGCAACCGCGCATCGTCGTACAAGCCGGTTCGCGTTGGATACTGACCGACTGCCTGCGCGCGCTCGAGCATCTGCTCGGGCGCTGTGAGATAGGCGATCAGTTTGTACGCAGCATCGGGGAATTCGGTGTAGGCGTTGATCGCGAGTTGGGCGCCGCCGAGCGCGGCAGTCGAGTGTCCGTTCGGTGCAGTGGCCGATTTTGGCATTGGTGAAACCGCGAATTTCCCGATCACCTTCGATTGTGCAGTGTCGCTCATCGCTCCGACGGCATACGGCCAGTTCCGCATGAAAACAGCGTTGCCGTTTTCGAATGCGAAGCGCGTCTCTTCTTCGTGCCACGTCAGGATATCGAGCGGCGCAACTTTCCAGCGGTACAGCTCGTCGCGCATGAACTCCAGCGCGCGCACGGCTTCGGGCCGGTTGACTACGACTTCTCCACTGTCGTCGATGATTCGTCCACCGAACGCGCCCAGATATTCGACGAAGCCGGTGATGAGCCCCTCGTAGCGGGCGCCCTGCGACACAATCCCGTAGCGCGGCCCGCCGCGTTTCGCCGTCGCCCTCTGCGCATCGGCGACCAGCTCCTCCAACGTCTGCGGCTCCCGCGGAACGAGATCGGTGCGCCGATAGAGCAATCCGACATCCGCGAACCATGGTAAGGCGTAGAGTTTTCCTGCCCACGTGTTGGCAGCGATGGTCGCCGGAAAGAAATCGCTTTTGACGGGACCATACTTGTCGAGCGGAAGCACCCACCCCGCGGCGGCGAACTCCGGAGTCCATATGACATCGAGCTGGAGGATCGATGGATTTCCCACTCGCGCGTTGAGCCACTGCACGTAGAGCTGGTGTCGCTGATTGGCGTCGTCCGGCGTACGCTGCAGCTCGACTCGAATGTCGGGATTGAGCTGCATGAATCGCTTTAGCTGTTTGGCGACGAGCGTACCTTCGGCACCAAGCGCGGAGCCGGAAAACGTGAGAACGGTTTCGTGTTTCGCGGAGCCGCGCGCGCAGGCTACGGCTAGCGCGAGCGAGAGAACGGAGCCGGCGCGCTTAAAAAGCGCCAAGCCGACTCAGAACGAACTGGACCGCCAAATCGGTCACGTTCCACAGCTGCACGTCGGTGCTCGCCCCGTACCTGATCGGCCGTAACTGTCCGTTGACGATCTCGAAACTCCAAAGCTCGTTGTGCTTGAGGCCGGATGCCTCGACGGCGTCGTTGACGCGTCGCAATGCATTTTTCATTTCGTCGACGTATTCCGCGAGATCCGGCGTATTTGGGCGGCCGGCATTGTCGGTGGCACCGTTGATCTGATTCGCCAAGCCCAGCAGAATCAGATTCACTTCTCTCCCCCACACCACGCGCGGCGAGTGATAGGTGTCTTCCTTGAATGCCTCCCAGACGCTCTGCGGAGCATACGCGTCGTTGGCGACGAACGGTCCGAGTCCGTCGGCGAACAGTCCAACCGGATAGTTCCTCAGAATGGCTGCGACATCCCGCCGCACTCCAGCAATCGCCGCCGGTGAGACATCGCTCGCGTCACGCAGCAACAACCACGTCGCGGGATCCGTGTTGACGACGGGTATTGGCCTGCCTGCGGAGTCGAGCGAGATGGCGAGGAAAGTGAGGCCTGAGCTGTCGGCTTGGGTCTTCGCCAGCACATCGCGCCAGTACGCGCGCTCGTTGGCGGGCAGCCAGGCCAGTTTCTGACCGACCCTGGTGCGAATTTCCGCAGGCGCCATCGTCACCGCAAAATGATCGACAGCTCCGCTCCAGTTCTGGATCGCGCGCTCGAGTGAAGTCGAATCACGCATGAAATCGGTCAACACGCTGCCGCCGAAGCCGGCAGGCACGCGCGATGACAGCTGTTGCTGCGTAAAGCCCAACGCACGCAACGACGAGAATATGTCAGCGATCGAGCGGAGCGCCTGCGGCACCCAGATCGCGTTGATGTCCATCGCAAATCGACCGTTGGCGTAGCCGGCGTTGCTGTCGCGCCAGCTGATGGAACGCCAGTGCGTGGCGTCCAATCTCGGCGATGCGATCAGATTCTGCACGTTGGGATCGCGCGCGTAGGGAGCAGCAAGGGTCGCCACCAGCCCCAGCTCCTTGAGCAACAGATTGAGACGCGGGCCGCTGCCGTTTGACGCCTCGAGCAGAAAAGCACGCTTGCGCGACGCGGAGACAGCGCGATTCGTAAGGTAGCGGGCGACGACTACGGGCAGCTGAAACTCATCGTCGCGCATGTGATAGTTCTCGCGAACCTTCTGCAGATTATTCAGCAACGCACGCGCATTTTGCAGTGCGGTGTCGGCCGCGCTGCGACTCCGTCCCCGAAGTCTGAAATACTCCGTCATATGCGCGTTGTACTCGGCGGCATTTTCGCGGATTGCCTGACCGCCGAGCGCTTCCTCGTGACTGACGTCGCCCTCCGGGCCCAGCTTGCGCAGCGCACTGCCGATGACGAACTCCGGCATCGCGTCGGTCCATATCGGCTGCATCATCAGCGATGTCATCATCATGTCGCGACCGAAATACGTCGCGTAATTCGGCAGGCCGGCCATCAGCTTTTGCTTCGAGCTCAGCAGCTCAGTGCCGCGCACATCTCGCTCGAGCAAGCGGTAGCGGGTGAGGGTCGCTGCATCGCGGGCGCTGCGACTGGCATTGGCGCGTGCGCGATCGGCCGCCGTGCGTGCGTCACTGAGGAATTTCAGGAACGATGCGTTGAAGATCTGATCCCGCAGCAGTGGATCGAGCGCAGGTCCGTCGGTGGTGACGCGAACCGTCAACCGGATTGGTCGGTTGCCAAGTGCGCGAATCGAGACCGTGGGCAGACTGACCGTCAGCGTCGCATCGCGTGCATCGGGAACGATCTCCAGCTGCAGATGATTTTCGCCGTCGAGGGTCGTCTTGAGCGCAGTGACGCCGCGGGTTCCGAAGGTGCCGGTGGTGAAGATGTCCGGCTCGAGTCGCGCGCGAAGATCCGAGATAAAGCCGGTGTTAAGCAGCCCGAGCTGGCGCTGACGTTCAGCGGGATCGAGACGATCCATGTTTGAGATCAGATCTTCTTCCTCGCGCACCCGGAACGTCGGCCAATTGTACGGCTGAAGACCGCGCCCCGAGTAGCCGAGGTCGCGCTCTACGCGCATCGAGCCCAGGAGAATCCAGCCGATCACGAGCTGTGGAGTGTTGGCGACAAGCTGATACTCAATCGTCCGACGCGAACTGTCCTGTGAAATCACCGCGTCAGTCGATCCCCATTCCAGTCGCACCGGCTTGCCGGCAACATCGCGGACAGTGAAGCCGACGCTCTCGTCGACAGCGTCGGCGAGCAGGCTTACGACTCGTCCGCTGCGCGCATCCAGATAAATCTGGACGACGTTGCCTTTGGTATCGCGATAAAAACGCGTCTGATACCCCTGATAAGCCGCTGGATCATCGAGCCCAGCTTCCGGAAATCCGAGGATTGGCTGAACACGCGTCTGGGCGCGCGCCACGCTGGTCAGGACCGCGGCGCCCAAGACGACCGGCCAAACCCACGCAGTCACTCGAACGAGGAAAACACGAGTAAACACGCGAAAAATCTGCACGCTCCTCCGCTGCGCCCGATAGATGCAGCTGTGCTCTATCTCGGTGTTTCTACGCAGGTTCCAATGACCTGGGGCCAGGACTAGACTACCCTATAATGTTGCTGTCAGGTGCGTTGCGGTGAGGTTATCTCTCCGCTTCATCGTCCCGCTGGTGCTTGTCTTGACCGCGCTGGCGTATTCGGTGATGCCCCTCGTCGACCGGCTCACCATGCGCTGGTCCATCCGGGATCTCACCCTCAGAGCGAACCTCGTCGCCCACAGCGTCGAGGCGCCGCTCGAGAACTTCGTGCGCGTCAACGACTCGACCGCCATCCACCGCTTCTTTTCCGGGATCACCCGCGACGAGCGCTTGTTCGCGATCGGCTTTTGCCCGACCGGAAGCGCGCGTCCAATCGCGACCCCAACGCTGCCGCGCGAGATCAATTGCTACAATCTTGACTCACTCAGCCGCGCCCAGAATCAGATCCTCGCGCAGCCGCAAGGACCGCTGCTGGTGTCGGTTCTCGACATTGGTCCCGAATTCCAGCCGATCGGCAAACTCGTTGTCCTGCACGACATGAGCTTCGTGCAGCGCCGAAGCGATGAGACCAAGCGCTATCTCTTCTACTTCTTCATCGGACTCGGCGTCGTCGTTTCGCTGATCACAGTCGTCGTCGCACAACTCAGTTGGCGCGGCTGGATGCACGGCATTCAGGCTTTAATGCGTGGTGAAGGATTGTTGCGTCCAGCACAGCCAGTCTACGGCGGCGAGCTGCAACCCATCGCCGATGACCTGCGCGCGCTCATTCGCGATCTCGAAGCCGAACATCGATTGCGGGACGAAGAACAGCTCGGATGGTCGCCGGAGACATTGCGAGAAATTCTGCATCGTGATCTCCGCGACCAGGACGTGATCGTGGTGTCGAATCGAGAGCCGTACATCCACGTAAAACAGGGCGACTCGATCGTGGTGCAGCGACCAGCGAGCGGAGTGGTGACGGCGATGGAGCCCATCATGAGAGCATGTTCCGGAACGTGGATCGCGCACGGGAGCGGATCTGCGGATCGCCTCGTCGTCGACGCGCATGATCGTATTCAGGTGCCGATGGACGACCCGTCGTACGCGTTGCGCAGGGTGTGGCTCACGAAAGAGGAAGAGCAGGGATATTACTACGGTTTCTCGAACGAAGGTCTTTGGCCCCTTTGCCACATTGCGCACGTACGCCCGACGTTCCGTACGTCCGATTGGCACCAGTACGAGAGGGTGAATCGCAAATTCGCCAACGCCGTGATCGAGGAGTCAAAATCGTCGGATCCGATCGTGCTGGTTCAGGACTATCATCTGGCACTGGTGCCGAGGATGGTTCGCGAGCGTTTACCCGCGGCGACGATAATCGCGTTCTGGCACATCCCGTGGCCCAACCCCGAGGCCTTTGGAATCTGTCCCTGGCGTGAGGAGCTGCTCGACGGCCTGCTCGGCAGCAGCATTCTTGGCTTTCACACCCAGTTCCATTGCAACAATTTCGTCGACACCGTCGATCGCCAGCTCGAGGCACGCGTTGATCGCGAGACATTTTCCGTCTCTTACAAGGGCGAAATGACGGCCGTCAAACGCTATCCGATCTCGATCGAGTGGCCGCCCGAAGTAGCACGACATGTGCGACCCGTCGATGAGTGTCGTGCCCGCATTCGCGAGCGCCACGATCTGCCGCTGGATCATGCAGTTGGCGTGGGAGTCGAGCGACTCGATTACACCAAGGGCCTCGAGGAGCGGTTTCGCGCCATTGAGCGACTGCTCGAGCTGCATCCGCGCTGGGTCGGCAGGTTCACTTTCATTCAGATCGCCGCGCCCAGTCGCACCAGCATTCCGGAATACGCCGAATACGAGGCAAGGGTGCGGAAGCTGGCGGACTGCATCAACGAGCGGTTTCCCGCCAGGGCGCCCGCCATCATCCTGTCGATATCGCACCACGAGCCGGAGGAAGTCTACGAGTACTATCGCGCGGCCGACTTGTGCTTTGTCAGCAGTCTTCACGACGGGATGAATCTGGTGGCGAAGGAATTCGTTGCCGCGCGCGAAGATGAGCGTGGAGTTCTGATCCTCAGTCAGTTCACCGGTGCCTCCCGCGAGCTGCCGGAGTCTCTGATCGTGAATCCCTACGACGCCGATCAATGTGCGGCGGCGCTTAACATTGCGCTCACCATGCCGCTGCGGGCGCAGCGGGCGCGAATGCGTCTGATGCGGAGCTTGATCAGCGAGTTCAACGTTTATCGTTGGGCGGGTCGCATGCTGCTTGATGCGGCGAGAATGCGGCGGCGGCGTGGGTTGCTCACACGTTCCCCGCACACCGCGAAGTGGACGCGCGCATCTGACATTCATACGCTACCGTCAGAAACGAGTGAAATCACGCGCTAAGCGCTCGACTCGAAAAGGGTTTAGCAAGCTTCCCCGTCCTCAGCTCGACTGGGCTTACTTCTTTGATATCGATGGAACCCTCATCGACATCTCCCCAACACCGTGGGAGGTGAAGGTCGAGCGAGGCTTGATCGACTTGTTGAAGCAGCTTCATCATCGCACCGGGGGCGCGGTGGCGTTGATCAGCGGCCGCTCGATCGAAGACATCGACTCGATATTTCAGGGTGAGCGCCTCCCCGTCGCCGGCCAGCACGGCGTCGAGCGCCGCGATGCAAAAGGACGAATCAGCAGCCACGTCCATGCAGCGGGCCTGGCAGGCGCGCGAACTCGACTGAACGCCGTCGCATCGCAACACGACGCATTACTCCTGGAGGACAAGGGACTCTCGCTCGCCCTCCACTATCGCAGGCAGCCTGCGCTCGGCGGCTTCGTCCATCGCCTGATGCGTACCGTACAACAGGAACTTGGCCCAGATTATACCGTCCTCACCGGAAAACGAATTGTGGAGCTGAAGCCGAGTGGCAAAGACAAAGGGCAAGCAGTCAGCGAATTCATGAGCGAACATCCCTTCAGGGGTCGTCTGCCGGTTTTCGTCGGCGACGACGTCACCGACGAATTTGGTTTCGCGGTCGTGAACGAGCTCGGGGGAAATTCCATCAAGGTCGGGCCTGGCGCGTCCGTTGCCCGCTGGCGGCTTCCCAATGTGCGGTCGGTGCGGAATTGGCTCGAGCAGTGCGCCGATTCGTTCGGCGATCCAATCTCACTCGCACGCTGATGTCGCTGGATCTCGCCCTCATCGGGAACGGCATGATCGCCGCTCTCGTCGATAGCTCTGCGCGGATAACCTGGGCATGCTTTCCACGTTTCGACGGCGATCCGATGTTCTGCTCTCTCGTACGAGGCGGGGACGACGCCGATCAGTTCGGGATATATGGGATCGAGCTCGTCGGGGCGGTGCGCACCGAACAGCAGTATCTGGCCAACACCCCAATTCTGGTGACAAAGGCGTACGATGCTGAGGGCGCGGTGATCGAGATCACCGACTTCTGTCCGCGTTTTCGCCAGTACGGGCGCATGTTCACGCCGATGATGATCGTGCGCCAGGTTCGGCGGCTCGCCGGCAATCCGAGGATCCGAGTGCGACTGCGGCCCGCTCGCGAATATGGTTGCGAGCGACCTCGGACGACGAGTGGCAGCAACCACATTCGTTACTACGGTGGCGACGTGGTGGTGCGGCTCACCACGAACGCGTCAACGACCGCAATTCTCGAGGAAAATGCTTTCTACCTCGAGGACTCAGTGACGCTGCTGCTCGGCCCGGACGAAACAGTGAACGGATCCGTCGACGAAATCGCGCGACATTTTTTCGAAGAGACTGCGTCGCACTGGCGGGAATGGGTGCGCATGCTCGCCATTCCGTTCGAGTGGCAGAACGCGGTCATTCGCGCGGCAATAACCCTGCAGCTGAACGTGTTCGAGGATACTGGCGCCATCGTCGCGGCGGTGACCACGTCCATTCCGGAAGCGCCGGACACGGGACGCAATTGGGATTACCGGTACTGCTGGATCCGCGACGCGTACTTCGTCGTCAACGCGCTCAACAGGCTCGGTGCTACTCGCACGATGGAGCGCTATCTGGCGTTCATTCTCAACATCGTCGCTGATACGGAGGACGGACGCCTCAAGCCTCTGTACGGGATCACGGGGCGGAGCGTACCGGAGGAGCACGACGCGAAGTGTCTCTCGGGATATCGTGGAATGGGACCAGTGCGAGTCGGCAACCAGGCCTTCCGGCAGATTCAACACGACGTCTATGGCGCCGCCATTCTCGCCGCTCCACACGTCTTCTTCGATCGCAGGCTGGTACGCCGAGGCGACGATACGCTCTTTCCGCGGCTGGAGGCACTGGGCGAGAAAGCAGTGGCGTTGTTCGACAAGCCCGACGCGGGACTGTGGGAGCTGCGCGGCAAGATGCGCGTGCACACCTTCTCGAGTGTGATGTGCTGGGCCGGCTGCGATCGTCTCGCGCGCATTGCGGCGCACCTCAAGCTCGCGGAGCGAGCGAACTACTGGCGCGCGCACGCCGATCGAATGCACGCTGTGATCTGTGAGCGGTCGTGGAACGAGAAGCTGCAAGCGTTCGCCGGCACCATGGGCGGCGACACGCTCGATGCGAGCCTTCTCCGGCTGCATGAGGTCGGCTTCCTCAAGGCGGATGATCCGCGGTTTGCAAGCACCGTGGCAGCGATCGAGAAGGATCTCAAGCGCGGCGACTTCATTCATCGCTACTCCGAAGAAGACGACTTCGGCACGCCTGCGAACGCGTTTCTAGTTTGCACCTTCTGGTACATCAACGCGCTCGCTGCCCTCGGCAAGCGCGATCGGGCGCGGGAGCTGTTCGAGACCGTGCTCTCGCACCGCAATTCACACGGCCTGCTGTCGGAAGACATCGATACCAGCACCGGTGAGCTGTGGGGCAACTTCGTCCAGACCTACAGCATGGTCGGGATCATCGACTCGGCAATTCGCCTTTCTGCGGAGTGGGATCAGGTCTACTAGCGAACGAACATTTTGCTTCAGCGGCCCGCAGTGCTGCTCACCGCATGGCCGGTTAATGCGGTCGACGGCGCGAGGTGCACGGTCCGGGTCGGGAACGCAAAGGAGCTGCCGGCTTGTTCGACGACCTGCATGAACTGGAGCAGAATTTCCTGACGTATCGCCTGAAATTCGCTCCAGTCCGCTGTTTGAAACCACGCCATGATCTCGATATCGAGCGACGACGCCGCGAACTCGCGGAAGCGTACCACCACTGCATCCGGCCAGATCTTGGGGTGAGCGCGCAACACCGCCTCGAAACCATCGAGAACGGTGCGCAGCTGGCGGCGGACGTCTCGTACACCAACCCCAAGACGGCTGCCAGCCGCAACCGATCGCGTTCGCTGAACGACTCCAGCTTCATGTCAGCGAGGCGGCCGTTTGGTATCGTAATGATCGTTCGATCTAAGGTGCGAAATCGCGTCGAACGGAGCCCGATCGCTTCGACCGTTCCGACGAAATCCTCGATTTTGACGAAATCGCCTTCGCGAAAAGGCTGGTCGACGCCGATCGAGAACGCGCCGAACAGGTTCTCGACGGTTTTCTGAGCAGCGAGGGCGAGCGCCAGTCCGCCGATGCCGAGTCCGGCGACCAGACTCGCCACTGGATAACCGAAGACCGATAGCGAAGCGACGATGGCGATCGCGAGCAGCAGCACCTTTGCTGCTCGCGCGCCGAGCGGAACGAGAGCACGTGAGGCCGGCACTCTCACCGCCCACGGTGAATTCAGGGCTACGTGTCGACTGACGTCGACGATGCGCCAGGTGGCCCAGAAAAAATCTACCAACAGTATTACTCGAGCCACCCGCCGAACATTAGCCAGCGGCCCGGCATCGAGGTCGACGAAGGGCAGCAGCAGGAGGGCCGCGGCAACGGTCAGGGCAACGGTGAGCGGATCGAGCAGCCGATCCACCACGGCGTCATCCCAATCGCCTCGAGTCCGTCGCGCTCCGGCACGCAGCACGGCCCTGATCACGCGAGTCAGCAACCAACCGGCCAGCGCGGCCAGGATGAGCGCGAGCGGCGGCACCAGCCATTGCCAGAAAATATTGTAGAACTCGGCCTGCATGGTTATCATAATACGTGGGAGCCCACGCATTGCAAGCGAATGGTGTTTTGTCGGGGGTCAGGCGGTTGGAGCGCGGGTTGCGTCTCGCAGCTCGTGCCGCCGAGCGCGCGACCTCGCTCAGCGCGGCCCAGCTGTTTGTTCTCGAGAAACTCGCCGAGGCCGAGGCGGCGTCCATCGCGGATCTGGCGGCGCGTACGCACACGGACCGGAGCTCGGTGTCAGCCGTTGTCGACCGGCTGGCCGCAGCCGGTCTCGTCAAGCGCACTCCCTCGAGCGAAGACCGTCGCCGCACCGAGACGCGGATCACCCGGCGAGGTCGGAGTGTCCTGGCAAAGGCCCCCGTTTCTCCAACGGGCGCGCTCATCCGTGCGGTGGAGCGACTTCCGCCAACGAGGATTCGACAGCTCGATGCCGCGCTGGCGGCGCTCAACAAGGAGCTGGGCTACACCGAGACCGCAATGCTTTTCGAGGAGGAGCAATGATTGATGGAAACGCTGAACCGAGACCGCAAACGAAACCGGTTAAGGCGCATACCCACATCGCTCGAGTCGACCGATCACCTATCGCTGACGACCATGCGTCATACGTTGTTCCTGCGAGCGAGCTCGTACGCTTCAAACTCGGCGGTGAACGCGTAGACATTAGACGGTGGCCGGTATTCGCTGCCGATGGGCGGTGGGTCGGGTCAGTCGATAAGCTCATGGTCGACACCGTGTCGCACAAAATCCGCTACATCTCGGTGTCCCTGATCAGCAGCGCCGTCCACGATTACCGACCCGTCGCGATCGGAAGCGTATTGGTTCCGATCGGAGTCGTCCGGCGTCTCGATGACTGCAAGGCAATAAAGCTCTCCATGATCAAAAGCTCGTCCTTGGCGCGCGCGCCGCGACTGCGCAGACGCGCGGTTACCCGCGGCGACGAGGACGAGGCGCTCGGCACCTACGAAATGTCGACTTCCCGCCAGATTCATTCGGCCGATTTCTATAAACGCCCGGAGTTCGACGAATCGTCACTTTCACGCTGAGCACCGCATGAAAGTACGATCGAAGTTCGACCCTTTTCGCGAAAGAGTCTTCGACGGTTGGATTCGCATCCTGCTGCTGGTCGCCGCAGCTTTGATCGTCGTTTCGGCACCGTCAATGGACTTCGAGCGAGTCTCTGGATTCTCCGGCGACTCTTATCCGATTTACGAGCAGAGCGAGGTCTGGCGCTCGGTGGGGCCGGTGCTTTCAGTTCGCTTCAGAACGGAACGCGCCACGCGAACGGCAGTCGCCGCAGAGGCGGCCGACCTGCTGCCGTATTTTGGCGGGCGCGCGGACTCGTCTGATGTTCGCTATCTCCTGTTCCGGGCAACGAAGCCGGTTCTTCGTCTCGGCAAACAGTTCGGGCTCTATCGTTCCTGGAACTTCCGGTACGAGCGCGTTGCCAGCGGTTGGGTGAGCAGCGGATACTGGTAGAAATGCGCGTTGAAACAACCATGATTCTTTTTTAATGACCGTCTGCAGGCGGTCACAGATGCGAAGCGACAGGGATCGGTCGACTAACTCGGCGTGGTGCGAAACACCGAGGCGAAGATATCACTGGAAGAAATTCAGCGTCCGCCCGCCGAGAATTTTTCGCTTATGGTCGATGAGGCCGAGCAGCTTGTCCAGAGATGAATTGAAGGTCCAGACGCCACCCTCGATGACCGTCCTGCAAACATCGGCGAAGTTGATCCCGCCGCGGGCCAAAGCGTCCATAGTACGCTGAGCGTCGGCGATGTTTTCTGAAAGCGCAGGCGACTCGGGTACATGAACCGAGTGCAGCGCGGCGGGTGAGATCGCAGCAACGGTACCCGCGGCGACGAGTGACTCGGCGTAATGCGCGCCGGAATTATCCTCGCTGCCGTTGCTGGCGCAGACCCACACCGGTCGCGGCAGCTTGGCTCCTCGCTCTTCCAGTGGTTTCCAGCGCGCGCTCTCGGCGATGTCGAGATAGGTCGCGTAGATGAGCCATGCATTGGCGATCGCGGCCATTCCGCGCACCGGAGTAAGGGAGAGCCCTCGCGCATCGATCCGGCGATTCACCTCCCGATCGATTGGCGCGAGGAACACAGAACATGCTGAGGCCACGCGATCGAGCGTCTGTCCCATTGCAATGCGGGCGTCGAGTGCCCGCACCAGCGCCGTTGCGGCTGCACGGTACTGCTCCACCGAACAGACCAGCGTGATGTTGACGTTGATGCCGTCGTGCACACAACGCTCGATAGCCGGCCACGCTTCACGCGTACCTGGAATCTTGATCATGACATTCGGCCGGTCTACAGCTCGCCACAACCGGCGCGCTTCGGCGATCAGCGCGTTGGCGTTTCGTGCCAGACCGGGTGCGACATCGATCGACACAAACCCGTCCGCCCCAGCGGTGCTCTCGTACGTGCGCAGAAATACATCAGCTGCGTCCTGCACATCCCTGGTGACAATCGCATCGAGAATCTGTCGATCGGTCGCAGTCGACGATGCGTAGGCGCCGATTATGTTGTCATAATCCGAGATTCCGGCGGTGACGTGCGAAAAAATCGTCGGATTGCACGTAAGGCCCGCGAGTCCGTCTGCGACCAGGGCGCTGAGCTCGCCGGACCGGATCATGTCCCGATGGAAGCAGTTCAGCCACACGCTTTGCGCGTGATGCGCGAGATCCCGCAGCACAGCGCGCGTTTCACTCCGGTTATCTTGTAGTCGTCGCTCTGCTGAGACTGTGTTTGTCATCCTGGGGTCATTACTCCAGCAGCGGGGCCGCCGGTTATTCCACGTTAGGAATGCGGACGCCCGTTGTCGCTGGTACATCCGTCGCGACGGCTGGTACATTCGCGTCATTGACCCACCGTCCGCGGCCCGCTGACGATGGCTCAACCACCGCCGCGCGAGAGGAACTTCCAACGCAGAACAAGCTTACTCGATCCCCAACCGCGAAACCCGATTGGCGCACTTCGGTGTCGCTGGTGGCGCTTGTCGTCGCGCTGCTGGCGCTTGTGCTGTTGCCGATCTGGCGCGCCCGGATGGTGGCGCCGCTGCTCGAGGATCTTCGTTCAGAAATTGAGCCCTCGCGAAGCATCGTTACCCGAATTCACCTGGCCCTGGCGATGGAGGGCCCGCTCGCGCGTGACTTCATGGAGCGGCGCGACACACTACTTATCAGCGGCTATCGGGCTGCGCTCGCGGACGAGCGTGAGGGCTACGCCGAGCTCGAGAAGCACGTCAACAAACTCGGACCAAGCGTCCGCAGCGAGTTCAATGCTTTGCAGGTCCTGCAAACCCGCTGGCACGCCGGCATCGAGGAATCCTTTCGCGCCGCGCGTGCTGCGCCTCCCGGCACGCGGCGCTTCGGTACTTCCGCAGACCCGTTCCATCCCGCGGAATACGACCAATTACTGGTGGGCGCCGCCCGACTCGACGAAGCGCTGAGTAATGCAGCCGACAAACGATGGGCGGAAGCGTCGGCCACCAATGAAGCGCAGCGATGGCTCGCTGTGGTCATCGGGTTCATCGCCCTCGGAGCGGCGATCATTGTCGGCTGGCTCGCGCGTGGCGTGAGACTCTCCGCCTACGCCTCCGAGCGCGACAAGATCAAGCTCCAGGAAGCAGTTGAAGCGCGCGCACGCATGGTGCGCGGAATCACCCATGATCTCAAAAATCCGCTCAACGCCATCATCGGCTACACGGAACTACTGACGCAGGGGGTCAAAGGGCCGATGCCGGTGGAACAGCGGCACAGCATCGAGCGCATCCAGAGCTCGGCGGAATCGCTGCTTGCCCTGATAAATGACATTCTCGAGATGTCGCAGGCCGAGAAAGGCAGACTGAGCATCGTACCGCGCACGACGCACGTCGAAACGGTCATCGAGGATGCAGTCGAAGAGCATCGCGCGCGGGCGGCGGCAGCAGGCCACGCGATAAAGGTGGAACTCGCGCCGCATCTTCCGCCTATTACGACGGACGGGCGGCGCGTGCGTCAGGTGCTGGGCAATCTGCTGACGAACGCCATCAAGTACACGCCGCCCGATGGCGCGATCACGGTTCGCTCGTCTATCAAGCGACGAGATGGATCATTGAGCGATTGGCTGGCGATCGAGGTCGTCGACAGCGGACGCGGCATTCCCGCCGACAAGACCGCTGTCATCTTCGAGGAGTTCACGCGTCTCGACGAGCACCGCGACATGCCCGGCGCCGGCCTTGGACTCGCGATCGCCTCGCGTGTTACCAGATTGCTCGGCGGTGATCTGACCGTCGAGAGCGTGGATGGACACGGCTCGACGTTCACGATCTGGCTGCCGCTCGATGAAGGCGCAGCGATGAGGCAATTAACGGAACCAGCAATGCGGGACGAACCAGCAGCTTATGCTGAATAACAACAGCCACGGCGATCCAACGCTGGACGGACACGCGCTTCTGGCGGCGCTGGTAGCTGGTGCGTGTAGCGCGGCTGATGTGCGATACGCGTTGACGAAACTCGGTGACGATCCACTTGCGCGGGTTCACTCATTCCGCGGAGATCTTCTCCGCGCGTTGATGGAAGTGCCCAACGCGTTCTGGGCACATCACGCTAACCTGTACGAGGAATATCGACAGGCAGTGCGGAGAGCCGCTCTCGCAAGGCGTGAGCTGTCGCCGGAGGCGCGAGAGGAATTCTGGTCGCCGCTCGTAATCCGGGACGCGAACTAAACAAAGTTCCGCACGCAACTGAGAAAAAGTTCCGCGTGCAAATCCAAAAACAAATTTCTCAGCGGTGGACAATAGCGACCTCACCGACTATATTCATTGCAGGGAGTCGCGTCCCGATGATGAGATATTCGCGCGCAAGAGAGGTTCGCGCGAGCTGTTTCAGCGAGAGTGCAAATTCTCGTCACATCGGTGATGCGACTTTTTGCTTTCATACCTTCGCCCGTACGGACGCCATGACGCCTCACTGCATGACGACCACAACTCATAAAACGCGCGTGTCCGAAATGCGCTTCTCACCGTCCCGGTCCGCCCAACATCAGGCGACCGCGGGCTCGCGCCGGGACGCGCCTATCGAGCACAGGTTTGGCGGAGGTCCGCAGCAAAGCGGCTAATCCACCGAGGTATTGAGCAGACATCGCATCTGTCGATGTCCAATCACACCCCACCTGCGCTCGCGTTGGTGGGGTGTTTTGCATCCTCGCGGTTCGCTCCGCAACAAAGTTCGAGTACGCGACTCCCGAACTGCGTTGCGGAGGTGCCGCCATGCTCACCCCAGCAAGGAGGTGAAACACGACCCAAACAGACAACCACCAGGTGTGTAGCGCACGACGGGTGGCGCTACACACCGCCTCCGGGAGAATGTGATGTTCAAGATTTTCATGGATGGAAACGACGATAGACTGCGTCTCGAGAACGAGCGCGGACAACAGATAGGCTGGATTCGCGGTCAGGCGATCGGTTTCAGCGGATTGCCAAGCCGCCGCGCAGCGCAGCTCGCCGCCGTCAAATCGTGGCGCGCGATGGAAGCGACGCTGTTGCGCGACTATCCTGGTCGCCTTAGCCGGTCGGTGAACGCATCCAACGTTTCGATCGTGCACGACGGCGCCTACGAGTGGGTTGCCGAGGGTCATCGACCGTTGGCGCGCCTTCTCGATCCCAGCTCGCATCGGAATCCGCACGATTCCTTTGCGCTGGAATTCCTGGTGCCGTCGTACGCGACGCACCACGTGACCATCGCGGTTGCGCACGCAATCTGGGATGTGTTGCAAGACCACGTCAGCGTCGAAGACGCTGAGCAGACCGTAAGTGAAATCCGGCAGCGAAGGCCGCAGCTGGAAACCGCCGGCGTCAACACGGCATGAAGCCGTTCAGGAAAATCGTCGTCGGAATCGATTTCAGCAGCGCTTCGCTCGCCGGGGCGCGCTGGGTAGCGACGCATCTGGCGAAGGATGCCGAGCTGTTTCTGGTTCACGTTGTGCCGCTACCCAGCACGCCATCCTATCTGACCGAGCACGTCGCTTCGACGATTCATCATCGATCGACACAGGTGCCGAGTCTCTATGCTGCCCTGCGCGAGTTCGCCGAACTGCTCGGGAACAAGTCCGTGCGCGTCGGCATCAGAACCGGAGTGCCCTCGGCTGTGCTTGCGCGCGTCGCAGACGAGGTGAAGGCAGATCTGATCTGCGTTGGCCGTGGACCGAAACGTCGTGGAAGCAGCCGTTTTGGAGCAACGACGCCGCAGCGTCTAATTGCAATTTCGGCGGTGCCGGTGCTCATCATTCCACAGGGGCCGCTCACGAAACCCACCCGGGTGGTGGCCGCGGTAAGCTGCCGTCCCGGAAGCGAAATCGTGGCCGCAACTGCAAGTGCGTTGGCAGCCGCATCGCAAGCAGAGCTCGAGGCAATCCATGTTGTCGAAGCGGATGTCGTGGCAAGCGCGGGTGTGTCTTCCTTTCTCCATCGCGTGAGCACAGTCAACGGAGACCGCTCGCGCAGCAATGGCCGGCCGGTCGGTATCGATTCCCTTGAAGAAAGCGCGCTGCAGATCCTGGCGGGGCGATCGATTGCCGCGATGGTAGGTGCGGCGGGTGGCTCGCTCGCGCGCGAGCCGATGATCCGGATTGGCGATGTCGGTCAGGAATTGATCGCCGCCGCGCGACAACATGGCGACACGCCAGTGATCGTACTCGGCAGGTTGGGCGAAACCGTCCCTGGCTTGTACTCCGGGCGGCAGTTCAGGTGTGGCAGTACGACGCGGATGGTTGTATGGGCGGCACCAGGCCCGGTTTTGGTGTTGCCACTCGAAGCCAGTCGCTGGCAGCCGGCGGAGATCCGCCAGCCACCAGCGCTTTTTCATGCCGCTACTATCTGAACACGATCCACAGCACGCCGATGATCGCCGCCAGCACCACTGAGAACGTGATTTCGATCTTTCTCTCCGGTCCGGTGACCACGACTTTCTCCGACGGGGCAACGGTTTGCATGGTGAGATCCGCGACCCGCTCGGGTGGCGGAGGCGGCGACAGAAGGCTCACCACAATCAACAGCGCACTGCAAAGCACGAACAGGAACGCCGCAAAATGCAGGAAGTTGATATCGGCGAACCAGTACAGGAACGATCCCTGAGTGAGGTGTGCCTTATCCAGCTCGAGAATCAATCGCGCCAGGCCGAGCACGAATCCAACCCACAACGCGGTCAGCGCCCCGCGACCGGTGAGGCGCGGACTCAGGACGCCGAGCAGGAAGACTGCCGCAATCGGTGGCGCGATGTAGGCTTGCACGCTCTGGAGATAGATGTAAAGCTGGGGTGAGACGTACTTCATGAACGGGATCCAGGCGAGGCCGAGCCCGACGAGAATCACGGTCGTCACGCGGCCGACGAAAACGAGCCGCGCTTCGGTCGCATCCGGGCGCCACTTTCGATAGACGTCCCAGGTGAGGAGCGTCGAGCAGGAGTTGAACGCCGACGCCAGCGAGCTCATTAGTGCGGCGAGCATTCCCGCGAGCACCAATCCCTTGAACCCGATCGGTAGCAGTCTCGTGACGAGAACGGGATAAGCCGAGTCAGCCTGACCGCTGCGCACGTCGGTAAAGAGTGCGGCGGCGATGATGCCGGGCAGAACGAAAATGAAAACCGGCAGGATTTTCAGATAACCGGCGAAAATGGTTCCGCGCCGTGCCTCCTGGATGTTTCGCGCCGCCAGCACGCGCTGCACGATGTGCTGGTCGGTGCACCAATACCAGATTCCCAGAATCGGCGCGCCGAAGACGATACCAGTCCATGGAAAATCCTTGTCGTGCATCGGCTTCCACATCGAGAAGAAACTCTCAGGCACCTTTGCCTCGAGCCCGGACCAGCCGCCGACGGCATGGAGTCCGATGAACATGAGCGTCACCGAGCCGACGATCAGCACTACCGCCTGCATCACCTCGGTATAGATGACCGCGCGCAATCCACCGAAAATGGTGTAAAGGCCGGTGATGACGATGAGGATGACGGCGCTGGTCCAGAAATCGAAGCCAGTGACTGCGCGCATGACGATGCCACCGGCGAAGAGTGTCACGCTGATTTTTGTCAGCACATAGCCGATGATCGACACCCAGGTGAAATACGCGCGCGAGCCGGGGTTGTACCTGCGCTCGAGGAATTCCGGCATTGTGTAGACGCCGCTGCGCAGATAAAACGGCACGAACAGCCAGCCGAGCAGAAGCAGGATAAAGCTGGCGAGCCACTCGAAGTGGCCGACAGCTAATCCGCTGGCCGCTCCAGTGCCGGCGAGCCCGACGAGGTGCTCGCTACCGATGTTCGATGCGAAGAGGCTCGCTCCGACTGCCAGCCAACCTACATCTCTCGAGGCGAGGAAGAAGTCGGCGCTGACGTTCTTCTCGCGCTTTGCGGCCCACCAGGCGATCGCCGCCAGGAGGACGAAGTATGCCGCGATAACGAGAATGTCGACGAAGCTGAGATTGCTCATTCGATCGGCTCCAAGTGGAGGGACGACGGCTGGGGCGCGGCAAAATCTGCGGATTTTGAGACGGGGGCGCCATTAGTAGAAGCGGAACTCCCGCGTGTTCGGCATTTGACCGCTTCTGCGACCGGCCGCACATTCTCTCTCCAACCGGAGGTCGGATGAATCGACGGAGATTTGTCGCGGCGGGAGCCGCGGCTGGAGTGATTGGATTAAACGGAAAACGCGCGCTCGCGTCAGCGTCGAACCTCGTACGGCCGGCTCACTCGACACCCGAACGGGGTCGGCTCAATCTTTCGGCCTCGCGCTGGCCGTGGGGCAAGTTCACGCTCGAGCAGATGTGCGAGATGTGCCGCGACCTCGGCATGCAGGGCGTCGATCTCCTCGAGCCCGCCGATTGGCCCGTGCCGCTTCGCTACGGTCTTGTTTGCTCGATGGGATACGCGACCGTGCCGCACCCGGAGAATCGGCTGACCGATGGCTTCAATCGAGTCGAGAATCATGCGTGGCTGATTCCGGGATATGAAAAAGCAATTCCACTCGCAGCTGCCAACAAAGTTCCGAACGTGATTTGCTTCCCTGGCTCGAGAAGGGGACAAAGCGACGAGGAAGGCTGGGCGAATTGTCAGAAGGGACTGGCGCCACTCGTCTCCCT